>NZ_JBIVON010000013.1:116780-236248 GCF_044754145.1 Streptomyces sp. NPDC093149
GCCCCCTCCCCCACCCCCCCCCCCCCCGCCCGCCCCCCCCGGCCCCCCCCCCCGCCCGGGGGGGCCCCCCCCCGGGGGGGGGGGGGCCCCCCCCCCCCCGGGGCCCCCCCACCCCCGGCCGACGGTCCCGATACGGTCTCGCGGCAGGACCGTCGGCCTATGTCAGTGCTGTGCGGTGCGACGCTTGCGCACGGACCACATGATGCCGCCACCGGCCAGCAGGACGGCCACAGCCGCTCCGGCGATGATCGGGGTGGCGGACGAGGAACCCGTCTCGGCCAGGTCCGACGAGCCGGGGCTCGAAGAGGCCGCCGCGGGGGCGGACTCCGAAGCCGCCTCGCTGGGCGCGGCGCTGCCGACGGGTGCCTCCGAGGAGGGCGCCTGCGACGGGGTCCCCTCGGACGGTGCGGGCGACGGGGTGTCCTCGGAGGGCGCGGGCGATGGGGTCGTGCCCTCGCACACCGGTGCCTGCTTGGTCTCGTCGCGCGAGAATTTCTCGCCGTCGCCCGCCTTGACGACGAGGTGAACCGTCAGTTCCTTGTCGTGCTCGGGCAGCTCGAGCTGCTTGTGGAACTCCCTGCCGAAGGTCTCGGTGGGCAGGAGGTCCTTGCCGTCGACAGTGACGGTCACCTGGTTGGCGACGTTGCTGTTGTAGGCGGTCAGGTCGAGGCTCACCTCGGAACAGGTCACGGCCCAGGTGGGTGTGTGAGCTGCGGCCGGACCGGCGGAGAGGACCGCGCCGGTCAAGCCGACCACCGCAGCGGCCGCGAGTGTCCCCGCAGCACGCAACGATCTCCTGGGTATGGTCATGAAATTCTTCCTCCGCATATGTTTCATCGCCCGAATGGCGGTGGGGCGCACAGTACTGCCCCTGCCGACGGTGCGCGTACCCGCCCCATGGGGCGTCCGAGGTCACAACCGGGCTCACATCACAACGGGTTGGGATATGGCGGACACGGCGTGCGAACGGGGGCAGGCGAGTTGCGGTGCGAGACGAGTAGCAGCCTCCTGCGCGGAGTGGTCTGAGGGGTGGACAGGAGGGTTCCGTCGTTGGCCGGTCGGTGGTCACAAGGGTTGCCGAGCGGACCGCCGTACGGTGTCACAGAGTGCGGTGCATGATGTGCAGTCCGACGAATCCCCGTGTCGGATGGTTGAACCCCTCGGGCAGGGTTCCCAGGATGTCGAAGCCGAGCGACCGGTAGAGCCCTACGGCGTGGGTGTTCGTCTCGACCACGGCGTTGAACTGCATGGCTCGAAATCCTGACGAGCGGGCCCAGTCGAGCGTGTACACGCACAGGGCCCGGCCCACACCCTGCCCGGAATGCCGGGGATCGACCATGTAGCTCGCGCTGGCGATGTGCGCACCATTGCCCATGTGGTTGTTGTTCATCTTTGCGGTGCCGAGGACCGTCCCGGCGTCGTCGACCGCGACCACCGCTCGGTTCGGTGACCTGAGGAGCCACCAGGAGCGGGCCTCGTCCTCACCGAGATCGAGCGGATAGGTGAACGTCTCGCCCGCGGCCACGATTTCGTGGAAGAACGGCCAGATTGCAGGCCAGTCCTCGTTGGTGGCTTCCCTGATCAGCATAGGGACCAGGATGTCGGCGCCGGACTCCTGGCGCGAGTCGTTTACCGGCGAGGCCGTCGCGGCGTGCGCCTGCGCAGCCCCAGCCGGGCGAGCAGCCCAAGTGCGTGTTCCGGCAATGCCGCAGGCACCGGAACGGGCCCGGAATCGGGCTCATTCACAGGATCGGAATCGCGCACGGGGTCAAGAACGGATGCGCGCTCGGTCACCCGTGCGGTGTCGAACGCCGAGGCGGGCTCGGTGACCGGGGTGGGGTCACACGTGGGGGCGTGGTCACGCCCCGAGGCAGGTTCGACGTCGCAGCCTGCCACGGAAGAGGAGTCGGCGCCGGCGCCGACTCCCGGTTCAGGTCCGTACTCGCTCTCGAACCCGTGCACGCCATCATGCCCTCGCCCATGCACACGGTCGAAGCGGGGGCGCCGTTCGGCACCCGGCCGCGGTGCCTGTCGAGCTTCCCGGGCGTGGTCCAGCTCCATGATCAGACCGACCCGCCGCCACAGCATCTCGTCCGGTTCGTCCGCCTGCATCAGGCGTGCCTGGGTCTCCCGCGCCATGGGCGATCCCGTTGGCCCGAAGGCCGGTTCGGGCCGGATCCTCGCGAGGTAGGCGCGCTCGTACGGATCATCGACGACCTCCGCCAGCTGCACCGGATCCAGGGTGCCGGCGAGCACCGCGGCACGGGCCCAGGGATCTTCCAGGGAACTCAGCAGCCGTTCGACCCTGCGCGAGCGCCAGTCGCGCGCACGAAAGTCGGCACCTCCCTCCAGCCGACCACGCACCCAGTCCGGGCTCTTCCCCATCAGAAGCCGGGGTTCGCGGACGGCGAACTCCGCGAGCTCCTGGGCGAGATAGAGCCAGACCACCGTCCGGTACCGGTTGAGATAGAAGGTGATCGGCGTGAAGCATCCCGCGCGGGCCAGTCTGGTGAAGCGGCCCGGACTGATCCCCAGCAGCTGAGCCCCCTCCGCCGTCCCGACGGTACGCACCCGCTCCCGCAGGACCTCCGGGAACCCGTCCTGCGACCGAAGCCGGTCGACCTCCTCCCGACGGACCCTGGGCCTTCCGCCGCCCTGCTGAACCAGCACACGGACCAGACCCATGTGGACCGCGACGGCGAACTCGCCGCGCTTCAGCTGAAGCTCCTGAGCCGCCGTGCCCACAGCCATCGTGCGCGCGGTCTCCCGACACACCGTTTCGGTAACGCTCATGGTGCACTCCCCCGTGAGATTTGGTTACTCTCTGTGAGTACCGTAACTCGGGGGAGACACCGCCCGCACGACCTGTGGACAACTCCCGTCCGCAGGTCAGGCAGGGTTGTTTCCTGCGCTTCCCGCCTGCCTCGCGGCGACACCCAGATGTTCGCCGACCCGGTTGACGAGCAGCGTCATCTCGTACGCGACCTGACCCACATCGGCCTCGGCCGCGCTCAGCACACACAGGCAGCTGCCCTCGCCCGCGGCTGTCACGAACAGCAGCGCCTCATCGAATTCCACCATGGTCTGCCGGGCCTTCCCGGCCCGGAAGTGGCGCCCCGAACCGCGCGCGAGGCTGTGCAGGCCGGACGACACCGCGGCGAGATGCTCGGCGTCCTCACGTGCCAGGCCCGTGCTCGCGCCGGTCACCAGTCCGTCGTTCGACAGCACCAGCGCGTGCCGTATGTGCTCGACCCTGCTCGTAAGATCGTCAAGAAGCCAGTCAAGTCCCCTGTCCAGCGCCATTTCCCCGCTCCTCCCCGCTCATGCGTTCCCCGTGCCCCACGTTTCACGTAAGCCTTGCGCACTGGTCACGTACGGGCAAGCACTCCTTCGTCATGTGGCCGGGTCCGGGCGCCTGTCGGCTGGCCGGCCGGGGACGGAACGCTCGGTCCACCCCGTCGAGGAGCCGGGGCCGGCCGACGGCATCCGACGCACGTACTCGGCCTACCCTCCGGGTCCCCCGCATCCGACGGCACGCATGCCGCGTCAGTGTGGCGAAGTGGCGAAGGGGAAGCCGTCCCGCGGAACACGAGCGCCCGCGCAGCAGTGCGGCCGCTTCCGCTCGCTCGTTGACCGGACCGGTCCCCCATCCGACCCACGTTCCTGGACACGTCTCTCGTTCCCTGTCGTGGCCGGACGCGGCCGTTCCGGTACTCCTGCTCCCACCCGCGCTCCGTCGGTTTCCGTCCGCTCCTGTTCCCTCTCCGGCGAACGGCCCGCGGACGGCAGACGTCCGGCGCCTACACTGGAGACTTCGGGCGCGAGCAGTCGGCCCACGCTGACAGGGAGAGCAAGAGTGTCGACAGCTGCCGACGGCGGTTTCACGGATCCGCCCGCGGAGGTACTGGTGGAGGCGGCCGCCGCCTTCGGCCTGCTGGCGACACCTGCGCGGTTGCACATCGTGTGGGCCCTCTCCCAGGGCGAGAGTGATGTGACCGGCCTCGCTGACCGGGTGGGCGGCACTCTGCCGTCGGTGAGCCAGCATCTGACGAAGCTGAAACTGGCCGGTCTCGTACGGTCACGGCGCGAAGGACGCCGACAGGTCTATCTGGTCGACGACCCCGATGTGGTGACCGTCGTCCGGTTGATGGTCGGCCAGCTCGCCGCACGCGCGGGACACACGCCCGAGCAGCCCGTACGCCTCCGTGAGCTCGGTGCCTGAGAGCAGTGCCGCCGCAGGTCCCGGCAGCACCGACCCCGATGACCCGTCCGCCGTCGTCGTGCCGATAGCGAGCGCGGCGGCCGGCCGGAGCGCCGCCGCCGATGTGGCGCCGCCCACGCCGTCCGTAGCCGGGCCGACCTCCCTGCAGGTTCTCCGTTCACTGGACAGCGGCCCTCGGGGGCTGCAGGAGGCGCAGGCGGAGGAACGGCTGGCCCGGTTCGGCGAGAACACCTTGCCGGCCTGGCGTCCGGTCTCCTGGCCCCGCCGTTTCATTCGCAGCCTGCGGGATCCGTTCACCTCGGTTCTCCTGTGCCTGGGCCTGGTCTCCGCCGCGGTGGCCTCGTGGGGCACGGCCTCGGTGACGCTGGTGCTCGTGGTCGTCAGCTGTGTGTTGCGCTCCGCGGAGGAGCATAGGGCCGACCGCTCCACGGCCGCGCTGCGGGAACTGGTGGCGACCACCGCTACCGTGCTGCGCCGCACCGGACCGGATGCCCTGCCGCAGGCGCGTGAGCTGCCGGTCGGGGAGCTGGTGCCGGGCGACGTGATCCGCCTCGGTCCCGGAGATCTCGTGCCGGCCGACGTACGGCTGCTGCGCGCGAGCGGCCTGACCGTGCATCAGTCGGTCCTCACCGGCGAGTCGGCACCGGTCGCCAAAGAGCCCGTCGACGCTCCGGACCGGGACCGGTCGCCCGGCGCCGGGCCCGGTGGCGAGGCCGGACTGTTCGCGCGGCCGGAGCTGTGTTTCCAGGGCAGCAGCGTGGCGTCCGGCAGCGGTACGGCGGTGGTGACGGCCACGGGCGCGGACACCCGGTTCGCCGCCGCGTACGACCGTTCGGCGCGCCACCGCGGCACGAGTGCGTTCGACCGTTCGGTCCAGGGGATCTCCTGGACGCTGATCCGGTTCATGCTGCTCACCCCGCCCCTGGTGCTGATGGCCAACGCGGCCCTGCGCGGCCGCGGTCTGGAGACGTTGCCGTTCGCCGTCGCGGTGGCGGTGGGTCTGACTCCGGAGATGCTGCCGGTGATCGTGACGACGGCGCTGGCCCGGGGCGCTTCGCTGCTCGCCCGCAATCACGGGGTGATCGTCAAACGGCTGCCGGCCCTGCATGATCTCGGCGCGATCGATGTGCTGTGCCTGGACAAGACCGGAACGCTCACCCAGGACCGGCCCGTCGTCGAACGGTCGCTGAACGGAGCGGACCGGTCCGATCCAGAGGTACTGCACTGGGCCGCGGTCAATGCGCTGTGGACGCTGCAGCTCGCTGATCTGCCCGCAGCCGACGCACTCGACGAGGCGGTGCTGGACGCGGCCGAGGAGCAGGAGGAGGCACTGTCCGCGTACGACGGTGTGGCCGCGCTGCCGTTCGATCCGGTGCGGCGGCTGGGCACCGCCGTCGTACGAAGTCCTGGGAAGCTCGGTGTCCACACCCTCGTCACGAAGGGGGCGGTGGAGGCGGTGCTCGACCGCTGTTCCCTGGACGACGACGAACGGGACCGGCTGAGGGCCCTGGCCGCCCGTGAGTCCGCGAACGGCCTGCGGCTGCTCGCGGTGGCCCGGACCGAGCGGCCCGCCCGGCTCGGCGCGTACACGGCGGCCGACGAGCGGGGGCTGACCTTTCTCGGCTTCGTCGCACTGCGGGACGCGCTCACGCCGAGCGCCGCGGAGGCCCTGGGCGTGCTGGAACACCGGGGCGTCTGTGTGAAGGTCCTCACCGGCGACGATCCCGGGACGGTCGCCCGCGCCTGCCGGGACCTGGGCCTCGATCCGGGCGAAGTCGTCTCCGCGGCTCGGATCGACGCGCTGTCGGACGAGGAGCTGGCGGATGCCGCCGACCGGGCCACGGTCTTCGCCCGCTGCACGCCGGAGCACAAGGCCCGGATCGTCTTTGCGCTGCGTGCCTCCGGGCACACCACCGGTTTTCTCGGCGACGGCGTCAACGATCTGCCCGCGATGCACGCGGCCGATGTCGGCATCTGCCCGCGCAACGCGGTCGACGTGGCACGGGAGACCGCCGATGTGGTGCTCGCCGAGAAGGATCTGGCGGCCATCGATCACGCGATCACGGCGGGTCGGCACTGCAGCGGCAACATCTCCACGTACCTGCGCATCACGCTCTCGTCGAACCTCGGCAATGTCATCGCGATGCTCGCCGCGGGGCTGATGCTGCCGTTCCTGCCGATGCTTCCCGCGCAGGTCCTGGTGCAGAATCTGTGCTTCGACGTGGCGCAGCTCGCGTTCGCGTTCGACCGGCCGGCACCCGCGGTGCTGCGGCGGCCGACGGTGCTGCGGCCGCGCGACTTCCTCCGTTTCATCACCGGGTTCGGTCTGCTGAACGCCACTGCCGACCTGGCGACATTCGCCGTGCTGGCCTACGCCTTGCACGGTTCGGCGACGGCGGGCGGGCAGGAGGCCTTCCACTCGGGGTGGTTCACCGAGAACCTGCTCACCCAGGCCCTGGTGATGCTGCTGCTCCGTACGGGCCGCCGCTCCGCCGAGGGGCGCAGTGGGAGGCCGCTCCGGGCCGCCGTGTGCGGGCTTGCCGTGGTCGGCCTGGTGCTGCCGCTCACCCCGATCGGGCCGCTCCTGGGCATGAGTGCGCTGCCACCGCTCTATTACCTGTTGCTGGCAACGGTCCTGGCTCTGTACGCATACGGATTGTGGGCGGCCCGCGCCCGCTACGAACGGAAGTGGAGATACTCATGACCTCGCCAGGCATCGACCACTCCGGGCCCGGCACCCGTCCAGGCGCCGGTGGCGGGCAGCTGGTGCATGCTCGCCGCGCCACGATCGACGATGTGCCCGCGCTGGTGCGGCTGCGGGGGTTGATGCTGACCGACATGGGGATCGAGACCGGGGGTGCCGACGCCCCATGGCGGGCGGCCTCCGCGCGGTGGTTCACCGAGCAGATGCGCCGCCCTGACATGTTCGCGGCGTTCCTCGTCGACGACCCCGAGCTCGGCACCGTCTCCAGCGCGGTCGGGGCGTGCGATGCGCATGCCCCCAGCCCAGCCAATCCGAGCGGGCTGCGCGGGCATGTGTCCAATGTCAGCACCGACCCGCGTCGGCGCCGACGCGGGCATGCCCGTGTCTGCCTCGAAGCCCTGCTCACCTGGTTCCGTGAGGAGACCCGGGCCACGGTCGTCGATCTGAACGCCACGGGGGACGGTGCCGCGCTGTACGAGTCGTACGGCTTCACGGCTCCCCGGCACCCGGCGTTGCAGCTTCGGACGGGACGAGCACCGCGCTGAGCACCGTGGTCCCGCTCCCGGGCGGCGGTCAGCCGTAGGAGAGGTCCGCGCAGGGGTCGTCGTCGGCCGACCTGACCCCGCCGGAGACGGCGGACGGCACTGCGGAGGCGGTCGGCGTCCCGGGGCCGACCACTGGATTCCGGACGAGGGAACTGCCGAGGACCACCCGGATTCCGGCGGTTGTGGACGCCGTCGTCCGCGCGCCGGGGAAGAACCGCGCGGTGGTCTCCGCCGCGTCCCGCAGGCCCGGTCCGAATTGGATGACGGTCGAGACGTGGTCCTGGTTGCTCGCCGTGGCCGTGGTGGTGACCGTGAAGCCTCGGGAGCGCAACTGCTCTGCGGCTCGGGCCGCGAGTCCTGCGACCCTGGTGCCGTTGTGGACGGCGACGGCGATGCCCGTGCCGGAGACCGGAGCGGCGGCCCTGGGGGATGCCGGGCGGTCCTCCGCCCCGTCTCCTCGGGCCGGTCTCTTGCCGCCGACGTCCTGGCCGTCGACCGTGCGGTCGGCCTTCAGCGCTGCCCACAGCGCGTCGGCATCCGGTTCGACGATCGCGATGCGTGCACCCTCGTAGCGCCAGGGGACGGTGACGAACTTGGTGTTGTGCAGGTCGATGTTCTTCATTGACATGGCGAACGACAGAAGCCGGTCGGCCGACCCGAGCCCGGGGTCGACGGTCATCGCTCTGGTGGCCGCGTCGGCGAGCGGCAGCAGCGTGCCGGGGTTCAGCCCCTGGGACTTGACCTTCTTGATGAGGGAGGCCACGAAGGCCTGCTGGCGCTTGATCCGCCCCATGTCCGAGCCGTCACCGATGCCGTGCCGGAGCCGGACGTAGTCGAGTGCCCGCTGCCCGGAGACGGTCTGCTGTCCCTTCGCGAAGATCCGGGCGCCTCGTGTGGGCCGCTCCGGGCTGAGGTCGCGCTGGTAGATGTCGTGGGGAAGGCACACGGGTACGCCCCCGACGGCCGAGGTCAGTGCGGAGAATCCGGCGAAATCGACGACGACGGTGTGGTCGACGCGCAGATCGGTGAGATGTTCGACGGTGTTCTGGGTACAGGCCGGGTTTCCCTCGGCCGTCTCCCCGACCGAGAACGCGCCGTTGAACATCGCCGCGTGCTGCGGCGCGGTCCACTCGCCCCCCGGCAGTTTGCAGGCCGGGATGTCGACCAGGGAATCACGCGGGATGGACACGGCGACGGCGTGCCTGTGGTCACCGTACACATGAAGCAGGAATGCGGTGTCGGATCGTCCCACCGCACCCGTGCCGCCGCCCAGCCCGCCGTTCTCGCCCGCGCGCGAGTCCGACCCGATGACCAGGACGTTCTGCCCCTTCGACGCGTCCGGAGGCCGGTCGCCGGAGATTCCGTCCGCGCTGAAGGTGCCGATGCTGCCATTCACCTGCAGACAGCCCCACCCGATGCCCGCGACGACCAGCACGAACAACGACAGCCCCGACACGGCCGTGCGCCGCAGGCGGCTGCCCCTTCCCCTGCCGGCTCCCACCGAGCGATCCCCCGTCATCGGCCACCCCGTCCATCCGGCTTCCATGGGGGAGAGCGCGCTCCGCCCACCCCATGGTTGTACAGTTGCGCAATGTGACAAGTATCGCTGCTCGACTGGATCACCGGACCTGCCCACGGCCAGCCTGAGGCACCGTCCGCCGACGCCGAGCGAGAACAGCGGTCAAAACACCGAAAGGAAGGGCGGGACGTAGATGTTGCGCAACGGTCTCGAACCCTGGCACCTGCTGATCGTGGCGATTGTGGTGATCGTGCTGTTCGGCTCGAAGAAGCTGCCGGACACGGCCCGCGCCCTGGGCAAGTCCATGCGGATCCTGAAGAGTGAGGCGAAGGCCATGAAGGAGACCGACAGCGGCCCCGGAGCCGAGCCCCGCGCTTGAGACACCGGCTCGCCGACGTACGGCGACCCTCGCCGCCTTCACTTCAGGAATTGCGCAATCAAGGGAACCGGGAGCGCGGCACCGTCGTTGACCCGGGTGACGGCCGAAGAAGCGCCGATCATCACAGCACTGAAGCTCTGGACCACTGGATCAATGGAGGAAGTTCATGGGTGTGAGCCTGGCCAAGGGCGGCAACGTCTCCTTGTCGAAGGAGGCGCCCGGCCTGACCGCAGTGACGGTCGGCCTGGGCTGGGACGTGAGGACGACGACGGGCGCGGATCACGACCTGGATGCGAGTGCTCTGCTGTGCTCGGACACCGGCAAGGTGCTCTCCGACCTGCACTTCGTCTTCTACAACAACCTGACGAGCCCGGACGGTTCGGTGCAACACACCGGGGACAATCTGACCGGTGAGGGCGAGGGCGACGACGAGTCCATCAACGTGGATCTCGCGGCTGTCCCGGCGAACGTCGCGAAGATCGTCTTCCCGGTCTCCATTCACGACGCACAGAGCCGCGGGCAGAGCTTCGGCCAGGTCCGCAACGCGTTCATCCGCGTGGTCAACCGGGCGAACGGCGTCGAACTGGCGCGTTACGACCTCAGCGAGGACGCCTCGACCGAGACCGCCATGGTCTTCGGCGAGCTGTACCGGCATGGCGCGGAATGGAAGTTCCGCGCGGTCGGCCAGGGGTACGCCTCGGGGCTGGCCGGCATCGCGTCCGACTACGGGGTCAATGTCTGACCTCATGGACCTGCACGGGCAATGAACACCGGCCTCTCCCCCTGTCCCCGTCGGCGGGGCAGGGGGAGGGCCTGCGTGTTCCGCGTACGTGCCCTCGTGGTCACCGCACTGCATCGCGCCGCGGTGTACTGCTCGCACTCGGCCTCCGCGCCGCTCGGGTCGGCCCACAGTCGACGGGTCGTCACGGAGCCCTTCGAGCCGGCCGACGGTCACTGCCCGATGTCACGGCCCGTTCAACCCCGACGGCAACTGCGCGATCATGTCCGTATGGCCGATGAGCACACACGCGTCCAGAACTTCTTCACGGCTCGCGCGGCGGACTGGGACACCCGGTTCCCCGACGACGGGCCTGCCTACGCCGCCGGGGTGGACGCCCTCGGACTGGGGGTGGGTGACACCGTGCTCGACGCCGGCTGCGGCACGGGGAGGGCGCTGCCCGCCCTGCGCGCCGCCGTGGGAGCGCAGGGCACGGTGCTGGGCATGGACCTCACCGCAGCGATGCTGGACTCGGCGATACGGGCCGGACGCGACCGGAGCGGGGCACTGATCCTCGCCGATGTCGCCCGGTTGCCCCTGCGGTCGCGGTCGCTCGACGCGGTGTTCGCTGCCGGGCTCGTCTCCCATCTGTCGCATCCGGGACCGGACCTGGCGGAATTGGCTCGGGTGGTTCGGCCGGGCGGGCAGCTGGCTCTCTTCCACCCCATCGGGCGAGCCGCACTGGCAGCGCGCCACGGCCGTCCGGTCACCGATGACGACCTGCGCGCCGAGCGCAACCTCCGCCCATTGCTGGCACGTTCGGGCTGGCGGCTCGACACGTACACCGATGAGGACGATCGCTTCCTCGCCCTGGCCGTCCGGACGCGCTGACCTGCGGGTTCGATTCTCCTACGCCTAAGGGCTGTCCCGTGATCCCCGGCGGGCACGCGACGACAGCCACGGCACCTCGCCGCGTTGTCGGAACGTCCACATGCATCCAGTATGCGGACGCCCCTCCGCCTTGCGATGCACCGCATCCGACGCCGCGCGCTGATCCACCGCGGATCACGGGACAGCCCTTACTCTGCCGCGCCGGCGGGGCCGCGCTCGTGCGCGACCGGACAGCCTCGGATGCCCGGGGCGGGGAACGTACCGAGCCCGGAGATCTCGTAGCCGCCGGGATAGCCCTTGATCTCCGGGTTCTGCCGGGCGAAGTGCGGGGTTGCACGCGGCGGCAGCAGTCGCACGGCTCGTGCTCTCAGTCGCAGGGCGCCGCGGGTGAGACCCCGTGCCGCGGAGCTCGGACGTTCGTAGCGGAATGCCCGCAGCAGCGAGTCGTCGAGAAGTGCGAGGGCCGCCTTCCGCGCGACGGAGGCCAGGGGGCGCGGATACCAGGAGCTCATCAGGTCCAGCGTGGCGTCGGAGACACGGCGTCCGCCTTCGTCCCAGCCGAAGTGCTCGGCCTCGTAGGAATCGAGGGCGCACTCGAAGTCCTCGTATGTCCGAGGCAGATCCTTGATGCCCATATGAGCGCCCAGGGTGCGGTAGTAGGCGGCGCACGCCCGCAGTTCATGGTCGGACAGCCGACGCCATCCGTAGTCGTCGAGCCATCTCTTCGGAGTGACGACGAAGGTGCACAGCACATAGCGCATGTCGTCGTCGCTGATGTCGTAACTGCGGTGCATCCGATTGATCCGGCGGATGGCCGCGCGTCCCTGGTCGCTGTCGAAGCCGTGCTCCACGACCGCGTCGAGGAGCAGTGCGGTGTCGTCGTAGCGTTTTTGCGAACGGTCCGTCAGTTCCGCTGTCTGCGCGAGGAGTCGTCCGATGCTGGGGACGGCATAGGTTCGGTACAGGGCCAGTTCGAGAGCGCGGGTGATGTCCCAGGGAAACTCGCAGGTTGCCGTGATCCGGTAGATCCGGAGGAAGTCCCTTTCCGGATCGAGACGCTGGATCTCCTTCAGCCGGTCGTACCGCTTCACCGCACCGCCCCCTCTTCTCGGTCGAAGGTCCAACCCTACGTCGAAGGGGAACACCGTAGATGGCAGGCGCAAGGCGCTCGAAGGTTTTCGGAAAGGCGGTCTCGTGATCGACATGATCGGCAGCTTGCGGAAGGTGGTCTCCCCGGACCGGAAGGACACGCGGCAGGCTCGGTCCCTCGACGAAGGGCGACGCAAGCAGCGCAGTCCTTTCGAGGCTGCCGCCACCCATGTCGCGGCGTCCGTGGACGACGATCGGGCCCTGGCCGACGAAGCGAGCGGCCGAGGGTCGCCCGAGGCGCTCTCCTTCGGTGTCAGCGAGCCGGCCTGCCGTGCCGTGATCGCTCCGGCCCGTGAGCGCGACGAGTCGCCGCGGGCAGTGGCCCGTTCGCTGCCCGGTCTGCCTGCCGACTGAAGAGCGCTTCCTCCGCCGGGCCGCGCGGCGCGTGTCATCCCCGGTCGTGTCCTCGCTTGTCAGGGCCTCGACGAGTGGGTTACCGACTCGTTAGGGTGCGCCGACGGACAACCATGACGGACGAGGAGGGTGCCGTGGCCGGGACGAGCGACACGGTCGCCGACGACGACGCACTGTATGTGCTGACCGCGGTACTGCTGACACCGGCGCAGTTCCCGAGCGTGCTCGGCGACGACTACCCGGCCGCCTGTGCGGCGCTCGCCCTCGAACCGTACGCCGAGGGGTACGGGCTGGTCCTGGGACAGGACGGCAGTGGTGCGCGGTGGACCGTCGTCGTCGAGGACGTGTCGCTGGTCGCCGTGGCCATCGCGTCGTGGGACTGCGGAATGGAGTACGACCTCTCTCCCGACGACCGTTCGGTGGTCTGTGCGCTGCCCGGCTGGCCCCTCGCGGTGGGGGTCGCGGCCCCGGGGGTGGCCGCCCCGCACGATCCGTTGCCGGATCCGGCGGCCGAGGGTATTGATCCCGCGCCGCTGGCTCCACCCGACACGGATTCCTGGGGCCCGGCCCAGAGGCGCTTGGGCGCGGACGAGATAGCGCATCAGTGGGCGGCCTGGCGCGAGCAGGTCGACGACGAGACGGCCTTCACCACGACGGGTGCCATGGACGGCGCGGGGGGCGCAGGCGGCTCGGCCGACGACTCGCGGGTGCGCGCCATTGCGGGGAAGGACGAGGCGGAGGGCGCCGACGGTCGAACCGGAACCGGCGGCGGGACCGAGGACGACGGTGAGGGCGAGCATGGGGGCGCGGTCACGATCGGGGTCGGGGCCGACGGCGGAGCCGAGGCCGAGCCTCGTGCCGTACTCCCGGGCGGATCGGGTGCGGGGGCCCAGGACGAGGCGGAGACCGGAGCCGGGGCCGAGGGAGAAGCCCGGAGCGGCCGCCCCGACGCCACGGCCGAGAGCCCCGGGCCGGACTCCCTCTCGGGGGCACATCCCGGTGTACGGCGAGCGCTCGCGGAGGCACATGCCTACGTGGACACCCCACCGCCCCCGGGCCGTGTCCGGTCCTCCTTCGCCACCGGTGAGGCCCGTATGCTGCGCGCCGACGGCCCCGGCTGGTCGCTGGTCGCCAGAACCGATGACATCGCGTTCGTCCTGCTGGACGAGGAACCGGGCGAGGTGCTGCCGGTCGGTCGAGGCCCGGAGCTGCCCGGCCTGTTGAAGGCCCTGGACGAGATCGCGGTACGACCGGCCTGAGCGCGACGCGACCCCGCTCGGCAGGAGGCGGACCGGTGTCGGCGGACTACGGAGCGCCGAGTCGACCGAGCGGCCTGCCTCGCCTCACCCATGTCTCGGCGGGGTCCTGCGTTTGGATCAGGCCGGGCCCGGGGCGAGCCCGGCCTGATCCGAACGAACGGCCCTAAACGCGTTCGAGCGCCCGATGCGGGCCCTCGGGCAGTTCGACCTCGATCGGGTCTCCCGGACGGACCACCCCTCCGACCGTGACGATGCCCATGATCCCGGCCTTGCGCACGACCCGGCCCGATTCGTCACGCCCGACGAGCTGCTTGAGGAGCCCGTCCTGGAAGTTGTCGATCTGCACACAGGGGTTGCGCAGTCCGGTGACCTCGACGACCGCCTCGTCGCCGAGGTGCAGCAGGGTGCCGACGGGGAGCGCGAGGAGATCGACACCGTTGGTGGTGACGTTCTCCCCGAGGTCGCCAGGAGCCACCTCGAATCCGGCTGCCCGCAATGCGCCGAACAGCTCCTCGTGGATGAGATGGACCTGGCGCAGATTCGGCTGGGTGGGATCCTGCGCGACCCGGGACCGGTGCCTGACCGTGACCCCCGCGTGCACGTCTCCCTCCACACCGAGCCCGGCCAGCAGCGTGACGCTCTGCCTGTTCGGCTTGGTGAACGAATAGGCCTCGTTCCTGCTCACCACCGTCACTGTGCCGCTCATCGTCGTCAGCGGCCTATTTCCTTGCGGGTGATCCTGCGGAGCCTGCGCCGCTGGCCGGGATCCAGCATCAGATAGGCGATCGCCGGAACTCCGACCAAGACCAGCAGCGACAGCCAGAATCCGATGAACGGGATCAGGATGACTGCCGCGACGACTCCCCCGATGGCAATCTTCGCGCTGTTCGACATCGTCCACGCCTCCTTCGCGGCCCGAGGCCGCTCCTGACATGAGAACGCCTGTACGCGCCCATCGGTTCCAGCCGGACGGCAGTCCTCACCTCAGAGGTGCGCCGACCTCATGCATGTGCTGGAGTGCCTGCCGGTAGGACTCGATCAGTCCGGTCTCCGCGTACGGCATGCCGAGTGCCTCGCAGTGCGCGCGCACCATGGGCTGCGCCAGGCGCAGATGCGGGCGGGGCATGCTCGGGAAGAGGTGGTGCTCGATCTGGTAGTTGAGCCCGCCGAGGAACCAGTCGGTGAGAACGCCGCCGCGTACGTTGCGCGAGGTGAGGACCTGGCGCTGGAGGTGACCCCAACGATCGCCTTCGGGGTCGGGCATCTCCATACCCTTGTGGTTCGGGGCGAACGCCATGCCCAGGTGGAGCCCGAACAGTGCGTGGTGCACCAGCGCGAAGACGACGGCCTTGCCCGGGGACATGACGGTGAGCAGCAGGGTCGCGTAGAGACCGAGGTGGGCGACCAGGAGCAGTGCCGAGAGGGCGCGCTCCCCGGCGGGCTGCCGCCGCAGGTACTGGAAGCCGGAGATCTTGAGCGCGATGCCTTCGAGGAGCAGCATCGGGAAGAAGAGCCGGGCCTGGTTGCGGGTCAGCCAGCGGGCGAATCCTTCGCGCTGGGCCGCCTGCTTCTGGGTCCAGACGAGGGCGCCGACGCCGACGTCCGGGTCTTTGTCGATGTGGTTGGGATTGGCGTGGTGGCGTACGTGCTTGTCGTTCCACCAGGCTTCGTTCATGCCGAGCAGCAGGTTCGCGTGGATCAGACCGATGACCCGGCCGGCCCTGCGATCGCCGGATATCTGAGCGTGTCCGGCGTCGTGTCCGACGAACGCGGTGCGGGACCAGAAGATCGCCAGTGGCAGCGCGAGCAGCAGGTTCCACCAGCTGTCGCCGAGGAGGAACATGCCGGCGAGCACGGCGCCCAGGGCGGCCAGATTGGTGACGATGCCCGCCGTGTACCAGCCGGTGCGCCGTTCCAGGAGTCCCTGCCCCTTGACCGCCCGCAGGAGGGGCGCGAAGTCGCTCCCCTGGCTCGCGGTGGCTCCGGCACCGCGGGCACTGACGACAGTTCCCGCACCGTCACGGGTACTTTCCACAACGGTGGCTACGGCCTGTGGCATGAGGTCTCCGGTCTCTGGAAAGCTGCGCTGACCTGTTGAAACGTACGGTGACCAGGGGCACGGCGACCATGGCGCCACCACCCGGGCCATGCGGGGGCAGGCCCCCTCCCTCCAAGGGGGTGCTGGCCCCACCTCCGGGCGTGACACACCGTCGTGCCCGGCAGCCTCGCGGGGCGGCCGACGCGCTCGAAAGTGAGCTGGATCACGCGGATTGCGCTCACGGTCGCACGCGCCGATGGAGTACCCTCGGCGGCTCGACACCGACTAGTCAAATTTGAGGAATTCGGCATCGCTGTGCACAGGCTCCCTGCGACAACGCTCTCCGAGATCTCCGCACTCTCCGGCTGCTCCGTGGTCTTCCTGCCCGCGGACCCTTCCCGTACCGGCCGCATCGCCTTCTGGCATCCGGACGGCAGTAGTCCGCCCGACGCTCCCGGCTCCGTGGAGGAGTTGACCGTCGTGGGCGCCGATGCGCAGGTCCACGCCGTGCCGGCGCTGTTGCTTCCGGTCCGCGACGCGCTGCCCGTACTGACGCGCGCCCGGGCTTCGGCTCAGGCCTCCGGCGCCGCCGCGTTCTGGGGCGCCGCCGCGCTCCTCGCCCTCCAGCTCGCCGCCCGCGGGCTGCTGCTTCCCGGACTGTCCGGCACCGATCACGATGCCTGGCGGGCCGGGCCGCTGACCGCCGACGATCAGTCCCGGATCCGTACGCTGGCGGCCTCGATGCCGCCCCTGGCCCACGCGGTGCCGCTCGACGCGACCGCACGGCCCGTTCTGCTGCCCGAACCCGAGCGGCTGCTGCGCGCGTTCCTCGACGCGGTTGCGGACGGGCTCCCCCGCACCCCTGCCGCGGCCTTCGCCACCGGCGGCCCGGCGTTCGCCGTCGACGCGCCACAGCATCTGCCCGACCAGCGGGCCTGGGCCGTCGACATCGCAGCCGGGCACGACGCCGGTGTCCGGCTCTCACTGCGGGTGGAGGTGTCGGGGCTGACAGTGCCGGACGAGGACGCCCGGCCGTCCTTTCGCGCTGTTCTGCAGATCCACAGCGTCAACGATCCGACACTGGTCGCCGATGCCTCCGAGGTATGGGCGGGGACCGCGCCGACCACTGCGGGCTTCGGCCCCCGTGCCCGGATGGATGCCCTGCTGGCGCTGCGCCGGGCCGCGCGTGCCTGGCCACCGCTGTCTCCGCTGCTGTCGGCCGCGGTGCCCGACTTCGTCGAACCGGCCGACGAGGAGATCGCCGACCTCCTCGGTCACGCCGGGCGGGCACTCGCCGCGACCGGGGTCCAGGTGCACTGGCCCCGGGAACTGGCCCGCAAGCTCACCGCGCGGGCGGTGATCGGTCCGGCCGAGGACGGGGAGGCTCCGGAGCAGGAGGCGTTCAGGCGCAATGGATCGGATACGCCGCCGCTCCTGTCGGCCGATGCGCTGCTGGCGTTCGACTGGTGGTTCGCCCTCGGTGACCAGAAGCTCAGCCGCGCCGAGCTGGACCGCCTGGCCGAGGCCAACAGGCCGGTGGTGCGGCTGCGCGACCAGTGGGTGCTGATCGACCCCGAGGAGGCTCGGCGCGCCCGCGCGACACAGGACCGCAAGGTCAGTCCGATCGATGCGCTCGGTGCCGTACTGACCGGATCCACCGAGGTCGACGGCCGCAGGATCGATGTGCGCGCCACCGGCTGGCTGGAGCAGTTGCGCCGCCGGCTGGCCGATCCCGAGTCCGACGGACCGAGCGCGGGACAGACGATCGGTCAGCCGCCGGCGCTCGCGGCCACTCTGCGCGACTATCAGCTGCGCGGCCTGAACTGGCTGCACACCATGACATCGCTCGGCCTCGGCGGCTGCCTGGCCGACGACATGGGGCTGGGCAAGACCATCACGCTGATCGCTCTGCACCTGCACCGCCAGAGCATCGAATCCGCCGCCGGGCCGACGCTCGTGGTCTGTCCGACATCACTCATGGGGAACTGGCAGCGGGAGATCGAGAAGTTCGCGCCCGGTACGCCGGTACGCCGCTTCCACGGCGGTTCGCGCAGCCTCACGGGCCTGGCGGACGGCGAGTTCGTCCTCACCACGTACGGCACGATGCGGCTCGACTCGGCGAAACTCGCCGACATCCGGTGGGGCATGGTGGTCGCCGACGAGGCACAGCACGTCAAGAACCCGTACTCGGCGACGGCCAAGCAGTTGCGCACGATCGGCGCGCGGGCACGGGTGGCGCTCACCGGCACCCCCGTGGAGAACAATCTCTCCGAGCTGTGGGCGATCCTCGACTGGACGACGCCCGGCCTGCTGGGCCGGCTCGGCACGTTCCGTACCCGGCACGCGCGGACCGCGGAGGGCGGCGACCCGGCGGCGGCCGAGCGACTCGCCTCTCTGGTACGGCCCTTCCTGCTGCGACGGCGCAAGTCGGATCCGGGCATCGCCCCCGAACTGCCGCCGAAGACCGAGACGGACCGCGCGGTGTCGCTGACGGCGGAACAGACCGGCCTGTACGAAGCGGTGGTACGGGAGACCCTGACCGCCATCTCCGACGCCGACGGCTTCGCGCGGCGGGGCCTCGTCGTGAAACTGCTGACGGCCCTCAAGCAGATCTGCAACCACCCGGCGCAGTACCTCAAGGAACAGGAGCCGCGCATCGAGAACCGTTCGGGAAAGGTGGAACTCCTGGACGAACTGCTCGACACGATCCTGGCGGAGGACGCGAGCGTGCTGGTGTTCACCCAGTACGTGCAGATGGCCCGGCTGCTCGAACAGCACCTCGCTGCGCGCGGGATTCGCACACAGTTCCTGCACGGCGGTACGCCGGTCGCCGAGCGGGAGGCCATGGTGAACCGCTTCCAGTCGGGCGAGGCCCCGGTCTTCCTGCTGTCTCTGAAGGCCGCGGGCACCGGGCTCAATCTCACCCGGGCCGGCCACGTCGTGCACTTCGACCGCTGGTGGAACCCGGCGGTGGAGGCACAGGCCACCGACCGCGCGTACCGGATCGGGCAGACCCAGCCGGTGCAGGTGCACCGCCTCGTCGCCGAGGGCACCATCGAGGACCGGATCGCCGACATGCTGGCCCGGAAACAGGGGCTTGCGGACGCGGTGCTCAGCTCCGGCGAGACGGCACTGACCGAACTGACGGATGCGGAACTGGCCGATCTGGTGACGCTGCGAGGGGGCACACGATGAATGACGGATACGTCGGCGGAGGACATGAGCGCGTCGCGTACGACAACACCGACGACGACGGCGACCGGTACGACGGCGTCGGATTCGGCGGTCGAAGGGCCGCTTCCGCCGCCGACGACCGGCGCGACGCCCCGACGCCGGTGCAGGAGCGCACATTCGCCGCGCTGCCGCCCGCGCGCGGTCGCGGATTCGCGGAGTCCTGGTGGGGACGGGCGTGGCTGAAGGCCCTGGAGGACACCGCGCTGGACGGCGAACAGCTCAAGAAGGGAAGGAGGTTCGCCCGCGAGGGACGGGTCGGCGCGCTGACCGTGCGGCCCGGCCGGATCACCGCTGTCGTCCGGGACCAGGACGCGTCCACGTACCGCGGTGACGTGCTCCTGCAGGAGCTGAGCGAGGCGGACTGGGAACGGTTCCTGGACATGGCCGCCTCCCGGGCCGGGCACATCGCGGCGCTCCTCGACCGGGAGATGCCGCCCCACCTGGTGGAGGACGCGGCAGCGGCCGGCGTGGATCTGCTGCCGGGAATCGGCGATCTGGACCCGGAGTGCACCTGCGAGGCATGGGACCACTGCCCGCACACCGCCGCCCTGTGCTACCAGGTCGCGCGGCTGCTGGACCAGGATCCGTTCGTCCTGCTGCTCATGCGCGGGCGCGGTGAGCGGCGGCTGCTGGACGAACTCCAGGTGCGCATCGCGGACCGCGCCGAAGGGCGGGCGCCGTCGGGTCCGGCCGCCTCCGACGGATCCGATGTTCCGGAAGCAGGGGCGCAGGACCGGGGCGTACGGGCGGACGAGGCGTTCGACGCGCGGGATATTCTGCCCCCGCTGCCCGCACCTCCACCGCTGCCGCTGGAACCGGGCCCCGCTCCGTCGCTGGACACGGAGACCGGACCGGAGCCCGGCGTCGAACCGGCGGTCCTGGAGATGCTGGTCGCGGACAGCGCGGCGCGCGCCTGCCGAATGCTGGCGGACGCGCTCTCCCCCGGCCATGAACATCAGCCGTTGCCGATGGAACTGACGCCGCGACAGGACGCCGTACGTCTGATCGCGGACGCCGGCCCGGAGCCGTGGATCGCTGCCAGGCTGGCCGCCGGATCGAGGCGCTCGCGCCCCGACCTCGATGCGGCGGTGCGCGCGTGGCGCTATGGCGGGGCGGCCGCGCTCGCCGTGCTCGACGAGGAATGGACCCCGGACGCGGAGACCCTGGCCGGGGCCCGGACCCGGCTCGCCGAGGCGTGGGACGAGGGTGAGCGGCCACGGTTCTCTTCAGCGGGCAACCGATGGACGGCCGTGGAGGAGGGTGTGCAGCTCCGTTTCGGGCGGGACCGACGCTGGTGGCCCTACCGTGCGGAGAGCGGACGCTGGGTTCCGGCAGGCCCGGCGGACGACGATCCGGCGGCGGCGCTGGGAGGTTCGAACATGACGGACGGCTGAGGTCGTCGCACGCGAGGACCACTCGGCGCTCGATGCCGGGCAGGCGGCGGGCGGGCAGAGGCGCCCGTCCCCCGTCCGTCGCCGTGTTCCGCCCTGGCGTTCAGCTCGAAGTCACCGGCCGTTGAGGGTGAGGGCAGAACCTGACGGCCGTCGGAGCTGTTCGTGCCTCAGGAGGCCTTATGTCCAAGCGTGTTGTCCGTCGCCCGCTCACCGTCGGGCTGCCGCTCGCCCTGCTCGCAACGGTGTGTGCCGCAGGGACGGCGACGGGCGCGCCGGACCGGCACCAGCGTCCGGAACCCACCGCTCGTGTCACCGGGAGCGCCGTACTCCCTGACATCACGCTCGCCGGATTCAGCAACGGGCTGCTCCCCGGGACGGTCGCCGACGACCGCGGTGTGATGCTCGGCGGTATCGGCAGTGACCTCTACCCGGCGGGCCGCAAGGGCGAGTTCTGGACGGTGACGGACCGTGGCCCCAACGGCCAGATCAAGATCGACGGAAAGAAGCGGCGCACCTTCCCGGTCCCGGGCTTCGACCCGGCGATCGTCAGGATCCGAGTCGAAGGCAAGCACATCCGGGTGCTGCGGTCCATTGCGCTGACCACCCGCTCCGGCGCCGCCGTCACCGGTCTGCCGAACCAGCAGGGCCGTGACGAGGCCCCGTACACGTACGATGCGAAGACGCCGCTCTCGTACGACCCGAACGGCCTGGACACCGAAGGAATCGTCCGGGCCGCCGACGGCACGTTCTGGCTCGTGGACGAGTACGGCCCCTCCCTGGTGCATGTCTCGGCCCGCGGCCGGGTGCTGACACGCTACGTCCCTCGGGGGCTCGGGCTGACGGGCGCCGACTACCCCGTGGTGGAGGCGCTGCCCGGCGTGCTCCTGAACCGCAGGATCAACCGCGGCTTCGAGGGGCTGGCCCTGCTCCCGGACGGTGATCTGGTGATGGCGGTGCAGAGCCCGCTCTCGCTGCCCGACCAGGACGCGGGCGAGTCGTCGCGCAATGTGCGACTGCTGCGCTTCTCGACGAAGAAGCGCACGGTCACGGCGGAGTACGCCTACCGGTTCGACCCGGTCGATGTCGTGGACCCCGGCGAGGACGACACCTCCGAGCTGAAGATCTCCTCGGTCGTCGCGGTCGGCCGCGACGGACTCCTGGTCGAGGAGCGCACGGACAGGGTGGCACGACTGCACCGGGTGACACTTCCCCGCGGTTCCGGAATCCTTGGATCCGCATGGGACGACCCGGCGACGTCACCCTCCTACGAGGAGCTCTCCGACCCCAACGCGTCGGGCGTACCGACGCTCCGCAAGAGCCTGGTCGTCGACCTGGGCAGGATCACGGGGGTGCCGGGGAAGATCGAGGGCGTGGCCGTGACGGGCCCGGACACGCTCGCCCTGATCAACGACAACGACTTCGGGATGACCGACGGAGCCGAGGCCTTCGACGCGAACGGCCGGCTGATCGACAGCGGCATCGACACGTCGGTGACGCTGCTCAAGCTGCCGCGCCCACTGCACGGCTGACCACGCTACGGCCCGGCGGTACGGGAACAAGCTCTCCCCCGTACCGCCGTCGCCGTGCGTTCCGCCCGCTTCCCGGTGCGCGTACCCGATTCCGGGCTCCCGCCGTCTTCCGCCGCCCGCCTGACGCCCGTACGGTAGGGCGCGCGAGAAGCCGAGCCGTACATCGGACAACGCCTTCCGGTCATCGGACAAAGGGAGTCACAAGGGTGTCGGGGGATGCGAGCAGCGGACTGTTACGTGATGCCGTCGGGCTGCGCGAGGTCCTCTTCCAGAGCATCACGGCGATGGCGCCCGCCGCAGCCATCGCCGCCTCCATTCCTTCCGGGGCCGCGTTCGCGGGCGGGAGCCTGCCGCTCTCCGTGGTCGTCGCCCTGATCGCCTGTCTGTTCACCGCGTCGTGCGTCGCGGAACTGGCCCGTCAGCTGCCCGCCGCCGGTTCGGTCGCCACCTACTCCGCGCAAGGCTTGCACCCGGCCATCGGCTTCCTCGTCGGCTGGGGCTACGTCTTCGTGGAGGCTCTGGTCCCCGCACTGCTGCTGCTCCAGCTCGGCTTCACGACGGCGGGCACCCTGCACCAGGCGTGGTCGTCCTGCCCGGCGGACCTGTGGTGGCCCTGGTCACTGTTCGGCGCGGCGGTCATCGCGCTCGCCGGGTACTTCGGCGTACGGGCCTCCGCCCGGTTCGGAACCGTGCTCGGGCTCTTCGAGGTGCTCGTCTTCGTCGCCTTCGCGCTCCTGCTCATCGGACAGGCCGGCTCGGACAACACGCTCTCGGTGTTCGGCACTTCGCACACCGCCGACGGCTTCGACGGCGTCAGCGGGATCTTCGCGGGATCGGTCTACACCGTGCTGGCCTTCGCCGGATTCGAGGCCGCGGCACCGCTCGCCGAGGAGACGAGGGACCCGCGGCGCACCATGCGGCGCGCGGTGCTCGGTGCGGCACTCTCCATCGGCCTGGTGTACGTCCTCACCACCTATGCGATGTCCGTGTACTTCGGGCCCGACAGGTTCGCCGCATTCGGGGCTTCGGGAGCGGCGTCCTGGGAAGGCGTGGCACGCGCCTCGTTCGGGCTGTTCTGGGTGCTGCTCTTCCTCGCCGTGGTCAACTCGACGGTGGCCAACGCGAATGCCTGCGCCACCGTCTCGACCCGGACGGCGTTCGCCCTGGGCCGGATCGGCGTCTTCCCTCGGGCGTTCGCACGGCTGCACCCTCGCCGCCGCTCCCCCGTCACCGGCGTGGGCGTGCAGTTCGTGATCGCGGTGGGCGTGACGCTCGGACTGGGGTTCGTCTACGACCCGGTGACGGCTTTCGTGCTGCTGGCCACTGTGATCGTCACGGTGATCACCGGCGTGTACATCATCGTGAACCTGTCCTGCGCCGGGTACTTCCTGCGAAGGCGGCGGGACAGGTTCAATCCCGTACTCCATCTGCTCTTCCCTGTGCTGGGCACGGCGGCGTTCGTGCCCGCGCTGCTGACAGCCGCCGGAATCCCCGCTTTCGACTTCGTCTCCGAGCTGAGTGCGCCGGTCTCGTACGCCGGTCCCGTCGTCGGTGTCTGGATGCTGATCGGAATCGTTGTGCTGGTGGTGCTGCTGCGCAGACATCCGGAGCGGGTGGCACAGACCGGACGGATCCATCTTGACGACGCCCCGGAGCCGGCCGGGGAACCCGAGACAGGAGCGGTACAGCGATGAACGACCCCCGAATCCTGACCGTCCGCCCCAAGCGGGGCGAGTACGCCTGGACCTTCGGCGGAGTGGCCCCGGTCGCCCGCATCGAGCCGGGGACGTTCCTCGACGTGTACACCGAGGACTGCTTCGCGGGACGGGTGCGTTCCGAGAAGGACCTGGTCTCCGAAGTCTGCGAGTTCCCCTTTCTCAACCCGCAGACGGGTCCATTCCATGTGGTGGGTGCGGAGCCCGGTGACACCGTCGCGGTGCATTTCGTGTCCGTCGAACCGGCCAGGGACTGGGCCGCCTCGACGACCGTTCCGCTGTTCGGGGCGCTCACGTCCACGCACACCACCGCGTCGCTGCAGGATCCGCTGCCCGAGGTGGTGTGGATGTGGCAGCTCGACCGGGCACGCCGCACCTGTCTGTTCAGTGCCCGGGACAGCGACGTCCAGGTGGAGCTGCCGATGGATCCGATGCACGGCACGGTCGGGGTGGCACCGGCGAATCTGGAGGTACGGTCCGCCTTGGTGCCCGACGCGCATGGCGGCAACATGGACACCCCGGAGATGAGGGCGGGCGTCACCTGCTACCTGGGCGTCAATGTCGAAGGGGCGCTTCTGAGCCTCGGCGACGGACACGCCCGTCAGGGTGAGGGCGAGACCTGCGGGGTCGCCGTGGAGTGTGCGATGAACACGGTGGTGCTCGTCGAACTGCTCAAGGGCGTCACGACTCCGTGGCCGCGCATCGAGTCCGACACCCATCTGATGTCGACCGGTTCCGCCCGTCCTCTCGAAGATGCCTTCCGGATCTCGCAGTTGGATCTCGTCCAGTGGCTGGCGCGCGACTACGGCCTCTCCGAACTCGACGCCTATCAGCTGGTCAGCCAGGCCGGCGAGGCGCCGTTGGCCAATGTGTGCGACACCAACTACACCTGTGTGGCGAAAATCCGCAAGGAGTGGCTGCCCGCGGGTGACCCCCATCGCGGACTCCACCGCCATCTGCGGGAGACGGCGACGACGCTGTCCAGCCCGTGACCACACCACCCGCCCCTCGTCCCTCCCCCCCCACGCACAGGAGTGTTCATGCATCGCAGAAGGATTCTTCAGGGCGCCGCGGCGACGGCTGCCGCCGCGCTGATCCCGGCCTCCGCCCGCGCCGCGGCCGCCACGGCCGCAGGCGACACGGACTATCCGCTCGCGCACTGGAACCCCGCATCGACGTCCAACTACACCGCTTCGAGCCGCCCTTCGGCCTATCCGGTCCAGTATGTGATCATCCACGTCACCCAGGAAACCTTTTCGAACACGATCGGAATCTTCCAGAATCCGGCGAAACAGGTGTCCGCGCACTATGTGGTGCGCTCGGGGGACGGCTATGTCGCCCAGTGCGTCCGGGAGCAGAACATCGCCTGGCACGCGGGCAACTGGGACTACAACACGCGCAGCATCGGGATCGAGCACGAGGGCTGGGTGGACCAGCCGTCCTACTTCACCAACGCCATGTACGAGAAGTCGGCGCTGCTGACCGCCTCGGTCTGCGACCGCTACAACATCCCCAAGGACCGCGCGCACATTCTCGGTCATGTCCAGGTCCCGGGCACCGACCACACGGATCCCGGCCCGAACTGGGACTGGGTGCGCTACATCCGGCTCGTCAATCTGTACTCCGCCGGCTGACGCGTCTTCGCCGCCACGTCCGGCTCACTCCCCGCACCCCGGTTGTCGCAGGCGTCGACTGCGGCCACGATGGGACGGGCACGACGCCCCTGGACGGGAGAGTGAGTTGACGGACCCCTGGATGGCCCTGGCAGCCGATACGGACCCCGGTGAACGGCTCGGCCAACTGCGGCACGCGCACGAGGTGTTCACCACGGCCGGACGGCTGGAGCGGCCGGTGCGACCGGTGGTCGGCGAGTCGTGGCGGCGCTCGGCACGGGCACGGGTCAGCCCGGACGGTGTCGCCCTGGTCGAGCTGGGCGCGGACGATCTCGGGCCGTACCGGGACGGGCATCCCCTGGCCCCCGCGATGCCGGTGATCCGTGAG
Source organism: Streptomyces sp. NPDC093149 (assembly GCF_044754145.1). NCBI lineage: Bacteria > Bacillati > Actinomycetota > Actinomycetes > Kitasatosporales > Streptomycetaceae > Streptomyces > Streptomyces sp. NPDC093149. Next base: position 142,432 of record NZ_JBIVON010000013.1, read on the forward strand.
CTGATGAGCGCGTACGCGATGGACGGAGAACACCTCCTCGCGGTGTGCGACGCGCACGGCAGACTGCTGTGGGTCGAAGGACATACGTCGACCCGTCAGGCCGCGGACCGGATGAACTTCGTGGAGGGCGCCTGCTGGGCCGAGTCCGTGGCCGGGACGAACGCACCGGGTACGGCCATCGCCGTGGACCGGCCGGTACAGGTCTTCGCCGCCGAGCACTTCCTGCGACCGGTCCAGCAGTGGACCTGCGCGGCGGCACCGCTCCACGACCCGCACACGGGGCGGGTCCTGGGCGCCGTGGACATCACCGGTGGGGACCGGCTGGCACATCCGCACAGCCTGGCGTTCGTGCAGGCGGTGGCACGCGCCGCCGAATCGCAACTCGCGCTGCGGACGCGCCCGCCCGACGGCGGGACCGTCCAGCTCAGTGCGCTCGGGCGGGAGGAGGCACTGCTCGTCGCGGGAGGCCGCAGGTTCCGGCTCAGCAGACGGCACAGTGAGATCCTGGTGACGCTGGCCCGCCATCCCGAGGGCCTGGGTGGCGACGAACTCCTCGTCGAGCTGTACGAGGACTCGTCGGTGACCCCGGTGACCCTGCGGGCCGAGCTCTCCCGGCTGCGGCGGCTGCTCGGCCCCGAGCTGCTGCCCTCCCGCCCCTACCGTCTCGCCGCCCCGGTCGACGCCGATTTCGACATGGTGGCGCGCAGGCTGGCGTCCGGCGCGGTCGCGGCGGCGCTCAGCGCCTACACGGGCCCGCTGCTGCCGGGCTCGCAGGCACCCTCGGTCGTCCGTCTGCGGGGCCGGCTCGACGGACAACTGCGGGCGGCGCTGATCGCGCGCGCCGACCCGGGCCTGCTGGCCGACTGGGCGTACAGTCCTTGGGGCGAGGACGACCTCCAGGCCTGGCGGGCGCTCGCGGCGGCCGTGCCCGCAGGACAGCGCCCCGCGCTCCTCGCCAGGGCGCGAGCACTGGACGCCGAGCAGCGATAGCCGCGTTTCTCCGCAACGGGGTTGCAACGTGGCGCCGTCTATCGTCACGCCAAGGGCCGTCCAAGGGCGGACGGCACGGATCCGGAAGGCCACAGAGATGACCCGTTACGCTGCGCCGGGCACCGAGGGCGCCATCGTCACGTACGAGTCCCGCTACGACCACTGGATCGGCGGCGCGTACGTCCCGCCCGCCCGTGGCCAGTACTTCGAGAACCCCAGCCCCGTCAACGGCCGGCCCTTCACCGAGATCGCCCGTGGCAGTGCCGAGGACGTCGAACGGGCCCTGGACGCGGCGCACGCGGCGGCCCCTGCCTGGGGAGCCACCGCGGCAGGAGACCGTGCCTCGGTCCTGAACAGGATCGCCGACCGGATGGAGGCGCACCTGGAGGAGCTGGCGGTCGCGGAGAGCTGGGACAACGGCAAGCCGGTGCGGGAGACCCTCGCCGCCGACATCCCCCTGGCCATCGACCACTTCCGCTACTTCGCCGGTGCGCTCCGCGCCCAGGAGGGGTCGCTCAGCGAGCTCGACGACGACACGGTCGCCTATCACTTCCACGAGCCGCTGGGCGTCGTCGCACAGATCATCCCGTGGAACTTCCCCATCCTCATGGCGACCTGGAAGCTGGCCCCGGCGCTCGCCGCGGGCAACGCGGTGGTCCTCAAGCCGGCCGAACAGACCCCGGCCTCCATCCACGTATGGCTGAAGCTGGTGGCCGACCTCCTGCCGCCCGGTGTCGTCAACATCGTCAACGGCTTCGGCGCGGAGGCCGGCAAACCACTCGCCTCGAGCCCCCGCGTCGCGAAGATCGCCTTCACCGGTGAGACCACGACCGGGCGGCTGATCATGCAGTACGCCTCCGAGAACATCAAGCCGGTGACGCTCGAACTGGGTGGCAAGTCGCCCAACATCTTCTTCGACGACGTGTGGAACGCGGACGACGACTTCCGCGACAAGGCCCTCGAAGGCTTCACCATGTTCGCCCTCAACCAGGGCGAGGTCTGCACCTGCCCGTCACGCGCACTGATCCAGCGCGGCCACTACAGCGAATTCCTGGAGGCGGGCATCGCACGCACCGAGAAGATCGCGCCGGGGCACCCGCTGGACACGGACACGATGATCGGGGCACAGGCCTCCAACGACCAGTTGCAGAAGATCCTCTCGTACCTGGACATCGGCCAGCAGGAGGGGGCGAAGGTCCTCACGGGCGGTCAGCGGATCGAGTACGACGGGGAGCTGGCGGGCGGCTACTACGTCCAGCCGACCATCTTCGAGGGCGACAACCGGATGCGGGTCTTCCAGGAGGAGATCTTCGGCCCGGTCGTGGCGGTCACATCCTTCTCGGACTTCGACGACGCGATCAGAACGGCGAACGACACGCTCTACGGGCTCGGCGCGGGCGTGTGGACCCGCGACATCAACACCGCGTACCGGGCCGGCCGTGCCATCCAGGCAGGCAGGGTCTGGACGAACTGCTACCACGCGTACCCGGCCCACGCCGCCTTCGGTGGCTACAAGCAGTCGGGGATCGGCCGCGAGAACCACAAGATGATGCTGGAGCACTACCAGCAGACAAAGAATCTACTGGTGAGCTACTCGCCGAAGAAGCTGGGCTTCTTCTAAAAGGCATGGAAAAGGGCGCCTGAGCTGGGGAAATTCCCAGCCGGGCGCCCTTCATCGCCCGCAATCAAGCAGTAGGGCGAAATACTCGAGCCCCGACTCACAACATCGCCTTTCCTGCTGCGGTCGGCACGACGACGACCGTCGGCATGTCCGCGCGCAGCGCGGCCACGAACTCCCGCTCCACGTCCTCCACGTCCTTCACGTCGACCGCGTTGCAGGCGAAGCCGCGTGCCAGATACGCGATGTCCGGGCCCGGCAGGTCGAGGCTGCGGCAGGTCACGACCAGGACGCGGCCACCAGCGAACGTTCCGCGGCCGCCAGGTGCACGGCCGAGGCGAGCCAGGCCCTCGCGTAGGCATCGGCCGAGGGGTCGGCCAGGCGGCCGAAGGCGTCGCGGGGGCGGCGGCCCGCCTCCGTGGTCAAGGCCCGTGCGAGGTGGGCCGCTCCGCCGAGTTCCGCCCGGGTCAGGCGGGCGAGGAGCGAGGCAGCATCCGTCCCGCGGCCGGCCTCAGCCACGGCACGGCGACCGCCCGCGACGCCCGTCTCCAGCAGGCGCCGGACACGCCACAGCGGTGCCTCCGCCAGCGGGTCGGGGCCCGCGGCGACCGGCCCGCAGGCCGCTGGTCCCGCCGCTTCGCGTGGGAAGTGCTCGCCCTGGAGCCGGTCGTAGCCCAGGTCGGCACGGCCCATCCACGCCTCCGGCAGCCGCAGCGTGGCGGACGCCCCCGGAACCGGCCCGACCGCCAGCGACCGGAGCGTCGCCGCCCGGTCGAGGTCGGGACGGCCGAGCACACGCAGGGCGAGCCCCGGGTGTTCGGCGATCCGGCGCAGGTTGGCGGCGTGCGGCAACTCCGGGTGGGGGTGTGCGGGACGGAGCCGCAGCAGCGGTCCCTCACCGGCGACTCGGACGACGACAGAGTCGCCGGCCGCACCGATCACCTCGACGTCGCAGCCCAGCAGACCCCGCGCCGTGCTGCCGGGCCCGCCCGTCTCGGGCGCGCCGTCGGCGAGCACGGCGGCCATCGCCTCCTGCACCGGTCGGGTGAAGAGGGCGGCAGCGGGTTCCTCGGACCAGTCCACCCCGCGCAGTGGCGTAGCGCTTACCCCCCGCCCTGCCCCGAGACGCCCGTCCGCGGAGACGGTGGCGCCGACGATCCGCAGCCCCCCGCGCGCCAGACCGGCGTGGTCGAGGACGGCACCGCCGAGCGCCACGGACGCGGACCCCGCGCCCTTCACGCGGGCGAGGCCACCGGGGCGCACGTCGGACACGGTGTAGCCGGCGCCGTCCGAACCGACCAGGTGCGTGGTCACTCCGCCGTACCCCGTCGCGGACAGCACCGGCTCCCGGCACAGGCCGTACACCCGCAGGCTGCCGCCCTGTTCGTAGAGCCGGCGCGTGGAACCCGCCACTTCCGTGTCGGCCGACCCGGAGACGAGCAGGGCGGTGCCGGCCAGCAGCTCACGGAAGGCTCCGGTGAGGTCGGCGAGACCCTGTCCCTCGCTCCGCTCCCGCGCGGCCCTCAGGCTCCGTACGACTCGCAGCGCGGCCGCCTCGGCCCGCGGCAGCCCGGCCAGCCGCGCAGTGTGGGCGGCTCGCAGGAGCTCGGCCTGCACCACGGCGCCACCCGCCGTGACGCCGGCGGACAGGGCCTCGGCGGCGGCTTCCCACAGCGCCGTGCCGGCAACGACCTGCGCCGCGGTGAGGCCGACGGGCGCGACCGCCGTGGCCGCAACGTCGGCGGCGCGGGCAGCGGGCGCGGCCTCCTCGCGCGCCGCGCCCGTGTCGGATGTTGTGCCCGAGCCTGCGGCCTCACTCGTACCCGAGTCGTGCCCCCCGCCCGCGTCGCCCTCCCCGTCGGCGATGGGTGCCGCGCCCAGGACCGCGGCCCGGTGCAGGCAGCGTGGGGCCAACAGGCAGGTGCACACGGCCTGTTCCGCGTTCGTGACCACGCCGGACGGGCCCGGGCGCAGCATGACCGTGGTGTCCTCGCCGAAGTGGACCTCGACCGCCCCGTCGGCCATGGCGGAGGCCTGGTCGGCGCAACCCGGGATCGCCGCGTCGAGTTTCTTGCGCAGCCGTGCGCTGAGCTGCTCCACGGCGTCGGCGAGGACGTCAGGGGCGACGGGAGGCAGGAGTGCGTTGCTCAACGGTGTTCTCCACGGAGGCGGTCGCCCACCCAGCGGGCGAGTTCGAGCGGGCTGAGGGCGGCCACCGGCATACCGGCCGCGACGAGTCGGCGCGCCACGGACACCGAGTAGCGCGGCGTGCCGGTGTCGTCGAGCGCCGCGCAGCCCAGCAGGTGGGCGCCGGAGGACGCCAGGGCACGCACCTCACCCAGCAGCCCGCCGAGCGGTGCGCCCTCCTCGAAGTCGCTGACCACGACGACGAGGGTGCGGCTCGGCACGGTGATCAGCGAACGTGCGTGCGCGAGACCGGCCGCTATGTGTGTACCGCCGCCGACCCGGACCTCCAGCAGCAGTGACAGCGGATCCTCGACCCGGTCGGTCAGGTCGATCACCTGCGTGGAGAAGGCCAGAAAGTGCGTGGACAGGGTCGGAACCCCGCCGAGGACCGCGGCCGTCAGCGCCGACCAGATCACCGACGCCTCCATCGAGCCGGAGACATCGACGACGAGGACCAGGCGCCAGTCCGCCTCCTTGCTCGCCCGCGTGCTGAACAGCGGGCGCTCCGGTACGACGACGAGCCGGCCGTCCTCCGTCCGGCGGGTGTGGGCGAGATTGGCCCGCAGGGTACGGGCGAGGTCGAGGCGCCCGCCGGGCCGTCGGGTCGGGCGCGGGGTGGCCAGACCGGTGAGCGCCGGGCGCAGGCGGGTGGCCAGCTCCCGGGACAGCTCGTCGACGAGCCGCTTCACCAGCGGACGCAGCCGGGCGAGTTGAGCCTCGGGCATGCCTCCGGCCAGGGACAGCACCGAACCGAGCAGCTCCACGGACGGGCGTACCGACGCCGGATCGAGCTGTGCGAGCACATCGGTGCGACCCGCGTCGGCGGCCTCCGCGAGGACCTCCTCGCGTACGTCGGTGCCGAAGAGGGCCTCCAGCTCCTGCGCCCACTCCCGCGCGGTGGGGAAGGACGGGTCCTGACCGCCGCCTTGACCTGGTGTGTTGTTGTCCAGGTCCTGGGCGCCTTCGCCGCGCCCGCGGCCGTAGAGCTCGTCCAGGGCGTGGGCGTAGCGGCGCGCGTCGCCGGTGAGCCGATCCTTGTGGCGCCCTAGCAGCAGCCGCCAGCGGTCGGCACGGCCGAGCCGTCGGCCCGCGTCGTCCGTGGCGGCGCTGTTCGCTGCGGGTGGGGATGCGGGACGGGGTTTGTCGGCCGAGTCCGGGCCCGGGTCCGTTCCCGCGTCGGCGTCCGCGCCCGGCAGCCCCATGGCCTTCAGCGCTGCCGATCCGGCCGCGTCGGCGGCCGCCCACAGGGCGAGCAGCTCGGGCGGGGCGTCGAGCGACAGGTCGAGCCGGTCGCCGAGCCGCTCCGTCACGGTGGTGAGCAGCCTGTCGCGCGCGGCCGGGGCCAGCGTGTCGAAGCCGCCGCGCAGGGCCGGGAGCCGGTCGAGGAAGTCCTGGTCGGCCAGCGCGTCAACCCGGTCCATGAGCAGGCCGAGCGCGTCCGGCGACGCTTGGAGCAGGGGTCCGGCGGCCGTGAGCAGCCCGGCAAGGCGCTTCGCCAGCGCCCGGCGCGTGTCCGGAGCCGTGGCCCCGTCGATCCAGCCGGCCGCACGCTCGCCCAGCCCGGCCGCGTCGTCCAGGTCGAGCAGCACGCGTACGGCCAGGGCCGCGCCCTGGATGAGCGGGGATCCCTCGGCGACCAGCTCGGCGAGCGCCCGGTCCAGTCGCAGACCCAGATGGCGGGCGGCCGTCCTGTCCGCCAGCGCCACCAGCGCCCCGGCGTCGGCGCCGCTGTCGCTCCCGGCGAGGCCGGGCAGGGACCGGACCGCGGCCTCGAGGAGTTCCTCCGTGAGCGCGGCGGCCGTCGTGCGGGCGCCCTGCGTCGTGCCGGGGTAGTGGCCACGCCGCAATCCCTCCAACAGGTCCAGGGCCTGGAGGAGCTCGGGCAGGTCGGCGCTGTCGGGCAGCACGGCGGAGGCCTCGCGCAGGCGCGCGTCGACCAGTTCGGGCAGGCAGCAGCGCGCGGCGGCGGTCAGCCCGGTGAGGATCTGGGCCGGGGTGGGGCCGCCCTCGGCGGCCTCATGGCGCGCGGTCGCGGCGAGCGTGCCGGCGGCGGCCTGGGCCGCGGTCACCCCGCGCACACCCGCGAGGTCGAGGCGCGCGGGCACGGACGGCGTCCACGTCATACGCCACCTGGTGCCGAGCGCGGTGCCGTCGCCCGTGCTCGCCACGTCCAGGGGTTCGCCGTACGAGGCGCCGATCACCAACAGCCGCTGGAGCAGCACTTCTCGGCGACCGTCCAGCGGCGAACGGAGCGGGTCGAGGCGCAGGTCGCGGCGGTCGGGGTCGTCCGGTCGGGGCAGCCGCAGTTCCGCGAGTTCGGCCTCGACCGAGGGGCCGAGACCGGACCGGGGCGCGTGCGGGCTGATCCGGCCGCGTGCGGTGCCGATGAACACGGCTTCCAGCGCGCGGGCCAGGGCCCGGCCCCGGCCGAGGGGTTCGCCCTGGCCGAGGACGGTGGTGACGGCCTCCAGGAGTTCGCCGCGTCCGGGCGCGGGCAGTCCGCGCAGGGCGGCCAGGTCGCAGGCCAGGCGCAGCGTCTCGGCGGCCTCGCCGGTCCCTGCGGTGTGACCGCTGCGGCGCATCTCTCGACACAGGCCGGTCACCGCGTCGGCGGCCGCCTCCCGGATCCGTTCCGGATCGCCGGCGGCGGTGAGCACCGTCTGCTGCCACAGCGGGTCGCGGATTCCGGCCGGGTAGCCGGACCGGGAGTCGAGCAGGTCGAAGGAGTACGGCACGAGGGAGGTCACCGCCGAGCCCTGGGTCGCGGCGGCGCCGTCTTCCCCGGCCCTGCCGGCCGCCCAAACCCCTGTCGCGTCCGTACCGGGCCCCCACGTGCGGGGCCCCGCACCGCGCGGCGCGGCCTCGGACGGGACGGCCGCCCGCCCCGTAGCGCCGGAGACACCCGCCGTCCCGGCCCCGGCATCCGCTCCGGCATCCGCCTCCGTGGACGCGAGAAGCGCGGGTGCGTGGAACGCGCCGACCACGGCTGCCACCTGGCGCCCGTCCGCCGAGGCGGAGGCGATCACCTGCCGCATCCGTTCCTCCCGCGCCAGGTCGGCGGCGGGTACGGCGGCGTCGGCGCGCAGGGCCCAGCCCACGCCCAGTGCGGCTCGGCGCACCGCGTCCGGAGCGCACCCCGGAGCCAGCACCTCCACCGCGCGGTCCCACAAATCGTCACCGTCCCGGCCGGTCCCGGCGGCGGCGAGCGCCTCGGCGTACGAGCGCCGCACCCGCGTCGTCCCGTCGCGGGGAGCAGGGTCAGGACTGGCGTCGAGCGCACCCGTGGCCCCCAGGGGCGCATCGGCCTCCGGACGTACGGCCTCGCTCCCGTCCTGCTCGCGCACCGGCCCGAGTGCCCCCGCCGACCAGCGCGGGTCGCCGAGGGGAAGGTCGCAGCACACGACCTCCACCCCGCGGCTTCTGGCCCAGCGGACCGCGGCGAGCTCCGGTGAGAAGTCCGCGAACGGGTAGAACGAAAGCTGTCCTCCCTCGCCCGCCCCGGCCAGGGCGACCGGGGTGACGGTTTCGGGGTCCGCCAGGTGTTCCAGCCAGGGCTGGAAGTCGGTCGGCAGCTCGACGCAGACCACCTCGGCCCGCGCCTCTTCCAGCAGGGCGGGTACCACCGCGGCCAGCGCCGGACTGTGGTGGCGCACTCCCAGCAGGTACGGCGCACGCGATGCGGCCAGTGCGTCCACTGCCGTCCGTGGATCGACGGTCGTCAACGCAGGCTCCCGCGCAGGTCCCAGAGCCGGCGCCACATCGCCGAGCCGTTCTCGGCGCGGCGGCGCACCGGGCCGTCCCAGTAGCCCAGCAGCCGTGCGTGGTCGGCGGGGTCGTCCTTGCGGACCACGCCGAGCAGATGTCCCGGCAGCAGGTCGAGCACGTCCTCGCCGGGCAGGTAGGCGGCCGCGACCCCCAGCGACGCCGCCACCTGGACGGCCTCGGCGGTGGACATGACCGTGCCCGGCCGCTCCACGTCCCAGCCCTCGTTGGAGCGTCCGGAGCGCAGATCGCGGAAGACGGTGACGAGGGCGTCGAGGACGGCGTCATCGACGGCGAAGGCCGCGCCCGCCCGCTGCACGGCGGCGACAGCCTGGCGGCGTATCAGGACCGCCTCGGCGTCGGCGTCGGCGATCGGGTCGACGGTCTCGAAGTTGAAACGGCGCTTCAGCGCGGCCGACATCTCGGAGACGCCCCGGTCGCGCAGGTTGGCGGTGGCGATGACGGTGAAGCCGGGGGCGGCGCGGACGACCGCGTCCTCGGTGGAGGTCAGCTCGGGTACGCTGATCCGCCGGTCCGACAGGATGGAGACGAGGGCGTCCTGAACCTCGGGCAGGCAGCGGGTGATCTCCTCGACCCGCACCACCCGTCCGGCCCGCATGGCGGCGAGGACCGGGGAGTCCACCAGGGCCTGCGGGGAGGGGCCCTGGGCGAGCAGCAGGGCGTAGTTCCATCCGTAGCGGAACGCATCCTCGGTGGTGCCCGCCGTGCCCTGCACCGTCAGGGCGCTGGTCCCGCTGACAGCGGCCGCGAGCAGCTCCGACAGCATCGACTTGGCCGTACCGGGCTCTCCGGTGAGCAGCAGCCCGCGCTCTCCGGCGAGGGTGACCACACAGCGTTCGACCAACGCGCGCTCGCCGACGAACTTCGGGGCGATCACCAGCTTCGACGGCAGACCGGCGCGACGCCGGGGCAGGGCCAGCTCCACGCCGTCGCTGCCGCAGACGAACGTAACCACCGCGCGAGGAGTGAGCGCCCAACCGGGCGGCCGCGGCCCGGGGTCCTGGGCAGCGAGGAAAGCGAGTTCGGCGGCGTGGCGCTCCTCGGCCGGCTGGCCCTGCCGGACGGGTGCGGTCTGTTCGGTGACGGTCATGCGGGTTTCCTTCGTCATGGTTCGACAGGTGTGCGTACAGGTCGGGGGGGCCGGCGCGGCGCACCCGAGGGCGGGGCGCCGCGCCGCGCTGACGACGGGCGGCCGGTCAGCGGCGGCTCAGGTGCCGTTCGGCGGCGTCACAGTGACGGTGCCTCAGCGGCGGCGCCTCGTACGCCGCACCTTCAGCTCCTCGAAGCGCGGGAGGTCGCCGTCGAGGATCCGCTGCCAGGCCCGTGCGAACAGCTCCGCGGCCGGTTCGGTCGGTACCAGGGCACCCAGCACCGGCCGGCCGCCCGTGGCCACCCCGTACATCGGCAGCTTCCACTGCTCGACGGGCAGGACGGGCGCCGACTGCTCCGCCCAGGCGCCCGGCAGGAACAGCGAGCGTCCCGCCCGGGTCCGTACGGCCGACACCACCAGGTCGGTCTCGGCCAGTTCGGCCCGCGCCGCCTTGAGACGGGCCGGCTTCCATCCCGTCCATCGGGCGGTGTTGCGGTCCGTCGGGTCGGGCATGGCCAGCAGCATCAGGTACAGCGTCGCCGCGTCGGCGGTCAGACCGCGTGCCTCGGCGACCTCGGCCACTCGCTCGGGAACCGAACGGGACGGATCCTGCGGCCACCACAGGCCCTCGTCGTCCGCCGCGCCGGCCGCAGGTGCGCCCGGGTCGGCCAGCAGCCGTGCGAATGCCGGGTCGTGCGCCCGCCGCAGGGCCGCCTCGACCCCGGTCGGCTGCTGATCGGCGCCGCGCAGTGCCACCAGGTATGGGTCGGAGCCGGTGGAGTCCAGCAGGGCGGGCCGTACGGCCGGCTGGGGCTGGCCGTCCTGCGTGGCCATGAGCACCGCGCCGTACCGCTCGTGGTCCGGTGCCGTCTCCGTAGGGGCGCCGGCCACCTTCCGGAAGTCCGCAAGGCTCGTGTAGTGCCCGGCGGAGAGCAGCAGTTCGGGTGCCGCAAGCCGCTGCCGCACGGCGGTCAGCGCACTCGGCAGCGCCGCACGTACCGGATCGCCGACGGGCAGCCGGTGGGCCAGCCAGGCCGTCAGGCTCATCGAGCCGACCAGCACCGCCGAGGTGAACGGCGCATCGGCGGGGGACGCCGTCGCCGGGTGATCGCCCTCGATGCGCCATGGCACGTCGACGCCGAGCTCCGGCGACGACGCCGGTTCCAGCAGCGCCAGGAGCGCCCGGTGCACGGGCCAGCCGCTGCTCACGGCACGCGCGGCCTCCACCGCCAGCCAGTCGGGCACCTGTCGGCGCCGTCCCACCTTCTCGTTCCACACGGCTGCCGCCGACGCCACGTCCGGGCCCTCGTTCCACAGCCGTGCCGGGTCGTCGGGCAGGAGCGCCGCGAGCAGCGCCCGGCGTACCTCGACCGGGAGCGCGCGCAGTTCGTCGCGGGCGTGCCCCGCCTCGGCGACCTTCAGCCCGAGCGTCTTGCGCAGTTCGGCCGGCAGGAAGTTGTTCTCCCAGCTGTCCACGTCGGGCATGCCCGCGAGAACGATCCGGGCCAGCGCCCGGGACACACCGGTGAGACGGCTGAACTCGTCAGCGGCCTCCGGCAGGAAGGGCATCGCCTCATGGGACCGCGCCTCCCCGAGGAAGTCGGTCAGCCAGTCGGCGCCGCGCACCCGGTCGCCCACCGGCGCTTCACCGCTCACGGTGTAGGGGCCGGGCACCTCGAAACGGCCGCTCGGGTCGTGGAGCAGCGCGCCGAACTCCCACCCGTCGTCGACGCCGGAGTTGTGCTCGGTGATGCCGAGCGCAGCTCCGCCGCCCAGGGGCAGCACACTGCGGTGCGCGACGTTGCGCCGCTGGCCGTCCGGCATGTCCAGGTGGGACGTCGCCAGGCGGACCAGGACCCGGCGCCAGTGACCGGCCGAGGCCGCCGTCGAGGCCAGCCCCAGCGCGTCCACCCGGCCGAGGACTTCGAGCAGGGCTGCCCGGTGTGCCGGGTCGCTGCCGGGCGCGACGGTCCGGTAGGCGATCGCGGCCGGCTCGTCCAGGAGCGAGACGAACGGCAGTCCCGAGTAGGGCAGCGATGGCAGATCGAAGTGCAGCCGGCCCGGCAGCGCCGTGGCGGCGGTGTCCGTGCGCGCGGAGGCCAAAGACTCCAGGTAACGGCAAGTCACGTCGGTGTCCGCGCCGTAGCGGTAGTAGTCGGTATTGACGATGCCGTGCAGCGCCTGGGCAAGCACGTGGTCGCTCGGTCCCTGGCCCCGGACCTCCGTGGGCTCGGCGGCGGGGTCGAGCCGTGCGGCCACGGCGTCCAGCGCCTTCTGCTGTCGCACCGCGAAGCGCAGCACCTTCACCACGCCGGCGATCAGCTCGGGTGCCGAGACCTGGGGCAGCGCGGCGCTCACCAGCTCGGGCAGGTCCGCCACCCGCTCCGCGAGCACGGCCGCCTTCAGCAGGACGCCGGCCGACTCCGAGTCGGCGCCCCGCAGCGCCGCCGACCCCTGCGGATCACGCGGGCGCAGCATGTGCAGGTACGGCAGCGGCGGCAGGGCCTGAGCCGCGGTCCCGTACAGCTCGTTGCGGTGGTCGCGCCGGGTCGACGTCGTGACCATGCCCTCCGGGTCGCTGAGCGAAAGCTCGCGCCACTGCTGGGTCAGTGCCCGCGGCCGGTCGTCGCCGGGAAACGTCAGCGCGGCGACCGGCCTGTCGGCGCCCTTCGGAAGGGTGACGACCCGTCCGGTGGTGTCCTCGCCGTGGTGGCTGCCGTCGGGCAGGCGCACGACACGCCAGCCGAGGAGTCCGTCCGCGGACGTCCCCTGGGCCGAGCCCGCCACCGCCGGGGCGGGCCTCAGCCAGCACGAGCCGGCCGCCAACTCGGCCCCGGGTGCGCGCCGCAGCAGCGCGTCGGCGAGGAAACCGGGCTGCGAGCGCCGGCCGTACGCGCCGCCCACGGGGTCGTACTCGAGCCAGCCGCCCTTGTCCTCTCCGCCCTTGTCCTGCCACACCCAGTACGACGTGCCGTCGGACAGCAGCGCGCGCTCTGCGGGCAGCTTCGTGTCGCCGCTGTGGAGGACCCCGCCGCCGGTGGTGCGGCCGCCGCCGGGCAGTTGCAGGCTGGGGTGATCCGAACGCATGGCCCAGGTGTCGGCGCCGGCGAGAGCGAACACCGTGTCGGGCGCGGTGTGCCAGTAGCCTTGCGGCTCGCCGCGACCGTACGTGCTCCAGAACACCAGCAGCTCACCGTCCACGTAGTGGAAGCCCGTCCGCCACACGTTCGTGGTGGGCACCCGCAGATCGTGCACGAGAACGGTGGAGTCGGCGTCGATGACGCGCACCTGCGTCGTGTTGGCCACGATCAGATACGGCCAGGCCTCGACGACCGTCAGACCCTCGGTGGTGTGGCGCCCCGGCGCCAGCTCCGTCAGCGCCTCCTCCCATGCCGGCCAGCGCAGTTCCTCCCACAGACCGCCCCGAAGCGTGCGCGCCACGGCTTCGCCGAGATCGGCACCGGCCGCGGCCGCGACCTCCTGCGGCGCGAGCACGAGAGCCTCGGAGGGCAGCCACGAAAGCCGCTCGATCGCCTTCGGCAGTCCGGGCAGCCCGGCCGCCACCGACGAGGCGGCCACCTCGCGCATCCACTCGGTGAGCATCGGGCGGCCGCCGGGCGAGGCGGCCAGCCGCCGCATCACGTCCGCACCGGAGGACGCGTTGTTGTAGCTGTTCGCCCCGCGCCCGAAGGCGGGCCGGAAGCGCGAGTCGGCTGCCAGTCCGACCAGGTCCCGCGGCTCCTCGCCACGCGCCCAGTCCGACAGGTTCAGGGCGTTGCCGCGCTGGTGGTGGGCGGACTTCTCCTCGGGGTCGGCGACCGCGATCTCCAGCGAGAGCAGGAGGTCAAGCAGGTTCACGTCCTCGACACCGATCCTCAGTATCCGCTCGCCCTCGGGCCGTGCCGCCAGATCGGCACGCAGCCGGCCGGCCGCCCGCTCGACCAGCTCCAGCAGGGCGGGCGGCGTCGGGCGCGGCCCCCAACCGCGATGCCGGGCACTGTGGAAACGCTCCAGCCAGCCCGCCGCGCCGTCGGAGCACCGCTCCTCCTGCGGCAGGCCGGCGTCAGCGAGACCCGCGTCGGCCCCCGACTCCGCCAGGATCCCCAGCCACAGCTCGGTCATCTCCCCGCTGTCGCCGGGCGGAATCATCGACAGCAGCGTGCCCCGTACGGAGGGAACGCGCCGGGCCAGCGCGACCAGCGCGGCGCGGTGCGACTTCCACCAACCGGCGGCGGCTCGCAAGGTGGCCGGCAGCGGAAGGATCTCAGCGAGGTAGTCCTGCTCCGCCTCGTTGCCGGACATGGCCGCAGCGCGGGCGAGCCGCCTCAGCTCCACCGCGGCCTGGGCGGACGGCGCGAGGCCGCCGGCGGTCCGGCGCACACACAGCCGCCGGAACCGCTCGTACGCCTCGACGGGTGCGAGCCGGGTCGACAGGTCCTTGCCGTAACCGGTCAGGACCTTCACCGGCAGCGCGCCGGCCAGGGCGAACTCCAGGAACACGGCGTCGAGCCGGTCCTCGTCGACCGTCAGCCCGTGTTGCGCCTCGCTCGTGCGGGCACGGCCGAACAGCTGACCGGCGTACGTGCTGTTCTCGACGCCGAGGAAGACCCGCGCGGCCTGCTCGTAGAAGACGGGCAGGAAGTGCGGGACGGCCGAGGCGAGCCGCCCGGCCAGCTCGTGGCAGGCGTCCAGGGCGGCCTTGGGCTTGGTCCTGGCCTGCCGGGCCAGCCGGTCCAGCTCCGGCACGACCGCCAGGGCGTGGTGCCCGTCCTGGGGGTGGTGCACCAGCACCCACTCGGGAAAGCCGAGTTCCCGGCGCCGACCGAGACCTACCACGGCCGGCTCGCCCTGCGGCTCGAGACCGAGGAAGCCGGCTGCGAGGTCCTCGGCGGGGCCCAGTTCGGCCGCGGCCAGCCGCACGACGACCCGATCCTCGCCGAACACCGCGTGGCGATAGGCCCGCGCGGTCAGCTCGATCGCTGAAGGACCCGCACCCCGCGCGTCGGCCGGGAGGACCGCGCCTGCCGCGAGCAGCTCCTTGTTGTCGTCTCCACCCGTCCTGGTCACGCGTCCCCACCCTTTTCGATCGTGCGGCCGGCGTACAGCGCAGCGGCCATGCGCATCCCCTCGGACCAGGCCACCGGCCCGACCTCGGTCAGCCGCACCGCGCGGCCGTCCTCGTCGTGCCAGCTCAGCCCGCCGGTCTCCGACTCCCCGTCCCAGTACGGCTCGCCGATCCACACCGACGCCTGCGTGCTGCGGCCCCCATCACGCACCTTGCACGTGGCGTAGCCACCGGACACCCGGTAGCCGAGGCCCGTGGCGCGCGCCGCGAGACCGAACCGCGAGGCGAACTTCCCGCCCGCGTAGTCCCGTATCTCCGTCGCCGTCTCCGGATGCCCGGCATCCGACCCGTCCGGCTTTGCCCAGGTCGCCCGGTGGATCTGCTCCACCTTCTGGGTGATGCCGAGGTCGGCCGCGAAGTCCCGTACGTCGTCCAGGTCCGGCAGCAGCACGGGGTGGGGAAGCGTCACCGTGCGCGGCGAAAGCCGCACGGTCTCACCGTCGAGGTCGACCACCTTGAGCTCCCCGTCGCCGGAGACGTCCCGCAGGAAGCCGACCTCGTCCGGATCGTCACCCACGACGGCCATGTCACGCAGCGCCGACTGCCACGCCTCGTCCGGCCACACCCGCGCGATCAGCTCGGTCGGAACCGGAAGTGACGACACCATCCAGGCGTCCACCTGAGCCACGCACGAAGCGGCGTGCCTGTCCAGCCACTCGGCCAACTGCCTCAGCCGGTCGACCTCGGGACTGTCGCGCAACATTTTCGGCAGCGCCTTCAACTGCCGCCCCCCGGCGCGCCGTGCGACCACACGCCCATCCTCGAGGGTGATCTCGTACCCCTCACCCGCTGTCAGCCACGCCATCAGCTGTGCCCCTCCGCCTGTCCATCAGATGCCGGCGCAGCCCGAACCATGGGCCACAAAGCCCCTGAACTGCGATACGAAGGGAGACTAACGAGGGCCACTGACAACGCAGGTCGGTCCGCGCTGCCCTCTCGACGACCTGGCAGGGATCTTCGTGCTGCCAGGGACGGTGGGCATCGCACCCGACGGCCGGAGGCGGTGCGTGGTGTCGGCGACGTAGGAGCGGCCCGGGCGCTTGTCCGGTCGTCCGGCATGGCGGCGATCAGGTCTTCGACGTCTGCGCTCCCGCAGGCGGCATCCTCGTCGACCTCGCTGGGTGGGGCGTTCGGCTCGACGAGCTTCTCGACCGAGTACCGGGTGCCGGACAAGGACCAATACTGGGTGGACTCCCCCGTTTCGCGCACTCCGATGCGTCCAAGGCACCGTGGCCTGCACGGCTCCCAAGCCGTGACAGGCTACTGACGCTGGTGGGGCACACCACCGAATCCTCGCTGTGCCCCACCAGCCCCACGTTGTGCCCGGAAGGAGACATCGGCAGAGATCCGAGGTGTCAGGGGCTGCAGCATGGTTGGTCACGTCTCATACAAGATGTGGCGGGACGCTACTGAGCCGGAACAGCCGCCTTCCGGCGGTGTGCCGGCTGCGCACGGCGCGGTGGCCCGACCGCCCGTGGACGAGCGCTGCTTGCACCCTCAGGTGTCAACTCAGCGTGCCGCTGACGCTGTCGGCTTCGCGAGCGTGCAGCCTGTGGCCGACAGGTTGAGCTTGTTGCCCGTCGTGAAGCAGGCGGGAATGCCGTAGGTCTCCTGGGCGTATCCGGTTCCCTGGCGGATGGTGACGGCTCCCTGCTCAGATACCTCGCAGGGATTGTCAAGGGTGCAGCTTTCGCCGTTCTCGTTGGTGGTGTTGTTGATCGCCGTGACCTGCCCTGTCGTGGTGTCGATGACCGGGGACCCCGATGTGCCCCCGATGACCTGGCAGTCCGGGGTGTAGCGGACGGCGTCCTTCCATGTCCACTGGCCCTCCTTCAGACGGTACGCAAATCCGTCGACGGAGCAGGAGTAGACCCGCTTCCAGTAACCGGAGACCACGTCGATCGCGTGCCCCTGCACCGGGTGGGTCCCGGACAGCGTCAGCGGCGCGATTCCTGTGGACTGCTGTATCTGGGCGTAGGTCTTGGTCAGTTGGTACAGCGTGACGTCGGTGTCGGTCATTGTCGCGTAGACGACTTTGTTCGCCTTGAGCGTTCCTGCGGTGCCGGCCGAGGCATTGAGCAGCGTGAAGCTGCGGGTGGAGGGCTGGTTGGTGATGACCTGGCCCGCGCTCGGGAAGCCGGTTTCGAGGCAGTGCCCGTTCGTCATGACCAGCCCCGGGTCCGTCGCCTGCGAGTTCGGCATGCGGATCAGGGAGCCTGAGCAGTTACTGAGCGCCACGGTACCGGCGAAGGAGGAGGCCGTCACCGGGGCGAGCGCGCTGTCAGGATGCGCGGCGGCCGACGCAGCAGTGGGGGTCGCCCCGCTCACTCGGTTGGGTGCTGCGGCTGCGGTGCCCGTTGCGCCTGTCAAGACGGCGGCACCAAGGGCAATGGCGGCGAGGGTGGCGAGGAGAGGCTTGCGCATGATGATGGTCGGTCCTCTCTGTTCGATCCGGGAGCCCGGTGGCCCCCGAACGGTGAAGGGTGACCGCATTGTCGGCGTACAGCCAAGCCCTCCGCTACCCGACAGCTCCTTCCTGGCTCTTTTCGCTCCCTTGACTGCATGGCCTGAACCGGCCCTTATGCGCGGCCCCTTGAGTGGGATCCCCGATCGGACTGGGAGAATGATCAACTGTGCTTCGTCATGGCCGTGACGACGGATTTCACGGCCCGTCCGGAGGCCGTGGGAGAAGGGGAGGGCAGGGGATGAGAGACAGGTTGCGGACCCGGTTCCGGTATTGGTTCGACGGCACCATGGACCGGGGAACGCCGGCCCTGATCAGCTGGTTGGCGCTCTCCTCGGTCGCGCTCATCGCGCTGGCCTCGACCTTGGTCGTCCTGTTCACGGATACGGACGCGGAGGCCAACGGCGGCTGGCTGGGTGTCGCATGGATGAGCCTCCTGCGGACCCTCGACGCCGGAACCATGGGCGGGGACACCGGCGGCCCGGTGTTTCTCGGCCTGATGCTGGCGGTGACGCTCGGCGGCATCTTCATCGTCAGCGCGCTCATCGGTGTCCTGACCACTGGTCTGAACCAGAAGCTCCAGGAGCTGCGCAAGGGCCAGTCGCAGCTCATCGAGCGCGGGCACACCATCGTTCTGGGCTGGTCGGACCAGGTCTTCACCGTGATCTCCGAGCTCGTCGAAGCGAATCAGAGCCAACGCCGCTCGTGCGTGGTGATCCTCGCGGACCGGGACAAGGTTTCCATGGAGGACGCGATCCGGGCCCGCATCCCCGACACCGGCAGCACACGCGTCATCTGCCGCTCCGGAAACCCTCTCGTGCGGGCGGACCTGGAACTGGTCAGCCCGGACACGGCGAAGTCGATCATGGTGCTGCCACCTGTGGGCGATGACCGTGACGTCGACGTCATCAAGGCCCTCCTCCTGCTGCACAGCCGCCAGTGGGCCGGGAGCCGCCCACAAATCGTCGCCGCCGTCCACGACTCGGAGAACCTGGCGGCGGCCCGACTGGCCGCCGGCAGGAGCGCCCTGGTGATTGACGCCGAGGACATCGCGGTCCGCCTCATCGCGCAGGCACACCGGCAGACGGGCCTTTCGACCGTCTTCAACGAACTGCTGAGTTTCGTCGGCAACGAGTTCTACTTCCACGAGGAGCCCGCCCTGGTGGGTTCGACGTACGGGCACGCCTTGAACGCCTTCGACCTCGGTGTCCCGGTCGGGCTGTGCGTCGACATGGGAGACGTACTGGTCAATCCGCCGATGGACACCGTCATCGGCCCCGGAGACCAGATACTCGTCGTCGCCGAAGACGATCTGCTCATCCGGCTGTGCGAGGCCCGCCCGGCGATCGTCGAGTCGGCCATCACATCGGCTCCGGCGCAGTCACCGACGCTCGACCGGACCATCCTGATCGGCGAGAACTCCCGTACGGCGAAGCTGGTCACGCTGCTGGACAGCTTCGTTCAACCCGGTTCGACGCTGGACATCGCCGCGCCACGACGGCCGGAGGCCGCCCTGAACGACACGCTCGCCAATCTCACGGTGGGGTTCAAGGCCTGCGAGCCGACGCGGAGGTCCTCGCTGGAGGCCCTGGACTTGGGCGGCTACCAGCACATCGTCGTGCTCTCGGATGACACCATCGCCTCCGGCCCCGCAGACGACCGGACCCTGGTGACCCTGCTCCATCTGCGGGACATCGAGGAGTCGCTCGGTGACCCGTATTCGATCGTCACGGAGATGAACGACGACGGCAACCGTGAGGTCGCCCAGGTCACCAAGGCCGACGACTTCATCGTGAGCACCAAGGTGATCAGCTTGCTGCTCACCCAGCTCACCGAGAACCGCCATCTGCACGCCGTGTTCACCGATCTGTTCAACCCGGAAGGCTCGGAGATCTACATCAAGCCGGCATCCGACTATGTGGTCCCTGGTGCCGAAGCCAATTTCGCCACGGTGATCGAGGCCGCACGGCGACGGGGGGAGACCGCCATCGGCTATCGGCTCGCCAGGCGCGGTGAGGAGCCTCCCAACTACGGCATCTTCCTCAACCCGTCGAAATCGGCCCCGCTCGTGTTCGGCTCGAAGGACGCGGTCGTCGTCTTTGCCGAAGGGGAGGCTGCTCCCGTGGGCGGCGACGGGCGCGGCCGGTAGTCGTGGTGGCCCAGTGGCGGTGGTGGTTCCTGAGGGCGCCGCGGTGACAGCAGTCTGCGCGTCACCGCGGGAGCGCGTCGACCCCCTCGGCCGGATCACGGCCGCTGGTCCGAAACCCGCAGGGCGACCTCGCCATGCCGGTCGAGCGGGGCGTGCGTTTCGGCATGCGGCACCCCGAACCGCGACCACACCGCCTTCGCCGGTTCCCCGCACGTGGTCGAAGGACGCCACCCACCGCACACGTGCGGAGGACGGGACGGGACGGGCGGTCGCTTCCCGTCCTCCGCCGCCGGCACACGTCCGGTCCAGGTGCCTGCCTGCTCGTGCCCGGACCTGCCGCCGACCGCGATCTCGCGGGCACTGTGGTGCTCGGCGATCGGGATCAGCAGGTCAGGGCACCCGTGCCGCCGTGAGGTGACCGAACGACCGAACCGGGCCGGGGCAACCGTACGTGGCGTCAGCCCGCCATCGGCAGGGCCCTCCGCGACGGCACCGCGTGAAGTTCGTCCATGGCCACCGCCTCCCCGCTGTCCATGTCGACGTAACTGACACGGACGATCGGGTCGTCACCGGTGTCCCGCCCGGCCGTGGCGTCGAGTGCGAACACCACGGCGACCGGGCGCGCGTTCTCCCGGTCCCCGTACACACCCGAGTACTGGAGAATGCGCCAGCCGTCCTCCTCCCAGTGGTCCAGCAAGGCGGACCGGACCACTGGTGCGGCGGCCTGCCAGGCGAGGGAGTTCTCCAGGAGTTCGACACTCGCCGCGACCGGCACCCGGTCCCTGCCGACGGTTCCCAGGAGCGGGTGGCCGAAGACACGCAGCCTCGTCCGGCGCAGCGGCAGCAGCCACCATCGGTCGAGGTCGGCCGAGAGGGCGACCAGAACCGCCGCCGCCCCGGCCAGGAGGACCAGGGCGCCGGCAGGCCGCTCGGAGATCGCCGACCACCAGGTGCCCTGTGTCACCGCCACCGTGACCCCGCCGATGACCACGACCGCCGCCCGTGCGAACGCCCGCCAGGTGATGGGGGTGTCCTCACTTGCCGAACAGCCGCAGGAGGACTCCGGCGCCATGGTCCGGCCATAGCCGAGGTAGACGAGGAAGCCCGCCCCGAGGACCGCTGCGGCAGCCCCCGGCACCGGGTTCGCCGGCGTCATCAGCAGACCCGCGGCGATCAGGAGTTCACCCGCGCCGGTCGCGCGCAGCACTGTCGTAGCCCGCTCACTGCTGCGCAGAATGCGAGCCAGTGCCGTCTTCGGCGCCTGCTGTGCGGTGCCTCGGCTGAACATCTTGACCGCTCCGGTCCACCCGAGCAGGCCCGCGAGGACCAGCGGGGCCAGGCCCGTTGTCAGTGACAGCATCTCTTCCTCTCCCTGTGTCCTTGGGCCCGCATCAGTGCCCGACGGAGATGCGGACGACATCCACGGAGTTGTCGGACGGCCGCCAGGCGCCGAGCACTTGGGCGCTCTGTCCGATGCGCAGCCGGGACAGGTCGGACGTCAGCGCGCGGCCGGCGTAGGAGGCGCTGGCGTCCGGGGCGACGTGACCGACCAGTTCGTGCCGGCCGTGGGCGAGGTGCAGCCGGTTCTTCGCGATGCCGCGGATCTGCGTGTCCAGATTGACGATGTTCACCCACACCGCGTCGGCGGCCACGGTGCCGTCGGGCATCGTGACGCCGCGCGCGTAGAGCCCGTCGCCGACCTCGATCACTTCGGCCGTGGTGGCGCGGACTTTCCACACGCTGGTGACGTTGGTCATCTGAACCCGGGAATGGCCGCCGTTGGACCCGGCCACCTCCAGAATGCTGCCGGTGATGCCCGTGATCCGCCCCTCCACGAAGGTGGACGTTGCTATCGCGGGGTCGAGCGAGGGTTCCGCGGCGAAGGCGGCCTCGGCGTCAAGTCCGCCGAGCGCGGTCGCGCCGATGATGGTCGCCCCACCCAGCGCGGCGTTGGTGAGGAAGCGCCGCCTGCGCATCCCGTCGGCCCGGTCGTGTCGTACGGTCATGTCGGCGCTCCTCACTCGTAGATGTAGACCGGCAGCTTGCCCGAACTCAGGTTGCCGATCGCCGAGAAGGCTGCCGGGGTGAGGTCGAGGACACGGTTGGTGCGGCAGGTGCCGTTGCAGCAAGTCGCCTCGCCGCACCAGTCCTTGGTGCGCGGGCCGCAGTCGGTGATGGTGATGCACACCGTCGCGCCTGAACACTGGTGCTTGACGTTCATCACCGCACCGCAGCCCCGTCTGGGTATGTTCTCGCCACAGAGGTCGGGCCGGGTGATGTTCCAGCATGCCTGTGAGGCGTTGGGCCACGCGCCGTGGTACGCGCTGGACTGGCAGTTACCGCAGGCGCCGCCGCCGGCGCTGGAGCACGGGCCCCAGGCGTTGCCGCAGCAGAACCAGCTGGTTTCACCGGCCCACAGGCTGGTTGATCCGCAAGCCATCGTGTTGCCTTTCTTTTGATTTGACGAGTACATGACAATCTCTGGCTCGGCCGCCGCCGCAACACGTCAAAGGGAGACGACCGCGTTCCGGCCGAGGATGGCTGTCCGAGCGAAGCAACTCAATGATGCGCGTAGACAAGCAGGTTGTATAGACGGCCGCGTTCCGCATGAGTCGAGCACCTGGCTCCGCGTCGATCGACGGCGCCAAGCCCTCCCCACGGCGCGCCGACGCTCATCTCCCAGGGCTGATTCATAGTCCTGGCGGCTCCGAGAACCAGCAGGTCACAGGGATGTGACGAACCTTCACCACGGCGGCGCACGCAACGAAGCTCCGGTGATCAAGGGAACCTCCCAGGTCACCCGACCACCGGAGCTCCGATGTGCCGCGGGATCCTCGGTCCAGGACTTGGGCGGATAGAGTTCGCGGTCCACCAGCGCCCGGCCCTTGGCGGAGGCATAGGCGGCGAATACCGCGATCCGGCAGTTCTCCGTGTGGTCGACGGTGCCGGATTATTGCCGTTGCACCCCGGCGGAGACGGTGCCCTTCTTCAGGAAACCGGTGTCGTCGACGATCAGCACGCCGTCCGGCCGACCGAGCCGCTCGGCTATGTTGTCCCGCAGGTCGTCGCGGATCTCATCCGGGTCCTACTGGCGCCACGACAGCAGCCGCTGCAGCCCGTACGGAGTGTCCTGGCCCGCGTGCTCGGCTATCTGCCAGCTGTTCTTGCGGCCCACCGAGCCCAGCAAGCCGCGCACGTGGTCCCGCATCCGCCGCCGCGGCTCGGCCCGACCGAACCGCTCTCCCACCCGCAGCAGCAGCGAGTCCAACTCGGCATCCCACAGACCAACTTCGACATCGCTCTCCGTCTCCATGACTGGTTCAACGCGCCGTGATCGAGTGAGTCACGAACCACCGCTACCCTGACAGAGTGTCAGCCCAATAGGCTTCAAAAGGGTCCCTGTGACCAGGACAAATGGAGAAGCACGACTGGAGTGCTAGAGGCACTGTTTCTCGGATCTTCGGACGTGGGTGGGGTGTTGGGGGCAGGGTGGCTGTATGGGCCGTTGGGATCTGACAGCGCCCAAACCACCGGGCGGCTGGCGAACAAGCTCGGCACCTGCTTGCGACCGAGCGTCCTTGTGGTCGACGAGGTCGGCTACCAGCCCCTCTGGCTGTGTACCCTCGGTCGTCGCGGACATCGGCGTCCGGGGTGGATCGGGACCAACAGTGCGAGGGGCAGGCCCTGCCTGAATACGCGGTCTGACAGAATGGGCTCCGAAACTCAGGCGACGCGCGTCAGGAAACCGGTGTGAATCCGGTACGGTCCCGCCACTGTGACCGGGCTGCAGCAGTCCGGAAGCCAGATACTGGCCGCGCCGCCTTCTCGTACAACCCAGGGGACGAGGACATCCCCCGGAAAGGCTCGGCCATGCCCCGGATCCGCCGTGTACCACTCGCGTTCATACCGCTGCTTCTGCTGTCGCTCACCGGTTGCGGTTCCGGCACGGGCGGTGAGGGCAAGGCAGAGGCCGTACCGGCCGCCAACGGTTTTCCCTACACGGTCACCAACTGCGGTACGAAGACAACCTTCGACGCCCCGCCGAAGCGAGTCGTCACCATGAACCAGCACGTCACCGAGATCATGCTGGCCCTCGGGCTCCAGGACCGGCTGGCCGGAACGGCCTACCTGGACGACAGAATCCTGCCGAAGTACCGGTCCGCGTACGCCAGGACCAAGGTGCTCGCGAAGGAGTACCCCTCCCGGGAGGTGCTGCTCGGCGCCAACCCCGACTTCGTGTACGGCGGGTACAGCAGCGCCTTCGACAAGGCCAAGGGCCAGGACCGGGCGGGGCTCCAGAAGGACGGCATCAACACCCGGCTGAACATCGAGAACTGCACCCAGGGCAAGGTCGGTATCGATCAGCTCGCCACCGAGATCACCCAAGTCGCCAGGACCTTCGGCGTAGCGGAGCGCGGCAAGAAGCTGCTTGCCGAGGAGCGGCAGAAGATCGCGGCGGTCGAGGCAGATCTCAAGGGCTTCTCGCGTCCCTCGGTGTTCGTGTACGACTCCGGCGACAGCTCCGCGTTCACCGCTGGCGGTAAGGGCATCGGCAACGAGATCGTCCGGCTCGCCGGGGGCAGGAACGTCTTCGCGGACCTCGACGCCACCTTCGGCGACGTGGCCTGGGAGCAGGTCATCAAGCGCAAGCCCGAGGTGGTCGTGATCTACGACTACGGAGGCACCTCGGTGGCGGCCAAGAAGAAGCGGCTGATGAACGATCCGGCGCTCGCGGACGTGCCGGCGATCAAGAACAAGAAGTTCGCGGTACTCCCGCTGTCCTCGGCCGTGCTCGGTGTCCGCGTCGCCGACGCCGTGCAGGACCTGGCCGGGCAGTTGCACCCCGGCACTCCGTGAGCGCGGAGTACGCCCGCCCCGGTCCGAAGTCCGTCCTCCGCTCGCCCCCCGTCGTGATCGGCGTTCTCATGGTGCTGCTGCTCGCTGCGGCGGTGGCCGGTCTGGCGCTCGGCCCGGTACGGATCCCGCCGGGCGAGGTACTGAGTACGGTCCTGGGTGGTGAACGCACTGGTGCGTACCCGACGATCGTGTGGGAGGTACGACTGCCGAGGGTGCTGCTCGGGGCCGTCGTCGGCGCCGGGCTGGCCCTGTCGGGCACGGTGCTCCAGGCGCTGGTGCGTAACCCGTTGGCCGATCCGTTTCTGCTGGGCGCCTCGTCCGGGGCATCAGCGGGTGCTGCCGTGGTCGTCGTGCTGGGGGTCGGCGCCGGGGCGGCCACCGACGTGGCCCTGCCCATTGCTGCGTTCGCCGGGTCCATGGCCGCGCTGGTCGCCGTCTACGCGATGGCCCGGCGCGGCGGCACCATGACAACGGGCCGGCTGATTCTGGCCGGGGTGGCGATCCAGTACGTGCTGTCCGCGTTCACCAGCCTGATCCTGGTCCTGTCCGCCCGGGCCGAGCATGTGCGGGCGATCCTGTTCTGGACACTGGGCGGGCTGGGTGGCGCCCGCTGGGACCAACTGGCGCTTCCTGCCTCAATATTGGGCTTCGGGGCCGTACTCCTGATCAGCCTGGCCCGTCCACTGGATCTGCTGCTGACCGGGGAGGAAGGGGCACGCAGCCTCGGCCTGGACCCCGGGCGCTTCCGGGGCGGGGTCTTCGTGCTGGTGTCACTGATCATCGGCGTACTGGTCGCCTACAGCGGGGCGATCGGCTTCGTCGGCCTGATGATTCCGCACGCCGCCCGAATGATCGTCGGCGCGTCCCATCGCAGACTGCTGCCGGTGGCGGCGCTCGGCGGGGCCGCCTTCCTGCTGCTGGCCGATCTGCTGGCGCGGACCGTGGCAGCCCCCGAAGAGATTCCCGCCGGGGTGATCACCGCCCTGGTGGGCGGCCCGTTCTTCCTCTGGCTGCTGCGCCGCTCCAGCCGTACCGAAGGGATCACCGGATGAGCCCGGCACCGTCCCCGACGGCGCTCGCCGCCGAAGGGATCAGCTACGAGGTGGCCGGTCACACCCTGCTCGACGCGGTCACGCTGGACGCCGCCCCCGGCGAGACGGTCGGCCTGGTCGGGCCGAACGGCAGCGGCAAGACCACCTTCCTGCGCTGCGTCTACGGCGCCCTGCGCCCCGCAGCGGGTCGAATCCTGCTGGACGGAGCGGACGCCGCGGGCCTCGGTGTGAAGGAGCGGGCCCGCCGCGTCGCCGTCGTACCGCAGGACAGCCCTGGCACCTTCGGCCTGACCGTACGCCAGGTCGTGGCGATGGGCCGAAGCCCACACAAACGGTTCTGGGAGCAGGACGACGCCGACGACGCCCGCCACATCGACGAGTCGCTGCGGCGCGTCGGGGCGGCGCCCCTGGCCGACCGGCGGTTCGAAGAGCTGTCCGGCGGGGAACGGCAACGGGCCTTGATCGCCCGCGCCCTGGTCCAGGAACCGGGGCTGATGGCGCTCGACGAACCCACGAACCATCTGGACATCCGCTACCAGCTGGAGATCCTCGGCCTGGTGAGAACGCTGGGCACCACCAATCTTCTGGTGCTGCACGACCTCAACCTGGCCGCTTCCTACTGCGACCGGCTGTTCGTCCTCAGCGCCGGACGACTGGTGGCATCCGGCTCCCCGCACGCGGTACTGACGGAAGAACTGCTGGCCGAGGTCTACGGGATACGAACCCGGGTCGGCGTCCACCCGGTCACCGGCTCCCCCAATGTCGTCTACCTCCCGCTCTCATGAGCGGCAAGACTTCCCCCGTCTGGACACCCTTGCCGCACGGACCACGCTGGCAGGTCACCGAAGGCGAACCGCCAGCGAACGAAGCAGGGCTGTGGCTGGCAGCCGACCGGCTGGCCGATCCGGCGGGCGTGGAGCTGTCCAGTCTGCTGGAGAGCGAGCGCACCGGCAGCGGCCACCGCACCGGTCATGCGACCGCGCTGACCCTGATGGCGGTGTACGCGGGCTGGGTCACTGCCGCCGCCGTGCTCCATTGGGCGCTGCACGACGAGGTCCCGGACATGCGGTCCGGCAATGTCCTGGTGCGCCCCGCCACGCACGGGATCGGCGGAGTCCGGGTGCGCAGGGCCCGGCTGCTGCTGCCCCGGGCCGGGGAGGACGCCGTACGGCTGCTGCACCGCACCGTGCTCGGCGGGCATCTGCTGCCCATCGCCGATGCGCTGCACCGTCGTACCCGCGCCGGGGCCAGACAGTTGAGCGGAGGGATCGCCCATGGCTGCGCCACGGCGCTGTGCGCGTACGGCAGCCGGGTGGATCTGCTGGCCGCCCGCTGGCGGCATTTCGTGGACACCGCACCCGGTGGACTCGAAACGCTGGGCGAGGTGGTGCGGATCCGACGGGCGCCGGACGGCCCGGAACGGCTGGTCTATCTGCGCAACACCTGCTGTCTGTACTACACGAGTGCGGAGGCGGTCCGCTGTGCGAGCTGTTGTCTGACGAGCCGCGAGGAGCGACTACGGGCTTACACGAGGCCGAAGTAGAAGCAGCGGGCTCCTGGGAGCCCAAGACGCCGGTACCGGCGAAGAGCTGGCCCTGCCCCGAATCCCGGCGGCGGCGCCGGTCGTGGTACGGGACGTCCCTCAGATGTGACGCGAGTGATTCGTCGGCAGTGTGGACATACGGGCACGGGTACGCGACCCGCGGCGCCGAGCCACCAGCTGCGCATCATGCTTGTGCGACATCGCCGTACCCCTCTCCCCGACGGTCTCCGGTCTCACCGACCGCGACGTGCGGTCAGCACCTCGCGGCCGAGCGCGGGTGAGGGCCCTGCGGCGAGGCCCTCACCCGTGGGGATCAGGCTCCCCAGCGCAGGGCGATGGTGTCGCCCACCTTGATCACCTTCTCGCGCACAGCGCCGGCGAAGGCGGAGCCGTCGACGCTGGCTTTCCAGGTGTTGGAGCCGCTGTTGGCCTTGCCGTTGACCGCGGTGACGATGCCGGTGCCCGACGAGGGGGTCACGCTCGTGACGCAGCCCGCCGGAGTGGCGGCGCTCGTCGCAGCGGTCAGGACGTCACCGAGGGTCGTGGTCGTCCCGGTCGGGGTGAAGGTCACTGAGCACGCCTTGAGGCTGCCGGTGCCGTCGTCAAGGGTCAGCGCGAGTCTGGCGGCAGTGCCCGCGGTGAAAGTGGGCTGGGCGACCCACTGCGGGACACCCGGGGTGACCGGGACCGGCGGGGCGGCCGTGAAGCCGCCGCCGGCGACCGCGCGAAGCGCGTCGATCGAGGAGTAGCTTGACGGCGCGGTGTCGGACGGCTGGTACTTAAAACCACCCCCCGGGTTGTACTGGTTGGCGATCAGGAAATCGATCGGAGTCTTGCCGTTGGCGGTGAGGAAGTCGCCGGTCTGCGGGTTGATTCCGCAGGCGTTCAGTCCTGCCACGCTCCAGCCGTTGGAGCTGGTGTTGACCCCGTAGAGGGAGTTGAACGCGCCGGTGGTGGCGGCCAGTTTACCTTTGAGGAAGTTCTTGGCCCTGACGACACCCGCGTCGGTGGTGGGAACGCCCGAGGCGCAGAGCGCGGCCATCGCGGCGCCGGTCATGTCGACGTCGCTCGCGGAGTTGAGCGCGGTGGGATCGCCCTCGGCCTTGCTGTAGGTCCAGCCGCCGTCGACGTGCTGGTTGGCCCGGATACGGGTGACCATCGAGTCGGTCAGCGCTTGCGGGACGCGGGCGCCGCCGGCCTGCGTCTTGGCGCCGCCGAGCGCGAGTGCCGCGAAAACGGTGCCGTTGAAGTTTCCGGACGGGCCGAAGTAACCGGGCTCGGTGGTCTGCCAGTAGGAGTAGATGTCGGCGACGAGGTTGCGGGAGGCCGAGACGCGGGCCGGGTCGATGCCGGCGGCGTACGCGTTCAGTGTGCCCCGCTCGTAGTCGGTGACCACCGGGGAGGCGGAGGGCCAGCCTGATGTGGACAGCAGATTGCGGTAGACGGTGCGGGCGTTCTTCGTGGTGTCGCCGCCCGGGGCGACATCGACGACGGCGGTGCCGGACGCCGCGAAGGCGCTGAACGCCCACTCGTTGGACAGACCAGAACCCGCGTACGAACCGTCCGCCGCCTGGAGTGACTTGAGATAGCTGACGCCGTTGGTCCTGGACGTGGCTATCTGGGCGGGGCTGGAGGTCGCGAAAGCGGGCAGCGTGGTGAGGGCGAGGGCGCTGAACGCCGCGGGCAGGGCGAGTGCGAGGCGGCGGGACGTACGAAAACGGGGCATGGCCTGCTCCTGGGATCGGCGGACGCCGGCCTCCAGTGCATGGCCGGACTTCTCCGTGCAGGGACACGGCCGGGCATGGTCGAAAGCCGCCGTCCGAATCGCGTGGTACGGCTTCTTGTACTGCTCGCCGCATGGGCATTCGGGCTCGGACACGGCCCCCGCCGTCCCATACCGCTGCGCGTCAGCTCCGGATTCACACCGGATTCCCCCATGTGGCAGCCCAGGACGCTACCCGAGCAGTCAGGGCTCCGCCAGCCGTTCGGACGAGGGCGGTTCCCGGATGTCCGGGAACCGCCCGGTGAGACGCACACCACCTTGACGGTCCGGACGGATCCGTGTTGCACTCCGGCTGACAAGCACTCAGCAGCAGGGGAAGCCGGTCGAATTCCGGCGCTGACCCGCAACCGTGGACCCGGGCTCGTTCCGGGTGAGCCGGAATGCCTGGAGCTGGGACAGAACACGAGGAACGCCGTCGCGGACTACGGCGTGGTCGTCCGGCCTCCCCATGGCGCAGCAGCCCTGTGGGGGCGAATCGCCACGTACGCAGCCGCCCGGCAGAGACAGGGGGCCGCGGTGGGGACCGAACAGCAGGCGAAACGGCGGATCAGCAGGGCACGGCGGCTACTGTCCCTTCTGACCGCTTCCTTTCTGACGTTCGGTGCGGGAGTGGCGTTCTTCACCGCTTCGCCGGCGAACGCCGACCCCGTCGAGCAGTGCACCGCCACGACCGGCGCCATTGTCGCCGTTGACTTCGGCCCCTTCGGCGGCCCGGTTGTGCGCGGTTGCGACACCACGCCCACGACCGGCTACGAGCTGCTGCACGAGGGCGGGTTCAGCACCACCGGTACCGTCCACGACGGCGACGGATTCATCTGCCGCATTGGCAACGAATCCTTCAACTCCGTTACGCAGTACCCGACTCCGGCCAAGGAGGACTGCTTCCTCACCCCGCAGGCCACCGCCTACTGGTCGTACTGGATCGCCTCCCCCGGGCAGAAGAACTGGACCTACAGCCCGCTCGGCGCCATGTCCCGCACCCCCAAGGACGGCGACGTGGACGCCTGGGTGTTCGGCGGCACCGATGTCGGCGGCACCACCGGCAAGCCCACCTTCTCCCCCGACGACGTACGGGCCGAGGGCGGCCTCCCCGCCACGGACCCGACCGATCCCACAGACCCGACCACCCCTCCGGCCTCGGTCGACGTAGCTGCGGCCACCCGCTGGCTCACCGGGCTGCTGACGGACGGAGAGCGGGTCGTCGACGAGGGCGCCACCGCTGTGGACCACATGCTCACCACCGAGGTCGTCTACGCCCTGGCCGCCGCCGACCCCAAGAGCCGGGTGGCGCAGAAGGCCGCCTCGTTCCTCGCCTTGCCGGCGCAGACGGACGCGTACGCATACCCGGCCGACAAGGACGGGATTCCCGATGCCTCCGCCTCCGCCCGTCTGGCGCTCGTAGCCGAGGCCACCGGCAAGGACCCGCGCGACTTCGGCGGCCACGACCTTCTCGGGGACCTCGTCAAGTACGTCTGCCCGAGGGACGTCGGCGACGGCGAGACGATCCCCGGCTGCCTCACGAAGGGCGACTTCCGCAGCACCGGACAGGCCGACGCCCAGGCCATGGCCGTCATCGCCCTGCTGAACGGCGATGTGGCACCCCCGGCCGACGCCGTGACCCGGCTGACCGGACTCCAGTGCGAGGACGGCGGCTTCACGGGCATCCTCGTCCGTGCCGGCGAGTGGTGCGACAGCGACGCGAGCTCCACCGGGCTGATAGCCCTGGCCCTCAATCGGGCCGGCGGCCACGGCGCGGTGGTCGAGAAGGCGCGGGCCTACCTCAAGAAGTCCCAGCTTCCGACCGGCGCCTGGCCCTCCGCCTCGTATCTGACGACCGGCAGCGCCGGCCCCACCGGCTGGGCGGCACAGGCCCTGCGCTCCCTGGGCAACGCGGACCGCGCCGACGCAGGTGTCTCCTGGCTCTCCAAGCAGCAACTGCCCGCGGGCGGCTTCGGCTTCGAGGAGGGCGAGACCGACCCTCGGTTGTTCGCCACCACCCCGGTGGTCGTCGCGGGCGCCAAGAGCGACCTGGTCGCACTCACCGCCAAGAAGGCAGACCCACCGACCACGCCCACCCCGGACCCGACGACCGCTCCTCCGGCCGGTGAAGGGCCCGACCTGAAGAAGGGCAGTGCCTATCTCACCGATCACAAACGGCTGATCCAGGGCCACTACTACGAGAACGCGCAGGGATCCGGGTTCGCCGACTACGGCCTGACCATCGACGGCGCCTACGCGCTCGCCGCGACCGGCCACGACAACGCCGCCCTTCGCAGCATCGTCGATTTCCTCGGCAAGGGCGGCAAGGACGGCAAGGGCCGCGGAATCCACGACTGGACCCTGATCGGGACCAAGTACGCGGGCGGCGGCTTCATCGGCAAGACGGCCGTTCTGGCCGAGGTCGTGGGCCGCGATCCCCGCAACTTCGGCGGGCAGGACTTGATCGGCGCGCTGGCCAAGGCGATCTGCCCGGAGAAGACGCCGACGCCGCGGCCCTGCGCGGCCAAAGGAAATTACACCTATGCCACGTCCGTCTTCTCCCAGTCGCTCGGGGTCATGGCCCAGGTCCGTGCGGGCGAGACGACCGCCGCGGCCGAACCGATCGCCTACCTCAAGGGCCTCCAGGACCCCTCGGGGGCCTGGCCGAGCCTGATCGGCGAGAAGAGCGACATCGAGGTCGACTCCACCGCGATGGCGGCCATGACCCTGGACCTGCTGCCCGACGCCGACTCGCAGGCGGCCGTGGACAAGGCCCTCGCCTGGCTGGCCGACCGGCAGCTGGCGGACGGCGGCTTCCCCGGCGCCTCCGGCGACTCCGTGAACTCCGCCGCTCTGGCAGTACAGGGCCTGTCGCTGGACGCCACGAAGTACGCGGACCGCATCGCGAAGGCCCGGAAGTTCCTCGCCTCGCAGCAGAACGCCGACGGCGGGTTCAAGGTCATCAAGGGCGGGCAGCCCGAATCCGACGTCCGCGCCTCGGCACAGGCCGTCGGCGGCGCCACCGGAATCTCCTTCGGCACCCTCACGCGCAGCCTCGACGGCACCACTCCGGAGCCCAAACCCAGCGGCTCGGGCCCGCCATCCGGCTCTCCTTCGGCGCCAGACATCGTGACCCCGGGCGAGGAAACGGACGGCACCAGTACGGACGACGGCTCGGGCTCGGGCGGCGTCCTCGCCTCCACCGGTGCACAGACCCTCGCCCTCGCGCTCGCCGCTGTGGTGCTGGTCCTCGGCGGCTGGGGCGCGACCCGCGCCGCGCAACGCCGTCGCGAAGAGGCCGGGAGCAAGGCATGAGGAGCAGTCGTGTCCTGCGCGCCCTGGCCCGTACCGCAGCCGCCATGGGGCTGATGCTGGCGGCGTTCACCGCCACTGCGGACCCGGCCGGGGCCGCCCCGCAGCCGATGGGGCAGTGCACCACCTCCTCTGGTGTGGTGCTCGCCGTGGACTTCAGCCATTGGGGCGGGCCCATCTACCGCTCCTGCGGGACGACTCCTACCACCGGGTACGAGCTCCTCAATCAGGGCGGCTGGCGGACCACCGGCACCGGCCACGACGGTGCTGCCTTCATCTGCCGCATCGGGTACAGCGGCCACCAGGGCGGCAAGCAGTATCCGACACCGAAGCAGGACGACTGTGTACTGACACCGCCCGCCTCCGCCTACTGGTCGTACTGGCACGCCCGCCCGGGGCAGAGAACCTGGGAGTACAGCCAGCTCGGCGCCATGCTCTACAAACCGAAGCCCGGCAGCGTCGACCTGTGGATCTTCGGTGGAACGAACATCGAGGGCACCCAGGGCCGGCCCACCGTCACCCCGGATCAGCTGCGTGCGAAGAACACGAAGCCCACCGGCGGCGGCAAACCCGCTCCCGAGGACACCCGCACCGCCCCGTCCCTTCCGCCGAACACCAACACCGGCCCCAAACCGGAGAACCCGCCCCCGGCAGACCCGATGCCTCCCTCGACGACGCCACCACCGAGCCCCTCGGCATCAAAGAGCGCGTCGGCGTCGCCGAGCACCTCCGGAAGCATCTCGCCGACCCCCTCCGCATCGCCGCCGTCCAGCGCGCCCGCCTCCGGGCCCAGAGTCGTCGACGCAGCGCCCGCGGCCGACGCGAAGCACGACGTGGGCTCGTATCTGCCCGCCCTGGCGACCGGTGCACTCGTCCTGCTCATCGGCGGCGCCGCCTGGTACGCGGCGAAGCGCCGCCGCACGGAGTAGCCGCGTGCCCCACACCAGCACGGACGCTGCCAGGCTGCCTGGGTCCGGCCTCGCGCCGGACCCAGGTGGCCGCAGGCTGCCCCGCACCCTGCACCCCGTCGCATGGTGGATCTGGGCCCTGGCCCTCGCAACCGCCGTCAGCCGCACGAACAATCCACTGCTGCTGCTCCTGGTTCTTACCGTCCTCGGATACGTCATCACCATGCGGCGGACGGAGGCTCCCTGGGCCAGGGGCTTCAAGTACTACCTCTACCTGGCCCTGACCGTCGTGGCGATCCGCGTGGTCTTCCGTGCCGTCTTCGCCACCGGCATCACGCCCCACGACCACTTCCTCTTCTCACTCCCCCACATCCCGACCCCCGATTGGTACGCCGGCATTCAACTCGGCGGCCCTGTCTCCCTGGAGGCGTTGCTGTCGGCCGCCACCGACGGGTTGCGCCTCGCCTGCCTGCTCTGCTGCATCGGCGCCGCCAACACCCTCGCCAACCCCAACCGTGCGCTTCGCGTACTGCCGGGCGCCCTGTACGAGCTGGGCGTCGCCGTCACCGTCTCCATCAGCGTGGCACCCCAACTGGTCCAGAGCGTCCAACGCGTGCACCGGGCCCGGCGGCTGCGGACCGGACGCTCCAAGGGCCTGCGGGCCCTGCGCGGCATCGTCGTCCCCGTCCTCGAAGATGCCCTGGAACGCTCCCTCCGGCTGGCTGCCGCCATGGATTCCCGCGGTTACGGACGTGCCGGGACCGCCACCCGCCGCTCCCGCCGTGCGACTGGCGCCCTCATGCTTCTCGGCATGTGCGGCCTGTGCACCGGCGCCTACGGGCTCCTGGACGCCACCGCGCCTGCCGTGCTCGGCTTTCCCGCACTCGCAGCCGGCGGGTTGCTGTGCGTGGCCGGACTGCGCCTCGGTGGGCGCAGGATCACGCGCACGACCTACCGGCCCGACCCCTGGCGGGCCGCCGAGTGGGCCGTCGCGGGCTGCGGGGTCTTGTCCGCCGTACTCCTGTTCACCAACGTCGGCTTCGACGCGACCGAGTTGAATCCCTCCATCTACCCGCTCAGCTGGCCGCCCCTGCCACTCGTCCCGGCTGCCGCGATCCTCCTCGCGGGAGCCGCCGGATTCCTGGCCCCACCACCGAGCACGCCCATCCGTCCGGCCGTCCCCGCGCAGCGCACCGAGGAACCCATGTGATCACCTTCGACCAGGTCACCGTCCAGTACGAGGACACGACCGAACCCGTCCTGCGGGACGTGAACCTCACGGTGGAAGAAGGCGAACTCTGCCTCGTCGTGGGCCACACCGGCGTCGGCAAATCCACCCTGTTGGGCGCCGTCAACGGCCTCGTCCCCCACTTCACCGGAGGAACCCTCTTCGGGCGCGTCACTGTGGACGGCCGGGACACCGCGGACCATCCGCCTCGCGAACTCGCCGACGTCGTGGGCGTCGTCGGCCAGGACCCCCTCGACGGCTTCGTAACCGACACCGTAGAGGAGGAACTCGCCTATGCCATGGAGCAGTTGGCCGTCTCCCCGGCAACCATGCGCAAGCGCGTGGAGGAGACCCTCGACCTGCTCGGCCTCGCCGATCTGCGCCACCGCGCCCTGCACGAACTCTCCGGGGGCCAGCAGCAGCGCGTCGCCATCGGCTCCGTCCTCACCGCCCACCCACGGGTCCTGGTTCTGGACGAACCCACCTCCGCCCTCGACCCGACCGCCGCGGAAGAGGTCCTGGCCGCCGTTACCCGGCTCGTCCACGACCTCGGCGTCACCGTCCTCCTCGCCGAACACCGCCTGGAGCGGGTCGTCCAGTACGCCGACCGCGTGATCCATCTCCCCGGCGACGGCCACGTCGTCTCAGGCCCGCCCGCCGAGATCTTCCGTACGTCGTCCATCGCACCACCCATCGTCGAACTCGGCCGCACCGCCGGCTGGTCCCCGCTTCCCCTCTCCATCCGCGACGCCCGCCGTGCCGCCGCACCGCTGCGCACCCGGCTGGCCCAGGTCGCGCCCCCAGCAGTGCGGTCCGCCCCCGACGGGGGCCGCGCCAAACTACTCGCCGCGCGCGGGATCACCGTGGCGTACCAGGGCATTCCCGCCGTCCGTGAGGTCAACATCGACCTGCGCGGCGGGGAGATCACCGCCCTCATGGGCCGCAATGGCTCCGGCAAGTCCTCTCTGCTCTGGGCGCTCCAGGGCTCCGGGCCCCGCAGGGTCGGCTCGGTGACCGTGGGTGAGCCCAGCGGCCCAAAGGCGCAGGACCCACAGAAGGTCTCGGCGGCAGCGGCCCGGCAGCTCGTCGGTCTGGTCCCGCAGACTCCCACCGACCTGCTCTACCTGGAGAGCGTCAAGCAGGAGCTCGACCAGGCCGATTCCGAGTCCGGGGTCGCGGCGGACGGCACACCGGCCCGCGCCATCCTGGACCGCCTGGCACCCGGTATCCCCGACACCACTCACCCACGCGACCTGTCCGAGGGCCAGAAACTGGCCCTCGTCCTGGCGATCCAGCTCGCCGCAGCACCACGAGTGCTGCTGTTGGACGAGCCCACGCGCGGTCTCGACTACCGGGCCAAGGGCGAGCTGATCGGCATCGTGAACGGGCTGGCGGCCGAGGGGCGGGCCGTCGTGATCTCCACGCACGACGTGGAGTTCGTCGCCAGGGCGGCCGACCGCGTCATAGTCATGGCCGAAGGTGACATCGTGGCCGACGGCCCCACCGACGAGGTCATCGTCGCATCGCCCGTCTTCGCTCCGCAGACCGCGAAGATCCTCGCCCCACTGCCCTTCCTCACCGTGGACCAGCTGGCCACTCTGCTCCCCGCCGACGGAACGGACCCCGACTCGTGAGTACGTACGCCGCGGCCATCCGCATCCGTGCCCGGGCCGGAGTCGTCATCGCCATGGCCGCTCTTCTGGGTGTCGTCGCGTTCTTCTGGCCGTTCCTCGTAGCACCTGGGAAGTTCGGCTCGAACTACACCCCGCTCCTGATCTTCGGCGTGCTGCTGGTGATCGTGCTCTGCGTGGTCATCTCCGAGATCGCCGAGGGCGGCATCAACTCCAAGGCGCTCGCCATGCTGGGTGTACTGTCCGCCGTCAACGCGGCCATCCGCCCTCTGGGCGCGGGCACGGCCGGCATCGAAACGGTGTTCTTCATCCTCGTCCTCGCCGGCCGGGTGTACGGGCCCGGTTTCGGCTTCACCCTCGGGTGCACCTCCCTCTTCTCCTCCGCACTGATCACTGGCGGCGTGGGCCCGTGGATGCCCTACCAGATGTTCGGCTGCGCCTTCGTCGGCATGCTCGCCGGATTCCTCCCCAAGGCGACCGGCCGCAAAGAGGTCCTCGTGCTCGCCGTCTACGGCTCGCTCTCCGGCTACTTGTTCGGCTTCCTGCTGAACCTGTCCTTCTGGCCCTTCTCTCTGGACCCGAACAGCTCGATCGCCTACCTGCCGGGGCTCCCGTTCACCGAGCAGTTCCAGCGCTACATCGCCTTCGACCTGGCCACATCCCTCGGCTGGGACACCGGCCGCGCCGTCACCAACTTCATCTGCATCACCCTGGCCGGCCCCGCCGTCCTCACCGTCTTCAGCCGCGCCGCCCGTAAGGCCCGCTTTCAGGCACCGATCCACTTCGCGCGCCGCGATGCGGGCCCGGGCTCCGCGACCGGCTGAACACCGGCCCTGCCGCTGGTCGCACATCGCACCACACGATCGAGAGGAACCCCATGCGCCAGAATCTGATCCGCCGTGCCGCCGTGACCACAGCGGTTCTCGGCCTCACCCTCGCCACCGCACCCTCGGCCGCGCAGGCCGACACCGCCGCCGTGCGGTTCACCAACGCACCGGTGAGAGTCACCGTCACCGTCCAGAGCCCCGACGGCCTGCTCTTCCAGAAGAAGGTCACGACCTGGGGTCACGACGTCACCACAGCCACAGGCGGCACCCACAAGTGCGACGGCACCAACGGCGGCGCCAACACATCGAAGGTCCCGACTCCGACGGCCGCCCTGGACCACGCGGCGAAGTGGAACAACTTCTCCTGGGACGGAGCCTGGTACGCGTCCTTCGACGACTACTCGGTCGACACCATCAAGGGCGTGAACGGCGGCGGCTCCGCCTACTGGAGCATATCCGTGAACGGCACCCCGACGCCTGTGGGAGGCTGCCAGTTCGAGATAGAGAACGGCGACCAGGTCGCCTTCACGTGGACCTCGTTCTGACGCTCTCCTGTCCGAGGCCCCGCCTCACCGGATGGCCGGCAGCAGCGGCGTGGCGTCGCTGGCGCCGGGACATTCATCCACGACCCCGACGGCCGCATTCTCCTGGTCCGACCGTCCTACGGCGACGGCCCCTGGGAGATTCCCGGCGGCACACTGGACACGGGAGAGCAACCGCTGCGTACGGTTCGGCGAGAGGTCAGGGAAGAGCTCGGCTTTGACCTCAGGCCGGGCCGACTGCTGGCCGTCGACCGGGTCCAGGAGCAGGACGACGGCCGCCCGTCGCTGGCCAATTACCTCTTCGACGGCGGCTCGATCACCGAGCGCGAGGCGCGGACACGGATCCGCCTCAACCACAACGAGCTCACCGCCTGGCAGCTGGCCATCCCAGAACAGTGGGAAGCCGTACTTGCCCCGCACATGGCCCGCCCCTGCTCCCGCGCCCTGACCGAGGGCACCACCGTCTACCTGCATCACGGATTCGAACCCACCCGCCACCAGACCTGACGCTCTGTCTTCCAGCGGCGGATACGTCAGCGCGGGCGGGAGCGGGGCGATCAACTGTGTACGTCGGGGATGCCCAACTCCTCGACGCTGCCAGGCCCAGGCCAGCGGCTGGGTCGGGGTGGGCGTGGGCCTCACCTTCGATCAGGTGAAGCCCGTCCTGCACCAGGCGGCTCGCGTAGTTCTCCCGCGCGCCCGCGACCATCGCCCGCTTGCGCTCCCTCACGGCGGCGAGGTCGACCGACACCGGACCGGACCGGACGCCGTACTCCGCGCCGCGCCTGGTGGGCTCGGTGCTGGCCAGCACGGCGCCGATGGGACTGACGGCTGCTGCCGCAAGCAGGCACGGTGGGTATCGACGCCGATGACGCCGTCGAGCCGCAAGGCGGACAAGCTGCTGATCAAGCCAACGGGTGGGCCAGGCCGACGCCCGCGTCCAGCAGACACCTCAGGGGAACAGCAACCCCTGACGAGGCCGTCGCAAGCTCGTCGAGGTCATCCACCCCGAAGCCCCGCGCATGGCGGGACAGCTGATCGACGACGTCTTCGACGCCCTCGGCAGCATTTCCGCAGTTCACCGCCGCTGGCTCAGCCTCGTCCCGTTCACCCTCTCCCCGGTCAGAGGCGTGATCGTGCACCTGCTGGTCGCAAGTGGGAGCAGGCAACGTTTGTCGGTGGTTTCAAACAGCACTCAGCGATCACCCACCCGTCCGCCACACGCTGCTTCGTGCTGGATTAGTGTCCGGTTCCTCGTGTTGCGGGCTGCTGCTCGGCGTCGCGGATGGCACGGGCGGCGTTGATGAGCCCAATGTGGCTGAAGGCTTGGGGGAAGTTTCCTAGGGCCTCTCCCGTGGTGGAGTCGGCCTCCTCGGCCAGCAGGCCGACATCGTTGGCGTGCGCGACGGCAGTTCGGAACACTTGCCGTGCGCGGGTGGTGTGACCGGTCAGGGCGAGGGCGTGGGCGAGCCAGAAGGTGCACAGCAGAAAGGTTCCCTCCTCTTCCTCGATCTCGTCACCGCGGTAGCGGCGGACCAGGCCGCCCGGGTCGGTGAGGTGAGTGGCAATGGCCAGCACGGTGGACTGGACGCGGGGGTCGTGCGGGGGCAGGAAGCCGACGATGGGGAGCATGAGTGACGACGCGTCCAGGTCGTCGCTTTCGAATGCCTGGGTGAAGGCGCTCAGCCGGGGGTTCCATCCTCGCTGTTCGATGACTTGGCGGATCCGGTCACGCTCGCTCCGCCAGTGGGGTACGTGTTCGTCGGCCCGAAGGGCGGGGGCCATGGCGATCGCGCGGTCCAGGGCTACCCAGCACATCAGTTTCGAGTGCAGGAAGTGTCTGTGCGGCCCGCGTCGCTCCCAGATGCCGTGGTCGGGTTCGGTCCAGCGGCTTGCGGCCGTCTCGGCCGCTTGGAGCAGGAAGGCCCGGGTGGGCGGGTCGAGGCTCCCGCCGGGCGGGAGGGTCTGGTGGGCCGCGTCGAGCAGTTCGCCGTAGACGTCGAGTTGGCGTTGGTGCCATGCGTCGTTGCCGGTACGCACGGGGGTGCTGTTGCGCCAGCCGGCCAGGTGAGGCAGGACCCGCTCGCTCAGGTCGCGTTCACCGCCGATGCCGTACATGATCTGCAGATCCACGCCTCGGTGGAGCTGGGTCGCCGCCGCCCGGGCGAGGAAGTCGAAGAACTTGTCCTTCTCCTTCTCGCAGGCGGCGGTGGCCAGTGCTTGCAGGGTGAAGCTGGCGTCGCGGATCCAGGTGTAGCGGTAGTCCCAGTTGCGTGTCCCGCCCGTGCGTTCGGGCAGGGAGGTGGTGGCTGCGGCGACGATGGCTCCCGTGGGAGCGAAGGTCAGGGCGCGCAGCACGCGTCCGCTGTGGCCCACCTCGTCCTGCCAGGGCCCGACGTAGCCGCGGTGGAGCCGGGACCACGAACGCCAGCCCTCGGCGGTGTCGTTGAGACGTCGGCGGATGCGTCGCGGGCGCCAGGGCTCGGGCTCGCTCCCCCAGGCCGGTCCGATGTGCAGGGCGAACCCGAGGCGGTTCGGTGCCCTCAGCGTGATCCGGCTGTGCGCGGTGGAGCCGCTCACCGCAAGGTCGACGGGGCTCGACAGCAGCAGTACGTGGGCGCCCCCGTAGGCCGCGAGCCCGCCGCGGACGGTGGACAGGAGCGGGTGGACGAGTCCGAACTCCGGGCGCGGCGCGTAGGTGATCTCGACGGGCACCTGTCCTTCGGTGCAGGTGATCTGCCGTAGGAGGGTTCCGGGGGAGGCGGTGCCGAGTGCGTGCCCGCGTTCGCGCCGTCCCAGGGCGAGCGCGTCGCGCAGGACGGCTGTTCCTCCGGCTGTGCGGAAGGTCGTCTCCAGTACAAGGGTCTGTTCGACGTAGCGGCGGCTGACGTCTGCGGGTCCGGCGGGACAGATGGACCAGTGGCCGGCGTTCTCGTCGAGGAGGCGGGCAAAGATCGCCGGGCTGTCGAAGCGGGGAAGGCACAGCCAGTCCACTGAACCGTCGGAGGTGACCAGGGCGGCCGAGCGGCAGTCGGACAGCAGGGCGTGGTCACCGATCGGTCGCATGCTCACCGGGCACGGCCCATCCCATTCCGGACCGGCGACGCGGCCGGGCCTGGACGACCCGGGCAGTCGCCCTCTACGCAGACCACTCCGGGAACCGGTGGGTCGTCCATCAAAGCCTCCCTACGTTGTCGACCTCGACGAGCAGCACACCCGTCGGGGAGATGAGGTGGGTGCAGCGGCGTACCAAGGCGTGCGGGTCGCCGCCGATGCCGATGTTCCCGTCGGCGAGCAGGAACGTCTGCCAGCTTCCCCTCGCCCGGAAGCGGGCCGGACACCGACCGGCACTGTGCGGTCCCGCCGAGGGCGATGGTCCGGGCGACCGCGTGGGGTGCGACGTCGATACCGAGGGCGAAGACGCCTTGGCGCAGGAGTGCCCTGCACGGTCGGCCCGGTCCGCAGCCGATGTCGAGCACGGGGCCGACACAGCGTTCCAGCAGGGTCTGGTCAGCCCTGGTGGGCTGCGCGCACCAGCGATGCACCGGCAGCCGGGACCGGCGCCTGTCCGTCAACCGCGGATGGACCGGCGCGCGACCGGTTTGCAGGGCCAGGGCGTAGAGATGCTCGTCGGCGTCGTACAGCTCGTCTTCGTCGGTCCTCACGGTGTGGCGCCATGCCCTCTGGCGGGTCGTCTCTCGTCGCCGCGGCCGGCCCTCCGCATGCGGCGAAGCCTGAGCGCGAAGGCCACCGCGGAGGCCGCGAAGAGCACGCCGGTGATGGCCAGCCACCGGCCGAGGTACACGCCTTCCGGCAACCGGGAGGCGCCTGGGTACGGGATCGCCAGATCGAAGATGAGAGGGAACCACACGAGCAGCAGCACACCGGAAAGGAATGTGGGTACGCGCAGGTAGTTGATCCACGGCACCTGCGGTACGCGAGCAGGGCGGTGCCGCAGTACGGAGTGGGCCGTCAGGTCGGCGAGCGAGTACAGCGGCAACAGGATCAGGTCGTGGAGGATCGCCGCGCCCACGAACCAGATCGCCACCTCCAGCGGCCGAACGGCGAACAGGCGCACCATGGCGTAGCCGGTGAGGGCGAACGAGGCGATCAGGGCGAGTAGGTGCAGGGGGCCGGAGCCGTACCAGCGGACGAAGCGTGCCATGGTCACGTCCTGAAGGTGAGCCGGTGCACCCACTTGGTGTTGTTCACGCCGGGGTTGGCCGGGACGATGATGCGGGCCGGGTAGCCGTGGTCGAGCGAGAGAGGTGCGCCGTTGACGCGGAGGGCGAGCAGTGCTCGGGGGTCGTGGATCTGGTTGCCCCGCAGCACCACCCTGGCGAACGGGCCGGAGGGCTGGACGGATTCGACCAGGACATCTCCGGCGCCGGGCATGCCGGCCTCGGCGGCGAGGTCGGCCAGCCGCAGGCCGCTCCAGTGCTGGTCGTCGGTGGACCATCCCTCCACGCAGGCGATCGGCAGTGCGGCGGCGTGCTGGGGCATCGTCAGAAGCTGCTCGCGGGTGAAGACCCGTGCCGGTCCGTGGCCGCGGACCTCCAGCCGCCAGTCGGGGCCGACGAGCGCGGGTGTGACGCCGACGGCCGCTGCCGTCTTGTTGATCTGGAAGCTGTTCGGGCCGCTGCCCGGATCGCGGTTGTGCGGTGCGAGAAGCGCGGTGCCGCGCAACCAACCGCCGATGCTCTGTCCGGCGGTCACGGCGAGCAGGAGCAGCGATCCCGCTCCCACCATGCCCACCGCGCCGCGGCGGGTCATCGTCGGCGAGGCGGGGGCGGCCGCCACCAGACCGTCGGGGTCGGGTGGTTCGGGCAGGGTGTGGGCGAGGTCGGTGCGCAGTTCGGCGCCCAGGCTGCGAGAGCGCAGGGCACGTGTCATCCGGCCGAGTTTGAGGCATACGTGAACGACGAAGGCAGCGATGAACACCCAGGCGCCATAGAAGTGCAGGCGGTAGAACGAGCCGGGGAAGACGTAGTAGAGCTGGATGTTGAGGATGCCGGTGACGAATTCGAAGATGACCCCGCCGACCAGCATCAGCAGGGACAACCGCTCCAGCCCGTGGGCGACGGAGCGCACCGGTAGCCACTCGAACAGCTTCGGGATCACCGACCACAACTTGGCCAGCAGCACCGGCACAAGGACCACGCCCAGCGTGACATGCACGCCCTGAGTCAGCCGGTACAGC
Source organism: Streptomyces sp. NPDC093149 (assembly GCF_044754145.1). Lineage (NCBI taxonomy): Bacteria > Bacillati > Actinomycetota > Actinomycetes > Kitasatosporales > Streptomycetaceae > Streptomyces > Streptomyces sp. NPDC093149. The sequence continues at coordinate 184,700 of NZ_JBIVON010000013.1, forward strand.
CAGTACGGGTGTGTGGGCCAGCTGAACAGGTAGAAGCCCAGGACACCCTTGTCGGGGGTTTTGTCGTTGAGAGGGCTCAGCTCGGGGTTGTAAGAGGCGTAGGAGAGCAGTCCGGTAACGAACAGCAGCGGGATGCCGATCAGCAGCAGTAAACCGAACACCGAGGTCAGCCAGGGCCCACGGATCGGACTACGCCAGAACCCGGGACGGAACGGACCAGGGGGTGGGGGCATCTGTCCGATGCGCCGTGCGGCCGCCCGGGTACGAGCGGCGGCCACCGCAACAGCGGCGTCCACGCGCTCACGCCGGGCCCGTCTACGTTTCCCGCCCGATCTCCGAAGTCGCGACCCATCGGATGGAGCCGGCCCCGACGGGCGTCCGCCACTTGCCATCGGCCGTCTCCTCCAGTTCCCAAGCCGCTCTCACGCTGAGACAGCTCCATGCCGAACGAACAGGACACCTACAAGCTGACACAGGTCAGGTCGGCTGTCCGGGCCTGAGGTGCATGCGGGCGTCTGTCCACAGCCGAACAGTCGAACCGCTGTCCCCGGTGATCCCGCAAGACCCTGCACTCGTGCCTCACGATGGAGGCGCGCGACGCCTCGGCGCACGGCACAGTGCCTCCGCCCAGCCCGGCCGCACCAGGCTGACAAGTACGCTGGCTCGTCGTCATCGGCGTCGCCTCCGCAGCGGGTCGAACCCTGCTGTACTGGGAGCTGTGCCACTGGGCCCCTCCCCCGGTGGCCGATCTCGCCTCACTTCTCGCCATCTCCGTCCTCAGCACCGAAGCGAACCGGCGGCCGGCCTTCCGCGGCTCTCCGGTTCGCACCGTCCAGGCCCATCCGGCGGCAGGCGTCCTGTCCGTTCCGGCCTACCTGGTCACCACCGGGGCGGCCCCGCGGTTCCACCACTACCGGCCCACTGCGTCACCTGCGGCAGAGACCCTGGTGCTGGTGCCCAGCTTCGCCCCGGTGACATGTTGCGCTCCATCTTGCTGAGGCTGGTCGTCCTCGGACGCCATCGCCCATGAATCCCGCCATCAAGGCAACCGAGTGAGGTCCCTAAGGGCTGTCCCGTGATCCCCGACGGGCACGCGACGACAGCTACGGCACCTCGCCGCATTGTCTGAACGTCCACATACATCCAGTATGCAAACGCCCCTCCGCCTTGCGACGCACCACATCCGACGCCGCGCGCCGCTCCACCGCGGATCACGGGACAGCCCTTAGCGGTGCTCGGGATTCTCGTAGTCACGGCGGCAGCCAGCGTCCCAGGCGGTGCGCTGGTTGCCGTAGGCGGGAATGCCACCGAGATCCTTCAGCACCCGCGCCAGATGCAGCAGGTTCCAGGTCATGAACGCGGTGTTCCTGTTGGTGAAGTCGTTCTCCGGACCGCCCGAGCCGGGATCGAGGTACGAGGGGCCCGGACCTGCCTCGCCGATCCATCCGGCGTCCGCCTGGGGAGGGATGGTGTACCCCAGGTGCTGCAGGCTGTAGAGCACGTTCATGGCGCAGTGTTTGACGCCGTCCTCGTTACCGGTGACCAGGCAGCCGCCGACACGGCCGTAATACGCGTACTGGCCGGCTTCGTTGAGCAGGCTGGAGCAGGAGTAGAGGCGTTCGATCACCCTCTTCATCACGGAACTGTTGTCGCCCAGCCAGATGGGACCGGCCAGCACGAGGATGTCGGCCGCCAGGACCTGCTGGTAGAGGTCCGGCCAGGCGTCCGTCTCCCAGCCGTGCTCCCTCATGTCGGGCCACACACCGGTGGCGATGTCGTGATCCACCGCTCGTACGACATCGACGTGCACTCCCTGCCGGTCCATGACGGCGATGCTGCGGTCAATCAGTCCCTGGGTGTTGCTCGTCTCCGGCGAGCGTTTGAGCGTGCAGTTGATCACCAGGGCACGAAGGTCGTCGTACCGGGCCGGCGGTGCGTCAGTCGCAGGCGACGAAGCAGTCATACGGTCCTCCCAGAGCCCTGCCGCCGCACCGTGCGCGGCGGCGCGTCCACATCCGGCTCCAGCGTGCGGGCCGACCACGGCATCCGCCATCACAACACCTCCGAATGGCGCCGACGGCGCTCGCGGTGCCCGGGCGCGGGCGCGGGCGCGGGCCGGTACCCATCACCGGCGGCCCCGGTCACCGGCTGATGAGTGGCCGGGCCAGGCGGGCGTGCCTACGTTCGTCTCATGAGCACCGAAGGCGCGACGGGATCGCGGAACACGGCAGCAGTGGAGGACGTCGCGCACCTGTTGGTGCGTTGTCTGCGGGCCGAGGGCGTGGAGTACGTCTTCGGCATCCCCGGTGAGGAGAACATCCGCTTCGTCGACGCGTTGAACGACTCCGGGATCCGTTACGTCTTGGTGCGCCACGAGCAGGCTGCCTCGTTCATGGCGGAGATCTACGGGCGGCTGACCGGCCGGGCCGGGGTGTGTTCGGCGACGCTGGGGCCCGGCGCGATCAATCTGCTCCTCGGTACCGCGGACGCCATGACCAACAGCGCGCCGATGGTGGCCCTGGCCGCGCAGGGATCGCTGCGCCGTACCCACAAGGAGTCGCACCAGGTCATCGACCTGGTGTCGATGTTCGCTCCCGTCACGCAGTGGGCGGCCCGCATCGAGTGTCCGGCCGCGGTGCCGGAGATGATGCGCAAGGCGTTCAAGACCGCACAGAGCGAGCGCCCTGGCGCCGTGTTCCTGGCGGTGCCCGAGGACATCGAAGCAGAGCGTCCAGCCGAGCAGCTGGCACCCTTGCAGATCGATACGGTGCGCGCCGACGCGCCGTCCCCCTCCCAGATCGCGCGGGCGGTCGAGGTGCTCACCGCTGCACGGCACCCCGTCGTGCTGGCGGGCCACGGTGCCGCCAGAGCCGGCGCTTCGGCCGCCCTGGTGCGGTTCGCCGAGCGGCTGAACATCCCGGTCGCGACCACGTTCCACGGCAAGGGCGTCTTCCCCGACGATCATCCGAACGCTCTCGGTGCGGTCGGCTTCATGCGTCACGACTACGGCAACTTCGGCTTCGACGCAGCCGACGTGCTGATCTGCGTGGGCTACGAGATCCAGGAGTTCGACCCGGTCAAGATCAACCCGAACGGCGACAAGTGGATCCTTCACGTGCATCGGTTCCCCGCCGAGGTGGACGCCCACTACCCGGTCGCGGTGGGCATCGAAGGGGACCCCTCACAGGCGCTGGACGCACTGGCGGCAGCACTGCCCGACGGACTCACCTACGACTCGGCAAGCAGCGAGAAGATCCGTACGCTGCTCGACGAAGAACTCCAGTACGGACGCGAGAACGACGCGTTCCCCATGGTGCCGCAACGCGTGGTCACCGATGTCCGCGCCGCGCTGGACCGCCACGACATCGTGCTCGCCGACACCGGCGCCGGAAAGATGTGGATGGCCCGCCTCTACCCCACCTACGAACCGGACACCTGCCTGGTCTCCAACGGCCTGTCCACCATGGGCTTCTCACTACCGGGCTCCATCGCCGCCAAGCTCGCTCGGCCGGACCGACGAGTCCTGGCGATGATGGGCGACGGCTCGTTCCTGATGAACTCCCAGGAACTGGAGACTGCCGTCCGCGAACGAGTCCCGCTGGTCGTCCTCGTCCTGGTGGACGAAGAATACGGCCTGATCACCTGGAAAATGGAACTCGAACTCGGCCGCCACAGCCATACCCGATTCACCAACCCGGACCTGGTCGCCTATGCCGAGAGCTTCGGCGCACGCGGCTACGCGATCACGGCCGCCGACCAACTGCTGCCCGTGCTGCGCCACGCCCTCGACGACGACACGGTCTCCGTGATCGCCTGCCCCGTCGACTACTCCGAGAATCTGCGTCTGACCGACAGACTCGGCAGCCTCCACGGCCCGTTCTGACCCGACGGCCCAGGTCTCGAAGTGGTGCGAGTCGGCAGGGCCGCCCGGCGCGCACCGCCCGGCAGCAACGGGGTCGCCGTGACCCGCCGCTTGCTGCCGGCCTCGTAGAACCCGGATCTGGTCCGTACCGGCCAGAGTCCCTTCGGCGATTGACAGATCCCATGGACGCTTGACCACGATCAGGCCGACATCACGAATTCAATTCAGTTACACGCCCGGCGAGGGCCTGGTCTTCCAAGGGCCGCCCCCGTACACGGCCTCGTCGATGTCGAGCGTCACGAACAGGATCGTGGTCCCCCGCTCCCGCCGCAGCCTCTTACGAGGGCCTTCGGATCGGCGCGCGTCTGTGCGTCGACAGCCGCGAACGGCCCGTCCATCAGCAGCACAGGGCTCGTACGCGAACGTGCGGGCGACGCCGATCTCTGATGCATCCCGCCGAGAGCTGCCACGGATACGCTCCGGCCGCGTCGGCCGGCCCGACCGATTCCGGTGCGCCCGTCACCGGTTCCCCGCGGGCGCGCGGGCTGTGCCCGAAGAGTGGGCGGCGAGGGGCGCCTCCGTTCACCTGAAGAATTCCCTAACCCGGCACGAACACATGCGTCCATGCTGATCAGGGCGGTAGACCGGCCCGGACAGTACGGGGCCGGAGCTGCCGCCCCCGCACGGCGCAGAGTCGGCGGCGGTGACAAGGAGGTCTGGCTGATGATGTCCCGAAGACGCTTGCGGCATGCTCCGGTGCTGACCATGACGCTGCTCGTGACACTCGCCGCAGCCGGGTGCGGCGGCTCCGGCGATACGGCTCCCTCGGCTGCCGACCGGCCGCGGTCGGACGCCACGGACCGCACGGGCGGCAGAGACGGAGCCCCGGCGAAAAGACCGCCGGCGGACCCCTGCGGGCTCATCTCCGTCCAAGAGGTCCAGCAGTTGGGAGGCGCGTCCGTCACGGCGAAGACGAGCGAGTTCAACACCACGGGCTGCGAGTACTCGCACGAAGGGGTGCTGATCTCCTCGACTGTACGGGGCGACGAGGCCAAGGCCTTCGCCGACGACACTCTCGCGGGAGCCCACAAGCAGCCGCTCTCCGGCGTGGGCGAGGAGGCCTACTCCTACGACGCCTCCGATCATGGGACCTTCGCCGTGCTCTTCCGGAAGTCGGGGACCTGGGTGGCGATGACCGTGGTGGCGGACAGGGCGGACAACGCCGGGCGGCTGAACGAACTCGCCCGGACGGTGGCCGCGCGCATCTGACACCGGCAGCCGGGCCCGCGCCGGGCCGCATCCCACGAGCACGGCGCGCGGTCGGCGGGGCACGTGCCGGGGGTGGGGGCCGGGCGCGGGCGGAAGTGCTGTCGTGCCGCGCGGCCCGTTCCCGGGACCCACCTCGTCCGACCGTCCCCGAGCCCTGCACGTCCGCGTGCGAGGCGAGGCGGTGGCGGAGCACTCCACGAGGCCGTCTGCCGCCGTTGCCCGGCAGCCGCGGCGACCACGGGAGGCGACGCGGCGACCGGTGGCCCGAAGGATTCCTGAACAGGGCGCGAACACGCCAATCGATGATGGTCTACGGGGTACGGCGCCGCGCGCGTCGGCCATGGCGAACGGATCACGGCATGAGAGGTATCCGGCTGCTGTCGGCTGTGTCACAGGGGGTTTCGGCCCTCCGCCTGGGGTGGGCCCTGAGCGCGCCGCGCCCGGGAAGGCGGTGCGCGCCGCTCGCGATCGCACTCCTGCTGACCACCACAGCGGCATGCGGTGGCGCACCCGGGCGTGCGCACGAGGGCTCCGGTCCGGCCGACACGTCCGAGGCCGCGCTCACCTACGGGACCCGGCCGGTCCGTGATCCGTCGATCACCTACCAGCCCGACGTCGTGATCGTCGAGGGCGGACCGCGAGCGATCCGGTCGGCATCCAGTGATGGTCTGACCTGGACCATCGACGGAAAAGCCCGCGGTGCCCAGGATGTTCGGCTCGGAAAGGTCCTGTACGCCACCAGCCGCGCGGTGGGGCGGGTGCAGGAGGTGCGTCGAGTACACGGAGACGTCGTGGCCACCCTGGGCCCGGTGGAGTTGACCGAGGTGTTCCGCGATGCCCACCTCACCCTCGACCAGGACATCGACGACGGCGCGCTCCACTACCTGGAGATCCCGGACCTGCCCGGGGCGGTGACCGTGTCTGCGGATGCCCCGACGGACGCTGCGACAGAGGCCGAGAAGGGCGCTGCCAAGGACGCCGCGCGGGATGTTCCGACGACGGCGCGGACGATCGGACAGACATCGGTGCGCGCCGCGCATTCGGGGCGCGTCGGCACCGTGGTCGCACGGGGACCGGTCGGGGTCGCCGCCGCCGGGGGCACGCTGCCGCCGGCCAGGTCGAGCAGCGTCACAGCAGATCTCGGGGAATGGAAGGCCCAGCCGTACCGCAGCCCGGGGGCGTTCGGCCTGAAATTCAATCACAAGGCCGCGGCGGGGCTCAAGGTCCTTGTCGACTTCTCGCTGAAGACGGAGAAGCTGCACATCCGCTCCGATGTACCGATCTCCGGCGGTCGGGTCGCCGACGGGGCCACGTTCGCCGTCGAGGGGATCAAAAGCGTCGCGATCAGCATCGCCGCCGGTGCGGCCAACGGTGTCATCGACAACTCGAAGATCCGGGCCGAGGTACCGGTCCAGATGACCCTGCCGATCGCGGGGACCCCTTTCGCCTTCGACATCAGCTGGAAGTTCAGCGTCGCCACCGCACTCGGCGGCAACAACACCACGGTGACCGCCGACGGTGAGTGGGGGCTCGACGGTGCCATCGGCATGGTCAACGGCTCGATCGTCACCCCGAAGCTGTCGGTGATCAAAAGCATCATGGACTCGGTCACCGGCATCTCCGTCGGAGTCAGCGGTATCGCCACCGCCGTCGAGTTCAAGGTCCAGGTCGGAGTCGGTGTGCCCGCTGCCTTCGCCGGTCCCTACGCCAAGCTCGTCATGGACTTCGGGGTGACCAACGGCTCGGCCCTCGGCGCCCCGCTGACCCGCTGTGTCGGAGCGACGCTGGACGGCAAGGTCGGCGGGGGCGTGGGGGTCTCCGTCTCCGCCGTGGCCATGGCCGCACTCAAGAAGCTCCTGCCGACGATGAAGTTCCAGCTGCTGCGGGAGAGCCTGACACCTTTCGTCCACAGACAGCAGACACTGCCGGACGTACCGCTGTGCAAGTCCTGACACCGAGACGAACGCAGACAGTGAGGATCCCGATGAACCGCAACCGCAGCTGCCCGCCGTCGCCACTGGTGCCCCTGGTTGTACTCGCCTTGCTCGCGCTGTCCGGGTGCGGCGGCCACGGGCAGTCCCCGGCAGCCGGCCCCTCGTCGAGCGAGCCGGCCACGGCAACCCGGACTACGGAGCGGAGCACCGAGGCGCCGCCGCCGAATGGGGCAGCCGTCGACCCCTGCGCCCTGGTGACCAAGCAGGAGGCCGAGAAGCTGGCCGGAACAGCGCTCGACCCCGCGACACCGGTACGGGAGACGTGCACCTACACGGGTCCCGTCACCGGGCCGACGGCCCAGGTGGAGATCTTCGTCGGGGACGGTGCGAAGAAGTACCTCGACATCGAACGCGATCTCGGACACACGCTCAGGCCGCTGGCCGGTATCGGCGACGAGGCGTACGCCGAGGACGAGGCGGTCTTCCTCCGCAGGTCCGACCGGTGGGTGTCGATCCGTCTGGTGCGGCTCAACGACCCGGCGGAGAACCGCACACCGCTGCAAGAGCTGGCCCGAAAGGTGGCCACACGGATCTGACCCGTGTCCGCCGTGCGCACCCGTCCCATCCACAGGAGCCCCTGCGCTCCTACCCGTCGCTGTCGTTCTCGTCGTGCTGCTGTTCAGCCTTGCCTTCGTCGTGCCCTACAACGGTCTCGTCCGCAAACGCGGTGCGGTGGGCACGCCTGGGACCCAGATCGAGATCGAGGTACAGCTCAAGCGGCGCGCCACGATCTGGTCCCCCAACCGCGTGGAAACCGTCAGCGGGTAGGCCGCGCACGAGCGGCAGACACAGGAGGAGTTGTCGGTGACCGAGAACCGCATCGCCTACTCCCGGCAGTAGGACAACGACGCGGTTTTCACCTGCAACAACGCGATCCAGACGGTCCCCGCCGACGTCATCGCGGGCCTGACCGGCTTCGCGGTACGTGTGCGACGACGGACGACGGGAAGCACGACGCCGGCCGGACGCCCCGAAGGTGGCCCTGTGGCAACGCGATCGTCATGGACTCACTTACGAACAGGGCGAGTTGATACATCACTCGGACGCGGGGCTACAGTACACATCGTTCGCGCCGGCCGAGCATCTGGACCGAGCAGGGATCGCGGCGTCGATCGGCGACGCCTACGACAACGCTTTGAGGAATCTACGATCGGGCCTGTGCAGGACCGAGCTGATCAAACCCGGCCGGCCCGGGAGGACACTCTCCCAGGTCGAGCTCGCCGCCGCCGAGTGGATCGGCTGGTACTGCCACCGCCGACTCCCGGTGAGACAGGCCACGTCCCACCCGCCGAGTATGAAGCCAACCACTACAGGAGATCCACGAACCCTCAGGTCACAACCACAATCGGAGATCTCTGCCGGACCTGGGGCGGTTCAGAGTATTCTGACGCGGTGACCACCAGCGCGGGAGGGGCTGCGGGTGCTGACCGGGTGCGCGACCCCGATACTGTCGCGCGACTGGCGGAGTCGGCCCTGCGACAGGGGCAGTACAACGAGGCGCTGCGGCATGTCGCGACGCTCCCGACGGACGCGCTGCTGCCTGCCGAACTGGCCTGGAGGCTCGGCCGTGTACTCCATCAGCGGGGCGAGTTCGAGGGTGCCGAGTCGCTGTACGAACGCGCGGCCGCCGATGCCGGGGACGTCGGCGCAGACCAGGCCCAGTTGCTGGCCGGCCGGTCGGCAGCACGCTGGGCCCGTGGTGACCGAACGCTGGCGCGGAGCCTCGCCGACAAGGCGGTGCGGGCTGCCGAGCAGAGCCGCGACGACGCTGCGCTGGCGGCGGCCTACCTCGCCCAGGCGCTGGTCGCCTTCAGCGAGGGCGACCGCGCCGCCAACGAACACGCCTACGCCAGGGCCTTCGCAGCGGCCGAACGAGCCGGGGACATAGGCCTGCAGTTGCGGATCCGCTCCAACGTCGGCTCCCGCCTAGTCGAGGAGGGGCGTCTGCGCGAGGCGGTCGACGCCCTCACCGAGGCGATCCGACTCGGTGAGGGCGCCCCCCAGCAGACGCTGCTCGCACTGGCCCTGCACAACCGCGCCGAGGCCTGGCTGGGGCTCAGCGATCTCAACGCCGCCCGCGCCGACGCCGATCGCGCGCTCACCCTGTGGCAGCGGGAGGGCTCACCGCTGGCCGCGTTCGGACTGCTGATGATCGCCCGGGTGCACCTGACCCGGGGCTCCGCCTGGCAGGCGACGGCGACCTACCGCGAGGCCGTGGCGATGGCCGAACCGGACGGCAACGCCCAGGTCGTGGCGCAGGCATGGGCGGGGCTGGCGCGCACCTGCTACGCCGACGATCCGGGCGAGGCGGCACGGTATGCGGAGTTGTCCCTCACGCTTCCGAACGCTGCCGGGCCGGTCACCGGCGAGTTGGCCGCAGGCTGGGTCGCACTGTGCAGCGGAGACACCGTCTCGGCAGCCCAGTACGCCGCAGACGTCCGCTCGGAGGCCGGCCGCCGCCGCGACCCGGCCGGACTGGCCGAGGCGATGGAACTCGCCGCGCTCGCCGCATACCGGGGGGATTCGGCCGCGATGCCGGGGCGCCCTACCGCCCGCCGTGCCGCCGGGCTTGTAGAGGCGGCCGCGGTCTGGGCCGACACGGGAAACGAGGTGGCGCTGGCCACCAACGCACTGCTGCGGGCACGCCACGCAGGCGACCGGCTGTCCGAGGACGTCGCCTGGCAGCGGCTGCACCGGCTGGGGGTGTGCGACGACGTCTGGCACATCGCCGGGCCGCTGGCGGCGATCGGTCCGCCGCCGGTCCCCGAGGTTGCCGTGCAGACCCTGGGCCACTTGGCGGTACTGCTCTCCGGAACGCCCGTCCCCCCGGCCGGATGGCAGTCGCGGAAGGCCCGTGAGCTCGTCAAGGTTCTGGCGGGTCAGCTGGGAAGACCGGTCACCCGGACCGCGCTCGCCGCCCTGTTGTGGCCGCAGACACCTTCGGAGGTGGCCAACCGCCGCCTGTCGGTGCTGATTTCGACGGTGCGCGCGGTCCTCGACCCGGCGCGGCGGCATCCGGCCAACCGCTTCCTGGTCACCGATCCCTCCAGCGTGCGGCTCAACACGAGGCACGTCGTCCTCGACACGGTCCGGTTCCACGACGCGGCCCGTGCGGCCATCGCGGCGAACGCCACGGTCGAGGGCAACCGGGACACGGCGGCCGGCGTCGACATGGTGGAGCGCCTGGAAGTGGTCGTCGGCATGTACACCGGCGACTTCGGCGACGACGGCGAGCTCACCGGGGAGTGGAGCGAACGCCCGCGCGCGGCCTTCGCCGAGCTGCACCGCGACGTCGTCCGTACCCTCGCCCGCCGCTGCCTGCGGCTGGATCGCTGCGACGCGGCAGCCGGCTGGTACCTGCGCCTGATCGGCGAGGACGGCTACGACGAATCGGCCCACCTCGGATTGATCGCCGCACTCTCCGCGGCGGGCCGGCACGGCGAAGCCCGCCGCCGCTACCGGGACTACGCCAAGCGCATGCACGAGATCGATGTCCGCCCCGTCCCCTTCCCCACGGCGTGACGGCCTGGGCGGTTCGGCCAAGGGCTGTCCCGTGATCCCCGGCGGGCACGCGACGACAGCTACGGCACCTCGCCGCATTGTCGGAACGTCCACATACATCCGGTACGCGGACGCCCCTCCGCCTTGCGATGCACCGCATCCGACGCCGCACGCTGATCCACCGCGGATCACGGGACAGCCCTTGGTCGTCGCGCACCTCGGCGACCATGCTCACCGCACGGCGACGGAGTTCAAGTGGGTAACGGGAAGGTCGGCCACGACTCGGTCCTTTCACGAAATCGCATCTCCATTCGAACCGGGCGGTTCTCCGAAGTCGTCGATCCCGGACGGCGCGAGCTGCTGGAAATTCCTCAAAGCGCCGAAGTCAGTAGGCAGCATCCCGTCCCGCCGAGGGAGTGGACCCCGACAATGCCCATGGGCAGGTCCAGGCCACTGGCCGTTCCCGCCAGCTGGAGGACATCGTCGCCGACACCACGAACGTCGCCGCGGCTGGAGATCGGGGCGCCTGGCCAGACGTGGCCGGCCAGCTGCTCGGCGCACTGCAGATCGAGGGAGCTCAGTCCGCTGAGCACGACATGCGACGGCTTCCTGTCGTTCGGCAGACCGGTGGGGACGCCGGCAAGGTCCATCGCGACGGTGGGCTGGGAGGGGACGGCTGGGCTGACCAGTGAGCATGCCTGCAGGATGGGGTGGTCGCCGTCCGGCGTCCCTGGTTGCAGCATCAGAGCGCTTGCTCCCCCGCGCATGTGCGGCAGGTCGTCGCAGCGGAGCAGCCCCAGGGCCCGTGCCAGAACGCCGTGGACCAGATCGACGCCGCAGACCACGACAGAGTCGACCCGGTCCAGTGCTATGAGGTCCTGGGCCAGCCCGAGGGCGGTCATGCTGGCCCCGGAGGAACCTACGAGGACGAACAGCTCGCTGAAGCCAAGCCGGCCCGCCAGTGAGCGGATGGCGCCTTCCAAGGGCGGACCGGGGTCACGGGGGGACGCCTCGGCGAGCAACGACTCGCCCGCGTCGGCGAGCATGGAACCCACGATCAGTGCGGTACGCCGACCGCCGGCCGGGGCCAGCGTTTCGATGACCTGGCCGGCCAGCTCCGCGCACGACACGCCCTCGCTCTGGTGCGTCCGCCGGACATAGGCGGTCACGGTAAGGGCTGGCGCGGTGTCGGCTCGTCGGCCTCCGAGCCACAATTCCGCTGCCGCATGCGCCGTGGCACCATCGGCCGTCGCGTCGGCAGCCACCAGCACCACCTGCTCGACACGCCCGGCCGTCAACCACACCTCAGCCAGAGTCCGAGCTCGCTCGAGGTCGGCGGGGACACTGACGACCGGCCCCCAGGCTTTCAGCTTCTCCGCGATGTTCTTCGCCACCCGGCCCACCGGAAAGTAGGCGATCGCCCGAAAGAGATCGGCCGGCGCCCGCTCCCCGAGGCTCATCCGCTGGGCGACATCGGCTGTGCGCCGGGCCACCATATGCTGGTCGCCACGCTCGGTGGCGAGGATCAGCCCAAGGTGGCCGCCCTCGGCGAGTTCCGGCGCGCGGGCACGAAGCTTGGCTACGGCACGCCTGGCCGCGCAGGTCACGTGCAAGCCACGACCGAACTTCCGGGCCCGCAGCACCGCTGTGGCAGCGTCGGATGATATCCCGCCCGCAAGCGGTCCCAGATCATCCGCACCTTCCTCGGTGAATCCACACGACGCCCGCTCGACGGCCGACAATCTCATAGCCGAGTCACCCTTCCCCAGCCGGCAATGACACCTGCTGCGCATGCCAGTCCGCGAAGGCTGAGGGCGGGTAGATACCCCAATACACCTCACGCACCTGCGTGCCGTCCGGTGGCGGAACGCCGTACACTACAACGACAACCACCTGGTCTTTCTGTTGCAAGCTCATGTTCATGCTCATCGTGGCGCGCCCAGCGGGAAGTATCGTTTCCAAGCTCTGACGTCCGACCATATTCCCAGACGGCGTCAGCTTGCTTTCGACTACCGACGGCGCACCGTGGTAGAACTCGCAGGCGACATTCTGGATCCCCTTCAAACTGTTGTTGAAGACCTCCACGTCGACGTCGACCGTGCCATCTTCTTTGTCCTGGAAAGAAATCGATCGACTGAATCCCTGCAACACTGGATCCGCGGAATTCGGATACAGCGAAGGCAGCATGACATGGGGTCCGTAATAGTTGGCCCACAGTTTGCCGGGCATGGCGATTTGATAACTTACCATCAGGCATCCCATCGTCTGATGGTAATAAATGTAGGGTGTGATCTGGTATTCGTAGCCGATGTCTTTGACGCTTCCCGACGTGACGGTGATGTTCATGGTGGTGGTGTGCGACAGCATCGTCGTCTGCACGTCCGACTCCGAGTATGTCTGTCCTTCGCTCAGGTCCAGCCCGAAATCGATCGGGATGTAGTCGAGCAGGTTGGTGCTGACAGAGAAGTGCGCGCTGTCCGTCGTGGAGTTGTGGACCATGAATGACTTGCTGGTGTTTTCGCTGACCATCTGGGTCTGGTCGTAGTTCAGGGTGCTTCCGCCGGACTCGTTGGTTACCGACATTCTGGTCAAGTTGAACAGCAGTTGGGACTCGTCGTAACCATCCGGTTGCACGTTGACATAGCTCAACAGGACACCGTTTTGCGAGCGGGGTATGTAGCCCAGGCTGGGATCGCTCGCGGGGATGATGCTTTGGACCGGCTCCGGCGTCATCGGGAAAATGACCGCCATAGTGCCGTCCGGGGCGTCCTGGCTGGCCTTGCGGTAGACCTGGTAGGTCCAGACGTAGTAGCTCATGGCGTACAGCACGATCAGGTCGTCCACGGAGATCGTTGTGGTCGACTGCACGAGCCTGCTGGTGGAGTAGTCATCGAGCTGGTCAAAGCCGTAGCCATAGGAGCTGCTGACGTGCTGTCCCAAGGTTTGCCCGGCAATTCCGATGGATAGGCCGGTGTCCTGACTGAACGTCCATACCTTGTTCGACGAGACATTGCATCCCGTGACCTTGGAGACGCTCTGACCGAAGGTGAGGGTCGGGTTGCTGATCGACACATCACCGGACTCGAACGGCGGCGCCTGAATGACGGCCAGCAATTGCCCCTTGCCCACCGACTGGCTGAGCGTCGGCGGACCGAGGATCACGCTCTGCCCAGTGACATCGCTCGGCAACGCAAAGAAACCGGACTGGTAGTCGATGGTCATCACGTCCGTCAGGTGCTGTGGGAGACCTGGCGAATTGTTCAACCGCGGGAACGTCTTCTCGACCGCATCGACGGGCACCAGACCGGCCAGAACGGAAGCCTCCCCCTTCATGAGCTGGTCGAAGGTGGCGCCACCGCCGACGACCAGCACCCCCAGCACTCCTGCGGGCGCATCGGCCGATACCGCCGTCCGGTCCGGAGGCAGTGCCTCCCCGAACAGACCGACCGCCAAGTGCAGGTCGATCGAGGCGAGAGGTTGTGAACCGGTGTTCGCTGCGGCGTACTTGCTGAGTTGCTTCAGGCTCTGAGTTCCGTGGGCCCCCTCCTCCAGCTCGAACAGCAACAGCGCGGCGCAGCCCTTCACGGACTGATAGGTCGCACCGTATCCGACCACCAGCTGGTCCACGCCATTTCCGAGCAGGTCGCCGGCGGCCACCCGGAACACCGCGCCCTCGGGCGGGGCGAAGCTGAGATCAGGGGTGGCCGTCGCGACCGAAACCAGGGTCTGCTTGGTCCAGCCGAGCACGGCAACGTTCAGGACGCCCTTCGGATCGGGATAGGCCACTACCACCTGATGGTCCGAAGTACCTGCCTCCAGCGAGGCTGTGGTGATGTCGACGACAGCCGAATTCTGTACCGCGCCCAGCGAAATGGTGTTGACCGATGAAATCGCCGGATTCGCACCGAGCGCACTCGAACCGAGATCGTTGACCGTCAACTCCCCGTCGTGCACGGTGCAGACGATCACGTGCGCATCGAGTTGATTGCGTGCCAGCAGCGCGCCCACCACCCTGCCCGTGACGGTGGTGGGCAGGCGCAATGGGCTGGACAGGTGCCCGGTGGAGCAATCGAGCGATTGCAGGAAGATACCCTTTGTGTCCTGGCCGAACAGCAGGAGGTGCGGGTCCTGAATCTGCTGCGGATCGAGATCAACGATGTTGTTCAGGTTGGAGACGGGCCAGGTTCGCGAGGTGGCCTTGTCGTGGTCGCTTCCGATGATCTGTACGTTGTCGGCTGTCAGCACATAGACGTTCTGCACTGCGGCATGCATATCGGTGGCCGCCTTGACGTCCCGGATCTGATCCTGTGCTTGCAGGTCGAGCGGCTCGACCGGGCTTCCACCGTCCGCGTTGTATATCACCCGGTTATAGCGGGGGGCGGGTGCGCTCCGGGGAGTGCCGATGACCGTGACATCCAGCACCTCATACAGTGTTTGGCCGAGTTGTAGCGGGTTCTGCGGCTGCGGTTGTTGGCTCCCGGTCATAACGTCTCTCCACAAAGCGGATCAGAGCGGGTACCGGTGTCGGTACAGCGTGGCATCACGTTGCGGTGGGCGCCCTCAGGCGCTGCCACGACAAAACTCTGTCAGCGCACCTCGAATCGCACATCGGCGGATCCGAAGCCGGACAGCAGGATCTCCTTGGTCTGCCGGCCCGCCACCTGTTCCTGGTCGAGGTGGAAGACGACTTTCTGCTCGGCGTTCGTCTCGGTGACCTTGCTCTCCCCGATTCTGGTACCGGCCGGCACACTGGCCATCAGCTCGACGTCCAGGCCACCGTCCGGCATGGGCGTGCAGGTACCTCGGTAAGTGATGCCGCGGCGATCCGTTCCCGTGACCTGACCATCGTTCAGGATGAACTGACCGACTGGCACATCCCCAGAGGGAGTCTGCAGATGCACCTCAACCGTCGAGCTCTCCAGATTTACAGTCATGTTCGGCCACCTATCCGCTGGTTGAGCAACGCGATCAACGTTTTGCTGAAGTCAGCAGTCAGGAAGACGTTCTGTAGCGTCGAGCGCAGCGCATCCTCCTCCTTGAAAGTGGAAAAGAAGCTGCCGATCGCTACCAGCCAGGAAGGCATCCCACCCGTATCCGGGGTGATGGTGACCGTCGGAGCGCCATTGACCACGACGCTGTTCAGGGTCACGGTGTCTCCCAACTCGGCTACGTAGTAGAGCGAGTTGTTGCTGATGGTCTGGGCGATGGCGCCATGACCGCTGGCGGTTGCGGAATCCGCCTTCTTTCCCAAGTCGTAGTACGCACAGGGCTGGCCATAGCTGTAGTTGCCGGAGACTCCAAGTTGGGAGAACGACAACGGCAGGTGCACCGTGGCGCCGTCCACTTCGGCTGCGGTCTGGATCTTCACGCCGGACATGCTGGCGATCTTGAGAGAGGTCAGCGTAATGGTGGCGTCACCGTCACTCCCCCAGCCCACCGAGCCCTCCCCGGGGTCGTTGAAAGCACTGCAGGCGCCGAGGTCGCCGGCGTCGTACGTTCCGACAGGCAAACTCTGCTGCTGCGCCAGTTCAGGCAGCGTGTCCTGCACCCATGTCGTGATATCCGCCCAGGCGTCCACCACATCCTGCGGGGTGGTCATGAATGCCATCTCCTTTCTGCGACGGAGTTCGGCTACTGCACGGTGAGAATGAAGGGGCAGTTCACCTGGCGATCCTGTGTCTGTCCGGTGACACGCTGCTGACCTTGCTGTACGGCCGCCGGAACCGTCGCGCGGACCATTTCAGAGTTCAGGTGCTGCAGGGTCAGGACATTGACGCTGCCGATGCGCAGGTACTTGATCTGGTTGAGGTTCTGACCAGTCAGGGTCAATGGTGTCTGACCTCGAACGACTGTGCGCGGTTGCATGCCCGTGATCTGCACTGCCCCAGGCGTTGCATCTACGGTGAAGATGGTCGAACTCTGCGCACTGACGGGACCTGTCGGGCTTTGAACCGTCACTTCGAAGTCGCCGCTCTGCGAGTTGGCCAGAATGGTGACGTCGATCGTGCCGCCGCGTGAGTCGACGGCAGTCACATTGACCGTGGGCGATCCGCTCAGCAGTACCGTGGTGTTGTTGATACTCGCATCTGATGGCATATCCGTCAGCGACAAGGTGACCCTCGTGTCGATGGGGCCATTCGTAGGATTGAAGCCCGTGATTTGCATTGTTCTCATTCCCCTCAATCGTTCCCCTCGATCGCGTGGGCCGTACTCGCGTCAGCCGACCCTTGAATCCGATCGAAATAGGTGGCAGAAGGATTGATTCGCGCCGCACTCCCGCATCAGCTGGGACCTCGGGAGCCGTATTGGGCAATCTGCGGCAATCTGCTGGATACTGCGCTCAGTCGTGATCGATTCGATCGCAGGTGGGGTCATCTATCGCGGGTCGAACGATCTGCTGGTGCGGTACATTGGATGGCTATTTCGGAGCCAGCACCCTGATGAAATAAATCCCGCGTCTCAAGCAGTAGACATCACGCCAGGTCAAATGCGCCTTTAATGTCGATGCCCCTTTTCATGAGCGTACCTCGCTCTAATCCATCGAGTGAGGTGGAACTACTCCATACGGGTGACAGGCCAGCAGAACCCGTCACAGTAGAGGCGGCGCGTGCGGTTCACCCCGCTCGGCACTCAGGCAGATCCGAGTAAAACCGCTTGCAGCCGCCTGCCGAGCCAACTCGGCGACCACGGCTCGCCCCATTGCCCCAGCCGCAACGGGACGACGCCTACGGAGAGTTCCGGGACGTCCTCGGACACCAGGGGCCGACGTTGATCAAACTGTGCGTCTCTCGCCATCCCACTGCAGGTCAGCGGCGAACCAACACGCAAGTTGTTCCTCGACGGACCCCAGGGGCCCGTCGTTCTTGTGGAATGTCCGAGTTGAGTTGATCAGGTGATGTTCATAGTGGCAAGCGGTTGGCCGGAGTTGCACGCGTGCCGGCGAAGTTCTGCAGACGCTGTCGGATGGCTTCCCGCCGAGTGATGGAGCAGCGATCTCTGCATAGCCCACCGCCCAGGCCGTCCGCACCCAGCTCGACACCGTCGCCGACATGCTCCCAGGCCGCTCCCCACCCCCCGTTATGTTCTTCGCGGTCCTGCAAGAGGGCCGCTGGCCTCCGGGCCCGGCATGACTGTGTCCCCCTGTCGAACAGATGACCTGGGGGGTGGTGTCACCGAGCCCGGGAGGTGCCGTCGGAGACGCTGATGAGAGGTCCGGCCACTGCCCGGTCCGGCGCAATGCCGGACAGCTCGCGGGCGGCAGGTCTGCATAACGTGGATGCGCGCGTACGACACCACTGCCGAGGCCGGCACGTTCAACTCGCCTGGAGGGGCGTGATGTTCGATACCGAAGACGTGGGCGTGTTCCTCGGCCTGGACGTCGGCAAGAGTGCTCATCACGGCCACGGACTCACCCGGACCGGGAAGAAGGTCCTCGACAAGCAGCTGCCCAACAGCGAGCCGAGGCTGCGGGCCGTGTTCGACAAGCTGACCGCGAAGTTCGGCACCGTCCTGTTGATCGTGGACCAGCCCGCCTCGATCGGCGCCCTCCCGCTGGCCGTTGCCCGGGACGCGGGCTGCAAGGTCGCCTACCTGCCCGGCCTGGCAATGCGCCGGATCGCCGACCTGTATCCGGGCGAGGCGAAGACCGACGCTCGTGACGCGGCGGTGATCGCGGACGCGGCCCGCACCCTGCCGCACACCCTGCGCTCTCTGGAACTGACCGACGAGATCACCGCCGAGCTGACCGTGCTCGTCGGCTTCGACCAGGACCTGGCCGCCGAGGCCACCCGCACGTCCAACCGGATACGCGGCCTGCTCACCCAGTTCCACCCAAGCCTGGAGCGTGTCCTGGGCCCCCGTCTCGACCACCAGGCCGTCACCTGGCTTCTTGAACGCCACGGATCCCCGGCCGCACTGCGAAAGGCCGGACGCCGCCGCCTCGTCGAACTCGTCCGGCCCAAGGCCCCGCGCATGGCCACCCGGCTGATCGACGACGTCTTCGACGCGCTCGACGAGCAGACCGTCGTCGTGCCAGGGACCGGCACCCTCGACATCGTCGTTCCCTCCCTGGCCCGCTCGCTCGCGGCCGTCCAGGAACAGCGCCGGGCCCTGGAAGCCCAGATCAACACCCTGCTGGAGGCTCACCCTCTTTCCCCGGTCCTGACGTCGATGCCCGGCGTCGGCGTCAGGACCGCCGCCGTCCTGCTGGTCACCGTCGGAGACGGCACCAACTTCCCCACCGCCGCCCACCTCGCCTCCTACGCCGGCCTCGCCCCCACCACGAAATCGTCCGGCACATCGATCCACGGCGAGCACGCACCCCGAGGCGGCAACCGGCAACTCAAACGCGCCATGTTCCTCTCCGCCTTCGCCTGCATGAACGCCGATCCCGCCTCCCGCACCTACTACGACAAGCAACGCGCCCGCGGCAAAACCCACACCCAGGCCCTCCTCCGCCTCGCCCGCCAACGCACCAGCGTCCTGTTCGCCATGCTCCGAGACGGCACCTTCTACGAGTCCCGAACCCCCACCGTCACCCTCGCCGCATGACCAGGATGAAAACCCTCAAAACCGGCAGCACGAACTTGACGAAGGACATAGAGGCACCCCCCCCGATGCTCTCCTCCCCCACTGACGACAAGGAGGGGTGACGATGATTCAGCGGACCGGAAAGAGGCACTGCCCTCGACGAACGCGGGAGCGCACCACCACTGACACCAAAGCGGGAGGTCGCGCCTGCCCCGTGTTGGCTCACCTGCCGCGATCCTGTCACTTCCGGTCGAAGGAGAGCCATGTACCGGCGAGGTCCTGCTGGCCCGCTCCGGGCTTGGACCAGTCGCAGACACCGTCCGGGAAGATCGCCTTCAGATCCTTGAACTGGTCGTCGGTCACCGGCACTCGGTAGTCGGAGCGGGTCACGGGACGCTTGCGGCACTTGATGATGTCGTTGGCCACATCGGCTCCGGCGACCATCCGCGGCGATGTCCACACCGGGTAGAGGGTGTTGCACTCGGTGTTGTCGATGCCCTCGACCTGGGGCTCCGCGATCTTCTTCGCACCGATGCCACGGGTCCAGCAGGCGTCCGTGAGACCCTGCGGCCGGTGACGGACGATCTTCTCGATAGGGGCGTCGTTGCCGGCGTCTCCCTTGATGCCGGTGAGCCACTGGTCCATGTCGGACAGCATCCCGGCGAGAGTGAATCCGTGCCCATTGGAGCGGGTGAGCATGACCTGGTTGGCGTGGGTGCCGTTGGCCTTGTCCAAGCGTGCCCGGGTGGAGAAGGAGTGGAACCGCATGTGCATGTCGCCGGCCGCCGCGTCGTCCGTGTAGTCGCGGTAGTCGATGATCGGAACGTCGGCGAGGCCGGCACCGCCGTTCAGCATGCGGCCCGTGCGGTAGGCCGTCCGTACCGCCTTGAGATCGGCGACGGTGCGCTCCGCGGCGGGCTTGGCGTCCTCGTCGAGCCCGCCGATGCGCCGGTTCAGGTCGATGAACTGGTCCATGTCGACGGTCCCCTCGTTCAGGGCCTCAAGTCCGTACTGGATACCGGTGTTGTCGAGCGGCCTGCGCGCATTCCCGGTCTCCGGCACCTCGCCGTAGACGTTCACGGCGTGGCTGTACACGTCACAGCGGGCACCGTCCGGGTTGGTGTCGGGATCGTAGCGCTGTCCCTCGGGCAGCTGGGACGGGCAGAACACCGTGGGGTCGATCCGGCCGCCGGCCCTGGCCAGGCTGCCGATGCTCTCCCACTTCCCGAACCCGGAGACCGCCCTCTGCTGCTCCTTGGTGAAAGCGTCCGGCGCGACTTCCTTGAAGTAGTGGTTCAGGAGCTGGGCGTCGCTGAGCGTGTGAATCGTCCCGAAGCCGACGTCGGGGAAGCTGCAGCCGGAGAGGATGCCGTCCAGCAGACCCGGGTAGTTGTCGGCGATCTGGTGGGTCTGGTACGAGCCGCCGGAGCAGCCGTTTCCTATGGTGAAGGCGGGTTCGCCGTACGTCTCCACGAAGCGTTCCTTGACCATGCTCACGGTCTCGGCGGCCAACAGGTCGTTGCAGTTGTTGCCGAAGACGTTCAGCGTGGACGATGCGACGCCATAGCCCTTGCTCAGATACGTGTCGTTCATGATGCCGACGGTGTTGCGGCCCTGGACGTACCAGCCGCCGTTGCAGCCCCCGCCGAAGCCGTACACGAGGCGCCCGTTCCAGCCCGGTCCACGCTGCAGCGGGTCGGGGGTACCGGCGTCCGGGTCGTGCAGCACGGCCGTCTCGTAGATGCCGCGGTTGATGGTGCCGGTCTCGACGCGGACGATGTACGGCACCTTCTTGCCCGCACTCGTCGTGGCGGTCGCCAGGTCGGCGGGACGGACGTTCTCGTCGGGCAACGGAACGAACTTGCCGGCCGTGGTGCGATACATGTAGTCGACGCGGGTCTTGACCGAGCAGTCCTTGTCGATCGGCTGCCCGAGGGTGCCGCCGGTGACCGTCTTGAACTCGGCGGTGTCACAGACGAACGGCTGCTCGTGCGGCCCGGCGAACACCGGCCCCGTGATCGGGTGGTTCTTCAGGGTCAGCTGTCCGGAGACCGCGCCCCGAGCCCTGGCCGTGAGCCTGTTGTCACCCTTGGACAGCTCCTTCACCACGCCCATCAGCGCATTTTCGCCGGAGGACCGGAAGCTCGAGGTCACGTCCCGGCCCTCCACCTCGACCCGGACGTTGTCGGCCGCTACGGAGGCGGGCACCTCGACACGTATCAGGGCGTCGTCTCCCGACACCGTGCCGGGCCGCGACGACACGACCGTCACCCGCAGCTTCTCGCGTTCCTGGCTGCCGGCCGGCGTCGCCGACGCGCCAACCAGCACGCCCATGAACGCCATTCCGACAAGGCCCAGTTCGACCGGTCTCGCGGCTCCTGTGAACGACACGACGGAACTCGCCTCACTTTCTGCAGTCGGGATTCGTGCTCAGTGTGCAGACGCGGGCCGTGGGCCCGCCGGGGCAGTGGTACGAATGCCCCGTCGTCATGGTGTGCTGCTTCCCAGCCAGTAACCGGAAGGGACGCGCTCCTCGTCCGGCCTCCTGTTCGGTACCGGAGGGGACACAAGGGTTGTGCACGGCTTCGATTACGCAGGGGCGGGCGGGCCCGCATTGCCGACCGGCCCTGCCCGGCTACCAGTTGGTGAACGCCCCGTCCGCCGTGCGCAGGTGCGGACGCTCGGCCGCCGCGGCCTGGTACCGGCGCGCCGCCTCCCGGTCGATGTCGACGCCGATGCCGGGCAGTTCGCTCGGCTCCACCCGCCCCGGCAGGATCGTCGGCCGCGCGGTGAAGAGGCCGGCGATGGCCGGATCGGGGTCGGTCTGGTGCTCCTGGATCGCCACATTGGCGCAGGCCAGGTTGAGTTGGAGGGAGGAAGCGGCGGTGACCGGGCCGAGCGGGTTGTGGGTGGCGAGCTTGATGTGGTGGGCCTCCGCCATGGCCGCGATCTTCTTCGCCTCGGTCAGGCCCGCGGCCACCCCGACGTCCACGCGCGCGTAATCGATGAGGTCGTCCTCGATGAGCGTTCTGAACTCCCATTTGGAGCCGTACTGCTCACCTGCGGCCAGTGGTACGCCGGTACGGGTCCGCAGCATGCGGTAGCTGTCCGGGTTCTCACAGCGCAGCGGGTCCTCGACGAAGTACGGGCGGGCCGCCTCGATCTCCCGGCACAGGGTCAGCGCCTCCGGCGGGTCCAGGCGTGTATGGACGTCAAGGATCAGCTCCACCTCGTCACCGACCGCGTCCCGTACCTGGTGGAAGAGGTCGACCGAGTCGCGCAGGCAGCGGCGCGCGTCGAGCGTGCCGTCGGCGTCGTGCGGCGAGGCGAACCGCAGATGACGCCAGCCCTCGGAGACCAGGTCGCGGCAGCGGTCCAGGAACCATGCGCGGTCGTGGTAGCCGTCGCCGACATGCACATAGGCGGGTACGTGATCACGCACCCGGCCCCCGAGGAGTTCATGCACCGGAACGCCGAGCGCCTTGCCGCGGATGTCCCAGAGCGCCACGTCCACCGCCGCGATGGCGGCGCCGAGTATGCGGTCGGCGGGAAAGAACCCGCGCCGGAACATCACCTGCCACAGGTGCTCGATCCGTCGCGGGTCCTCGCCGACGATCAGCTCCGCGAGGTGCTCGAGGCCGCCCGCGACCGCCCGTTGGCGCGACCTGATGCCGACCTCGCCCAAGCCGTGGATGCCCTCGTCGGTGTCGACCACGACCAGCATCATGCTGTCGCCGTGATCGGGGAGAGTCAGCACTTCCAGGCCGGTGATCTTCATGCCACTCCTCTATGAAAACGTTCCCGCAATTTCAGCACCGTTCTTGAGAACACATCATCGGCAGCAGTCGAGTCGAAGCACAAGTCCCGTGCATCCAGACGGTTTTCCTCAATGAAATAGTCTCGCCAGACGTCTTGACACGCTCTGGGAACGTTCGCAAACATCAACCGCATTCGCAGGATCCAGATGCGAGACGACCGGGTTCCCCCGGCTCAAAAGACGAGGAGGCCGTCCGTGGCAGTCACGATCCGGGAGGTGGCGAGCGCCGCGGGCGTCTCGGTGTCGACGGTGTCCCGTGCGTTCACCGCACCCGACCAGGTGCAGCCGACGACGCGGCAGCGCATCCTCGACGCCGCGGCCGAGCTCGGCTACTCCCCCAACCCGGCGGCCCGTTCACTGCGCGGCGGCGGCACCGGAACACTCGGCCTGATCGTCCCGGACATCGCCAACCCGTTCTTCCCGCCGATCATCAAGGCGATGCAGGCCCGCGCCCGGCACCTGGGCTACACGGTCCTGGTCGCCGACAGCGACGAGCGCGAGGCGGACGAGCTGGCCGTCATCGCGGCCGTGTCGAAGCGGGTCGACGGCCTGATCCTGTGGGCCTCCACCCTCACCGAGGACCGGCTCCATGAACTCGCGGGCCAGATGCCGCTGGTGGTGGTGAACCGTCATGTGCCGGGTATCCCCGAGGTCCGGATCTCACTGTCCGCCGGCATCGCACAGGCCGCCGAGCAGTTGAAGGCGTACGGCCATCGGCGCTGCGTCTTCATCAACGCGTCCCGCGCCGAGCTGAGCCGCGGCAAGTCCATCCAGGAGTCCTTCAAAGCGCTCGACCTCTCCCTGTCCGAGCTCGGCCCGTACGAGCCGCGGTTCGAGACGGGTGTGCACGCCGCCACCCTCGTCGCCGCCCACGACGCGACGGCCGTGATCGCCCACAACGACCTGGTCGCCCTCGGCGTGCTGCACCAGATGGCCAACCTCGGCGTGAGCGTGCCGCGCGACGTCAGCGTCATCGGCATCGACGACACGCTGCTCGCCTCCGTCTCCACCCCCAGCCTCACCACGATCAGGATCGACCCCGAAGAGATCGCCACGCGCGCGGGGGACCTCCTGATCGAGACGATCGCGAGCGCAACAGACCGTGCTGGACGCGGACTTGACGTCACTTCCCCCGTCGTGGAGATCGGCTCCCGCTTGATCCCCCGCGCCTCGACCGGCCCCGCACCCGCCCACTGAACCACGGCGCACACCACCACAACGAGCAAAGCACCGCACTCCACCGCACCGAGCCCACTCCTGCCCTTCTTGGAGCCGTTATGCCCAGAAACTCCCGCTGTGCGGCCATACTTGGCTGCATGGCGCTGACCGCGACCCTCGCGGGCTGTTCCTCCCTCACCCCGAGCAGCGCCGGCGGGGACGGCGATCTCGTGCTGCGCGTGCAGGGCATGCCGCCGGCCACCGACAAGCCGGGGGTCGCCCTGTTCAAGAAGCAGGTGGCCGACTTCGAAAAGGCCAACCCGGGCATCGAGGTCAAGGGTTCGACCACGGTCTTCGACCCGCTGACCTTCTCCGCGAAGCTGTCCGGCGGCAATGTCGAGGACGTCATCAAGGTGCCGCTGACCGAGCCGCAGCGGCTCATCCAGCAGAAGCAGGTGCAGCCGATCACCGGGCAGCTCAAGGAGTGGAAGCACTTCAGGGAGTTCAACCCTCAGGTCCTCCAGCCGCTCACCGACAGCGCCGGCGACGTGTACGGCGTACCGCAGAATCCATACGCCCAGGGCCTGGTCTACAACCGCGAGCTCTTCGAGAAGGCCGGCCTCGACCCGGACAGACCGCCGAGCACCTGGGCGGAGGTCCGGACAGCCGCCAAGAGGATCAGCGACAGTACCGGCAAGGCGGGCTTCGTCCACGAGTCCAAGGACAACCAGGGTGGCTGGCAGCTGACGATGCTGTCGTACGCCTTCGGTGGCGAGCTGGAGAAGGAGCAGGGTGGCAAGTACGCCGCCACGCTCACCGGGGAGCCGACGAGGAAGGCGTTGCGGCTGCTCAAGGACATGCGCTGGAAGGACGATTCGCTCGGCAGAACCCTGCTCAACAATCAGAACGACGTGATCAAGCAGTTCGCGGCCGGGCAGGTCGGCATGTTCATGGGCAGCCCGGGGACGTACCGGCTGGCGAAGATGCAGTTCGGCATGGAGAACACCGACGCCTTCGGAGTGGCCCCGATGCCGCAGTCCGGCGGCGATGCGACACTTACCGGCGGCGACATCTACATGGTCCCGAAGTCCGCCGACAAGAAGCACGCGGCAGCGGCCGTCGAGTGGCTGACCTTCGCCTACGCCAAGCCGCAGTACAGCACCGACATCGCCGCCGAGCAGGCCAAGGCGCTCTCCGCCGACCCGAAGTCCGCGGTGGGCGTGCCGACGCTTCCGGTCTTCGACAAGGAACGGCAGACCGAGATCGACGCAGCGATCAAGCCGTACGTCAATGTGAAGCTGCAGAACTTCAAGCCGTACATCGACGGTCTCTCCTCGTTGAAACCGAAGCCGGAGCCGCCGTACCAGGCGCAGAAGCTGTACACCGTGCTCGACCCGGTGGTCCAGGCCGTGCTCACCAAGCGCGACGCCGACATCGACTCCCTGCTGGCCTCGGCCGAGAAGGACGTCAATGCCAAGCTCGCCGCGGACCAGAAGTAGTCGGCCCATGGCCCTGCTCACTCCGTCCCGGCGCCCGGCCGCTGTGGCCGAGGAGCCCGTGCCGCGAACCCTGCCGCAGCGGCGGCGTGGCACCGGCTCCCGCAAACAGTTCACGGCCTGGCTGTTCCTCGTCCCCGCGCTGCTGGTCTTCGGGCTCTTTGCCTGGTGGCCGATCGTGCGCAGCCTGCTGCTCAGCTTCCAGAAGACCAACCTCGTCGAGCCCGCGGTCTGGGTCGGCCTGGACAATTTCCGTGCCCTGTTCGACGATCCGCTGCTCGGCACCGCCGTCGGGAACACCCTGTTCTTCGTGGTCCTCGGCCTGCTGATCGGCTTCCCGGCGCCGCTGATCCTGGCCGCGATCATGTCGACGGTGCGGCGCGGCGCGGGCGTCTACCGCTTCCTGGTGTATCTGCCGGTGGTCATCCCGCCAGTGGTGGCGATCCTGCTCTGGAAGTGGTTCTACGATCCCGGGAGCGGGCTCTTCAACAACGTCCTCGGCAAGGTCGGGCTCGGCCCGTACTCGTGGCTGGAGTCCTCCGACAGCGCCATGCTCTCGCTGGTCCTGGAGGCCACCTGGGCGGGCATGGGAGGCGCCGTCCTGATCTACCTCGCGGCGATGGTCGGCGTCCCCGGCGAACTCTATGAGGCCGCCGAGGTGGACGGCGCCGGGATCCGGCGGCGGATCTGGCATGTGATGCTGCCACAACTCCGTTCTGTGATCGGACTGTTGCTACTGGTGCAGCTGATCAACACGGTGCAGGTCTTCACCGAGCCGTACGTCTTCACCGGCGGCGGACCCGAGAACTCCACCCTCACGGTCCTGCTGCTGATCTTCCGGTACGCCTTCCAGGACGGTGAGTACGGCCAGGCCGCCGCACTCTCCTTCCTGATGGTGCTCGCCCTCGCCCTGCTCTCCGCGGTGTATCTGCGGGCCACCCGCAGCTGGAGCACGTCATGACCACGCTCACCACCTTCGTCTCCACCAATGACCACCGACGCCCCGGCGTACGCGCCGCAGTGCGCTCCATCCAGGTGCTCGCCCTGATCCTGCTGCTGCTCATCGGCATCGGACCGCTGTACTGGATGGTCAAGGGCGCGGTCTCGACACCCACCGAGCTCACCACTCAGCCCCTGGCCCTCTGGCCGGACCGGCCGGCCCTGGGCAACTTCTCGGCGGCGTACACCGATCTGAGTGTCGGCCGCTATCTGATGAACACCTTCCTGGTGGTCGGCGGATCGTGGTTCGTGCAGCTCTTCGTCTCGGCCACGGCGGGCTTCGCCCTGTCGGTGCTCAGGCCGAGGTTCGGCAAGGCCGTCTACGGGGCGATCCTTGCGACGATGTTCGTGCCGTACACGGTGAACATGGTCAGCCTCTTCATGACCGTGATCGATGTGCCGTTCCTCCACCTCAACCTGGGCGACACCTACTGGGCGATCTGGCTGCCGGCCGGCACGAACGCCTTCACGGTGCTGCTCGCCAAGCAGTTCTTCGACGCCCTGCCGAAGGAGCTGTTCGACGCGGCGCGGGTCGACGGGGCGAGTACCCGGCAACTGCTGACCAAGATCGTGCTGCCGATGAGCAAGCCGGTGCTCGCCGTGATCAGTCTGCTCGCGGTGATGCACTCCTGGAAGGACTTCATCTGGCCGCTGGTGGCCATCACCGACCCCGAGAAGCAGCCGATCAGCGTCGCTCTCGCCCAGCTCGCCACACAGGCTCCGCAGGACCAGCTGATCGCCGCGATGGTGCTCGCCGTCGCCCCGCCGGTGCTCGTCTTCGTCGTCTGCCAGAAGTACATCGTCGCCGGGCTCGGCTTCACCGGAGTCAAGGGCTGAGTTCCACCGGAGCCGACGGCCGGGCCCTCAACTCCCCTACCACACCTCCCGCTTCGGAGCCTTCGGAGCATCCGGAACACCCCGACCAAGAGAAGGGCACCTCCATGTCAGTCGCCCGCCGCAGATTCATCCAGGGCACGGCTGCCGCCACCGGCGCCGCACTGCTGCCGACCGATCCCGCGTACGCCGCGGACCCGGTAACCATCGGGGCCGACGGCATCACCCTGGTCGGCCGTGGCGACGGCAGCGTCCTCGTGCAGGACGGTACGGGCGCCGATCGCATCCTGCTCAACCACTTCATGATCAAGGACAGCGCGTTCGGCCAGCAGCGCACCTTCGGCGGCACGCCCGCCCGGATCACGCTCCCCGACGGGCGGCCCGCGATTCAGGTCACGTACACGATGGCGAGCGGCGTGCCCGGAGTCACGGTGCGCGGCACCTTCGACGTCACCCCTCACAAGGCACACATGAAGTGGGAGGTCAGCGGCTCCAGCACACTCACACCGGCCGGCTTCATGTTCTCCCGCACAGTGTACGAAGCGAGCGCGGCGGAGTCGTACGAAGCGCTGACCATCTGGGAGCGGGACGCCCGAGGCGGCATTCCGTACGAGGTGAACGCGGGCGGCGCGTACGTGGAGACGTGGGCGGGATCGAAGGGCTTCTTCTGCCTTTCCTCCACCAACCCGGCGAGCACGAACGCCACATGGGTCCATTCCCCCGGCACCTCGACCGGCGCGAGCACCGCGGTCACCGAAGCCGATCTGGTCCTCGGCGATCTGCGGCCGCGCGGGGCGGGTGCGCTCGCTGCCAAGAGGCCCCTCGGCGTGGAGGTGTGGACCGACCAGCCGTTCAACCTCTACCAGGCGGCCGGGCAGACGATGACGCTCAAGGCGCAGGTCGTCAACGGCTCCGCCGCGGCCAGGACGGTGACGCTCACCTGGTGGGCGCGGGACTTCGGCGGCAAGAAGATCGCCTGCGGAACGCTCTCCAAGAGCCTCGCGGCGGGCGCCGCCTGGAACGCCTCCTTTCCCCTGACCTCGCCCTCGCAGAACATCGTGTTCACCGAGGTGGAAGCGGTCAGCGGCAATGACAAGGCGCTGGCCCGCACGAATCTGAGCGTGCTCCCGGAGTTCACGTACAAGGCGGGCAAGGAGTCGATGTTCGGCCTCGCCAACTACCCCTGGCTGCTCAAGCCCGGCAAGGACGCAGTACTCGGGCTGGTCAGGACGCTCGGCATCAAGTGGATCCGCATCGCCTACGCGGGTGCCCCGGGCATCGACACCGCGACTCTGGACGCGAACGGTATCGGGCACAACGTGGAGCTGAGCGGCATCCCCGTGGGCGGCAGTCCGGAGCAGATCGCGGCCTGGGCCGACACGAATGTCGCCAAGGCCCTGGACGCCGAGGCCGCGTACTTCGAGGTGAGCAACGAGGTCAACCAGCCCTGGATGTCGGGCCGCGGCGCCGACGCCTACGTCCGGGACGGTCTGCGCCAGGTCACCACGCGCCTCGACGCGGCGGGCTCGCGGATGAAGGTCATGAACGCCGGCCTCGGCGGCATGGACTACGTATGGACCAAGAACTTCCATGACGCGGGCGGCTGGGACCTCATCGACGCCTTCGCCTTCCACCCCGGTCGCGGCAACTTCACGCCCGACTTCGCACCGCCTCCCGAGGAGTGGACACAAGGGTCGTCCGGCTCGTACTGGAACTTCCTCGGCGCACTGCGCAAGGCGAACCAGGTCCTGGAGGAGTACGGCGGCGACAAGGAGCTGTGGCTCACCGAGGCGTACGCACCGACCCGGCCCAACGCGTGGTGGAGCGACACCTACCGGCACGCCGCCGAGAACACGCTGCTCACGCTCGCTCTCGCCAAGTCGGAGAAGGTACGCGCCGTCAACTGGTACCAGCTGCACGACTCGACGATCCACCACCCCCAGGAGGCCGACCCGGCCGACCCCGAGTACCACTACGGCCTGATGAACCGCGACACCAGCGCCAAGCCCTCGCTCCTCGCCTTCGCGACCGCCGCCCGGGTCCTGGACGAGGCCGAGTTCGTCCGGCATCTCGCCTTCGCGGACCAGGACATCAAGGGGCTTGTCTTCACCACTCCGGACGGGCCGGTGTCGATCATCTGGAGCCGCAAGGACGGATACATCCTCAACCCCGAGCACGGCGAGGATCCCTGGTACGCATCGCCAGAGCCATGGATCGACACCTGGACGACCAGGACCACGGTCGTGGCCCACTCGGGGACGGTCGACGGCACGGTCCGTGAGCTGAACTGCATCGGCCAGGAGCGCTCCCTGAAAGCCTCCGGCGGCAAGATCACCCTCACCCTCGACGGCGCCCCGCGCGTCTACTACGGTCTCGCCGCCAATCCCGACTGGAAGTGAGTGACCTACGACATGAGGAATGAAACGGCACGGCACGACATCACCGTCGTCGGCGGCGGCCTGGCCGGGGTCTGCGCGGCGATCGCCGCGGCCCGGCTCGGCCGGAGCGTCGCGCTGATCAACAACAGGCCGGTGCTCGGCGGCAACGCGAGCAGCGAGGTCCGGGTCTGGGTGTGCGGCGCGACCGGCCATGGCAAGAATCACCATGCCCGTGAGGGCGGCATCATGGGCGAGTTGCTCGTGGAGAACCAGTTCCGCAACCCGGACGGGAACCCCTACTACTGGGATGCCGTGGTCCTGGACGCCGTGCGCGCCGAGCCCGGCATCACGCTCTACCTCAACACCGACGTGCGCGAGGTCGACGCCGAAGGTCCGGACGAGACCCGGCGGATCACCGCGGTCACCGGCTGGATGATGGGCTCGGAGCGGCGGATTCGTTTCGAGAGCTCGCTCTTCCTCGACTGCACGGGAGACGGCCTGATCGGCCACCTGGCGGGCGCCCGTCATCGCATCGGCCGGGAATCGCGCGCCGAGTACGACGAGGCATGGGCTCCGGAGACGGCCGACGACATCACTCTGGGCTCAACTCTCCTCTTCTACACGAAGGATGCCGGTCACCCGGTCAAGTTCGTGCCGCCGAACTTCGCCAAGGACATCACCCGGACCTCCATCCCGCAGCGCCGCATCATCAAGGCGGGCGACAACGGCTGCGCGTACTGGTGGATCGAGTTCGGTGGCGAGCTCGACACCGTCCACGACAACGAGCGCATCCGCGACGAACTGTGGTCGGTGATCCACGGCATCTGGGACCACATCAAGAACTCCGGCGAGTTCGACGCGGCGAACATGACCCTGGAGTGGGTGGGCTCGGTCCCCGGAAAACGGGAGTACCGGCGCTTCCTCGGCGACTACGTCCTGCACCAGGGCGACATCCTCGGCCAGACCGAGTTCGCCGACCGGGTCGCTTTCGGCGGTTGGTCGATCGACCTGCATCCGCCGCAGGGCATGTTCGCCACCGAGGCAGGGGCCAGACAGCTCTACGCGGACGGCATTTACCACATTCCGTACCGCAGCCTCTACTCGGTGAACACCGAGAACCTGCTCTTCGCCGGGCGCAACATCTCCGCCAGCCATGTCGCCTTCGGCTCGACCCGCGTCATGGCGACCTGCGCCACGATGGGCCAGGCGGCCGGCACGGCGGCGGCACTCTGCGCCACCGCAGATGTCACCCCGCGCGAACTCCCCGTACCCGAGCTGCACCGGGCGCTGCTGCGCCACGATGCCTCGCTCATCGGCCTCGCCTCGACGGACCCGGAGGACCTGGCCCTGCGGGCGAGGGCCACCGCCTCATCCACCTTGACCGGCCTGGCAGTCGAGGACTCCGACGCGCTGTGGCCGCTCGCGGCGGACGCCGGACTCGTCCTCCCCGCGGACCCGGACCTCTCCGGGGTCGAACTGCTCGTCGACGCCGATCGCGACACCGAGATCGTGATCGATCTGTACGACCCCGAACTCGGCCAGAACTACGTCCCTCGCCGCCTCGTCACCTCCACCACCCTGCCCGTCGCCGCCGGTGCCCGGCAGTGGCTCAAGACGGGCCTGGACTGGTCTCCCGAAACCCCGCGCAACGCCTTCCTGGTAGTCCGCGCCAATGACGCCCTCGCTCTGCACCGCTCCGACCGCCCGACCCCCGGCGTCCTGTGCTTCACGCGCGCCCCGCTGCGCCCGTCGGACGAATCGCCGCAGCCGCTGCGCGAGTGGACGGACGTGGGTCTGCTGCGCCGCACCTTCTGCCTCCGTACGGGAGAGACCGCGGCCTACTCCCCCGCCAAGGCCACCGACGGCTATGCCCGCCCGTACGCGGGACCGCACATGTGGGTCTCCGCACCCCTGGCGGACGTACCTTCTCCCTGGCTCGAGTTGGCCTGGCCCGAACCGGTCGCTCTGGGCCGGATCGAGGTCATCGCCGACGACGACGTCAACGAGGATCTGATCAACTTGCACCACCACCGCACGCCCTTCGACACCCTCCCCACCCTCCTTCGCGACTACCGCGTCGAGGCACTGGATACTGACGGCACCTGGCGCATCATCGCCCGTGCGGCGCAGAATCGCCGGCGACGCGAGACGCACACGCCGGCGGAGCCGGTCACCACATCGGCGATCCGGATCGTCGTCGAAGCCACCAACGGGGCGGCGTCGGCGCACGTCGTCGCCGTGCGCGCCTACGAGTAGCAGCACCGACGCAGGAGAGTGACTGGATGGTCGGAAGAGCGATGGTCACCGGGGCCGCCGGGCGGATCGGGCGAGCGGTCCTTGCGCTGCTCGCCGAGCGCGGGATCGAGGCGAACGCCTTGGTCCTCGATGATCCCGGTGATCTCGCGGCGCGCCTGGTCGTGACCGGTGACGCTGCCGACGCGAAGACCGTGCGGGCGGCTTTGGAAGGCGCTGACGCGGTCATCCACCTGGCGGCGATCCCGACTCCCGCACGCAACACCGCATTTGAGGTCTTCGCGGGCAACAGCCTCTCCACCTTCACCGTCCTGGAGGAGGCCGGCCGGGCCGGGATCCGGCATGCGGCGGTGGCAAGCTCCTGGGGTGTCACGGGCCTGCCCTGGACGGACGTCGAGGATCCGCATCCGCCGTACGCACCGGTCGATGAGGCGATGGCCTCCCAGGTCGCCGACCCTTACGGCCTGTCCAAACAGGTCGACGAGCTGACTGCGCAGATGATGGCGCGACGGCACGGGATGAGCGTGGTGTGCCTGCGCTATCCGTACGTGGGCGGATTCGAGGAACGGCTGCACGCCCACGCCGCCCGGCTCACGGCCGACCCGGCCGCGGGGGCAAGGGACCTGTGGACGTACCTCGAGGTCCATGACGCGGCGAGGGCCGCGCTGCTGGCCTTGGACGTACCCGGCCGTGCGGCGCACGCGGTACATCTCTGCGCCCCTGAGATCATCGTGCCGTACCCGACGGAGGAGCTGCTGCGCCGCTATCACCCCACCACTGTGCTGCGGCGCCCGCTGCCGGGTCGTGCGGCGCCGGTCGACACCTCGGCCGCGCGGAGGCTGCTGGGGTTCACGGCACAGAATCTCCTCGGTCACGGGACGGTTCCGCCGAGTTGAGATCACGACGGCCGCCGAACCACCGCATGTGGGAGAGAACGGGACGTTTTCCGAGTCCGAGTGACATCCGCGACGACTCCACCAATTCGTCGCCGGTCGGGCGAAGGTGAACGGCGCAGGGCCAGTGAGGTCGGCCGGCTGTGCCGCGGCCCCAGGCAGCCCTGCGCGTGAGTGGTCGGAATCCAAGCACCAGCGGGCCCGGATTCGGGCTGAGGCCGCCCGGCAGTCGGTCGTCCGGCACCACTGCCGAGCAGGCTCTGTGCCAGCGAATGCGCACGGCCGCGCGGAACATCCCGCGCCCCGCCAACCGGCCCGCGCGCGGAGCGCGGGCGAGCGGCGCAACACCCTCGTGCCGGCCATCAACCTGGCACCCACGCTCCTGGAGAACTTCTGCGTCGAGCGCCCGGCCGCATGCAGGGCGCGACGCTGCCCCTCCCGTCCCCGGCAGATGGCGACACCACACACGCTCCCGCCCCAATCTGTGACCGCTCACCCCATAGGAAGGTCCCCCGCACCGTCCTACCGTGGCACCGCCCCGGTCCCCCAGGTGACCTCAACGCCATGGCCCCCACCCGCTTCCGCATCGACGACCTGCACCGGATCGACGCCAGACCGCCCATCGGCTGGATCCGCGGCACCGACGACCTGATCGTCTCCGACACCTCCCTCTTCGACCGCACCCACCTCGGCGCCCCCGGCGCCGTCCCCGGCCGGCCCGGCGCCGAGCACTGCCCCGCCCAGCACGTGCTCACCCAGACACGCCACGCACTCGATCGCTACGCCGCCACCGGCGGCCCCGTCCGCGAAGCCGCCGTTCGCCGCCGCCCTCCTCGACACCCTCGCCGCGGTCCTGTGAAGCGGACCGTTCACCCACCCCGCGCCGACCCGTATCGACGTCGAGATCGACCACGCGATTCAGAAGACGAGTCCGGCCGACTGGACCGATATGCGCCCCAAGAGCCTCATCGAGCCCGTGAGCCGTACCGAGAACGGCGAACACCGAGGAAGCGATCGGCAGATTCAGGCTTTTCACAGACGATAGCGTTCGCTGAAATGAGATGAATTATGAGCGCAAACGCGGCGAAAGGATCAGGACCTGCCGGACCATTGCTTGACGGTATCGGTGTGGCGGCCCTGAGCCGGCATGCAGTACAGGCGGAATTCACAGATGCGGTTGGAACTCGCGCCCTGCACGCAGTCGAGGAATGGTGCAGTGCGGTCGACAGCGAAGGGTCATACCGGACGATAACCGATAAATTCCCCTTCGGGGACGTCATCGAGCACTTTCGGAGCGTGGGGCGTGGCGCCGCGCTCCCTGCTCTCATCGCCAAATTGCGCGTTCTCCACGCCTCGATGCAGAGCGAGGCACCACCCGAGGACGAGGAGGTGAGCACGCCGCCGCTGTCCTCCTGGTTGCGTCTCACTTTCGACCAGGAGGGAGGTGATTACCACACCTACGTGGGCACCCACCTCTACGACAGAATGAGGGAACGGTCGGAAGGGGAAAAGGGCGACATCCTCTCCGACACCATCATGGCAGCTCTCGCCGTGGACCTTCTCTCCATCGAGACATCTGCTCTCGCCGCCGAGCCCAGCCGACGGCAGCGGACCAGGGCGCGCGCGACCTACCGGCTCCTGAGAGGCATGAACGCTCTCGCACCCGCCTGGGGAGCGAAGTTCGAGGGCAAGGCCGGCCCATTCGCCACAGAGGACGATCTCAATGGCGATGAAGCCCTGATGGCTGCCGCGTCCAGGGCCATCTCGGCAGCGGCCGATCGGATCGAGCAGCCCGTCCGACGCCTCGTGGAAGCCACGATGCTGCCTGTGACCCGGCTTCATGACGAGCAGATGTTCATCAGGACCATTCAGATCTTCGAGGGCTTGTACGTCCATATCGGCCGCTGCCTCGGACGTGCCATCACCGCCCTGGACAACGGTGATGCCGAAGGTTGCCGCGACGAACTGAGTGACGCGGCACATCGGCTCGAGGCCACGCCTGCGCTCTTCCGCGTCCTGACCACGATGCCGCGCGAGGCATTCGCCGTCATCCGCGAGAACACCTACGGCAGGAGCGCCGTTCAATCCACCTCGTATCGACGGGTGGAGTTGCTGAGCGCGCCGCGAGATCCCGGCTCATATTCTCCTCAAGCACCGCTTCTCGCTCCCGAAGGCGAAACACTGCAAGAAGTTTTCGAGCGACAGTTGCCCGGACTTCCCCCGCAGACCGTCACCAGGCTGGAGGAAAGCATGCGGAGACTCGATGCCGGCTGGCACATGTCGAAGCGCACTCACTGGGGAATAACACTCAAAATCATCGGCTCCGCACCCGGAACCGGCGGCACATCCGGGGCTGACTACCTGCAGCGGACAGCGGAGGTTTCCCTGTTCCCCAACTTGATCTTCAACGTCCGGCGTCACATGGTGCGTCAAAGTTGATCGCCCGGTTCGACAACCGGCTTACACGGAAGCGGCCTGCGCCTGAAAATGCGCTGTCACCATCACGGAAAGTTGCCGGGTCGCAGTCGTGGGGGACGCCGGACAGCTGTGGACCGACGGAGTTCCCTCTGTTCGCGGGCGTCCGCGAATGCTGTGCCATCCCGCGAGGATCCGCCTCTCAGCGTCCTCTCAGCGGGCATCACCCAGGCTGAAAGAGTCACTGGGAATGACCACGCACCTTTCGCATCGAAAAGGGAGAACCCATGGCCTCCCACACCGCCGCCCCGCCCGTCGTTCCTACGGGAGACCGCACCACCTCGGGGACGGCGGGCACCGTCGGCAGACTGAACCGTTTCTTCGAGGATGCCTGCGACCGCACGCCGTCGGCCGTCGCCCTCGAATGCGGCCCGCGCCGCCTGACCTACGCAGAACTCGACGCCCGAGCCAATCGAGTCGCCCACCGTCTGCGCCGCAGCGGCATTGGCTCGGGCAGCCGCGCGGCCCTGCTGCTGCCCCGGTCCGTGGACATGTACGTGTGCCTGCTGGGCGTCTGCAAGACGGGCGCGGCGTTCGTTCCCATCGACCCCGCTGCGCCGCCCGACCGGGTCGCCTTCATCCTGGGCGACGCGGGCGCCACCGCGGTGCTGACCACGTCCGCTCTCGCTGCCGGCGCCGCCTGGGCGGGGCTGCGCCAGGTGTGCCCGGTGATCGAGATCGATGCGTGCGCCGGAGACCTCGTCCCGCTGCCGTCCTCGCGCCCGGCCGCCGAGGACCGGGGCGCGGACGATCCGCTTGCGTACATCATGTACACCTCGGGATCCAGCGGCAGGCCCAAGGGGGTGGAGATCGCTCAGTCGAGCATCTGCAACTTCCTGCGCGTCGTGTCCCCGATCTACGGCGTCCGGCCGCACGACCGGGTGTATCAGGGCATGACCATCTCGTTCGACTTCTCCATCGAGGAGATCTGGCCGACCTGGACGGCCGGTGCCACGCTCGTTGCCGGACCGGACGGTCCGGGACGGCTGGGCGCCGAACTCGCCGACTTCCTGCAGGACCAGAACGTGACTGTCCTGTACTGCGTGCCGACGCTGCTGGCGACGATCCCGTACGACCTTCCGCGGATCCGCAGCGTCGTCGTGGGCGGTGAGGCGTGCCCTGCCTCGCTCGTCGAACGGTGGAGCAGGCCAGGACGGCGCATCCTCAACACCTACGGGCCGACCGAGGCCACGGTCACGGCAACCTGGCAGGAACTCCGGCCGGGCCGCCCGGTGACCATAGGACGCCCCCTGCCGACGTACTCGGTCGTTCTCCTCGACGAGCGGCGCCGGCCCGTGCCGCAGGGAGCCGTCGGTGAGATCTGTCTGGGCGGTCCGGGCCTTGCCCGGGGCTATGTGGGCCGGCCGGACCTGACCGCCGACCGTTTCGTCGATCACCGCCTGGCGCCCGGCGGCCGCCTGTACCGCACCGGAGACCTCGGGAGGATGACCGACGACGGGGAGATCGACTACCTCGGCCGGGCCGACGCCGAGGTGAAGATCCGCGGCTACCGCGTGTCGCTGGACGAGATCGACAACGTACTGCTGGAAGACCCCGGGGTGGCCCAGGCGGCCACCGCTCTCGTGGCCCGGCACAACGGGTACGACGGTGACCGCGCTCTGGCCGCCTACGTGGTGCGCGCCGAGGACGGCGTGATCCCTGACGACATCCTCGCCGGACGGCTGGACGAGCGCCTGCGCCGCTCGCTGCCCGCCTACATGGTGCCCTCGACACTGGACTTCCTCGACCGGTTGCCGGTCATGCCGAGCGGCAAGGCCGACCGCACGCGGCTGCCCGCACCGACCGGCCGCCGGTTCATCGACACCGGCCGCGTGACGCCGGCCCGCGGCGAGTTGGAGACGACGGTGCGGGACGCCTGGGCGCAGACGCTCGGCATCGCCCCCGAGGAGCTTTCGGCGGAGGCCGACTTCTTCACCGACCTCGGCGGTCACTCCCTGCTCGCCGCCCGCGTCGTATCGCTGCTGCGGGGTCGGGACGGCGGAACCGGCCCGACCCTGCGCGACCTGTACGAGAACCCGACCGTGCGAACGTTCGCGGCACGCCTGCGTTCCTCGGCAGACGCGCCTCGCCCGATGGGCCGGGCCCGGCCCGCGCCGCTCCGGCACGGCCGCGCACGGATCGCGCGGGCCGGACTGGCCCAGGCGGCGGCGTTCTACGGGCTGCTGTTCCTGCTCACGGGACCGGTGGCCATCTCCTACGCGCTGAACCACGGCCGGACATCGGGCTGGGGGGCCGTCGTGTCGACGCTCGCCGTGCTGGCCGGTTACACCACCATTCGCTGGCTCGTTCCCCTCGCCCTGGCACGACCGCTGGCGGCGGGCATCAGGCCCGGCCGGTACCCGCTGTGGGGAGCGACGTATCTGCGTCTGTGGGCGCTGGACGTGCTGCTGCACGGCATCGGCCCCTTGCGGGTACTGAGCGGGTCCCCTCTGATGGGCCACTATTTGCGGCTTCTCGGCGCACGCATCGGCCCTGGCGCCACCATCGCCACCAGCTTCGTCGGCCTGCCCACACTGCTGCGCATCGACCGTGACGCCGCGATCGGCTACGGCGCCACGCTGCGCCCTTGGCAGGTCTCCGACGGATGGGTCACGGTCGCCCCGATCACCGTCGGAGAGCGGGCGTACGTCGGCGCCAACGCGGTCCTCGAACCCGGCGCGTGCCTGGGCCCCCGGGCCGCGCTCGGCGAGCAGTCCGTGGCAGGCCCCGACGAGGCGGTTCCCGCCGGGGCGCGCCGTGCCGGATCGCCCGCGCGCCCGGTGGAGGCACTCTCCCCGCTCGTCGAGAAGATGCTGAGCACCGGGGCCGGGACGGACCGTTGGCGCCCACGGCAGTTGGCCGCCGTCGTGCTCGGCCTGACCGTGCTCGAAGCAGCGGTGGTCGCCATGGCACTGCCGGGCGTCGCCCTGTTCTGGTGGGCCTGGCTGTACAGCGGACCGGCCGCCGGTCTGGTGGCCGCCGCGTTGTCCGGCCCGCTCTTCGTGACCACGGCGTGCCTGATCGTCGCCGTCGGGAAGCGGGCGGTCCTGCGGAGGACACCCCCCGGGATCCACCCGGCCCGCTCGGCACTCGGCGTGCGCAAGTGGTTCGTCGACAAGTTGCTCGAGCACAGCCTCTTCCTCACCAGTTCGCTCTACGCAACGCTCTACACGGCCCCGTGGCTGCGGCTGCTCGGCGCCCGCGTGGGCCGCAGCGCCGAGGTCTCCACCGCGGCACACATCGACCCGGACCTGCTCGACCTCGGCGACGGCAGTTTCGTCGCCGACATGGCCGGCATCGGCGTCGCCACCTTCGCGGTCGACCGCGTGGCGTTCGTGCCCACCGAAGTCGGCCGGCGCGCATTCGTGGGCAACGCGGCGCTCGTTCCCGCCGGCACCCGGCTGGGCCCGGGCTCTCTGATCGGTGTGGGTACGGTGCCGTCCCAGGACCGTGTGCCCGCCGACAGCACCTGGCTGGGCTCGCCCGCACTGCGGCTGCCGGTGCGCCAGAGCAGTGGGAATTTTCCCGAGGAACTGACCTTCCGGCCCACACGCAGGGCGGTGCTCGTCCGCCTGGCAATCGAGTTCTTCCGCGCCACCGTGCCCGCCTCTGTGCTCGCCACCAGTGCCTGCCTCTACCTCCTGGTCCTGGCCGGCATCGCCGACCGGACGGGGTCGCTGGTGCCGCTGCTCGTGTCGCCGCTCCTCGCCATGGGCGCCACGCTGGCCGTCATCGGGTACTGCGCGCTGGCCAAGTGGGTGGTCGCCGGACGGTACCGGCCGCGCGTCGAGCCCCTGTGGAGCCTGTTCGTGCGTCGTACGGAGTTCGTCACCGGCCTGTTCGAGGCGGCCGCGGTCCCGGCAGGTGTGGGTGTCCTGGCGGGAACGCCGTTCCTGCCCCCGGTGCTGCGCCGGTTCGGCGCCCGCATCGGGCGGCGCACCTGGATCGGCACCACGTACCTCACCGAGTTCGACCTGGTGGAGGTCGGCGACGACGCCGCGATCGGCCTGCACGTCTCACTGCAGACCCACCTGTTCGAGGACCGCGTGATGAAGATGTCGACGGTGACCGTCGGCCCCGGCACGAGCATCGGCCCGCGGACGATCGTGCTCTACGACGCGGTGGTGGGTGCCGGTGTCCGGCTCGGGGCGCTGTCCCTGGTCATGAAGGGCGAGCGGCTGACGCCGGGAACGAATTGGCACGGGCTCCCCGCCGAAGGGCTCGACGTGCGGCCCACCGTGCGGTCCGTTCCTGCCGGGCCGACGAAGCAGGTGCGGTGAGGCTGCCATGGCTGCCGCCGAGCCCCTGGCCGGGCACCGTCGCCTCGCTCTCGTCTATCGCGGGCCGGCTTCGCTGCCCGGCTGTCCCGAGGCGGTCGCCGGACTCCTCGCTTCCGGTCCGTGGGGCCTGGATGTCCGCTTCACCGGCCCGGACGAGACCTGCCCGCTGTCTGCCGAGTCCTTGTCCCGCGCCGTGCTGTACGCCCAGCCCGGTGGGGGCACACTCGCCGCCGCCTGGCGGACTCTGCGTCGGCAGCGCCGAACGATCCGGGACTTCGTCCACGGCGGCGGGCGCTATCTGGGCTTCTGCCTCGGCGGGTACCTCGCCGGGGTCACCCCGGGTTTTGGTCTCCTTCCGGGCGACACCGACCAGTACATCCGCTCTCCGGGGGCCACAGTCCACGACGAGGGCAACACGTTGGTCCAGGTGACGTGGCGGGGTCGCCCGCGCACGGTGTTCTTCCAGGACGGCCCCCTCTTCGTCCTCGAAGAGAACGCCGACGCGAGGATCCTTGCCACCTACGACAACGGCACCCCCGCCGCCCTCGTGACCCGGTTCGGCAGCGGTCCTGTGGCGGTCACCGGACCACACCCGGAGGCCACGGATGACTGGTACACCGACCACGGCCTGCAGGTTCAGCACACCCTGGACCTGGCCCTGGACCTGGTGGAAGCGGTGATGCAGGGGTGACAGCACCGCCCGCCCTGTGGCTCGTGCGCGCGGACACGCCGGTTGCGCCGACGACTTTGGACGCCGGGGAACGGCGGCGGGCCCGCGCCTTCGCCAAGGACGCGGTCCGCAACCGGTACGTCGCCGGGCACGCTGCACTGCGCCGCCTCCTTGCCGCCCGGCTCGGTGTCCCGCCCCGGCAGGTGGCGCTCACTCGCGAGCCGTGCCCGGTGTGCGGCGGTCCGCACGGCCGGCCGACAGTGGCGGGAGGCACACCACCGTACTTCTCCCTGGCCTACAGCGGCGGCCTCTGCCTGATCGCGCTCGCCGACACACCCGTCGGCGTCGACATGGAGCGAATCCCGCCGTCCGGCGTCGTGAGCGGACTCGCCGCTGACCTGCACCCGGTGGAGCGGGCCGAGCTCGCAGGCCTGCCCGAGGACGAACGGCCCCCGGCCTTCGCCAGGGCCTGGGTACGCAAGGAGGCCTACCTCAAGGGCCTCGGCACAGGCCTGGCCCTGGGGTTGTCCGCCGACTACGTCGGCACGGGCACGGCACCGGCCGAATGCCCCGAGGGCTGGACGATCGCGGACGTCGCCGTGGACTCGGACCGTGTCGCAGCGATCGCCGTCCGCCACTGTTGACGGCGCACGCGGCCGGTCCGTGCTCCGTACGGCACGAACCGGCCGTGATCGCCGTCGGACAGTCCTCGATTCTTCGGTTGTCCCCACCCCTGTCAGCCGAACGGCCGATCGGCTACGCGCGACGTGCGCACCAGGTACTCCCGCTCGTCGAGGTCCGTCTCCCGCCGTCCCTCGGGCCGCCCGCCGACTCGCCGGACGTCGGTGGTTGACCGCCGGTCGCGGTCGTCGTCGCGTCGCATGCGCTCCCTGGTATCCCGGTCCCGGCGCTCGTCTCGGAGGCTCTTCATCGTTCCTCACCTTGCCTGTCCGAGCCTGTTTGACGATTCCAGCCTGTGACCGCGGCGCTAAGAGGAAGCTGAGAGCCGAACCGATCCTCAGGATCCTCTCGATCAAACAGCCGCTGGTCCGGAGCTACGGTGGATGGAGAGAGGCTGCCATGCGGATGCTGATCATCGAGGACGAACACGCACTCGCCGAGGCCATCGCCGACGGACTTGCCGCAGAGGGCTTCGTCGCCGACCTCGCACACGATGGGGCGGACGGACTGTGGCGTGCTCTCCACGAGCCCTACGACGTGATCGTCCTGGACATCATGCTGCCCGTCCTGTCCGGGTACGAGGTCCTGAAACGGCTGAGAGCCGCCAAGATCTGGACGCCGGTGCTGACGCTCACGGCAAAGGACGGGGAGCACGACGAAGCGGATGCCCTCGACCTCGGCGCCGACGACTACCTGAGCAAGCCGTTCTCCTACGTGGTGCTCGTCGCCCACCTGAGGGCCCTGCTGCGGCGCGGGGCACCCGCCCGGCCCGCCGTGCTCGCCGCCGACGACCTCACCGTGGATCCCGCACGCCGCCGCTGCCGCCGCGGGGACCATGACATCGATCTGACGGCACGGGAGTTCACACTCCTGGAGTACCTGCTCAGGCACCCCGACGAGGTGATCAGCAAGACGGACATCCTCACCCACGTGTGGGACGAGCACTTTGACGGCGACACCAACATCGTCGAGGTGTACGTCAGCTACCTCCGGCGCAAGATCGACGCCCCGTTCGGCCGCTGCACCATCGAGACCGTCCGCGGTGCCGGCTACCTGCTGCGCAGCGGTGCGAGGTGAGCATGGCCGCCGGCGTCCGGTCCTGGTGGGCGCGTCGGTCGCTGCGGCTGCGGCTGAGCGCCGCCGCAGCCCTGGTCATGGCCGTCGCACTGGCCGGGGCCGCCGTGCTGCTCTCCGTCTGGCTGCACACCAGCCTGATCAGCGGTCTCGACCAGACCGCCCTGCAGCGCGCCCAGGTCGTGGCAGCGAGCACGGACAGCGACCGGGTCCCCGTGGAAATACCCGTCACCAGCCACGGAGAAGTCGCGGTGCAGATCGTCGACAGCAAGGGAAACGTGCTCTCCAGCTCGGCCAATCTGCGCAACCGGCCGCGGGCGTTCGACTTTCCGGCGAGCGAGTCCGGCAACCCACGGGCCCACACCGTCCACGACATTCCTGTGGGGTACAGCGGGACATGGCGCGCCGTCGGTTTCCCCGCCGGCACGGCCCGCAACCCCATGACCGTCTACGTGGCCGTCTCCACCGAGAGCGTGGACCACGGTCTGGCCCAGCTCGCCACCGGTCTGGCCACGGGCGTGCCGGCAGTCATCGCCCTGCTCACCGCAGTCGTGTGGCAGCTCACCGGGCGCGCGCTGCGCCCCGTGGACGCCATGCGCGCCCAGACCGCCGAGATCACCGCGTCGGACCTCAGTCATCGCCTCGGCGAACCGCCCGCCGACGACGCGCTCGGGCGGCTGGCCAGGACCTTCAACGACCTGCTGGCCCGTCTGGACACGGCGACCCAGCGCCAGCGAAGATTCATCGCGGACGCCGCCCACGAGCTTCGCAGCCCTCTCAGTACCCTGCACACTCGTCTGGAAGTCGCCGCCCGTCATCCCGGTTCCGCCGACTGGCGGACCCTCGCCCCCGGCCTGCTCCACGAGACCGAACGTCTCACCCGGCTCGTCGACAACCTGCTCCAACTCGCCCGGCTGGACGCCCGACCCCAACCGCCCGCGCGCCCTGTGGACCTGGACGACATCGTCTTCACCGAGGTGCGTGAGGCTCGCCGCCGCACCTTGCTCGTCATCGACCAGCGCGCCGTCGGCGCGGCACGTGTGGCGGGCGATGAGGACGCCCTTGTCCGTGTCGTACGCAACCTGCTGGACAATGCCCTGTGCTACGCCAGCACGCGCGTCGACGTCAGCCTCCGCAACCGCGACGGCACCGCACAATTGGTCGTCGCCGACGATGGCCCTGGCATCCCCGAGGCCGACCGGGGGCGCGTCTTCGGACGCTTCACCCGCCTGGACGACGCCCGCGCCCGTGACACCGGCGGCAGCGGCCTCGGCCTCGCCATCGTCCGTGACATCGTCAGGGCCCACCACGGCAGCACCCGCATCGAG
Organism: Streptomyces sp. NPDC093149; assembly: GCF_044754145.1. Classification (NCBI taxonomy): domain Bacteria; kingdom Bacillati; phylum Actinomycetota; class Actinomycetes; order Kitasatosporales; family Streptomycetaceae; genus Streptomyces; species Streptomyces sp. NPDC093149. Next base: position 228,191 of record NZ_JBIVON010000013.1, read on the forward strand.
GACAACCGGCCCGGCGCCCGGTTGGTCGTGCTGCTGCCGACGGAGAACCGGTGATCGCTGTCGGGGCGGCGCAGGTCCTTCTGTGGCATCTCGGCCCACCGCACAGAAACTTCGGGTCCCGGGCAATTCCGTGCTTGGACGGCTTGTTCCATCGGACACTTCAGACGTACGGGCCCAGCTCGCCGGGAGCGGGCTCCGAGGCCGCCGCCGAATCGCTGAGGGTTGTCCCGTATGCCAAAGGGTCCGGACAGGTTCTCGAACGACACGGGGGACGGCGTCCCGGGGCCACAATTCGACACGCATACCAGGCATATCGCCTGTCGCGGGTACGAGCATCCCGAGGGAATCGCGCCCGGAGAAAACCCGGGCGCCCGCACTTCAAACATGGAATTTCGGACGTTCTTTTTCCGGAACTTGCAGAGAGACTCGCCCCATAACGCGTCCGAGCAGAAAAGAAGTTGACAGGCGCGGCCAGGAAAGTGAGTCGTTGACTGACGCCTTTCGATCATGCAATCATTCGAATGCACATCCCGTATCCGCTTTTCGTACACCTTGCACCAGTATTCGAACGCGCCAGGCGCGGTGGAGGTCGGCGAGCCTGTACGTCAGGCCGGGCGCCATCGCCCTCTGCGAGCCGTCACCACCTCGAAGGGGCGCCCATGCAGTTCAGGATTCTGGGGCCGCTCGAAGTCGTGGACGACGGCAGGCGCATAGATGTCAGCGGGCAGCGTCAGCGCACGGTTCTGGCGATGCTGCTTCTCGAATCGGGACGTGTCGTCTCCAATGACCGTCTGGTGGAGGCCATATGGGAGCGGAAGCCCCCGGCGACGAGCCGCACCCAGGTACAGATCGGCATCTGCGCGCTGCGGCGCATACTCCCCGCGGGATCCCAGCCCGGCCCGATCGTGACCCGCTCGCCCGGCTATCTCTTACGGATGACCGAGGGGCAACTCGACCTCCATGCCTTCGAGGAACGGGTCACCGCAGGCGGAAGGGCCGCTGCCGCCCAGCAACCCCAGCAGGCGGTAAAGGAGTTACGGGCCGCGTTGGAGCTGTGGCAGGGACACGCCCTGACCGATATCAGCAGCAAGCCGGTACGGGCGAAGGCCGTCCAACTCGACGAGCGCCGCCTCGCCGTACAGGAACAATGTCTTGAACTCGAACTACGGCTCGGCAATCACCGCCGCGCCGTGAGTGAACTCGGCGCTCTGGTCGTCGCCCACCCCCTCCGGGAACGCCTGCGGGTGCTCCTGATGACCGCGCTCCACCGCGCGGGACGGCAGGCCGAGGCCCTGGACGCCTACCGCCAGGCGCGGGCGGCCCTCGTCGAGAGGCTCGGCATCGAGCCCGGCGCGGAACTGCAGCGACTGCACCGCATGATCCTGGCCGGGGAAGAGGAGTGGGGCACGCCACCCCGGATCCAGCCCTTCATCATGGTGACGGCGGACGCCGCCCAGCCGAACGGGCCCGGCAGCGGCCCGGCGGTCCCGGAATCTCCGGCACTTCCGGCGGTTCCGGCACCTCAGGCGCACAGGATTCCGCGGCTGCTGCCCGCCGATATCGCAGACTTCACCGGCCGCGCGCGAGCGATCCGGCGCATCCTGGCCGCCTCCACCCGCACCGACGCACCCCGAACCGTCGTCCCCGTCACCGTGATCACCGGCCGGGGTGGCTCCGGCAAGACAACCCTGGCCGTACACGTCGCCCATCGGCTCGCTCCGGACTACCCCGACGGGCAGCTCTTCGCGAAACTGTCCGACGCCCCGGGCCACCCGACAAGCGCCGCCGAGGTGCTCCGGCGTTTCCTGCGGGCGCTCGGGGTGACCGACGAAGCCGTCCCTGGCAGCGTCGAGGAGCGCGCCGAGATGTACCGTGACCTGCTGGCGGAGGGCCGGGTCCTCGTCGTGCTGGACGGCGCGGCATCCGAGTGCCAGGTCGCCCCACTGCTCCCCGGGTCGTCCGGATCGCGGGTGCTGATCACCTCGTGGCGGCGTTTCACCGGGCTGCCCGCGGACACCCGCATCGAGCTCTCCCGGTTCCGACGGGAAAGCTCCGTGGAAATGCTGATGAAGATCATCGGCCGGCGGCGGGTCGCCGCCGAACCGCTGGCCGTCGAGGAGCTCTGCCGTGCCTGCGACGATCTGCCGCTCGTGCTGCGCGCGGTCGCAGCTCGTCTGGCCGCCCGGCCGCACCGGACCGTGGCGGACGCCGTCGCCCAGGCCGAGGCGGTGGGCCGATGCGCCGACGCGGCCCGCCGCCCGGACGAGCTGCGCCACGTGGAGCAGGCGGTCCGCATGTGCATGACCCCGGCTTACGGGGCGCTCAGTCCGGAGGCCCAGCGGGCCCTGCGCCAACTCGCCCAGCTGGAGATACCCGACTTCGCCCCCTGGATCGGCGCTCCTCTGCTCGAATGCGAACCGCATCGCGCCCAGGACCTGTTGGACGAACTCACCGAGTCCTATCTGCTCGAAGCGGTGGTGGACCAGGCGTCCAGAGCCGTCCGGTACCGTTTCCCCGCCTTCGTACGGGCCTTCGCCCTGGAACGCCTGGCGGCCGAGGAGTCGCCGCAGGAGCAGCGGGCGGCACTGCGGCGCGTTCTCGACACCCTGGCGTATCTCACCGGAGAAGCACAGCGCCGCGGCGGGTACGGGGATCCGCCCGTATCGGATGAGCCCATCCGCTGCCACGCGATGCCGCGGAGCCTGGTCGACCGTCTGCTGGCGGACCCGTTCGCCTGGTACCAGCAGGAGCGCGCCCAGGTGGAGGCGGCGGGCCGACAGGCGGCCGAAATCGGCCTGTGGACCATTTCCTGCCGCCTGGCGAGCAGTTCGACGGCGCTGGCCCGAAAGTGATCCCTCCTCGGGTGGCAGCACGGCGGTTCAGCCGTAGGCACCGATTCCCTTTCGCCGGCTCGATATCGGCGCGCAGCCCGTCACGGCTGCCCTGCTGACAACCCCTCCGGCGGTCCCGCACAACTCAACGGGAACCTCGACGGGCTCCGGGGAACGACGCACCCGGACGCGATTCAATCTTCCGTTCATATACAAGGCGGGCGTGTGCTTATTTAGCTCTATTGCTTCCCTAAATTTACGCTAAGGATGTGATCCAAAACCCTCCCGATCGCTAAAAGGTGCAGGTCAGGCGCTAATGACGAGGGTTGACCGGCCCTGATGCGCCTCTCTAATGTGACAGCGCTCCTCCATGTCCCATGCAAATAATCCCGCAGTTCTTTGCAGCGTTCACAGGTTCTCTTCGGCGATGCGCCTACGCACTGCTCTGTGTGCTCTTCAAGAAACCGCGGCCGCGTTTCGTTTTTATTGGACCTTTAGTGGACCGGTGAGAAGGGCGTCATCATGGACGGCATCCCCACGACCGACGAGAACGCGGCAGACAACGCGGGTACTGGAGGCGGAACGAGACCGTCCCCGGCCGGCCGGCTCCGCGCCAGGCCGGATGAGCGCGGTCCGCTTTCTTTCGGCCAGCAGCGGCTGTGGTTCCTCGACCGCTGGCTCGGGGACAACGCCGTCTACAACATTCCGGTCGTTCTTCGCTTCACCGGCCCCTTGGACGCCGCCCGCCTGACGGCCGCCGTCACTACGGCCGCGGCCGGCCATGACGCCCTGTACACCGTCTTCGAGGCGGACGGGAACGGGGAGCCGCGCCAGCGGTTGCTGGACACCCGTGAGACCGACTGCCCACTCGTCGACCTCACCGGCCTCGCACCCGCCGACCGCGCCCGCAGCGCTCGGGAGGCCGTCGAGGCGGATGCCCGCAGGCCATTCGACCTGGCCCGGGATCCGATGCTGCGTGCGTCGCTGTACCGGCTGGCCGAGAACGAGCACTGGTTGCAACTGACCTTCCATCACATCGCGTGCGACGGCTGGTCGCTCGATGTGTTCCAGCGCCGGCTGAACGAGGCATACCGTGGCGTCGGCGGGTCGGTCGAGCAACTGCCGGTCCAGTACGCCGACTACGCGTTGTGGCAGCGCGAGACGCTGCGCGGCCCTCGTACGGAGAAGGCCCTGGCGGCCTGGACGGACACGCTGGCCGATGCCCCGGCCGTGCTGGACCTCGGCACGGACCGCCCCCGACCGGCCGAGATGAGTTATCGGGGTGAGACGACGGACTTCCCGCTCACCGGGGTGTCCTCGGCAGCGCTGGAGGCGTTCGCCGCCGAGGAGAACGTCAGTCTGTACACGGTGATGCTCGCCGCCTTCCAGGTGCTCGCCGCGCGCCACTCGGGGAGCAGCGATGTCGTCGTCGGTTCGCCGGTGGCGGGCCGGGACAACGCCAAGCTCAACGATCTGGTCGGCTTCTTCGTCGACACGCTCGTCCTCCGGGTGGACCTGGGGGACGACCCCTGCTTCCGGGAGCTCGTGGCGCGCTCCCGCGCGTCGCTGCTGAGCGCGCTCTCCCGCAGCAGGGCCCCGTTCGATCTCGCCGTGAAACAGTTGCACCCCGAACGGTCACTGAGTCACAACCCGATTGTGCAGACGCTTTTCGCCTTCCATGAGGAGGAGCCGCTGGAGCCCTTCGGTGAGGGGCTGAGCGTCGAGCGTTCCATGGTGGCCACGGGGACCGCGAAGTTCGACATCACCTGGTCGGTGTACCGGCGTCCGGGCGGGCTCCATCTCCAGGTCGAGTACGCGACGGACCTGTTCGACGCCGACACCATCCGTACCCTGGTGGACCATTGGCAGATCCTGCTTGGTCAGATCCTCGCCACGCCCGATCTCCCGGTGAGCCGACTTCCGCTCATGGGGCCCGCCGAGCGGGAGCTGCTGGAGTCATGGGCGGGTGACGGCGGTGAACTCCCGGTCGGAGCGATCCACGAACTGGTCATACGCCGGGCACTGGAAACCCCCGACGCCGTGGCCGTCGTCTGCGACGACACCACCCTCACCTACGCCGAACTCGTCACCCGCGCCGCACAGATCGCCACACTCCTGATCGAACACGGCGTGGGACCCGAGGTCTGCGTCGGGATCTGCGTCGAACGATCCCCCGACACCGTGATCACCACCCTCGCCGTCCTCATGGCCCACGGCGTCTACGTCCCCCTCGACACCGCCTTCCCCACCGACCGCATGCACCACATGCTCACCGAAGTCGACGCCACCCTCGTCCTCACCCACCAACCCACCCACACCACCATCCCCCACGGCCCCTGGCACACCCTGAACATCGACACCCTCCAGGCCACCACCACGCCGGACCTCGACCACACCCTCGCTCACCTCCCCCAATGCCTCGACCCCGACCACGCCTGCTACATCATCTTCACCTCGGGGTCCACCGGACGCCCCAAGGGCACCACCGTCACGCACGCCAACGTCACCCGCCTCTTCAGCGCCGTCCAACAACGCCTCCCGTTCGGCCCCGACGACACCTGGAGCCTCTTCCACAGTTACGCCTTCGATGTGTCGGTCATGGAGATGTGGGGTGCCCTCACCACCGGCGGACGCCTCGTCGTGGTGCCGTATCTGACCAGCCGGGACTCCGAGGCGTTCTACGCACTCGTACGCGACCGGTCGGTCACGATGCTCAGCCAAACCCCTTCCGCCTTCCGCCAGTTCGAGACGGTCGATGCCGTGGAGGGTGGGGAGCTGGGGCTGAGGGCAGTGCTGTTCGCGGGCGAGGCGCTGAACCGGGCCTCGGTGCGCCGCTGGGGTGCCCGTCACCGTTACGCCTCGCCGCTTCTCGTCAACCTGTACGGCATCACCGAGACCACCGTGCACGTGACGTACACCGAGGTGGACGAGGACCAGCTCGACGGTACGTTCAGCCGGATCGGCAGGGCGCTGCCCGATCTCCGTCTCTATGTCCTGGATCCGTCGGGGGATCCGAGTCCGATCGGTGTCATCGGGGAGCTCCACGTCGGCGGGCCCGGCGTGACACGTTGCTACACGGGCCAACCGGCGCTCACCGCACAGCGTTTCGTGCCGGACCATCTCGGCCGCGCACCGGGAGCCCGGCTGTACCGCAGCGGGGACCTCGCCCGCTGGACACCCTCCGGCGACCTGGAGTACCTCGGCCGGGCCGACGCCCAGGTGAAGGTGCGCGGCTACCGCATCGAACTGCCCGAGATCGAGGCACGACTGGGCCGGCGGCCCGAGATCCGGCAGGCCGTCGTGGTCGTGCGGGACGATCTCGGCGGCCACACGGACCTCGTCGCCTATCTCGTACCGGAACCGGGTACCGACCGGCCCACCACCAGCGCACTCCGCGACGCCCTCGCCGGCGACCTCCCCGAGTACATGATCCCGCGGAACTTCGTCTTCCTCGATGCCCTCCCGCTCACTCCGCAGGGCAAGCTCAATCACCGGGCGTTGCCCGCCCCGACGGCCGAACGCCCTGAGCTGACAGCCGAGTTCATCGCTCCGCTGCCCGGGACGGAGGAACTGCTCGCGAGGATCTGGAGCAGCGTTCTGGGCGTCGACCGGATCGGCCGCCAGGACAACTTCTTCGACCTCGGCGGCGACTCCATCCGCAGCATCCAGGTGCTGGGACTGGCTCGTGCCCAGGGGGTGGGCTTCGAGCTGCAGGACCTCTTCCGCACGCCCACCCTGGCGGGGCTGGCCGAGGCCGCCTCGACCCATGCGGTATCCGTCACTCCGCAGCGCGACCGGGAGCCGTTCTCCATGGTGAGCGCCGAGGACAGGGCTCGGCTGCCCCAGGGCCTCGTGGACGCCTATCCGATGGCGGAACTCCAGGTCGGCATGATCTACGAGATGGAGCTGGACCGTGAACGGCTGCCGTACCACAACGTGGACAGCATGCGCATCAACGGCCGGTTCGACGAGCGCAGCTTCAAAGAGGCGCTCCGCCTGGTCGTGGAACGCCACCCGATACTCCGTACGTCTCTGGAGCTGAGCGGCTACAGCGAGCCGCTCCAGCTGGTGCATGCCACGGCGGAGATGCCGTGCGTGGTGTCCGATCTGCGCGCACTCGACGACGAGGCGCAACAGACGGCGATCGCCGCATACGTGACCTTCGAACGCTCCCACATGTTCGACCACTCCCGGCCGCCGTTGCTGCGGTTCGGCATCCACTGGCTCTCCGACGATGCGTTCCAGTGGACGGTGACCGAGCACCATGCCATTTTCGACGGCTGGAGCCTTCACTCCACGCTCGCCGAGATCACTGGCCTCTACCACCGGCTCGCGACCGGTGCGGGTACGGTCGCCGCCCTCGACCCGCCCGAGTCCGCCTACCGCGACTTCATCGCGGCGGAACGGGAGGTGCTGCGCTCGAAGGAGAGCGAGGCGTTCTGGCTGGAGCGGCTCACGGACCGGCCCATCGGCCGGCTCCCACGCTGGCCGGACCGGCACGACGCCGCGCTGGCCACACCCGAGCGCGAGAACGAGTGGCGGGTGCAGCACACGGCGGAGAAGCACGGCTCGATCGAGACACTGCTGCCGGCGGAGCTGTGCGACGAACTGCTGGCGCTGGCCAAGCGTTGCGGGGTGCCGCTGAAGTCCGTGATGCTGGCGGCGCATCTGCGGGTCATGAGTCTGGTCACCGGGAGCAGGGACGTACTGGCCGGGCTGTCGTCCAACGGACGGCTGGAGGAGGCCGGGGCGACCGAGGTGCGGGGGCTCTTCCTGAACACCGTCCCGTTCCGGCTGGAACTGCCGGAGGGCAGTTGGCTGGACCTCGTACGCGCGGTGTTCGAGGCCGAGCAGGACATGCTGCCCCATCGCCGATACCCGCTGGGGGCGCTGCAGCGTCGTATGGGTGGCGAGGCCCTGTTCGAGACCAGCTTCGTGTACAACCACTTCCACGTGCTCACCGACGAGTTCGGTGAGGGTCGTCTGACGATCGTGGACGGGAAGATCGACAGCTTCAGCACACTGCGTGCCGAGCCGACCAACTTCCCGCTGAGTGTCGGCGTGATCCGCAACCCGTACTCCACACGGCTGCTCCTGAGTCTCGACTACCACCTCGGTGTTCTGGTCGAGGACCAGGTGGCGTTGATGCGGGACTACTACGTGCGGGTGCTGGAGTCGATGGTCTGCGACCCGGACACCGCGTTCGGGGACATCGTCCTGCTCGGCG
>NZ_JBIVON010000014.1:0-16524 GCF_044754145.1 Streptomyces sp. NPDC093149
CGCCCGGCGGGCCGGCTGCTGCCACGACCAGCCATGGCGCTTCAGCAGCCGCCATGTCCCCTCCACCGTGTAGCCGACGTGGAACAACCGTCCGATCAGAGTCTTCACCCGGGCCAGTGTCCACCGCTGGTCAGCCCAGCCATGGGCGAGCGGGCCGCGCTCCAACTCCCTCTCCAGTTTGGCAATTTGGTCTGCCGAAAGCCTCGGACGCCCTGGCGGTCCCTTCGACCGGACACCCTCTTCACCCCGCTCACGCCACTGACGGCGCCAGCGCTCCACCGACCGCTCGCTCACCCGCAGCGCGGCCGCGATCTCCCGGTTCTTCGCGCCGCTCTCGAAGCGACCGACCGCTTCCAGCCGGATCCGCTCTCTTGCAGCCCTCTTGGCATCGGTCAAACCGCCGCCCTGCGCGTATCTCACACCCCACAGCTACCGACCCGACTCAGCTGATGTCAGGCGAACGGCCCGACATCACCCAATCAAGTTCAGTAGCCGGCTGAACCGCCGCCGCACACCACCACGGCGTCTCCCGAACGGACCGCGGGCCCAAACCAGCACTACTGACTCTCACTACCACCGACACCAAACCGAGAGATCGCAGGCGCGCGAACCCAGTCGGCAACCAATCCCCAAGGCGCCCCGGCCCTGTACGGCAATCTGTGCACCGAACACAGACCGCCCCGGACCATGAGGCCCGAGGCGGGTGATCGTCAGTGAGAGGCGCCCCCAGCCCCCTTGAGGGGTCGTCAGGGGCCTGTAGGAGCTCACAGCTCGTGTCACAGAGCACAGCTCTGACCAGCGGGTTTCTGGGCTGTCTCAGGTCGTGTCGTTCAGCTGCAGTCTCAGGAACGTGTCATTTCCTCAGATCAGAGATCGATGAGCATGAGGACTGCGTCGCGATCGTCGCCGGACCCGAAGCGGAGGGCTCCCGGCCAGCGCCCGATCTCCTTCCAGCCGAGGCTTTCGTAGAAGGTCTCCAGCCCCTCTCCAGCACGTGCAGCCAGGTGCAGTTGCTCAAGGCCCATGTCCTCACGCGCCATGCGATGAGCTTCCTTCACCAAGGCGCTGCCGATCCCCTGCCCACGTCTGCTGGTGTGGGTTTGAACGTGATGCAGCGTTCCCCAGTGGGCGATGAGGGCGTAGGCATCGCGGCGGATGTTGAGCCAGCCCACCAGTTCGTCATCGTCCAGAGCCATCAGAAGGCGGCTGGTTCGGGGGGAAAGGCTTTCGAGGATGGTTTCAAGGGCCGGGGCGGCATCCCCTTCGTCGATGGGAGGGAACGGGAAGCCGGCAGCGCCGCCAGCGTTGGAGACATCGATCCAGCAGTTGATGAGAGCCTGGCGCCGGTTCTGGTCGACGTCCTGCGCAGTGGTCGCCTGGGCGAAGCGGAGCAAGTGGGAGTGCATGCAGGGAGGGTCCCAGCAACCACTGACACGAAGCCGAGAGATCGCAGACACGGCCCCGGAAATACCACCCGAAGACCACACCAGAAAACACTCTGTACCACGACCTGTACCACCCACAGGCCGCCGGTGGGCACTGGATCACTCCTTCGCCCAGTGCTGAGTCGACCTCGACGGCTCGCAGGACGCCAGGACCGGCCAGCCGGAGCTCTCGTCCAGACACAGGCTGCTGTACAGGTTCACGACGGTGCTGCTGGTACCCGTGCGCCAGCTCTGGCCGGATTTGGAGCCGCACTCGGCCAGGTACATCTGGTTGGTGTAGACGGTCAGGCACTGGCCGGCGGACTCGTTGTGCAGCATGTAGGAACCGCCCGAACCGGCCTTTGCGGTCCAGTTGGCCACCGGGCTGTCCGTACAGGTGGCGAACACGACGTTGAGGTTGCTCGCGGCCAGGCACTGGCCGTAGCCGACGTCCCTGAGCCGGAAGCGGCCGCTGGACGCGGGCGGTTTCGGCGAGGTCGCACCGGACTCCCCGCCGGAACCACTGGAACCCTTGCTCCCGCCGGAGCCACCCCCGTCACCCGACCCGCCAGTGGACTTGCCGCTGGTGGTGTTGCCGCCGGACGCACTCCCGGATGAGCCGCCGGTGGTGTCGTTGCTGGACGAGCCGCCGTCCACGCCACCGCTCGACGAGCTGCCGCCATGCGCGGGCCCGCCCCCGGCCACGGGAGGCGTAGCGGGAGTTCCGGTCGAGGTGGTGTCGCCGGGGGTGCGGTTCGGTGAGGCAGGGCCTTCCGTTGAGGCCGTGGGGGTCGTGCCGGGGCCGCTGCTGGTGGTGTCCTTGTGGTCGTTGCGATCGCCGGACAGCTGGGTGCCGGCGTAGACAGCGAGGGAGACGACCACGGCGCCGACTGCGACCAGGGCCAGCGCGAGTCCCCGCCGGTTGGTGCCACGGCCGGAGGGCAGCGGGGTGGACAGCACGAAGGCGGGTTCGTGGGGCTGGTGCGTATGCGAACCACCCTGCTCGGCGCCCGGTTGCCACTTCTCCAGTTGCTGGTCCCTCTCGTACGCCGTGAGGTCGGCACGGATCTGGTCCCGCTGGGCAAGGGCTCTTCTCTTCTCCGCGGCCCGGTCCTGGTTCTGGCTCCTGAGCGAATCGATCTGCTGCTGCAGAGCGATCCGGCGCCGGCGTTCCCCGTCCCAGTCCCCGCGCAGCGCCTCCAGTTCCTCGGTGAGCCCCGCCATCTGCTCCAGCGCCGCGCTCGCCGCACCGTTCAGCTCGCGGATCAAGAGGGTGTTCTGGAAGTCGGCGAGCATCTGGCGGTGGACGTTGTGCGGGTTCGCCCGCGCGCAGTACAGCCGAAGCAGCTCGCCGTACTGGCGCAGGAACACCGCCGCGGGCCCGTCCTGCAGATTCGCGCGTTCCTGTGCCTCCTTGATCAGCACCTCGACGAACCGCAGGGGCGGGATGTTGGGCTGCTCAGGCTTCGCGGTCTGCCAGGTGCTGACCTTCCCTTTCCCGAAGCCGTACGTGTCCGCCAGCACGTTCGTCGACAGGCCGCTCTTCTTGACGAGGTCGCGAACCAGCTCCTTGAAGCTGCTGAGTGCTTTCCACAGCCTCTCCTCCTCGTCCTCGCCGTCGAAAACGTCCAACTGCTGGTCAGCCACTGGTTCTCACATCCGAAGAAAGTCCGGCGCGGGGCAGCGTTCTGCCGCGCGTGCGTACCAGGATCCCGCTGGTCTCTAGTACTCCTCGTGACCACATCCCGCTGGTCGCCCCCGGCACCGTGTGCGGGGAAAACAGGGGACGTCTCTCCTGGTGCTCGGCCGACCCCAGGAGAACGGACCAGACAGTGAAAGGCCCTCACATGCACGGCCACGACCCACTGCTCATCATCCTGCTCCTCGCCCTCGCCGGCCTCGGCATCGGCTGCGTCCAGCACCGCTGGCCCGCCATCGGCGAAGCGATCGACATCGCCACCAAAGTCCTCATCACACTCATCGGCCTGCTCATCTTCGCCAGCACCGGCACAACCGAACAGAACACACCCACCACCCCCGCACCCGCACCATCCATGTCCGCGACCTCAGCAGACCAGGACCAGGGATAGGCGGGAGTCCGCACCCAGGCCCAATGGCTGCGGACCACCTATGAAACGGCCGATGCCCAGCCCCGTCGCGTCGGATATCGAGCGCGGCTTATCCGACGCGATCACCTCCGTCCGCGACTCGCGGCGGCCTGGGCATCAAGTCTGTCCGAGGATGACCGGCGCGGGCTGACCGCCTTGTTCTGGTCGAACGTCAACCCGTACGGGACCTTCCGTCTGGAGATGGACAAGCGGCTCGACCTTGCGCTATTCCCTCGGTGCCTCGTCCCCGGCGAACGGCAGAGACCGTGACGTCCTCCACCGGCTGACCTGTATCGCGGGCAGCCGAGCCGTAAGGGGATCTGTCGAAGGGGCCGCCTGGGGTCACATCGGATGAAATGTGAGTGACGAATGATGTGGCGGTCCTGCATCATGAGCGGTCATCGTTGCATCGACACGCTCGTACGTTCGGTAAGGAATCATGGTGCAGGCAGCTGTTTCGGTTACTCCCGCCGCGTTACCGGAGGTGCTGCTGCACGCCGCCGTGGTACGTCCGGTGTTCCTATGGGGCGCGCCCGGGATCGGGAAGTCCTCGCTGGTTCAGCAGTTCGCACAGTCGCTAGGACTGGAGTGTGTGTCGCTGCTGGGCACGCAACTCGCCCCGGAAGACCTGATCGGCGTGCCCCAGATCGTGGAAGGCCGCAGCCGGTTCTGTCCGCCCGAGCAGATAGCCCGCGATGAGCCGTACTGCCTGTTCCTGGACGAGCTGAACGCCGCTTCTCCGGACGTGCAGAAGGCCTTCTACTCGCTGATTCTTGATCGCAGGATCGGCTCCTACACGCTGCCGCACGGGTCGGTGGTAATCGGTGCCGGCAACCGGGCAACCGATCAGGCGCTGGCCCGCCCGATGCCCTCTGCGCTGCTCAACCGCCTGATCCATGTGCATCTGCAGGCTTCCACCGTGGACTGGCTGGACTGGGCGATGCGGGAGGATATCCACACCTGGGTCACCGAGTACCTCACCCAGCGTCCGAATCATTTGTGGAGCCTGCCGCCGAAGACGGAGGAGCCGTTCTCCACTCCGCGTAGCTGGCACATGCTCTCCGATGCTCTCCACTCCTATGGTCCTGGTGTGAGTGATGACCAGGTGCGGCTGCTGGCTCACGGCACGCTCACGCCCACGCACGCGTCGGCGTTCCTGGCGTATCTGAAGACGGTCCGCAATGCGTTCGGGCTGGAGGCGATCGTCAAGGGCGAGGCTCGCTGGCCGGACGCGCCAGCCGACCGGGACCTGCTGTACTTTCTCACCGAGACGTTCAGGGCTCGCCTGGCCAGAGATCTTCCCGCCGACAAGCGCCACGCCTCTCCTGGGGTACGCAAATTCGCCTTCCGCGCCAAAACCCTACTGGTAGAGCTGGCCGAGATCTCGCTGGAAATGGCGCAACTGGTGATCGCGGAAGGCGAGGACGGTTCTCCCGCACTGCCCGCTTGGTTCCTGGTCGAAGCCGCTCGCGACATGCCGCGCCTCGTCGCCGCCCGTCGCTGAAAAGGGGCACCGCCGTGGCCAAACCAAACATCGCTGCCCGCAAGAGCGGGAAGGCTACTGAGCAGCTGCGTGCCGAGCGCCGCGCGGTGGCCCGTAGGGAGGGCTGCCGCGCGGCCGCATACTCGGCTCTTGGCCACATCGCCTCCCATGGCAGAACTGATGAGTCAGCCACCAACGCCCCCACTGGGGGTGGCATGGCGTTCATCACGGATTCCGGACGTGCCGTCGTCGATGTCTATCGTGATGCCGATCCGGAGGAGTGGGCGTGGGCCTTCACACACCTGTGGCTCCACCTCGGTCTCGGCCATCTGGATCCGGAGCAGCTGGCCGCGGCAGGCCTGGCCAACCCAGAGACAGAGATCGATGAAGCGTACGCCGCGGCCTGCTGTGTGATGGTGCACCGCTTCGCCGAGCACCTCCAGATCGGTGCCCCGCCGCCAAACGTTCCCGAGCTGCCGGGCGGGGATGAACTCTCGCTCACTCGCCGCTGGCGCGAAGAGGGAGTGCCAGCCCAGTTCCGCGGGCTGGGCTGCAACGCAGCCACCCCCTGCATACGCCGTGAACCGCCGCCCCTACTGGGGCCGGTCACCGCGCCGCCCGACTGGCCGACACTGTTCGCCAAGGGCCTGACCCAGGAAGCAGCCACCGCTCTGCAGGAGGCTGCGGAAGCCCGTGGGGAACGGCGTCATCAACGGCAGCTGGGCCCGTGGGACCGAGCACTGGCCTGGTTCGTCTCCTCCTATCCCCTTCTCGGCGCGCTGGCGTCCGGGCTGACCCTGGTCGCCGATCAGGAGATCGCCGATGCCTGGAACATCGCGGTGGCAGCCATCAGCGCCGAGCACGGCGAGATCTACATCAACCCGCGCGCCGACCTCACCCAGGACGAGTGGCGCTTCGTCCTGGCCCACGAAATGCTGCACGCCGCTTTGCGGCACGACCGCCGCCAGGACGGCCGCGACCCCTACCTGTTCAACGTCGCCTGCGACTTCGTCATCAACGGCTGGCTGGTGGAGATGAACGTCGGAGCCATGCCCGAAGGACTGCTCCACGACCCGCGCCTGTCCGGCCTGTCCGCGGAATCGGTGTACGACACGCTCGTCACCGATCTGCGCCGCAGCCGGAAACTGCAGACCCCCGGTGCCCGCGGACACGGGGACATCCTCGGGGACTGGCTCAGCGAACCGGCCGCCGCAGCCCGCCGTTCCAGCCGCCGCGTCCCCCCGCCTGTCCCACTGCCCTGGCAGCACACTGGCCGTGTCGGCGCCGTCGACCTCGACGCCTTCTACCGCCGGGCCCTGACCACCGGCCTCGCCTACCACACCTCCGACCGCGGCCTCCTGCCCGCCGGGCTGGTGGAAGAGATCCGCTCACTGGAACACCCCCCGCTGGCCTGGGACGCCAAACTCGCCAGGTGGTTCGACGAACACGTCAAAAGCCCCGAGCCGATCCGCTCCTACGCGCGTGCCTCACGCCGCCAGGCCTCCTGCCCGGACATTCCCCGCCCGGGCCGGATACGTCCTGAAAACATCGAGCGGCGCTGCACCTTCGGTGTCGTCCTGGACACCTCCGGGTCCATGGACACCGCCCTCCTGGGCAAAGCGCTGGGCGCGATTGCCTCCTATGCCACCGCACGTGACGTTCCAGCCGCCCGCGTCGTCTTCTGCGACGCCGCCGCCTACGACGCCGGCTACCTGCCCGTGGAAACCATCGCCGAACGGGTCCGAGTGCGAGGCCGCGGCGGCACCGTCCTCCAGCCAGCCGTACGGCTGCTGGAACAGGCGCCCGACTTCCCCGCCGACGGCCCGATCTTGATCATCACCGACGGACGCTGCGACGTACTGCGCATCCGCCGCGAGCACGCCTTCCTCATCCCCGCCGACGCCAGGCTGCCCTTCACCCCGCGCGGCCCGGTCTTCCACGTCCGATGAACGCCACCAGGCAGGGGGATCCGCGAACGACATGACACACGTAGGACATTCCGTGGAAAGTGAACCCGTACAGGCCTGCCTTGACCTGCTACACCGGGCACGGCAACTACCGGTCGATGACGCCCAGCGCCTCCTGCTGGAACAGGCCGCCAGCGACCTCGTCCGCGACGGACGGCACCGCCGCCGCGCTCAAGCGCGCAAGGAACGGGCCGCAGTCAACCGCCCCTCCCTGGACGGGGCTGGCTGCGATGCTCAGCACACGTCATCGCCCCTCCCCCCTGGAGAACACCATGGCTCTCAGCGCCACCGGCAACCCCGTCGTGAGGCAGGAGGACCCTCAGGTTCGCGTCGGCCTCGACCTCCAGGTGGGCACGCTCGTGCTCACCCAGGACGGCACGGACTACACGCCTCACCACGCCTGGGTCGAGTTCGCCTCGCCCAGGGAAGATCCCTGGACGGCACAAAAGGTCACGTTCTCGGCGCAGGGTCCGGCCGGGAAAGCCGTCGGGGTGACGGTGGATCTCCTCAACGAGGCCTGCAACGGGCCGCGCCCCGGCGTCCCCGCGGCGATCTGGAAGGTGGTGGCCCTCGCTGCGACGTCCGCCGGGGACGTCGGGATCACCTATGCGTCGCCCGCCCCCTGACCTCCTGGTCCGCTGATCGCGGGGTCGGCTGAGCACCGCGGTGGCCTGCCGTCAGACAGCGGTTCGACGGCAGGCCACCCCCAGCTCCCTGTAAACGGCGGGCCAGGTCCACCGCATCAGCCCTGATCGTCGCAGTGGCGGGTGGCCCGATTGCCAGCGCGCACGATCGGCTGCTGCTGTTCAGGCACGTCGGCCTGGTGCCCGTAGATTTGCTCCGTTGACCAAGCAAGGGGGAGGCAATCCCATGGCAAGAACGATGACAGAGAAGGTCGAACTCAGGCTCACGGACGCGAAGTTGCCTGGTGAGCGGGTGCTCTACGGGGTACTGGCCTTCCGGGTCGGCGGGGTCCGCACGACGATGATCGGCGGCGCGGCCGGTCTCGCCGGGTCGGCCGGTGCGGCCACGATGGCCGTGATCACCTCGCGCGGACGGGCGGCGGCGCCGGATGTGCCGCTCCGGCTGCCCGGCCGGATCATCGTCGCGTTGACCGACCAGCGGCTGCTCGTTTTCTCGGTCGGTGGGGTCATAGTGGGCAAACCCGGCAAGATACTGCATTCCTTCACGCTCGATCAAGTCGCCTGGGTCGGTGAGCCGGAACTGATCCCCGGCGCTGCGCAGGCGCTTCGCGTGCAGATCGGCATGGCCGGGGTGGGCGTTTTGGCCTTCGAGCACCCGAGGCTGCAAGTGACCGAGGGGCGCACCATGATCAAGCGCCTGCTCCGGGAGCTGCCGCAGTCGCCGGCGGCTTAGAACTTCTAACGAAGTGGGAGGTTCCTCAGTCGTCGCCACCAGATGATGCTGCAGGCCAGGCTGAGGAACGCCGACGTGCTTATTCCCAGAGCTCCCGGCCCATCGGATCGTTCGAGTGATCAGATCAGGCCCACAATCTTGAGAGAGGTAGGACAACCTTCAGGTGTCGTCCCGGGGGAACTTGTGGTCCCTGCCGCAGCGCAGTGTGATGTCCCCGCTCGTCCTGTCGAACTTGTGGAACAGGAACAGGAACAGCTCCCGCGCGTCGCAGTCCTCGCAGACCTCAGCCCGAGCGACGGGCCACAACGGCAACGGTCGGGGAGACGAAGGGCCTTCCACGTAGATGCGGTCCGGGCCCCGAACCCCCGGAGTGCGTCGGGCGGTCCGTACGGCCTACGCCTGCTCCAGCCCCGTCTGCGGGGTGCAAATCTGGCACGGCTCAATGTCCGGCTCCGCCAAACGGGTAGCCGCCATCGGCGATTGTTGTCGTCTCCCCGACGGTCGCCTTGGCGCCGGAGTCGGCCCAAGCCTTGCAGTCGTTGCGGTTGCCCGGTACTGGCCGTCCGATCGCGACGATCAGACGGGTGTCGGCGTCGATGACGACCTGGTGATTGGTGGAGTACCTGTAGTTCTTCGACTGCTCGGCGATGTTGTGGTCGCGGGTCGGGACCAGAGTGCCGTCCACGATGAGCACCGCGTGGGCTGGTGCGGACGATGATCCGGGCGGCTGCGGACTTCGAGATACCGAACAGCGGGGTGAGCTGCCGCAGCGTCAGGTTGGTTTGCCAGTAGGCGGCGACGAGCAACACCCGGTCCTCCAGCGGCAGCGACCATGGGCGTCCCGGCCGCAACGCCTCAGCTCCTTCGCGGCGCAACATCGTGATCAGCTTGTGAAAGACGCGCGGGGTGAGGCCGGTGAATGGGGCTGTCCAAGACGGCTCAGACGCCGTGATCACTGCCGTTGTCACATCAAGATCGTCGCACCGCCTCGGCAGCTGCGCAGCGCGCTCAGTGCCGCCTCCCGCTCCTGCGGCGGCCCGGCCCGCGCTCTGGAGATCCTGGAGCTGTACGCCGACTCCGTCGTGGGGGCCGAGAACACGACGGTGGCCAGCGCGGTCGTCGACTGGGACGCCCACCACATCACGTACAGCGTCGCCGGTCACCTGCCGCCGGCCCTGCTGCGGGGCGACGGCACCGTGGAGTTCCTGGACCGGGCCACCGATCCGCCGCTCGGCGCCCGCTGCGACCCGGGGCCCTGGCCGCAGGCGGCGGTGCCCTTCACCGAGGGCGCGTTCCTCGTGCTGTACACCGACGGCCTGATCGAGCGCCGGAACGAGGACATCGACACCGGGCTCGACCGGCTCGCCGCCTCCCTCACCCGCCACCACGGGGCCGGGGCCGAAGTGCTCGCCGACGCGCTGCTGGTGGATCTGCTGCCGCCGACGGGCGCCGACGACGACACGGCCCTCGTCATCGTCCCGCTGTAGGCGCCCGGCCGTGCGCGCCCCGCGCCCCGGAGCCGTCCGCCGGCCCCGGAACGCGGAGCGCGAGAGGTCTACTCGGGCGCCTCGATCGTCACCGGCTTGCCCAGGTCGTAGAAGTGCTGCGTGGTCGTGCTCATCACGTCGGCCGTCCGGGACTCGGCCTGCCCGCCGTAGGGCGTGAAGTCGTCCCCGAACCAGAGGATGTGCTCGCGCACGGCCGCGCCCATGAACGTGTACGGCTTCTTGTTCACGATCCGCCACGCCGTGACGTCCTCCCCGTTCTCCAGGGAGAGCACGGGCCGCTCCTGCTCGACGGTCCACTCCGGCGCCGACGCGATCATCTGGGCCGTCATCTCCGGATCGGCGAGCGCGCGGTAGAGCTTCCCGGTGGCGGCCACGATCTGCTCCTGCGGGTCACTGCTGTTCTTGTCCCCCTTGACCCACTTGCCGAGCCCCGGCGTCTTGATCCACTCGTCCTCGCCCTTGAAGACGTACGCCTTCTCCCCCTCCGGCCCCGTCATCGACCCGGCCAGCGCGGGCTCGTCCCCGAAGAGGAACCGCGACGTCCCCGACTCGTCCCCCGACTGCACGGCCTCCGTCCCCGATCCGTACGCCTTCAGGGCGGCCACCAGGCACTTCGACAGGGCCGAACCGGCCAGGGTCGTACCGCCCTTGAGCTGGAGGCCGTCGCACTCGGACGGGGTGGCGAAGGCCGGGGACGACGCCTTAGGGCTCTCGTTCCCGGGCGCGGGCCGGTCGGACGACGATTCCGAACGCGTCGGCTCGGCCGACCCGTCCGACGAGGAGCAGCCGGCCAGGAGGCCGACGGCGAGGAGGGTTCCTATGCACGCGTAGGGGCGCGGACGTACAGGTCTCATGTTGTTCGAACTCCACTGGTCACGGACAGCCCGCGACCGCGGACCGTCTTATGGGCTCTCGCAAGCGAATCCATAGCCCCGCACCACCGGTCGTGAAGGTGTTCGCTTCACGGGCCGCGGATGCGGGCCTTTGAACCCTACTGACTTCGGCTCGTTGGGGTGAATCTGCGCGAAGTCCCTGAAGGACCTGGGGTGGTGGCTGTATCCCGTGGCGTGTGAGGTATGCGGATGGAGGCGGGCTGACCGCCGCGGGACGTCGGCGCCGGGAGACGGTGCGTATGCAGGCAGCCGAGCTGTTCGAGCAGAGGATCAAGCCGCCGGAGGCAGCGCGGCGGCTGCGGGTGAGCCTGAAATCGGCCTACCAGTGGCACCAACGGTGGCGGGAGGGCGGTGTTCAGGCTCTGGCCTCCCGTGGTCCGAGCGGGTCGCGGTGCCGCCTGTCCCCGCGCTGCTTGGAGAAGCCGGCCGTGTATCTCCAGCAGGGGCCGGCCGCGCACGGCTGGGTGGAGGACCAGGTGTGGACGGCCGCTCGGGTGACCACGTTGATCGGCAGGAAGTTCCACGTCTCCTACAGCGTCTCGGGTGCCACCCGGCTGATGCACCGGCTCGGGTTCTCCCCGCAGGTCCCCGCCCGGCGGGTCGCCGAGCGCGACGAGCAGGCCGTCACCGTGTGGAAGGAGGCGACCTGGGCGGAGGTAAAAGAGCGCGGGCGGCCTGCGGGGGTACATCTGCTTCGAGGACGAGGCAGGCTTCACCCGCCGACCGCCCAAAGGGCGCACCTGGGGCCGACGCGGCCGCACCCCGGTCGTGACGGTGAGCGGACGGCGCTCGGGACGCCTGTCGGTGGCCGGGCTGATTGCGATGCGGCCCGGCTCCCGCACCCGGCTCTGCCACCGCCTGCGCACCCACCCCTCGGGCAAGGGCAAGCGCCGCAGCATGAGCGAGCGCGACTTCATCGCCCTGGTCGACGGCACCCACCAGCTCATCAAGGCACCGATCGTGCTGGTGTGGGACCGGCTCAACACCCATGTCTCCCGCACGATACGAGAGTTGATCGACGCACGGGAATGGCTGACGGTGTTCCTGCTGCCCGCTTACTCGCCCGGCCTGAACCCGGTCGAGGGGGTGTGGTCGCACGTCAAACGCAGCCTGGCAAACCTCGCCGTCGTCGCCCTGGACAGGCTTGAAGTCCTCGTACGCAACCGGCTCAAACGCCTTCAATACCGGCCAGACACCCTCGACGGCTTCATAGCCGGCACCGGCCTGGCCCTCGACGACCCAGCCTCACCCTGACGGGCTGAAGTCAGTACTGGCACCCACCGCTTCCTCGCCGCCCTCCGGGGCCGTGTCCGGAGGACCGGGCGGCACCTGCGCCAGATAGTCGTGGATCGCGTCGCGGTTCTTCGTCAGACACGCGATCTTCTCGGTCATCCGGTCACGCTCGCGTTCAAGCGTGGCGACCATGTCGGGGGTCGCGTAGGGCATGTGGATGGTGCGCGGCTTGTTCAGGCACGGGAGGATCTGCTTGATGATCCGGGTCGGCAGGCCCACGTCGAGCAGCCCCCGGATCTGGATCACCCGGTCGACGAGGTACTCGCCGTACTCGCGGTAGCCGTTGGGCATGCGTTCCGGCTCGATCAGCCCCTGCTCCTCGTAGTACCGCAGTAGGCGCGCCGGGGTGTCCGTACGCCCGGAAAGTTCGCCGATTCTCACAAGACCCCTTCGATGGACCCGGCTTGACCTTCACACTGATGTCAACCATCAATGTGAAGGCTATGACTCAGCACGACGAGACACAACAGCGCACCAGCGCGGGAGACCGGTTCCCCCTGGCAGGGCTTCTGGCACTTGCGGCGGCCGGCTTCATCACGCTGCTGACGGAGACCCTTCCCGCGGGAGTCCTTCCCGCGATGAGCCGTGACCTCGGGGTCACGGAGTCGGCCGCAGGGCAGACCGTCACCGTGTACGCGATCGGATCGGTGGTCGCGGCGGTCCCCCTGACCAAGGCCACGATGGGCTGGCCGCGGCGTCACCTTCTGCTCCTCGCCATCACGGGCTTCGCCGTGGCGAACACCGTCACCGCGACCTCGAACAACTATGCCCTCACTCTCGGCTCCCGGTTTCTGGCGGGGGTGGTCTCGGGCCTGCTCTGGGCGCTCCTTGCCGGATACGCCACGCGCATGGTCGCACCGCACCACCGCGGCCGGGCGATGGCCGTCGCCATGGCGGGCGCACCGATCGCCCTGTCGGTCGGTGTCCCGGCGGGAGCCTTCCTCGCCCGCGTCCTGCAGTGGCGGACCGCGTTCGCTGTCATGACAGCACTCACCCTCCTGCTGATCATCTGGGTGATCGCCACCGTGCCCAACTACCCCGGCCGGGGCAAGGAGCAACGACTTCCGCTGACGCGCACGCTCCGCATACCGGGAGTCGTCCCGATCCTGTTCGTGACGCTTGCCTACGTGTTCGCGCACAACCTCCTGTACACCTACATCGCCCCGATCCTCGACCAGCTGGGCATGGGTGGACAGGTCGATGCGGTCCTGCTCACCTTCGGGGTACTCTCACTGGTCAGCATCTGGGTCGCGGGCACACTCATCGACCGGCGACTGCGAGTGCTCATGATCACCAGTTGCGGGCTGTTCGCGGCCTCTGTTCTCCTGCTCGGGCCGGTCAACGAAGCGTCCTGGCTGGTGTATGCCGGCGCCGGAGCCTGGGGGCTCGCGTTCGGCGGGACGGCCACGCTGTTGCAGACCGCCTCGGCGGAAGCCGCGGGAGCGGCCGGCGACGTCGCTCAGTCGTTGATCGTGACCTGTTGGAACCTCGGGATCGCCGTCGGCGGAATGCTCGGCGGGCTCCTGCTCGACGCCACCGGTGCCGCCTGGCTGCCGTGGACCGCGCTCCTTCTGCTCATCTCCGCACTGGTGGTCACGGTCGGTGCCCGCACCCACGGCTTTCCCACCACCTCGCCCCGCGACTAGAGAGCCTGTCTGACAAATGATCGGCGAGCGCAGGTTTCAGGATGGGAAATGGCCTTGCTGCTGTGGCGCGAGCCCGCGATGCTGAGCCGATGCCAGGACAGCGGAAGAGGAGACGCCAGCAACAGGACGCGGGACGCCAGGAAGCCGCCCGCACCTCTCCGGACGCGGGCCGCTGGAAAGTGCTCTTCGAGACGCAGGACGAGTCGGAGTGGCGGGCGCACCTCCGCCGTCTGCATGCCACGGAGGGGCGAATCGACTGGGCGATGACCCGGATCGACACGCTCTGCGGGCGACTGATGCAGTCAACCACTTACCGGTTGAGCCTGTTCGTGCCGGACCCTGCGCGCGCTTCGGACCGCGACCACCTTGATCATTGATCCGTGGTGGGTCGTGGCGAGTTGGCGGATGCAGCGTGGGCGCGGATAGCGCCACTGTTGCCGCAGGTGGATGGCCGTGGGCGGCCGTGGCGGGATCACCGGCAGGTGATCAACGGGGTGCTGTGGCGGCTGCGGACCGGGGCGCCGTGGCGGGATCTGCCCGAGCGCCATGGCCCCTGACAGACCGTATACGAACGTTTTGCCCGTTAAAAAGCGAACGGGACCTGGGCTCGGCTGCTGGAGCACGTTCAGGTCTGTGACGACGCGGTGGGCCGGGTGGAGTGGACCGTGTCGGTGGATTCCACGATTAACCGGGCACACCAGCACCGTGGGGCCCGTAAAAAGGGGCGTCTGACTGGGACAAACTGGAGGATCCGCAGTGCTCGGAGATGCAGTCACGTCGGCCGCATGGATACCGCGGCTTCGCTGGTGTGCCTCACCTGGTCGGCGGTCAGGCGTCGTAGGTCCCGGATCAGCTCGGCCATGTCGGCCGCTGCGGGCTCCTGGGTGTGCGGCTCCTCGCTCGGTGTGATGCCGGTCAGTGCGGGCGGCGTGGGCGTAGCGGGCGGCGAGGTCCCCGAATGCGGTGGCCAGTTGGGGTGGGCCGATGACTTCGATATCGGTGTCGCAGCGGCCGATGGCGGCGGCAAGTCCGGTCCATGACCAAGAGCCGAGGATGAGCCGGCAGCGACGGGAGCCGAGTTCCTCAACGATTCCGTCCTGGGCGAAGGGCGCGACATCGGCGGCCGGGAGGTGGAGGATGACTTCGCCTTGGCAGGGCCATTTGGTGGTGGTGCCGTCGTTGCCGCGGATTCGGCTGGTGATGAAGGTGGAGACGGTGCCGCCGGTGAGGTCACGAGGGGTGAAGCGGGGGCCGGTGGGTATGCGGGGCCGGATGCGGTCGACGCGGAAGGTACGCCAGTCCTCGCGGTGGAGGTCCCAGGCCGCAAGGTACCAGCGGCCGGTCCCTTGACGGTCGTGATGGGGTAACCGAGTTCGCTCAGGCGGTCGATGTCACGCCGCACGGTGCGCGAGGTGATTTCGAGACGCTGAGCGAGAGCCTCGCCGGACCAGTCACGGTGCGTCTGAAGCAGCGCGAGCAGCCGGGAGGATGGCTTCTGCATGAGATCCATTCTTTCCGCAGTAGAGGACACAACCTGTCCTCTACGTCCGCCATGGTGGCATACGAGCCGTTCGGGAGGCATCGCTCCTGGTCGGCAGCCGCCACTTGGACTTGGACAGTCGGCGGCGTATCTGTCACATCGAGGCAAGGAGTAGGTCGTGTCCGTCACGACCACCACTCACCTGAACTTCCGGGGCGCTGCATGTGAGGCGCTGGATTTCTACCAGTCCGTCTTCGGCGGACGTACTGTCGCGATCACCTACAAGGACGCGGGCGCTGTGCAGAACGAGAGCGAGGCGGACTGGGTGATGTGGGGCGAGGTGGCCGGCGACAACGGCTTCCACGTCATGGCCTACGACGTGCCGTCGCAACTGCTCTGGAACCGGGGCGAGAACCCGTTCTTCGTCTCCGTGCGCGGTGACGACGCCGAGGAGATCAGCGCCCTGTGGGACAAGCTCGCCGACGGCTCGACCATCGTGCGTCCGCTGGAGCCTGCGCAGTGGGCGCCACTGTACGGCATGGTCACCGACCGCTTCGGCGTCACTTGGGTCCTGGACGTCACCGCCCCGTACAACGGCTGAGCCGGCCGACTGACACGCATCTGCGCTAGGCCGACGCGGTCGACGAAACGGGCCGGGTCGAGTTCCGGTGCCCGGACATCGACGGCGCACTGGTCGAGCGGTAGAGAAGCGGGCTTGCGGTGGGAGGCCCACAGGGCGAGATGCTCACGCCAGTGGGGCAGCGGTCCCTCCGAGGGAGTGAAGTCTGCGATCTCCGCGACCCGCGCGGTGTGTAACGTCGCCGGGCGGGCCAGGACGTCGATAGCCGTGACGGTGACCGCATCCGCCACCGCCCGCGCCTCGTACTCCTCGTAGGCGCGGTCCACGATCTGAGGGGGCCGGAGATCAGCAATGGTCTCCGGTTACCCGACCACAGAGGCCTTCGAGAACGTCCTCCTCCAGTCCCGGCCACCGAAGCGTGCGTCTCCGAAGAGGTCGACGAGACGCGCTGGGAATACGACCTGCCGCTTGAAGCCTTCTCGGTGAAGACCACCTTCCCGGACAACGCGAGGCCAGGGCATCAGGGCGAGGCGACCACGGAGGGTGCGGGGGTGAGGAAGCGTTTCATGGGTTCACCGCTTCTTCAGGGGGTGGTGTGCGGGGCTGTGGTTCGTGGTCCGGGGTTGTGGGGGCTGTGGGCCGTTCCGGCGGTGGGGGGGGGGCCCGGGGGGGGGGGGGGCCGCCCCCCCCCCCCCCCCCCCCCCGGCCCTCGAAGAAAGCACCCCCCCCAGGCCACACACACCCCCCCACCGCCCCCACCACGCC
>NZ_JBIVON010000014.1:16534-190403 GCF_044754145.1 Streptomyces sp. NPDC093149
GGGGTTGGGGGGGGGGGGGGGGGTGGGGGGGGGGGGGGGCGGGGGGGGGGGGGGCGCGGGGGGGGGGGCCGCGGCCCCCCCCCCACCGCACAGGGCCGAAGCGGCGATGTAAACGGCCCCACCGCGAGACGATCGTCCTCGACGGCCAGGAGCACGAACTGGCGCTCGGCATCTGGTACGCCAACCAGAAACAACGCCGGAACAAACTCACCGCCGAACAACGCACCGCCCTCACCGAACTCGGAGTGGAATGGGCGGCATGAATTTTCGGGATGAGGGACACGAAGCGCAGCTCGCGGCACCTGAGGTGCTGGGTGCTGGGCTCACCCTGCGGGGATCAGGAAGGAGTGGCACCGGGCGGCGCCCGGCACCTGCGTGCTTCGCGGCCTGGTGCTCACGCACCGGGCACCCTCGGGGTACATAGACGCAGGCGGAGGCCAGGGAGCGGCACCCGGCACCGAGGGCCGGTACTGAACTCACATAAGCGCAGATCAGAGCGGTGCAGCCCAAGCGTCACCGAACTGTGGGGCTGGGCGGCACCGGGCCGGCCGGAGCGGCACCCAGCCCCCTAGCCCCGGCGCGTCGCTGGCCGCGACTACCCACGGTTGTAGTCAGCGGCTGTAGCGGGGCGGCAGGACGAGGCGGGGGTTGGGATCGAGGAGGATGTCGGCAGGGCCGAACTTCCCGGCCAGCTCGCGGATTTCGGGATCGTCGAGGAGCAGGAGGTAGCCGTTGTCGACGATGAGCCGGCCGTCGAGTGTGATGGTGGGCTGGTCGAACTGGCAGTCGCAGTGTGCGTGGCCGGGGCCCGTGCGGTCGGCTTCTCCCTGCGGGGTCAGGCCGTCGAGGCCGAAGTAGAAGGCGCCGGCGTGCTTCTCGCGTTCGAACTGGGTACCGCCTGCCGAGCGGACCTTGGGGTTGAGTCCGATGAGTGCGTGGCGCATGTAGTAGCCGTCCGGTGCGTAACGCCGCAGTTCGGCGGCCGCCGTGCCGCCGTGGACGGCGGTGACGCGGTTGTTCTCCAGCTCCAGGGTGGTCCGCTCCGCGGGGACGCCGGTGACGGTGGATTCCTCGATGACGACCACGCCGTCGGTCTGGTCGGGGTAGAAGTTGGAGCCTCCGTAGGGGAAGGGTCGCCACATGCCGGTGGTGAGGGGGGTACTCGGGTGACCGGGGGTGGTGAAGGCGCGGAAGGTCACGTCGGTACCCAGTGCAGTGGTGACCCGGATCTCCTGCGCCGTGGTGATCCGGGCGTACGCCATGGCCTCCAGTGCGAAATACAGCTCGAGCGGGAAACGGGCCCCGGTGGACAGGGACGAGGCGGTGGCCGTCTGGTGCAGGGAGACGAACCGGGCCCGCTGTTTGGCGATTTCGTCGAAGAACAGTGGGGTGGTGTGTACTTCCCCCCACCAAGTCAGCGAGATCACCACGTCGGCGGCGGCGTGGGCGGCAGAAGGCAGCGGCGAGGGCGTCGCGCGGTCCCACCCACCGGCACTGATCGGCGGTATGGACAGCACGTGCACCTCAGCGTTGCGGTAGGCGGCCGCCGCTGCGATGGCCTGGACGGCCACCGGATCGGTGCCGTGCTCGGCCAGGACCAGCACCTGCTCTCCCGCTGTGACCGCGGCGTATTCCAGGAGGTTGTAAGCGCCGGGCATCAGCTCGGTGATCGACAGTGGTGCCGCCGTCGGCGTGTCCAGGTAACTGAAGGGGGCGGTCGTGGTCATGACGGTGAGCCTCCGGTCCGTACGGGTTCGGGGAGTTGGGAAGTGGATTTCAGGCGCAGGTCGCGGCCGGCGCCGGCGCCGACGGCGGCCTGGATGAGCGTCAGCGCGACAAGCAGCATCAGGGGGAGCGTCCATCCGCTGGTGAGGTCGTGCAGTGCGCCGAGGAGCAGCGGTCCGGCGGCGGCCACCAGGTAGCCGACGGACTGGGCCATCGAGGCCAGCGCCGCCGCCTGCGAGGCGTCCGCCGCCCGCTGGCCTTGGAAAGTCAGGGCGAGGACCAGGCACGCTCCGCCGCCCAAGCCTGTGAGCACGCTGGACACGAAGGCCAGTTGGGGGGCCACGGCCAGCAGCGCGAAGCCCAGCGCGACGATCGCCGAGGCGGCCGCCGCCAGGAATCGTTGGTCCGTCCACCGGCGGGCAAGCACGGGAAGTGCACTGCTCGATACCAGGCCGACGATCTGGAACAGGAACAACTGCCAGCCGGCGGCGGCCTCTCCCACTCCGTGGTCGTGCACGATGCTGGGCAGCCAGGCGATCGTGGTGTAGAAGCCGAGGGACTGCAGCCCCATGAACACGCTGACCTGCCAGGCCAAGGGGGAACGCCAGGGAATGCGCTCTCGCGTGGCAGGCGTTGTCGCGGCGGGGCCGGTGCGCCGGCAGCGAGGGATCCAAACCCCGACAGCCAGCACAGCCAGTGCGGCCCAGATACCCAGAGCGGTGCGCCAGCCGCCTGGCAGGTGGTCAGCCATGGGCACTGACACCCCGGACGAAATAGCGGCCAGCAAGCCCATCGCGGTGACGTAGAGGCTTGTCACCGGACCGATCCGGTCCTCCGGCACGGTGCTCTTGATGACGGAAGGCAGCAGCACGTTGCCGAAGGCGATCGCGGCCGCGATCACCACCGTTCCGATGAACAGGAAGGGCACGTCCGGCAGGGAGCGCATGAGCAGCCCGGCCGCCAGCACGGTCAGCGAGACACCAAGGGCGCGCGGCGCGCCGTAGCGATGCGCGGTCCGGCTGACCAGGGGCGAAGTGGCGGCGAACGTGAGCAGTGGCAGAGTGCTGAGCAGCCCGGTCCAGGTGCCGGACAGGCCGGTCGATGCCTCGATTCCGGGAAGCAGCGGACCCACACCGGTCAGTGCGGCACGCAGGTTGGCCGCGACGAGCACGACGCCCACCAGCAGCCACACCGTGGACCGCCCGCTCGGCGCAGCAGCTCTCACCTGGTCCGCCACCTCGCGCGAGTTATTCACCCGCATGACGACCGCTCCCCACCGCACCGCCCCGCTCAGCGGCGGCATCCGCGCTCAGCCGACCGGTCACCCGCACCAGCATGGACGCCGCGTAGCGGGCGGCGACCGCATCGCCTGCACCGATCGCGGAGACGAGCTCGGCATGCCAGTGATCATGTTCGGCAGCGACGGCGTCGTCCCACGGCAGCGCGGCCAGCAGGGCCGAGAGGGCGCCACCCAGGTGTTCGTAGAGCTCCGCGAGCAACTCGTTGCCGCTGGCCTGCACAACCGCGAGATGAAAGGCTCCGTCGGCGGCCGCGACCTTCGCCATCGACCCGGAGTGGTTGCTCTCGCGAGCCGTCGCAAGCAGTTCCCGCAGCCGGGCGGTATCCGTTTCCGACCGACGTTCGGCGGCCAAGCCGGCGGCATGCTCCTCCAACACTGCCCGCAGTTCCAAGACGTCCGCCGGACGCGTGGTGGCCGTCCGCCGCAGAAG
Organism: Streptomyces sp. NPDC093149; assembly: GCF_044754145.1. NCBI lineage: Bacteria > Bacillati > Actinomycetota > Actinomycetes > Kitasatosporales > Streptomycetaceae > Streptomyces > Streptomyces sp. NPDC093149. The sequence goes on from NZ_JBIVON010000014.1 coordinate 19,990, forward strand.
CACCGCCTCCAACTCGCTGGTCACCCGGACATAGGTGCCATCGCCGACCCGCGATTCCAGCAGGCCGAGGTGGACCAGTGCCCGCAATGCTTCGCGAATGGTGTTCCGGCTCACGTGGAGCATCTCGGCCAGTTCGTGCTCACCCGGAATGCGGGTGCCCACAGGCCACCGCCCGGAGGCCAGTTGCTCTCGCAACTGGTCAGCAACCTGTGCGGCCAGAGTCGACGCTCGACGCGGCTGCCGCAGCCCCTCCATCACAACCTCCAAATGTTGGACATCTGCACATCTGAATAGAAGCATGCGAGAGGGCAGTAAGGCCAGCGTCGCGTGACGAGAGCCGTGTCCGTGACTGACTGAGGTCGGCGTCTGACTGCCTTGCCGCGCAACCGTGTCTTGACCGAGGCGCGGCGGGCGGCGTTGGAGGAGATCGATCCGGGATGGTGCCCGGTCTGGGGCACCGGGTGGCAGCGGTGCTTCCGCCTCACCCAGAACCTCCTCCGGGACGGCGGGGCCTTGCCGGTGGCGGCCGGGGAAGCGATCGTGCAGGGCGAGGACCTCGGACGATGGGTTACGGCGCAGCGGTTCGGGTGGGAGCAGCTCCTGCCCGCGCAGCAGTGGCTGCGGAGAACGTCCTCGGGATCGAACCCGCCGAGGAAGCAGAACGGCCGGTACGGCGGACGCAGGACGACATGTGTGGGCCCACAACCTGGCAGCCGCACGGCAGTTCCACGCACGTGAGGGGCATCTTCGGGTGCCTCGGAAGCACGTCGAGCAGGTGGGGAAAGACTTCGCTCGTCGGCAGGCTGCCGCACATCGCGGCAAGAGCGAGGGCGAAATCGGCGTCGGCGGGGATGCGGGCCGGCAGGAAGTCGGCGCCGTTGGTGCGGAGGTAGATGGAGACGCGACCGGAGCGGCCCGGCGTGCCTGTGAACTGGTCAGCGGACCGGTCGGTGTTGTCGGACGCGACGGGCGTTCCCTCGTTGTGGCAGAACGAGCAGGCGAGGCCGCACGCGTCGATGATCTCCACGCGCAAAGTGCGGTCCGGTCCGACCTCGACCGGGACGTCTTTCGGATCGTGCATGGTGCCCCCTCTCCGTGCCGGCCGGGGCTGTGTGCCCCGGCCGGGAGTAACGGGCGTCGGCCTACTCGAAACGCAGGTCGGCGATGGAGTCCAGGTCGATGCCGTACAGGCCATAGACCTTCGTGGTGTTGACCGACGTGAGCCGGTCGCGGTCGATCCCCAGCGCGGCGGCGGCCTCCCATACCTGCGGCTCGTCGTCGGCCTCGATCTCCAGATAGGGCGGGATGAGCGGCCACTCGTCGATCTCCAGCCGGTCGGCGCCGAGGAGGTACGAGGTGCGGCGGTTCTCCTGGTAGCTGCGCGGTGTCAGGCCGGTGAGGCGCAGCAGCGTGGCGGCTTCCTCGAACGAGTCGACGGTGACCTCGGTCTCGTGGGTTCCGTCGACCGCGTCCGTTGAGATCTGTTTGACGCACAGAGTGATGTCGGCGCCGGTGTCGCGCAACCGGACCCACCGCCCGGGGACAGCCGGAATGGTGTTGTATACATATCGGCGCGTGAGCCGGGGCTCGCCCTGCTGGGTGCCGCCGGCGTCGATGATGAGCCGGGCAGTCTTCGCGGGGTCGATGTCCAGGGCCTTCGCCTCGTACTCAATGCCTGCCATGAGTCTCCGTTCGGTGAGTGTCGCTGTGGTGTGAACGACTGTCCGGCGCGCGGGGAGCGTTCATCGGGCGCGTGCCACCCCCATCGTTTCGCGCGGTGGTGGCCTGCCTTGTCGGGACGCAGAGGGAACATCCGAGAGGGCGGGGCAGTGTGGGGGTCATGACTGGTGCGGCACGGCCTCGGCGGGCCACGAGACGCAGGGACGGTCCCACGACGGACGGGTGAACCGGTCGTAGTGGTCGCCCGTGTGGCCGGGCCCCAGGGTGCAGCGCGCACTTGAGGTTGATCCCTGGGAGTGGACACCGGGTTTCATGCAACGAGTGACAGCGTAGGTGACGTGATCAGTTGCTGTTCGAACTCGGCTGGTGTGAGGTAGCCGAGCGCGGAATGCCGACGGTGCCGGTTGTAGTACGACAGCCAGCGGAACAGCTCGAGCCGGGTCTGTGCCTTGGAGGTCCAGTTCCTCCCGTGGAGCAACTCGCGCTTGAGGCCCTGGAAGAACGACTCGGCGAGGGCATTGTCATAGCTCGAGCCGACCCGGCCCATGCTGCGGCGGATGCCGTGCCGGCTGCAGATGTCCGCGAACGCGGCCGCGCTGTACTGGGTGCCCCTGTCGGTGTGGAAGACGACGCCGTGGACCCGGCCGCCGCGGGCGGCAACGGCCATCTCGATCGCGCCGGTGACCAGGGAGGTACGCCTGTGGTCGGCAATCGGCCAGCCCACCACCTTCCTCGAGCAGATGTCGATGACCGTGGCGAGGTAGAGCCACGTCACGCCGACGGCTATGTAGGTGATGTCGCCGCACCACCTGGTGTTCAGCGTGCGCGCGGTGAAGTCGCGCATCACCAGGTCCGGAGCGAGCGGCGCGGTCCTGTCCGCGATCGTCGTCCGCTTCTCCTTCCGCAGGTGACGGCCGACGATGTGGTTGATCCGCATCAGCCGGGTCACACGCTTGCGGTTGATCCTCTGCCCCCTCGCACGCAGCTCAGCATGGACACATGGGGCTCCGTAGGCGCCATGGTGTTCGGCGTGGACGGCGCGGATCTCGCTCACGGTCCGCTCCTCCTCGACCCGGCGCGTGGCGCGGGCCTGCTCGGTGGCCAGGTGCCGGTAGTAGCCGGCACGGGACGCCCCGAGCACCCGGCAGATCCGCTTGACGCCGAAGTCGGCGCGGCTGTCGGAGATGAAGTCCCAGCGGCGGGGGCTCACTTCACCTCCCGGGCGAAATAGGCGACTGCCGGCGCAGGATCTCGCGCTCCAGCTGCCACTCCTGCTCGGCCTTGAGCAGCCTGGCGTTCTCCACCCGCAGCCGAGCCAGCTCCTCAGCCGCGCTCACGCGGCCCTCGGGCGCGGCCTGCGTCTCGTCCTTGCGCACCCACGGCCGCAGCGATTCCGCGGTGATGCCGAGATCTGCGGCCACCGCCGCGTACGTCCGCTTCCCGGCCGCGGCGCGGTAGAGCGCGACGGCATCCTTCCTGAACTCCTCCGGATACGGAGACTTGCGTCCCACCTGGATATCCCTCCCTGGACCGTCAAGATCCATTGTCAGGGTGTCCACTCCACAGGATCATCCTCACCGTGACTGTGCGGCGGCGAAGTCGAGCCGGCCGTCCTGCCAGATCACGGCCTCGCCGTCCAGGACCGTGCCGGGGCGCAGTGTCATGCCGGCGACGGCCAGGTCCATCCAGTGCTGGGTGACGACTCTGCCGGACCGGGCGTACAGCACGACGGTCTCATCGGTACGGCGCAGCACTGTTCTGTGGCCGTCGTACTTGGGCTCGTACCACCAGCCCGGCCCCTGGGGCAGGACCGGGACGGCTTGGGCCAGTGCCACCAGGGGGATGCAGTCGAGCATGAGGCAGATACCGAATCAGAGGCCCGCGACGGTGCTGCCGGGGCGCAGAACGACGGCTTCGCACACCCGTGAGAGCCTAGGACGGTGAAAGCGAAGTGTGCTCCCCTGGGCGATGAGCGGCGCGACCGCGGCCCCGAGCTGCCGCCGACCCGCAGCGTCCTGATCACTGGCGGCCTGGTGCGCGTGTCGGGCGCAGCGGCCGTGGGCTGCGGGGCACTGTTCGGTCTGCTTCCCGTCCTCGCGCTCATCGGCAGACTCGGTCTCCCCGACGACCCGCCAGGTTTCGTGCTGGTGTTCGGCGGCCCGCTCATCGCTGCGGCGCTGGGCATCGCCGTCTTCCTGATCGTGCTCGGCTATGCCCTGACCTTCCATCAGCTGGCGCTCGCGGGCATGTACGCATCGGTTGAGGACTCGTCGGCGCTGAGGAATGCGGTCGAGGTGCGTGGCCGCGTCACACGCACGCCGTTCTTCCCGGCGGTCGTGACGAGCATCGTCGTCGGATTCCTGCTCCTGGCAACGGCCGGCATCCTGCTCGCCGCGTCCGCCTGGCCGACGGTGGCGATCCCCCTGCTCCTCTCAGGCGTGCTCTGCGTCCCGGCCGTACTCGCTCTGATCGCCGCCGACCGACGGTGGAGCCGTACCGCGCCTGAGCGCCTTCCCGCACGGGCCCTGGGCGAACAGGGCTCCGCTCACCTCCTCCTCGGCGACGCCGACACGGAACTGCGGCGGCAGGTCAAGGCCCGAGAGCGCGCCGAGGCCACCGAACTCGACCATGCGACCACCCCCGTGCTCGTGACCCTCGCCATCGCGACCCTCGCCATGATGAGCCCCTCACTCTCACCCACGGCTGCCATCTGGAGACAGGCGCAGCTGGTCGGCGTCGGGCTCGGCGTCCTGTGCCTGCTCGTACTGCTCGGCATCAGGGTGCTCCGGATCCGGCGACTGCGACGCACTCTTGTACGGGTGCGCCGCGGGGGCGCGGACGTGTCCGGCATCGACCGCGCGCACGCGATCACCGCGACGACGACCCAGGCGTCCGAGCTGCACGCGGCGACAACCGTCTGGGCGCTGCTCGGCGCCGCAGCGCTCGGCACTGTGGTCCACCGGACCGCGGATGTCGCGCCGGTACTGATCGTCGCCGGCATCTGGGCGCTCGGCTTCGCCGTGCTCATCGCGCTGTCGATGCGTTCGGACGCTGCCGCCCCAAAGCTCCGGGAGGAGTTCGGCTACCGGCTCCCGACCAAGACCTCCGGAAACGACAACACCTGGCACTGAGATGCCGTCGCCAGCCGACGAACAGCCAGAACAGCTCTCAATTCACTTTCGTGACTCGGCATCGGACCGTGGTGAGGGGATCCGAAGAGGAAGCCCAGACAGCGCTCCCGCAGACCCGGCCTCGGAGCTCCCATCACTCTCGACATGCCCGGCAAGGTCGCCGACTTCCTGCGTGACACTGAACTGGGCGACGCCGAGCGTGCCGCGCTCGACCACGGCCAGGCCGTACGACGCGGAACGGGCTACACCCTGCGCGTAACCGCCGTACCGCAGTCCACCGCCAACTCCTCGCTCACTGCCAGGCACTCGACAGCTCCGCCGCGATCCCGGCCCAACGCAAGGCCCGGCGTGAGTACGAGACCCGCGTCAACATCCTCGGCCACTGACCACGGAGCTACTTTGCGGCTGGTGTCTGAGCTAGGACTTCAAGGCCGTCGAGCACCGTTCCCACAAGGGCCTGAACAATCGGGCCGAGAACAGTCATCAGCCCACCCGGCAGCGCGAACGCGCCATGAAAGGCTTCCGCAGCGTCGGCGGAGCCCAGCAATTCCTGGCCGCGTTCAGCGGTATCACCCCACTTCAGGCCCCGCCGCCACCTGATGACCACCGCCCACTACCGCACCGAGATGACCACCCGCTTCGCCATCTGGGATCAGATCACCGGCGTCGCCGGCCTGCCTGCCGCGCCCTGAGCACGGAGCCGGAACCCGGCCCCACCACACCCGACATACCGTCAGGCACGCACACACACTCAACAACGCGACAGCGCCAGCCCGAGAGTCTGGTGATCTGCGAGCGGCTGGAGAGCGCCCTGCCAATTACGCAGGGGTGGGACAGAACCTCGCTCTGCCCCACCCCCGTACCGGCAACCTTCGGTCAGCCCCCATGGAGGCCCTCTGCCACAAGGCTTTCCGGGTATCCAAAGCGCTCGCCGAGTGCCACAAACTCCTCTCGGCTGGTCGTGCCGATCGGCACGGCGTACAACTTCACCGCCCGCAGGAACAACCGGTAGCCCAGGTCGGCGCAGACCTGTCGGCCGCCCATGAGCGCCTGCCAGAAGCGGGTCAGGTCGTCGGTGGTGGTGATCAGTTCAGCCGCTGGACCGGCCCAGCTGTAGTTGAGCCTGGTGGTATCGATCAGTGGCCCGCCCTCGGTGAACTGCTCGTAGCCGCTGGCGTGCGGACGCGGCAGGTATGCCCTCTGCCGGGGTGCGAAAGGTATGCCTCAGGCGCAGCGGCCTCAGGATGCGGTCGGTCACCTCCGTGGACCAGTCACGGCCGGTCGCCTTCTTGATGATCAGGCCGAGCACGACGTAGTTGGTGTTGGAGTACGACCAGCTCCCGTCTCCGGGCTTGTGCCGCATCGCTATCGCCACCAGCCGCTCCGGTGGGGTGTCGTCGTTCCAGTGACGGTGGTATCCCTCGGCGGAGGTGAGGACCGGCAGGTCGTTGGCGTAGTCGTACAGGCCGCTGGCGTGCTGGAGCAGCTGCCGGAGAGTGATTCTGGTGCCGTCGTTGCCGTTGCCCCGCACCACGCCGGGCAGCCACCTGTCGACTGTGTCGTCCAAGGACAGTCGCCGCTGCTCCGCCAGTTGCAGCACCATCATGGCCACGAACGTCTTGGTGTTGCTGCCCATCTGGAAATACCCGCCCTGCGGCACCGGCCGGCCGGATTCCAGGTCGGCCACTCCGCTGCGAGCGGACCACCGGAGGAGGCCCAGGCAGCGCTCCCGCAGAACCACCGCGCTCTGCTCGGGACTCAGCAGGACGCCCCTCTCTTCGCCCCCGGGACCGGGAAGCGCAGTTCTGCAGTCGGCATCCGGGAAGATGTCGATCTCACCGAGAACCACGTGCGCCGTCGCGCTCTCCCGATCCGGGTAGCTCCATGCCGACTTCGGCAGGAGGACGATCAGGTCGTAGGCGTCGAGGGCGTCGGCCAGCCGCCGCGAGCGGACTGCGGTCCGTGCGGGGCCCGCTGCGGTCGCTCTCCCGTGAGGGGTGGCGGACCTCCCACATGCAGGTGTGCTGCACCAGGACGCCGGGGCCGTCCGGCGAGGCCCACAGCGTGCTGGTCGTCGGCTCCGGCGGGGCGGCCGGCTCGGTCTCCTTCTTGCGGCAGCCCCGGCTGCGACGGTCGAACACGCCGTTCATGGTCCAGCGCCAGTAGTCCTCGGCTTCCTCCAGGAGCAGGACCCGCTGTCCGCTGTGCGCCCAGGCCGCCGCGATCCCGCCGGCCAGGTGGTAGAGGTTCCCCGAGCGCTCAGCCAGGAACCGCAGGACATGCGGTGCGTGTGGCGTATCGCCGGTCGCTGCGCGGCGCAGGGCTCCGGCTCGCCCTGCGGGCGGTCTGCGCGGCAGTGACTGGTTCTTCGACATGACGTACTCCTCTGCCGGGCCGGGCCACGCTTCCGACACCGGCTCGTAAGACAGCCGTGGACACAACGGAACGCAGAACGGGAGGGAGCGGGCCCTGCAGGACCTTGGCCCCCGCGTCCGGCGGCGTGGCTCCGGACGCGGGCGGTGATCGGCAGTACGCACTAGCCGGGCAGGATGCTGGCTCAAAGGGCCGCTCGGGCAGGCCGCGAACAACGCCGCCGAAACCAAGACCTTCCTGGGTGCGCGTTACCGACGCATCGTCACACGCGCCCCCGCCAAGAAGGCCATGGTCGCCGTGGCCCGCAACATCTTGGAGATCGCCTGGATCCTGATCTGCGACCCCGGCGCCCGCTACATCGACCTTGGACCCGACCGGCACGACCGACACCTCAACCGCACACGCAAGACCCGCCAAGCCATCCGCGAACTCGAACACCTCGGCTACACCGTCAGCCTCACCGAAGCAGCCTGACCACACCGCACCAAACCTCCCGGGCAGCCGGGACACTTCGTTATACCCGCGGTCAGGTCATTCTCCGGCTAGCGGCCAGAACAGCCACATCTGCACCGAAGCCGACCGCGAGCCGGTCGTCCGAAGTCAGCGCCGCCGCGTTCACAGCAGCAGGAAGTCTCTGCACAATGACGGGATCGATCTGCAGGCCGCCATCCAACGGCCAGGCGCACACCGTACCGTCGGTGCTGCCGGTGACGGCGACCGGCCGGCCCCGCACCACACCGGTGCTCATCGTCGTGATGCTGTCGGCGTGGCCGGACAACGGCAGCCCGACCAGGTCTCCGCTGACCGGATCTGCCAGTCGCAGCCACCGATCCACCGCTGCGAGAACCAGCGTCCGGCCGTCCACCTCCACCATCGCCACCGCACCGATGCTGGCGGGCAAGCGCGACACGGTGATTTCGCGCAGCGTCCAGGGAAATAGGAAGTTGTCGGGGTCCGGGCTGGTCTTCAGCACATCTGGGAAACCCCACACACGCAGCGTCCCGTCGGAGGCACCAGCGATCACCACCTGCTCGCCGTCCAGGGCCGCGGTGGCGAGGGCGCGCGTCAGCAGGATCTCGCCGCGACGCTGCGACACGTGGGCGCAGGCGATCTCCACGCCGCCGCCGTCCCAGACCTCGACCCGGCCGTCTCCGGCGGTCACCACGAACGACCTCCAGCCCTGCTTCGTGGTCGCCACCGCGGAGGGGAACCCTGAGCCGTACTCGCCGAGGCGGCTCACGTGCCCGCTCTCAGGATCCCAGCACGTCACGACATAGCTGCTGTTAGCACTGATCACCATCGGGCCGTCGTCCGGGCCCGCCATAAGGCCGAGCGCCTCGACGCCTCCACCCCACTCGCCGGTGATGAGAGTGCTCGTGACGGGCTCTCCGGTAAAGAGGTCGCGCACCCACGCGGTGCCGTCGTCGCCAGCGCTGACGACGCAGGGCCGGCCATGCACCGTGGCTGGCACCACTCCGGTCACAAGAGCGGAATCAGCGCGGGAACTGGTGGCCCACTGCACGTCCCAGCGATCGATCATGGCTGGCACAGTACCCAACGATCGCGCCCGCCCGTTGGCCTCAGCAAGGGCGTTCAGCAAACGGTAGTAACAAAATGCGTACTTCTACGCAGTACCGTCGTGCTCGACCCGATCAGCGCCCGGGTGCTGGCCTTCCCCCAGGAACAGTACGCCGACGTCGCCGTGGCCATCCTTCGCACTGAAGCGGGCCGCAACCCTCTCGACAAGGGCCTGCACGACCTGGTCGGTGAGCTCTCCACCCGTAGTGACGAGTTCCGCACACGCTGGGACACCCACAACGTCCGCCATCACGGCGGCCTCCACGCGCACCACCAGGAGGCAGGAACGATGACCCGCATCCGGTGCCGGAACTGCCTTCGTCCTGACACCCGGACACTACGGTGACGGCCCGCAACTCGAGCGTGTGCTGGAGCAGGTCTGCGTGCCCCGCACCGGAGCTGGACGGCCCCGCACCAGGCCCGACCATGTCTTGGCGGACAAGGCCTACACGTCCCGGAAGAACCGCCGCTACCTGCGACGACGCGGAATCCGGCACACCATCCCCGAACGTCTCGACCAGCAAAGACACCGGCAGAACCGAGGTTCCCGAGGCGGTCGGCCCACCGGATTCGACAGCGAGCACTACAAGAAACGCAACACCGTCGAACGCGCCATCAACCGGTTGAAGGGCTTCCGCGCAGTCGCCACCCGCTATGAGAAACGCGCCTACATCTACCTCGGCACCGTCACCCTCGCGGCCCTCGCGATCTGGCTCCGAACATGATCCAAGAAACAGTGCCTAAGTCGTCATGCTGCTTGATGACTTGTGTAGCCTGCCGTCGGTGGAAATGGGACTGAATGCAGATGACTGGCTGGCAGATACGCGGACGTCTTATGACACCGTCGCTGCAAGTTACGCGAAGCTGACACGTCACATCTTGGATGAGTCACCGGAAGAACGTGCGGCCTTGGCCCTGTTTGCCGACCTGGTGCGTGCCCAAGGCGGCGGGCTGGTCGCGGACGTGGGGTGTGGGACAGGCAGGATCACAGGCCACCTGCGGGGACTGGACCTGGACGCGTTCGGCATCGATCTGTCACCTGGAATGATCGATGTGGCCCGTCGCCATCACCCTGGGGTGCGGTTCGTTCTCGGTTCCATGACGGACCTCGCCTTGGCTGACGCCTCGGTGACTGGCCTGGTCGCCTGGTACTCACTGATTCACATTCCTGACGACGAGATCAGCTCGGTCCTTGCGCATTTCCGTCGAGTGCTTCGGCCCGGTGGGCCGTTGCTGCTCAGCTTCCATGTCGGCGATGAGTCGCGATTGAAGACGGAGGGCTATGGCGGGCACCCGATGAAGGTCTATGTCCATCGCCGGCAACATGACCAGACGATTGAGTGGCTTGACGAGGCTGGCTTCGCCGTCGAGACGCACAAGACTCTCACCTCGGCCGAGAGCAAGTTGGGAGGGATCATCCTCGCGCGTCGTGAGCCTTGAGCATCTCCGCCAGTCGCCCGGCAGAGACGGGGTCAGGTGGCTCGTGCGGCGATCTCGCGGTAGGTCGGAATCCCAAGGTTGATGGTCGTGGCCCGGCGTCGGCGGTCGTCGAGCTGAGCAAGCTTGTTCTTCGTGGCGGCAAGGCTGACGCGCAGTCCCTCGGCCTCGCCGAACCAGCCATCGCGTTCGGCCTCAGTGATCCGCTCGTCCAGATTGCTGCGGATCTCTTCGGGACGGAGCAGCTGAGCAGGGTCGACGCGGAGAACTGGGCAGCGGACGCAGCTGTGTTCGTGCTGGCAAGTGGTGCCGTAGGCGCGACCGCAGTCGCCCAGAGCGACCTTTCTCCGCTCGAAGTGGCCAAGGAACTCTTCCCGCTCGGCATCGGTGGGGGTGCGGTACTCCTCGCTGGGTCGCAATGCCCGGCGGCGGGCGATGAAGGCCCAGTGAAGCGCTCCGGGTCTGATGGAGGCTCAATTCCTCGAGAGGATCGAGTCATGGCCCGTCCGTCCCCCTATCCTGCCGAGCTTCGTGAGCGTGCGGTACGCATGGTCGCGTCCGCCCCAACTACCCGACCGAGCGAGCCGCGATGAAGGCGGTCGCTGCGAAGCTGGGCATCGGTGCCGCTGAGACGGTGCGGACGTGGGTCCGCAAGGCCGAGGTCGACGCCGGCCGGCGTCCCGGGGTGACTTCGGAGGAGGCCGCGGAGATCAAGCGGCTGCGAGCCGAGAACGCTGAGCTGCGCCGGGCCAACGAGATCCTCAAGGCGGCCTCGGCTTTCTTCGCGGCCGAACTCGACCGGCCGTCGAAGCGCTCGTAGCGTTCATCGATGCCCACCGGCAGGTGTTCGGAGTCGAGCCGATCTGCAAGGTCCTGACCGGCCACGGACTGAAGATCGCGACGGGCACCTACTACGCCGCCAGGAACCGCACCCCCAGTGCCAGGGCGGTCCGCGACGCGGAGCTGAAGACCCGGATCAGCCGCGTCCACACGGACAACTTCAGCGTCTATGGGGTGCGGAAGGTCTGGCGGCAGCTGCACCGCGAGGGCGTCGTGGCGGCCAGCTGCACGGTCGCCCGGCTGATGCGCGAGCCGGGCCTTCAGGGCGCCCGACGCGGCAGGAAGATCCGCACCACCATCCGCAACGACGGCCACCAGCGGGCCTCTGACCTGCTCGGACGCGACTTCACCGCGTCCCGTCCGAACGAGCGGTGGGTCGCCGACTTCACCTATGTCGCGACCTGGTCAGGCATCGTCTACACCGCCTTCGTCGTGGACGTGTTCTCCCGGGCGATCGTCGGCTGGTCGGCCGCCACCAGCAAGCGGGCCAAGCTCGTCCTCGACGCCCTCGACATGGCCCTGTGGCGCCGCGACCGAGCCGGCATCCCCGCAGGCCCCGGGCTGGTTCATCACTCCGACGCGGGCAGTCAGTACACGTCTTTCGCGTTCGCTGCCCACCTGCTCGAGGCCGGCATCGACGCCTCGATCGGCACTGTCGGCGATGCCTTGGACAACGCCCTCATGGAATCCCAGATCGGCCTCTACAAAACGGAGCTGATCAAGCCCCGCAGGCCCTGGCGCGGCCTGGCCGACGTCGAACTCGGCACCGCGGAATGGGTCGACTGGTTCAACAACCAGCGACTCCACACCGCCATCGGAAACATCCCGCCCCACGAGCACGAAACCAACCACTACACTCAACTCCAGCCCCAACCGGCTGCTGGAGTCAACGCATAGAGCCTCCACCGATCCCGGAGCGCTTCAAGTACATAACTTGCTGTCGCTTCATGCGGAGAACCGCAGTCCCAGCCATGGGGACTCATCGCGAGTGGATATAGTGCCATTCATGCGAACTCCCGCGGCCGGCGCCGCCTGTCCTCGCTGCCGGGCCAAGAGCCCCGGCACGCCGAACCCGCACCGCCTGGAAGGGCAGTGCGGGTGGGAAGCGGGTAAGCGGCTACACCGGCTCGAACCCGAACTGCTGGTCGGGCCCACGGTGGCAGGTGTACTGGACAATCGGGGCGCCGTCCGCCCGACTACGGTCCTTCACGTTGAGACACTTCCTGTCGTCGTCCGTGTGGATCTCGTAGCCGCCGCCAGGGACCGAGACAAGCCGGAGCCGCTGGTTGTACGCACCGAAGCAGGTGGACTGGACCATCGGGGTGCCCTCCTCTCGGATACGGTCCTTCACTTCGACGCACTTGCCGGCGAACGTCCGGATCTCGATCTCGTCGCCACGGACAACGTTCACCGTGAACCGCTGGTCGGCCCCATCGCCACATGTGTACTGGACGATCGGGGTTTCGTCCGCCTGGCTACCACCCTCCACGTCGAGGCGCTTGCCGTTGCCGGGGAACATCACAATCCTGGACTCGTTGTCCTGCCGTCTGTCGACGGCCGGGGATGCCTGAGCCGCGGTGAGCGGCACCACCGCGGCGGCCGCCAAGCCCATGACGGTCAAAGCGCGCCATGCCTTCGAGGAGGAACGCACACTCTGGCGGTCCGCCGCGCTGGCTCAGGCGCTGCCCACCCCGGCCGCCCTGAAGCCGTCGTGGGCCGCCACCAGCTCTGCGAAGCGGCACGGTGTCGGAACAGCGGAGCGCGTGGAGGGCGGGCAGCCGGGCCGCCCGCCCTCCACGCGCCGGTGGCGCGGCCCCGTGTCAGTTCTGCCGTTCCTGTGCCATTTCGGCGCGGGTGTAGATGCGGCCCTGGCGCTTGGCGGATATGAGGAACAGCACGGTGGGCACGGCGCACACCAGGACGGCGAAGATGCTGGCCTCGGGGCCGAAGTCGCCGCCGGTCAGGGCCTGAGGACCGCTGACGGAGGCGTGCAGCAGGCCGCCGGTGCCGATCCCGGAGCCGGAGACGGCGGTGCCGTAGATGCCCTGCTCGGCCATGTTCCAGCCCAGGTGCAGGCCGATCGGCAGCCACAGCGAGCGGGTGGCGGCGTAGAGCGCGCCGAACATCAGCCCCGCCTCGACGGCGATGGCCAGCGCGCCCCAGAGCGTCGCGTCGGGGTTGACCAAGTGCAGGCCGCCGAAAGCGAGCCCGGAGACGGCCAGCGCCCCCCACGTCCCGGTCTTCTCCTCCAGCACCCGAAACAGCGCACCGCGGAAGGCCAGTTCCTCAGTGACCGCCACGCAGCTCATCAACCCCAGCGTGGTCAGTGCGCCACCGATCGATCCCCAGCCGTGGATGTGGTATCCGCCGGTCGTCGCGACCAGCGCGATCGTGACGGTGAACAGACCCAGCCCGAGCAGGGCTCCCCGGCACAGTTCCGGCTGGGCCTGCGCCGGAGCCAGCTCCTGCGGCCTGCCGCGGCCCTCCAGGTACCGCACGAGCCTGGCATAGGCGGCCAGGGCGAGGCCGCCGGTGGCCACCCCGCTGATCAGAGCGGTCAGCGGAGTGGCGGCGGCGGCGCTGTTGATCGCGCTGGTGATCCCGCCCACGGCCAGCATCAGCACGAACAGCACCGGCAGACGCACCCACGTCGACGTCGCCCACCGCGCGGGGTGCCCGGTGTTCTTCCCGGCCGGTCCGGTCCTTTCGGCTCCGCGACCGGCGAGTCGTTTCGGTGGCTGGTGGTGGTTGGACGACATGGCTTCCTCCTCAGGGGCCCGCTCCCAGCAGGCGGTCTCCGCTTTCGATGCCGGAAAACTACGGGCCGCGGCTCCTGCGAATCGTCACCACCGGGTGGGCACTTGCCGCATCCTCCGGTCCCCCGAGCGAGCTACCCGGCTGTTCTCTTGCGGGGGACACAACTCTCGCCACAGGACGCTAGATTCACCGAGCAGGACCGTCCGGTCCACGCTGCCGTATGGTGCGGATGCCGGACGGGTCGTACCGAATGGACCAGGCCGCGGACCACGGCCCGGTCCTCATACCGCTCAGTGCGGGACTTGCGAGATCACGGATGATGACGGAAGACCAAGCAGCTTGTGAACCATCAGGCTCGGCATGCCCCGCGCCGACGGACCCCGCTCCCCGCCCGGGCCGGCCAAGGACCGGCCGGCCCCCGGCGCCCCCTTCCGGGGCCGGGGCCGAACCGCGGGCGCGGGACAGGGGCCCCTCCGCACGCGGGAACCCGGTGGCCGCCGCGATCAGTCGGCTCCGCTGGCTGTCGCGGTGGTGGGGAGCACGCCCCACCACTACCAGGGACCGCGAGTTCGCGCTCGTCTTCACCGTGCTGTCGTTCGCGGAGCCGCTGTCACGGGTCGGGGCTCGATTCGGCGACCTTCCCACTCACGGCGCCTCCATGGCGAGCGTGCTGCTGACGTTGGGTCAGACTCTGCCGCTCGCGGTGCGCACACGATGGCCGGCCGTCTGCCTCGCGGTAGCGGGGACCTCGTTCGCGGTCCACGAGTGCCTCGGCTACCCGGCGGCCTTCGGCAGCCTGGGGCTGTACATCGCGCTGTACTCCGTGGGTGCCCACCAGGAACGCCTCCGGCGGGCCGTACCGCTGGCGGCGACGGGCGGGTACCTGGTGTTCGATGTCGTCCTGTACGCGCTGGGCTCGCCCGACGGCCTGACCGACTTCCTGGTCTACTACCTGGTCCTGGTGGCGATGTGGGGCCTGGGCGTCCTGGTTCGCGGGCGGCGGGCGCACGAGGCCGAGCGTCGGCGCCTGTCCGCACAGGCCGCCATCGATGCGGAACGCGGACGACTGGCCCGGGAGCTGCACGACGTGGTGACCCACCATGTGACCGCGATGGTCGTGCAGGCCGGCGCGGCACAGTACCTCACCGGGTCACCGCACCGGATCGACGAGGCCCTCGACGCCATCAACGGCACCGGCCGCCGCGCGCTGGCCGAACTACGGTTCCTGCTCGGCGTGCTGGAGGCGACCGGCGAGTCGGCGCCCAAGGAACGGACGCCGTTGCCGGGCCGGGTGCCTGACCTGGTGGAGCAGACACGAGCGGGCGGCCAGCCGATCGAACTGGTCGAGGACGGAGAGCAGCCGGACATGGACATAGGCGCCCGACTCACGGCGTACCGCGTCGTGCAGGAATCCCTGACGAACGCCGTGAAATACGCCGCGGGCAGGCCGACACTGGTAAGGCTCACGCACGCCCCCGACTGGACGGACATCGAGGTCACCACCGCCCAAGCGGCCGACGGCGCGCCCGTGTCCGCCACCCTCCGCGACGGCGGGCCGCACGTCTCGGGCGGCCGGGGCCTGACCGGGCTACGGGAACGGGTGGAGATGCTGGGCGGCGAGTTCGCCGCCGGGCCCCGCCCGGAGGGCGGGTTCCGCGTGCACGCACGCATCCCCACAGAAGGTGCCGCATGAGTGTTCCGCCCGCTGCGATCAGGGTGCTGGTCTGCGAGGACCAAGCCCTCGTGCGCGCCGGCTTCGTCACGATCCTCTCCGCCCAGCCCGACATGGAGGTCGTGGGCGAGGCCGAGGACGGCCGAGCGGCGATCCGGAGCGCGCAGGAGCTGAAGCCGGACGTCGTCGTCATGGACATCCGCATGCCCCTGCTCGACGGAATCGAGGCCACCCGCCGCCTGGCAGGACCCGACTCCCCCAACCCCGCGAAGATCCTCATCGTCACGACCTTCAACGTCGACGAATACGTGTACGAGGCCCTCCGCGCCGGCGCCAGCGGCTTCCTGCTCAAGGACGCCCCACCGCCCGAACTGATCAACGCGGTACGCACCGTCGCCCGCGGCGAGTCCCTCCTCGCCCCCGCCGTCACCCGCACCCTGATCGGTCGCTTCGCCGAACGCCTGCGCCCCACCACCGTCCCCACGTCCCCCGAGCGCGACCGCCTCAAGGTGCTCACCCCCCGCGAGCACGAGGTCCTCCTCCTCATCAGCAAGGGCCTGTCGAACGCCGAAATAGCCGCCCAGTTGGTCATCAGCGCAGAGACCGTGAAGACCTACGTCTCCCGCATCCTCACCAAACTGGACCTCCGCGACCGCGTCCAGGCGGTGGTCCTGGCGTACCGGGCGGGCGTGGCGGGAGGCGGCGACCGAGCCTGACGGCCGTGTGACACCGGCCGGGGCCGTCGGCCCGCCCGGGCGTCGGCGACATGCGGTCCCACCCATGGCTGACGTGCGGTTGACGACCTCCTCCTACCTCGTGCTCGGGAGCATCGGCAAGCTGGGCGAGTCGGGTGTCCACGACGCGAAGGGGGATGCCGTTATCGGCGTTGGTCGTCGATCAGCTCAAGGTATCGGGCGCACTGGGTGTTAGCGATCTGCCTGTTACGGGCGAGGCTTCCTTCCTCCATGCGGTAGGTGCGCTCGGGGTCGCCTCTGAAGGAGAGCCAGCTGAAGGAGGCGATCACCAGCTGTCGTAGAAGACGAGGACCTTGGCGTGGGTGCTCCCCAAGGTCGTAAGCCCCGGGTGACTGCGTAGGTGAGAGCGGAGAGCGAATGTCGGTGGTTCCTGGCATCGGTTCGCTGTCAAGAGGCCCAGGGATGTCGATGGGAAGTAGCAGCACTTGAGAGCGGTGAGTCCGGTCGGGGATCGCGTCCCGCCAAGCGGTGTAGGCCGTGAAGATCTGTGCCGCGGGGCTGGCATTGGCGGGCAGCGTGAGGTCGCCGCGCGGATGATTCGTTTCGCGGGGTTCATGGCCGTCGGCACCCCGGCCGTCGGCCGGCGGTCCGGGCTCAGGTTCGGGCCCGCGACAGGGTGTCTGCCGTTTGTGGGTCACGGGCGCCGATGCGTGTTGTTGCCGGCGCGTGCCTCTGTCCGTGGCTGCGGGTGAAGGGTGCACGGGTGTGGTGTCGCGGTCGGCCGGCAGGTGTTGCCGGCCTTGGTCCTGGGCGGAGAGGCCGGGTAGCAGAAGGCCTCAGGCTGCGACGGAGAGCAGGTCCACCACGAAGACGAGTGTCGAGCCCGCCGGAATCAACGGCGAGGGCGACTGGTTGCCGTAGCCGAGGCGCGGGGGAACGATGATCTCGCGCCGGCCGCCGACCTTCATCCCTCTGACCCCGCGGTCCCAGCCCTTGATGACCTTGCCACCGCCCACGGCGAACTTGAACGTCTGGCCCCGGTCCCAGGAGGTGTCGAATTCCTTTCCGGACTCGAAGGTGACCCCGACGTAGTGAACCTGGACAACCCTGCCCGGCTTCGCCTCAAGCCCGTCCCCGACGACGAGGTCACGGATTGTCAGCTCGGTGGGAGCGTCACCCTCCGGAAGGTCGATCTCGGGCTTCGTCAGTTCATTCATTGCAGCCTCATTCGCTTGTTGTCGGAAGCCCTCATACAGACCAGCCAGGCGCATGGTCACTCTATGCGGTAGATCATCATGCTGCCGCGAACGGTGATCTCCTGGAGTGCATCAAGCCCAACGGAGCACGACGCTCGGCGTGACCGGGGAGCGCCCCGCGACCTCACCGCCGCCGGGGGCTTTCGTGATCGAGCCGTCGACGGCGATCTGGTCCAGGACAAGGCCCACGATCCGGTCGTAGGACTCCAGCGCGATCTGCTTGAGCTTGGCGAACACACCGAGTCGGATCCACTCGTCGCGACGGTTGCGGATCGTGGTGGCCGAGCACGTCGTATCCGCTATCGCCTCGTACGAACAACCGAACCGCAGCAGCTGCAGCAGCTTGTCGAAGACGATCCGGTCGCCGATACGCCTCCGATGGCAGCCCAGCGGATGACCCGGGTGGTACTCCGGCCGCACAGGCAACAGGGCCGCGAACTGGTCCCAGAGCGGTTCATTCAGCCACGACGGCAGAACAGGCACAGTTCTCCTCAACGATCACAGAGCGTCGCCACTCCATGATCACCGGGACTCGTGACCGTTCTGCTGCTGGTGTCCCTAGACCGCGCCTATCCGCGTGACCACTAAGTCCGTGATGTGACAGTCTGGTCGGGGCTCTGACCTGGGCCTTTGACCAGCCGGGACGGACGGACATGAACGACAACGAGATCCCGGCCGTTGAACCGGTCGAGGACAAGCTCGTGGATGAGGTCGTTGAGCGGTTGATGGACCGCGCCGACGCCTCGGGTGCTGCCCTGCTGGGTGAGGACGGGCTGCTGACGCAGATGACCCGAGCCGTGCTGGAGCGGGCCCTGGACGTGGAGATGACGGATCACCTCGGATACGAGAAGCACGATCCCGCGGGCCGCGGCTCGAGCAACAGCCGCAACGGCACGTCGCGGAAGACGGTGCTGACCGATGCCGGGGCGGTCACGCTGGCAGTTCCGAGGGATCGTGACGGGTCCTTCGAACCGCAGCTCGTGCCCAAGCACGCCAGGCGGCTCGCAGGCTTCAACGAGCAGGTCCTGTCGCTGTACGCACGCGGCATGTCGGTGCGCGACATCCGCTCGCACCTGGCCGGCATGTACGGGGTCGAGGTCTCACCGGACCTGATCAGCAAGGTCACCGACGCCGTCACCGACGAGCTCGACGCGTGGCAGAACAGACCGCTGGACGCGGTCTGGCCGATCATCTACATCGACGCGCTGTGGGTGAAGATCCGCTCCGGATCCGTGGCCTCCCGGCCGGTCTACCTGGCCGTCGGGGCAACCGCGGACACTTCCCCTCCGAGCAGGCCGCGCAGAAGGTGCTCTACCTCGCCGTCCGCGAGCAGATCACCCCCAGGGCGCGCGATGTCAACCACGCCGCGCCACACTGGAAGAAGGCACTGAACCAGTTCTCACTCTTCTTCGAGGATCGGCTCAACACCAAGTGAAATCACAGGACTTACACAAAGTTCCGTACACGCCCCAGCATGTCCGCTCAACGGCGTGTGCAGCGGCTCTCAGTTCCAGAAGTCCTGGTGGGGAACGGCGGCTTCGTCCTCGATGTGTGGGCCGGAGACGTCGGTGGGGCGTCCGCCGTCGGCGAAGATGAGACGGCAGGGGTGGGCGAGGACGGGGTTGTCGGGGTTGGCTCCAGTGATCGCGTACAAGCCGGTTTCGGAGAGGGCGTAGACGACGCGGCCGATGCCCGCCCAGAAGATCGCACCGGTGCACATGGCGCAGGGTTCGCACGAGGTGTAGAGGGTGTACTTGGCCAGTTGGTCCAGCGGGATGGTCCGGGAGGCAAGGCGGACGAGGTTGGTCTCGGCGTGGTGGGTGACGTCGTTCTCGGTGGTGACGCTGTTCTCGGCTTCGAGTGCGATCGTCCCGTCGGGTGCGACGAGGATCGCGCCGAAGGGGTGGTTGCCGTTGTCGCGCGCGCTCTGGGAGACGGTGATGGCGCGGCGGAGGTAGTCCATGTCGGTGAGGGTGCTGGTACTCACGGCATTTCCTTGTCAGGTCGGTCAGAGAGTGGCGTGAGGACGGAAATGTGCTCTTGTGTTGGTTGGCGAGAATCTTGCTGAGGTAGAAGGGCCGCGCAGCTGGCCCACTTACCTTTCGGCAGCAGCCCACCGCAGGGCCAGAATCCCACCTCCGGAGGTGGGAAACCCCCACTGAGGCCCACCCGGCCGAAAGCCGCTGCCAGCCGGCCATCGTCATGACCGGTGAGGTCGGGATGACCGGGCGGTGCGCGTCCTCATCGCTCAGCCCCTCGCATTTCCAGCGCAGGATCTGCCGCTGCAGGTCCGGCCAGCCGATGAGCGCGGTGCGTTCGTCCGCTTGGAGCGGGGGGCGTTCCAGTTCCGATGTCATGCCAGCGCACGCTACCGGGGCGGTCGGGAGGGGACGCCCGTACCCGGGGGACGGACCCGTATGTCTGCAAGATATTCGCCAGCGGGCGGCCCTTCCGGATCGACGAGCTCCTGGAGGCGGCCGAGCGTCTCTTCGACTGGTCGGTGCCCGTCGCGCGCGAGCCCGTGGCGGCGGGTCCGAACGTCGATCTCTCGGTCACCTGACGGGTGTGGACGGATCTGGCGTCGTCCCCGTTCCTGAAATCGAGGAAGGAATGCGGGCCGTTCGTTCCGATCTCAGGTACCGGCTCGGACTGAACTGACTGGATCCGGCGCGCGCTCGTCGGGCAGGGGCACCCCGACGTCGAGGCGGCCGATCACCTGGCGGGCCGCTTCGGCGAGTTCGGGCGGGCCTTCAACGGTGAAACGGCAGCTGAAGGTGACGAGGAAGCCAATGAGCGCCGACCAGGACCACGCCCCCATCCGGATCCGGGTGATCCGCTCGTCGATCGCTTCGAAGCTCGCCGCGCCCGGAGCCCACTTCGCCACCAGCGTCGCGGGGCACTCCATCAGGACGGTGCCCCAGCACGGCCAGGTGTCCGCGGTGTCCCCCCGGTCGGGCTGGCTCTGGACGAAGCGGGTGATGTCCGCCTCCGGCACTTCCCGAGGACCGAACCGCCAGGCGGTGGAGGTCAGTTGCCCGATGCGGTCGAGCCGATAGGTGTGCCAGGAGTTCCTGCGCTGGTCGTACGCCACCAGATACCAGCGCCCGGACCAGACGACGAGCCGATGGGGTTCGGCCAGGACCTCGTCGTCCTCCACCGGGTCGCGGTCGATGGACCGGTAGGCGAACCGCACCAGCTCGCGCTGCTGCGCGGCGGCGCTCAGCTGCGCCAGCAGCGCGGGATCGACCTGAGGCGGGGCCAGCTCCCAGGCGTTCTCTATCTGCTCGATCGAGAAGGTCGCCAGCCTGCGGGCCAGGTGGGGAGGCAGGAGCTCCTTGATGGAGTTCAGCGCCCGCTTCGTGGCGTCCCCCATGCCGGTCACCGAGGCCGGAGCCGTCTGCAGGGCCAGCGCGATGGCGATGGCCTGCTCGTCGTCGACTATCAGTGGGGGCAGCCGCGCTCCGCGGGACAGCCGATAGAAGCCGGAGGGGCCCTTGCGCGCCGTGACGGGATAGCCCAGTTCGCGCAGTCGGTTGATGTCGCGCCGGACCGTCCGCGGGGACACCCCCAGCCGCTCGGCCAGACCGTCGCCGGTCCACTCCTTCTGGGCCTGAAGCAGGCTGAGCAGTTCCAGCGTTCGGTTGGCGATCACGGATTGCCCTCCGGATTGGTGTCAGTAGAGGTCAGAATACGTCCTCTTCTTCTGGCAGGGTGCCATTGGCTCGGAGGCGGGACGCCTCCCCGACACCCCCAGTACCTCGCCCTCGGCGACCGAACCGGGTGCACCCCCATCGAACAGAACGGAGAAACGCTGTGTCCGAGAATCCGGCTCGGCCCTCACCCACCAACCGGGACGCCTGGTTGGGCCTGGTCGCCATTTCCCTCGGTGTCTCGCTGGTGGTCGTGGACTTCACCATCGTCAATGTGGTGATGCCGCCGATCATCGACGACCTGGAGATCTCGGCCTTCGGAGCTCAGTGGATCCAGGAGTCCTACGCGATCACCCTGGCCGCCCTGCTGCTGGTGATGGGCCGCTTCTCGGACATCCTGGGAGCGCGCAGGCTGTTCATGGTCGGGACCGTGGTCTTCGGGCTGGCCAGCATCGCCGCGGCGGTGTCGCCCACCGGGGAGCTGCTGATCGCCGGCCGGTTCGCGCAGGGTGTCGGTGGCGCGATCATCATGCCGACGTCGCTGGCGCTGCTCAATCTGACCTTCCGGGGCGCGGACCGCGGCAAGGCGTTCGCCATCTGGGGATCGACAATCGGGGCGGCCGCCGCGGTCGGACCGCTGCTGGGCGGCTGGCTCGCCGACTACTCCTGGCGGTGGGCCTTCGGCATCAACATCGCGGTCGTCGCGCTGATCCTCGTCGGCGTCATGAAGTTCCTCCAGCCCTCCCCCCGCCAGCCGGGACGGATCGACGCCGCCCGCGCGGTGCTTTCGGTGCCGGGCCTCGGACTTCTCGCGTTCGCGCTGATCGAGGGACGCAACTACGGGTGGTGGGAACCGCGCAAGGACTTCGGTCCCTTCGGGGACGGCACGGGCCTGTCGGTCATCCCGGTCGCCCTGGTCGTCGCGGTGGTGTGTCTCGCCCTCTTCCTGTTCCTCCAGGTGCGGCTCACCCGGGGCAACGGCACGGCGCCGCTGATGGACACCTCGCTGTTCGGCATCAAGTCCTTCAGCACGGGCAACATCGCGACACTCGTCATCGCCCTAGCCGAGTTCGGCATGCTCGCCGTGCTGCCGCTGTGGCTCCAGTACGCCCTGGACTACTCCCCGGTCCAGACCGGGCTGCTGGTCTTCGTCGTCGCGGTCGGCAGCTTCTTCGCGAGCGGCGCGAGCTTCGGCATGGCCGAGAAGACCGGGCCGGTCGGCCTGGTCCGGATCGGCCTGGTCCTGGAGGCCGCCGGCCTGCTGATGTTCGGCCTGCTGGCCAGCAGCGACTCCCAGTGGTGGGTCATCGCCATCGCCCTGTTCCTGTACGGCATGGGGGTCGGCTTCGCCACCGCCCAGGTCACCAACGTTGTCCTGGCGGACGTGCCGCCGCGGCAGGCCGGCCAGGGCTCCGGAATCCAGAGCGCCGCGCGCCAGCTCGGCTCCGCACTCGGTATCGCGGTCCTGACCTCGACGTTCTTCACGGCACTGGCCTCCGACCTGTCGGACCGGCTCGTCAAGCAGGGAACGCCCGAGGCCGGCGCCGACCAGCTGTCCTCGGCGGTCTCCGACAGCGCCGGCGCGATGATCTCCGGGCTGGGCGACAACCCGCAGACGGCGTCCGCCGCCGACGCCGCCCGCGACGCCATGTCCCACGCGATCCAGATCAACGGCTACACCTGTGCCGCGCTGCTCGTCCTCGGCATGCTGGCAACCTTCCTCATCCCCCGGCCCAAGCAAGGCGCCCAGCAGTGG
The DNA here is from genome assembly GCF_044754145.1 of Streptomyces sp. NPDC093149. Lineage (NCBI taxonomy): Bacteria > Bacillati > Actinomycetota > Actinomycetes > Kitasatosporales > Streptomycetaceae > Streptomyces > Streptomyces sp. NPDC093149. Next base: position 42,815 of record NZ_JBIVON010000014.1, read on the forward strand.
GGAGAGGGCAACGCCGCCGACACGGCACCGGACGCCGAGATCAACGCCGGCCGGACCCATGCCTAGGACTCCGCCCGATCATGTGACTATCGCCTGCCTGGGCCGTTGTTCCGGGTATGGGGCGGGATGATCTCACGGATGCCGAGTGGGAACAGTTGCGGCCGTTCCTGCCGGTCAGTAACAGGCGTCGTGGCCGGTGGCGGGACCATCGGCAGGTGATCGACGGGATTCTGCACCGGGTGCGGACCGGCGTGCAGTGGCGTGATCTTCCCGAACGGTTCGGGCCGTGGAAGACGGTCTACGAGCGGCACCGGCTGTGGTCGGCCGACGGGACCTGGGAACGCCTGCTCCGGCAGGTGCAGGCCGAAGCGGACACGGCAGGCGACATCGACTGGGACATCTCGGTCGACTCCACGATCGTGCGGGCCCATCAGCACGCGGCCGGCAGCCGCACCGATCCGCCGCCGGCCCTGGCCTCAAAGGGGGGCTGGGCCGGGAGAACATCACGACGAGACGCCGTGGCAGAGCCTCGTCGCCCGCCTGGTGGAAGTGGTGCGGGAGGCGAGGGCCTCGGCCGCTCGCGCGGCGGGTTCATCACCAAGCTTCACCTGAGTGCAGACGGCCGATGCCGCCCGCTGTCCCTGATCGTCACGCCGGGGCAGCGGGCGGACTGCACGCAGTTCATACCCGTGCTGGAGAAGATCCGCGTCCCGCGGATCGGGCCCGGCAGGCCCCGCAAGACGCCGGTGAGCCTGGCAGCCGACAAGGCCCACAGCAACGGGCCGTGCCCCGACTACCTGCGTCGGCGGGGCATCCGGCACACGATCCCGGAGAAGACCGGCAGCCGGGCCGCCCGCCTGCGCAAGGGCTCACGCCGCGGGCGGCCACCGGGCTTCGACGAGGATCGGTACAGGAAACGCAACACCGTCGAGCGGGCCATCAACAAGCTCAAGCACGCCAGAGCGGTGGCCACTCGCTACGACAAGCGCGGCTACGTCTACCTCGGCACCATCACCGCAGCAGCCCTCGTCATCTGGCTCCGCACATGATCGGCCGGACAAGTCCTAGGTGGCGGCCGGGAGGGCTTCTGTGAGGCGGCCCAGCCGCGCGCAGATCGGCGCCGGCCAGCAGCGCCGAAGGGGTTCTAGACGAGTAGTTCCGAATGCTGTCGGCCCGTCCGGAGGCACAGGGAGGGCACCCAAGATCGTTTCGTGACGAACGAACACTTGGACACCCTCATCACCGGACTGTATGTGAAGGTCGACGACGAGATCGGACGCCTGTCCGCACCGCTGGAAGGCACCGCCCGCTGCGCCCAGAACCGCGCCCGACTCGTACTGGCGCTCTACACGCGGCTGGACCGCCTCACAGAGCCCCTTCCCGCCGCCCCGTAGCCCGAAGGAGCCAGCCACGCCGTCCCGTGGCCGGAGGGAACCCTACGGCGCTTCAATTACGCTCAATGCCGCGCGAACCTCTCGAACGCGCCGTACAGGGCCGCGCTCATGGCAGCGCTGAGGTGCGGGTTCTTCCACGCGAGCACGGCGGTGACGAGCGCTTCGTACGGAGTGCGGTCCAGCGGAAGTTCGGCCTCGATCAGGCCGTGAGGGTCGTAGAGCACGGTGGTTGCCGCTCATCGATGCCTCGCCGTGCCGTCGTGGTCGTGGTGGCCGATGCGGTCGTCCGGTGCGGCCAGGGCGGTGTGGGCGAGGAACCGGGCGTAGCCGCGGTCGGCGCGGGCGATCAGCGCCGGGGAGGGCCGGCCGAAGGCGGGCGGCTGAAGGCTGGGGGCTTCCCTTCTGGCAGCACCTGGACGGGGCGGCTCGTGAGATGCGGCTCTACAGCGATGCGCTGCACAAGCCCCATCTCACAGCCGCCGACCTCGGCAGACGACTAATACTGGGCCCCGGCCCAGCTCCTGGACCGGGCGGAATTCACAATTCCGTGCCGAACTCTCCGATTTGGCAACTGCCGATGTCAGATTCACGACACGGCGGACCGTGATCGCTAACGTTGCCCGCCGGGCCATCCGAGGCCCTGGAATCGGGGAAGCACACATGTTGAAGCGTACGATCCGGGTAGTCGCCGCGGCGGCGGTCACTGCCACAGCTGTGTTCATGGGAGCGGGCTCCGCCAGCGCCAGGGACAACCCCACCGGCACCGTCTGCTACCAGGCTCACCTCAAGAGGGTCGGCTGGCAGGACTGGAGATGCGACGGGGAATGGGCCGGTAGCACCGGGCAGGCCATCAGCATCGACTCAATCCGGTTTCACTTCCCCGCCAGCACGATCGAGTTCTGTGCCAGAGCACACCGTTCCAACTACGGCTGGGATGCCTATTACTCCTGCACCTCTCCCAGCAACCGGACCATCCAGGTCGGCGACGTCAACACGGACGCTCCGATCGAGGCGGTCAGGGTCTACCTGGACCACACGACAGGGATGGTGGATGGCGCCGCCCACGTCAGCAACATCGGCTGGATCGACGGCGGGTACGGCGGCGGGTTCGGGATCACCGAGCTGGGAACCACCGGCCGTGGGCTTCCGATGGAAGCCCTTTGGCTGAAATGACCGCTGATCGCCACTGATCGGTGGCGATACGGCACAACCTGCTGGTCGCAGTCCCCGCAGGGCTGCGACCAGCATTTCTCACGACAGGACCTGACGCTGTGACCGCAGAGGTTCGCCGGGTTGACGTCCTCGGCTGCGCACCGGATCAGGCCTGTCCTACGGGAACTGGGGGGAGCGCCCGGCCAGCGGGCGATCGCGGTAAGCGCTCGGGCCCACCCCCCGGACCCGTTTGAAGGCCGTGCTGAAACCGAAGGCATCCGCGTACCCCACCCGGCGCGCCACCGAGGCGCCGCCGTCACCTCGCCGCCGCATCCGAGCAGAAGTGACCCGCCAACCCGACGAACCTTCCCAGTCAGAACAACTAGCTCGCCCAGTCACAGGAGCCCGTCGCTGTGTGACTACCGTGTCTGGAGGGCGCCGCGGTCGATGAGACCCTGGATATAGGGAGGCCAGTCCCACTCCAGGCTGGTGGTGATGGCGGCGTGAACGTCAGCGCGTACCTGCGGGGTGACGTGTTCGACGTCGCCGCCCGGGTAATACAGGCCCACCCCGTCGCGGCTGGCGTCGCACAGAATGGCGTGGGCCTTCTGCACGAGCGTCATGCAGAGCTGCGGGACCGGTGCCTTGACGAGTTCGTCGATGACGGCTTCGTAGTCGACTCCGAAGTCCGCCCAGTCCTTGCCCTGCTTGTCGAGCCAGAGGGTGACGTCGGAGAAGAAGACCGCTTTGCCCGGCCCGTCGTTCGGGTCGCGGGCCAGGCCGGTCGCGAGATCGAGCGCGATGCCGGCGCCCTTGCTGACGAGGTGGCGGGGGATCATCGCCGGGACGACGGCCACCGCGCACTCGCCCCAGCCATCTTGGGTCTGCTCCGGCCAGGGCAGTCCCAGTACGAGCCAGCCGTCCGGTGCCAGCAGCTTGTTGCTCACCGTGTTCTTCCCCCTCGGTAGTGAATGGTCCGCATCCGATCTTTCCGCCCCGGCCCGGCAGCGGACAAGACGTCCTCCGGCCGCCGGCCCGCGCGTCGGCTACCGGCGGCGGCCGAACAGGCCGCAGTTCTTCTTCGCCTCCGCTTCGGCCGCCTCCCGGGCTGCGGCTTCCTGTGCCTGGAGCCGTGCGGTTTTCTCCGCCCTCACCTGTTCATGGTGTTCGTCCAGGCACGGCTCGCACAGCTCATCCCCCTCGCTGTGCCAAGAGGACTGCTGGATCGACTGCTAGCGATCGTCGGTGAACTTCGCTCCACAACGGGTGCAAACCGGCCGCTGCACCTCCCGCTGCGCGGCCTCACGCTCTTCCTTGCGGCAGTGGGCCTCCTTCCGCTGCACCGTATACAGCCGATCGCCGTCGGGGTTGTCCAGTGCCTCGTGCAGCGCCTGCCACTCATCCTCATCGCGCCCGAGCCACACCTTCCCCGCCGCCCCATCCGGATCGGCCGTGATCCGCTCCAGCTCGGTGACGGCCACGGGCACCGCCTGGTGGTAATCGACGGCCGTGATGCCCGAGGCCCAGCCCGAGTACGGCTCCCCGGCGAAGTAGCGGCGGGCGTTCTACTCCAGGCGCTCCGACAACCTGGACCCAACCACCACACAAAGCCGAAAGATCAGCCATCGCCCTCGGGATACCCCTGGAACTTTTCTGGGACTTTCGGCTGCATCAACCGGCACGACCCTGAAACAACCGAAAGACGATATCCGCAGGTCAGTGACTCTCAAACACCAAGATGGGCAGGTCACGGGCCTCGCTCGTCTCTTCCGGGACAACTGACCGCCCATCATCGCCTCGCGCACGCCTGAAAGTATGGGGGGCCATCGCTGCCCCACCCCCTGGAGTACGACATGCCCCGTCGCGATCTCATGCTCCTGGTCTCCCGCCCGCCGGACGGGGCAGAGCCGGGAGAGCTGTTCGCCGGGACCACCGACGCGTCGGTGGCGGTCGCCGCCGCGTTCGCACGGCCGGCGCGGCTTCCGCGGCCGACCGGGCCGGACGCGCTGCCGCACCGGGCAGGTCCGCGCCGGGACCACTGACTCGGGACGTCGGACGACCCGCAGCACGCAGGCCGTCGCGCACGCGGTCATCCGCTCGCCAGTTCCTCCCCCGCCCCCGGTCGCTGAAGCCCTGACGACCCACCACTCCCCATGATCCCGGAGACACCGCCATGCCACGCGTCCTCCTCGTCGAAGACGACCCGTCCGTACGCGAGGGCGTCGAGATCGGGCTGTGCCAGCGCGGGCACGAGGTCCACGCCGCCGTGACCGGCGAGGAGGGCCTTGAGGCGCTGAGTGCCTTTCGCCCCGACATCCTGCTGCTCGACCTGATGCTCCCCGCGATGAGCGGCGTCCAGGTGTGCTCCCGGGTACGCGAGACCAGCCAGTTACCGATCATCATGCTGACCGCGCGCGGCGACGACGTCGACATCGTCGTCGGCCTCGAGGCGGGTGCGGACGACTACATCGTCAAGCCCGCCCGCACCGAGGTCATCGAGGCCCGCATACGTGCCGTGCTGCGCCGCGCCGAGAGCCCGATCGGCGCGAGACCCGCCGTCGAGCACCACGGTGAACTCGGCATCGACCGCGCCGGTCACACCGTCCTCAGGTCGGGCCACCCGGTCGCCCTCGCGCCCTCCGAACTGAAGCTGTTGCTGCACCTGTCCGCGGTACCGGAACAGGTCTTCAGCCGGCAGCGGCTCCTGAAGGAGGTCTGGGATCACAGTTTCCACAGCGACATCCGCCTGGTGGACGCCTGTGTGCGCCGACTGCGCGCCAAGATCGAGGATCCGTCCGGCGATCCTCGCTACATCCAGACCCTGCGGGGCTACGGCTACCGCTTCGGTCCGCTGTGAGGATGCCCGGCGTGGCCGCCGCGTTCGGGCTGCGCACCCGGCTGGTGATCGCGTTCCTGCTGGTGGCCGCTGTCAGCGCCGTCACGACCGCCGCGCTGACCTATCGGCAGGCGCGCAACGCGGTCCTCGTGCGTGCGCAGGACACGGCCGTCACCTCCTTCCGCGAGGAGGTCGAGCAGTTCGTCCCCAGCCTGCCCCTGGATCCGGATGCGCTGCGGTGGGACCTCTACGACATCGCGGCGCGCGCCAAACCACATCCCTGGATCGTCTTCGCCGAGTACGGTTCGGTGCGCGTCTCGTCGAGTGACCGGCCCGTCTCCGGTGTGCTGACCCCAAAGCTGCGCCGCACCGCGCTCACCTCGGCACACGGCAGCTTCCAGCGGGTCGTCAAGGACGGGAACGCGTATCTGACCATCGGGATGCCGGTGATGACCCGGGTCGTCGCCGGTGGCCCCGCAATGCCGAGCGGCCTGGTTCTCTTCGCCGTGATGCCCATGACGAACGAGGACGTGGACATCGACTCCCTGGTGACCGCTGCCCGAGACGGCGCCCTGCCGGGGCTGGCCGTGGCCCTGGTGCCCGCACTGCTCGCGGCGCGCAGCGTGCTGCGCCCCGTCCGCGAGCTGCGGCGTGCCGCACACTCCATGGGCGGCGGGCAGCTCGACACACGCATCACCGTGCGCGGCCGGGACGAGATGGCCGACCTGGCCAGGACGTTCAACGAGTCGGCGGCCCGTCTCGAACGCTCCGTGGAGGAGTTGCGGGAAGCCGGGGCACGGGCCCGGCGCTTCGCCTCGGACGTCTCGCACGAGTTGCGCACCCCGCTCGCCGGCATGCTCGCCGTCACGGACGTGGTGGACGAGGAGGCCGGGACGCTCGCCCCGAACACCGCTCGGGCGGTACGCCTGATCAGCGCCGAGACCGGCAAACTCGCCGTGCTGGTGGAGGATCTGATGGAGATCTCCCGTTTCGACGCCCGCGCGGCGGAACTCAACACCGATGAGGTGGACGCAGCGGAGGCCGTACGCAACACCCTGTCCGGCAGGCAGTGGCTCGGCCGGGTCCGCACCGAGCTCCCCGACGGCCTGCGTATCCGCCTCGACACGCGCCGCTTCGACGTCATCGTGGCCAACCTGGTCGGCAACGCCCTGCGCCATGGCGCCGAACCGGTCACCGTGCGGCTGTCGGCACGCGGGGACGTGCTGATCACCGAGGTGCACGACAGCGGCCCCGGAATCCCACCGGACGCTCTGCCGCACATCTTCGACCGTTTCTACAAGGCGGACGCCGCCCGTTCCCGCTCGACGGGCAGCGGCCTCGGGCTCGCGATCACCAAGGAGAACGTGCAGCTGCACGGCGGCACGATCCATGCGCGCAACGCGGCCGACGGCGGCGCACTGTTCACCGTGGAGCTGCCCTTCGGCGGGCCCGCGTCCGGGAGCGGCGCGCCGGACGGTCCGTCGCCCGCGCACGGTGGCACGGGGCCGGCGGAGAGCCTCGACCGGACGGAGACCATCACGTGAAGAAGTCGCCGTTCCGTGGGCGTCGGACGGTCCGAGTCGCCGCGCTGCTGATGCTCGCCGGGGTCCCGCTCGTGGGCTGCGGCATCCAGGAGACGGCGGTGATCGAGGCCGGCAGGCCCGTTGTCGCCGATCTGCTTCCTCCGCGCGAGGAACGGTTGCTGTTGTTCTTCCTCTCCCCCGACGACGAACTGCTGCCCGTGCCGCGAATCGTCGAAGCACCGCGGCAGAACGGAACCGCAGGTTCCGCCGGGTCGGATGACGCGTCGTCCCACCTGGACGAGTCGCCCGGACGGGACGGCCTCGGCGGTTCGTCCCCGCCGGGCGCGGGGATGAGCGAGTCCCCCTCTCCGCTCGCGGCCGTCGCCGCCCTGCTCGCCGGACCGGACAAGGCCGAACGGCGGGCCGGCCTCCACAATGCCGCTTCGCTGTCCCGTGCGGCGTCCGCCGCGGACCGGATCGCCGTGGGCGACCGCACCGTCGAGGTCATGCTGCGTCTGCGGGTGAGAGGGCTGACCGCCGCCGCCCGCGACCAGATCGTCTGCACGGCCGCGTTCGCGGCGCATGCGCAGGGGGCCGTGTCCGTGACCCTGGTCGGGCAGGACGGGCGCCTCGCCCCGGCCGACTGCCCCGTTCGACCGGTCCGGGTGCCGACGCGCTGAGCCGTGGCGGCGAGCGCCCGGCCCCGGCACCGGTCGAGGAGTCGCCCTGCGTATCGTGCGGACGATTCGGCGTCGTTCCCGCACCGGCGCTCCGCGCGTCGGATTCTCATCCGATCGCGCGGCGCCCGTGCTCGTCGGTCCGGTCTCGCCTCACTTGCCGAAGAAGGCGTTGTGGATCGTGACCGTTGACTCGTTGTCGTCCTTGTCGGTGACGACGGCCTTCAGCGAGATCGCCTTGCCCTTCGCGGGGGCCTTCACCGTGATCCTGTCCGCGGTGACCGGGACGGGCAGCCACGTCGTGTCGTCGTACGACACCAGGACCCGCAGGGTCTTCAGGGCGGCGCCGGCCGCCGCGCCCTGCACCTCGACGGGGAAGGTCTGCTTGCCGCCTGCCGGAACGGTGGAGTCCAGCGCGAGATCCGGCAGGAAGCGGACCATGGAGACCGGGAGCATGGTCGGGCCCTCGGTACGGGCCGAGTCGAAGGTCCACGAGGCGTCGATCCGGGCCCCGGTACGGTTGAACTCCGGGTTCCGGTGGATCGTGGTCGACACCTTGTACGTGGCGGGTTCCGACGGTAGCGCGAAGGGCTCCTGGTCGATGGCGGCGTCCTTCTTCACGAACAACTCACCGTTGCGGTGGACGGTGGTGCTCGCGCCCGAGTACCGGGCGATCCCGAAATGGCCCGCCCCGTCACTGACCATCGGCAGCGAACCGAAGATGGTGTCGCCGTCGCGCACGATCCCCTCGTTCGCGTTCATCCGCGGCCCCAATGCACCGACGTTGTAGGTCTCGGTGTACGTCTCCCCCGCCTTGTACCGCCGCGGCTCGTCGAGGCCGTAGAGCGCGTCGAAGTTCCGCCGGCCCGAGGGATCCGCCCCGCCCAGTACACCCGCGACGATGTTCCAGGCGGCCCCGTCGGCCGTGGACAGATACACGTTGCGCGTTCCCGGTGCCGGCTGCACGGTGTAGGGGGCGTCGACGCCGCCTCCGTAGTCCAGTACGCCGTTCGCCGCGAGGGCGCCGTCGAGGCCGGGTACGGACGATCCGACCTTCGCCTTCACCAGGGCCATGTCCCCGGGCTTGTAGGTCTTGCTGTAACCGGTGGCCAGTTCCTTGACCGGGCCGCCGGTGAGGACGTTGTACTCGTCGCTGCCCCGCTGCCAGTGCGCGGACCACTGCTGGGCGAGGACGCCGTCGTCCATCTCGGGCCCCTGGTACGCGGTGCGCAGATGGTCGAAGCTGCCGAACTCGCCCCCCTCGATGATGAAGGTCTCGGGTGTGCTCACGGTGTACATCATTCCGGCGCGCGTGTAGCGTGCGGCCGCGTCCGGCACCGCGAAGGCGACGGGCCGGGTGGTCCGGGCGTCGAGGGTGACGGTGGTGGGACCGGTCACCGAGAACTGCGGGTTGTTGATCAGGTCGATGCCCTTGGCCGGGGCAGCGGGGTCGACCAGCATGTCGGCGGCGAGACTGTAGGTGCCTCGCGGCAGTCGGACCGTGGCGGAGCCCGACGACAGGTCCGGGAAGAACCGACGGCCCGTGGCGGACCCGCTGTAGCCCTTCAGGTCGGCCTGCCAGTTGGCACTGGCCGCACCGTCCCGTCCGAGGGTGTTGAAGGTGACCTCGTACGACTCTGCCTCGCGCTCCACCGATGCCGCGGTGCGCACGCTCCGGCCGCCTCCGGTCGCGACGACCGTGACCGAGTACGAGCCGTCGACCGTACCGCCGAGCCGGGTGTCGGCTGTCAGGTCCACGGCGGCGGTGCCGCCCGCCGGGACCGTGATCCGCTGTGCCCCGAGGGTGAAGAACCCGGCCGGGGCGGGCTTCTCGTTTCCGCCGGTGGGCGCCTCCAGCGACAGGTCCAGCGTCACGTCGGTGGTGCCGCTGTTCCGGTACTTCACCTGCTTGCCGACGGGTGTGTCGTCGGTGTGGGGCCACTGCTGGGTGCCCAGGGCGACCGAGGCCGGTTCGGAGACGAGCGTCTGGTCGATCGCCTTGTCGACGGCGAGTCGGCCCGCCCCCTGCTGGAAGACCGAGTGGGAGCCGCCCTTGGCCGAGCCCGTCAGGACCGCCTTGATCTGTGCGCCCGTCCAGGTGGGGTTCTTCTGCTTGAGGATCGCCGCGGCGCCCGCGACGTGCGGGGTCGCCATCGACGTGCCGCTCATGCTGACGTATCCGGGAGGGTTCTGGTCCGGGGTGCCGCTCGCCGCTGCCGCCGTGATCTCCACGCCCGGTGCGGTGATGTCGGGCTTGACGGCGCCGTCCCCGATGCGGGGCCCGACGCTGGAGAAGTCGGCGATCAGGTCGTCGTCGTCGACGGCGCCGACCGTCAGCGCCGCGTCGGCGCTGCCGGGGGACGCGACCGTGCCCCGGCCCGGCCCGCTGTTGCCCGCGGCCACCGCGAACAGGACGCCCTTCTCCGCGGAGAGCTTGTCGACCTGGGCCTCCAGAGGGTCGATCCCCGGGGTGTCGGGGCTGCCCAGGCTCATGTTGACGATGTCGGCCCCCTGCGCGACGGCCCAGTCGACCCCCGCCAGGATGCTGGAGTCGTCACCGTTGCCCTGATCGTCCAGCACCTTGGCGCTGATCAACCGCGCCCCGGGCGCCACGCCCTTGAACCGGGTGTCCTTGGCCCCCGTACCGGCGGCGACGGAGGCCACGTGCGTGCCGTGTCCGACCCGGTCCCGGGCGTCCGGGGAGCCGCTGAAGTTCCGTTCCGCCACCACCCGGCCCGTCAGATCCGGGTGGGTGGCGTCGATTCCGGTGTCCACGACGGCGATCTTCACACCGGTGCCGTCGTAGGAGCGGGCCCAGGCCGCCGGAGCGCCGATCTGGCCGGTGCTGCGGTCGAGCGACGCCTTCCGTACGCCGTCCAGCCAGATTCGCGCGATGCCGGAGGCCTTGGCCGCCGAACCGTCGCTCCGCCGACGGGTCAGCGCGTCCCACAGGGAACCCGCGCTGTCGGTGGTGCTGGTGACGGCGTCGGCGTCGAGGGCCGACAGGCTCCGGCGGACGGTGGTGCCGTCGGAGGAACGCACCTCGGCGCGGGCGGACCCGGCCGCCGACCCCTGGTAGCCGACGATCACCTTGAGGCCGGCCCGGTTGGCCTTGAGGCTCTCCGGCTCGGCGAGTCCGGTGACGTCGAACAGCCGCTGGTCCAGCGTGCCGTCGGCGATCAGCCGCCGGGCGTCACGCGGCACCACATAGGTACGGCCGTCGTAGGTCCAGGTGAAGAAGGGCATGTCCTGTCTGCCCTTCGCCCGTTGGATACCGCCGACCCGGCCGCGGGAGTCCACGAGAACCTGGTCACCGGTGATCAGGGTGACGGTGCGCACGGCCTTGCCGACCGCCCCCGTGCCCTTGACGGCGCCCGGGATTGCCGGGTCCGGGCCGCTGGTCCTCGCCGATGCCGGGCCGGTCATGCCCGCCGTCAGGACGACGGCGGCCGCGGCCACGACGGCATACGCCTGCTTTGATCGTTTACGCAAGATTGCCCCTGCTCAGGAGTGAATCGGGCGGGCGAGGGCCCGGCCCGGACGGGGTGCTTTCGAAGACTCGTGCGACCCCCAGGACTTGAAGTATTCCGGGGGCGCTCGGAGGCACTCAATGATCGTTGTGTAACAACGCTTCACCACGTGGGGCCCGACCGGGCTCACATTGTGACGGCTCGTCAGATTATTTACTCGTGGGCATCACGCACCGTTCCACCTCACGTTGAGGGTCCACGAGGTGTTCGAGAGAGGAGTGGGGGACACCGCCGGTGTCGAGGACGAGGGCGCCGGCGTGCCCGACGGGTGGCGCCACCCGTCGAAGGTGATGCCACCGTCGGAGGACGTGCTTTCCCACACGTACCCGTCATTGCCGACGCAGGCGATCAGTACGCGCTGCTGATCGGCATAACCTGTCTGCCCGGGAGCGGCCACGGTGGTCTGGCTTCCCAGATGCGCCGCCGCCACACCGGTGGTGCATTCGGCCCCGCCGTTCACCTGCTCCAGATCCATGACCGCGCCATCTGCAGGATTCACCGTTTCGCGCCAGACACGATGGTCGCTTCCCGTGAAGTAGTTTCGGACCACTGATCGGTAATAGTCGGTGCCGTAAACGGAGATCTGACTGTTGCCTTCGATATCCACGGCATCGGTTCCGAGGATCGCGTGACTGTCCACCGTCCAGCCGATGGATGACAGACCTCCGGGGTAATTCCTCAGGAAGGTGTAACTGATGGCTCGGTAGGCGTTCGGTGCTTCGATCATGAGGTCACCGGTGGCCGAGCTGATGGTGGGAAGAGGGCTGCCGATCGCATTGGCACCAGCCGGAAGCCGGGTCCAGGACGTCCAGGAGTTCAAGGATCCGCTGTTCACCTGGCTGTACCAGATCTCCCCGTCCAGACCTCGGATGACGGTCATCGCGCGCCCGGGGGGAAATTCAACGATGCGTGGCGGCGATGTGGTCCGGGAGGCAGGGTCCCCGTTGAGGGGATTCCAGCTTCCGCCGTTGTGCCGGAACCAGATGTTGTTGTCGGTGCCCCGGGCGACGTCGTAAGTGGCACCGCCGATCGCCACCGAGTACACGGCTGACAGCACCCTGGCCTGGCCGCCGACGCGGGCAACCTCAGCGGCGATCAGCTACGTAGACCTTCTCGCCGACCATGAGGGGCGCGTCGGCCGGCCCCTTGATGTAGGGGGCCGCGCCAGATGAGGTGCTCCTGCGCGGACGGGTACCACTGACGCACCTCGTGCATGCGCACAGGCCACCGATGGTGATACGTCCGCACCTGTTTCTCCTGCCCCGTCTTCGCGATGCGCTGCGCCGGGACCTGCTGGGCCAGGCGCATCACTCTGAATTGGGGCATCGTGCGGGTGCCTTGTTGTTCGGGGACTGACGGGCGCGCTGGCCCTGCACGTCCTGAACCACGTCCCCGCCACCCGACTCCGCTCCACCGCCCGCACCCGCCTCCACCAACTTGCCACCGCGCTCCCCGCCGGACACGCAGCCGACCTCGCCGAACGACTCGGCGCCCTCCCCACCGCCATCGACCACCACGGACACACCCTCTGAAACAAGGACGCCCCGGAGGTGCTGTTCACGGCGACCTGCCTGCACGGGCTGCGGGCCAAGCTCCGCGACGACCCCGGCTCGCTGGACCGGTTCCCGCCGGAGCTGGCCACGATGGCCCGGAAGGTCGTCGGCACTCTCGACATGCCGGAGTCGCGCCGTAGTTGGAAGGAGTTACCGAAGGACGAGCTGGGCGAGCCGGGTACGGAGACTCGAGAGCCATGACACAGCGGCGGGTCCGAGCCAACGGTCAGGCGGTTGGTGCGCTGCGGGCGTAGGGCGCGAACAGAAGCGACCAGTTGCCGACCGTGTTCAGGGTCAGTGCTGTCCCCGGCTGCCCCTCCGCGCCTTCTAGGGTCACTTCGTCAGGCCGGAGACCGGATTGCGTGGCCGGCTCCTGGGATCCGGTCCCGGTGTGGACGGGGTCGCTGTCAGCAGGGTCCTCCGTTGCGGCGTCGAGGAGGTAGAGCAGGTGCCCGTGTGCGGGGCCGGCGTCCCCTGTTTCCAATGATTGCGTGGTGAAGGTGCGCTGCTCGTCGTACCGCACCAGATATGAGTTCTCCGCGGCGGCCTGGACGAGCTGGGCCCAGTAGGACTCGTCGTGGGCACCTGTGCGCTGGCGCATGTGCCGCGCGGCGTACCGCGCCATGGCCCCTGCGTCGTCGATCAGGGGAGAGAGCACCTGGTCGGAGGTGAAATCGAAGCCGAACCACAGGCGGCGGCCATCGAGGACCAGCGACTCGATACCGCCGACGACGCCGGTGCGGCCGGTCAGCCCGCGCGTCGGATCCGCCACGTCTTCTCCCGGTGCGGTATCTGAGATTGCGTTGTCTGCCATGGTGGGGCCCTTTTCCGTACTCTCGTTCACGCTACTGCCGGAGTTTCTATCGCAGAGCACTGACATTGATGCTGATACTCAGCGTGGTGGAGGCGGTGCTGCAGCTTTCATTGGGCCTGCCGCTGCTCGTGGAACTCCTCGCCCTGGCCTGCCCCAGTGCCGTCGAGGAGGTGGACGCGAGCGGGGACGTCTCGGACGTGGCGGTCGAGGGCGCCGGCCGGGACGCGATGACCGAGCTGCGGCATCTGCTCGGCCTGCTCGCCCCGTCGCAGAGCGGCGAGGACGAGGCCGACCTGACCCCGCAGCCGAGCCTCGGCCGGCTCAGTCCACTGATCGACCGGATCGCGTTCGCCGGGTTGCCCGTGGAGGTCCGGATCTCCGGGAAGCCGCACTCGTAGGCGCTCCCGTTGCGCCACATCACCGCGATGCGGCACGGCCCGGCCTGTTCGGCGGCGCCGCCGCCGGGCCACCGGGAGAACTCGGTGGACAGGGCGACGCCGCCGTCGACTTCCTCGGTCCGCCGGCCGTGGATGTCCAACGGTGGCGTGACCGGCAGCCAGCCGCCTACACGGTCGCCCTGCCCCGCTGACCGCTACCGCTTCGCCGGGGCCGTGCCGCAGAACTCCGCCTCGATCAGCTGCTGGGTGTCACCGGTCCAGTCGGCGTTGAGGTTCGCGGCGAGGGAGTGCTCCCCGTCCCGGGTGGCCTGGGCCTCGGAATGGGACCCATGGATGCCGCCGCCGTGCCCCCAGACCTCCTTGCCGCAACTCAGCTTCTGCCGCATGAGACCGAGCCCGTAGCCGACGCCGGGCAGGTCGGGAGAGGTCTGGACGGTGTCGGTCATCTCCTTCATCTCGGCCGCCGGAAGCAGCCTTCCCTTGAGCAACGCACGGTAGAAGGTCTGCAGGTCGTTCGCGTCGGAGACCATCTCACCGGCGGCGCCGGCGATGCTCGGATTGAGGTCGGTGACGTCATACGTGGGCCCGCCGGTCTCTCGGGAGAGCTTGGAGTAGGCGCGGGAGTTCGGCTCGGGCATACCGGAGTCGGTGCCAGGCACGGAGGTGGCACGCAGCTTGAGCGGCTTGACGATCCGGTTCTCGATCGCCTTGCCATAAGGACGTCCGGTCACCTTCTCGACAACCATCCCGGCCAGCACGAAGTTGGTGTTGGAGTAGTTCCAGTCCGTACCGGGGACGAAGTCGGGCTCATGTGCCATCGCGACGGCGACGAGTTGCTTCGGGGTCCAGGTGTCGTAACGGTGCTGCAGGAAGCCGGGACCGAAGACCTTCTCCTGGAAGGCCGGATCCTCGGTGTAGCTGTAGATGCCGCTGGTGTGGTTGAGCAGCTGACGGACGCTGATCTTCCGGCCGTCGTGCCCGTGCCCGCGCACCACACCGGGCAGCCACTTCTCGACCGGGTCGTCGAGGTCGAGCCGGCCCTCGGCCTGGAGCTGGAGCAGGACGGTTGCGGTGAAGGTCTTGGTGATGGATCCGACCCGGAAACGATCGCCCCCCTTCCGCTCCCCCGCGGTGCCGACCCAACGGGCCTTTCCGTCACGGGCCTGCGCGACGGCCCCGCGCACGCCCTCGGCGACGGCCGCGTCCAGAGCCTGCTGGGTGGCGGCGTGGGACGGCTTGGCCAGCGGCGCGGCGATGGCGGGCGCGGCGAGCGCGGTGGCGGTGAGCCCGGCGGTGAGTCCGGCGGCGAGGAGGGTACGGACAGTACGTGCGGCTGACATGCGGGCTCCCGTGATCGTGAACTGCGGTCACAGGAGGGGACCGTGGGAGGCGAGCGGCGAGTTGAGCCCGGTCGTGACGGTTGAGCCGTTCCCAGCCATTCACCGGATCGGTCAGGCGCGAGCGACCCAACGCAGGTCGGACGCACCAGAGTCGCAGTGCGATATCGACCAGCTCGACACGGTCGAGGGAGGGCACGGAGCCGAGCGGGTACCAGGCGGCGAGATCGGTAGGCCCATCGGTCTCGTTGCGCAGCACCTCGCCGACGATCCACACCTCGCACAGAATCCGCAGCCCCTGCCAGTCCCCCGGCCCGCCGAGCCGACGCAACCGGTTCGTCGGCGGCGTCCCGGCCCACGCCCCGCCGTGCGCGGCCGTCGCCACCGCCGGTGGGGGTAGTAGCGGCGCGGCCGGACGAGTTCGCGGATGCGGTGGGCCGGCAGCGGGGCGTGGATGCATGCGGCGGCCGTCACATCCGGGACGACGACCGCGCAGGCTCGGCCGCGCCAAATGACATCGTGGTCCGGGCGTCCTCGCACCGGACGACATCACCTGCCCCGGGCGCCTTCCTACTGCCGCGGCTGCAGTCCCGTCCGGCCCCGGACCTGACACAGCTGCCACACCAGCCACTGCTCCGGTGCCCGGTTCTTGACCAGGTCGGATATGCCGTCAGTGCATCTGGCGAGAGCACTCGACCTGCTGAACGATCAACCTTCGGACCAGCAGCCCATCTGCGACCAGGTCACCCCCGCGGCGCGAGACTTTCTCGCCACAGAAGCGCACGAGAACCGGCGGCGGCGCAGGGCGGTGGTGTGGCGGGGTCGGGGGTCGGCGAGCTGGTGGTAGGTGGTGAGCCAGTCGCGCTGGGCCCGGATGTCCTGTCTCACTGAAGGTTGAGCAATCTCATTGAAGTTTGAGCGGCCACAGAGGGCTGGCTTTCAGCGACGAGACAGAGCGAGCAGTTCGTCGAGCGCTGGTTCCGGGCCGCCGTTGGCGAGGTTCGCGATGGCTGCCATAGGTGCGACCACTCGGCTCCAGGCATAGAGCCGATCCCCATCGAGCTGGCACGCGGTCGCCACTTGCTGGCAACGGGCTTCGACGCCCTCGTGGCCAGCACCGGCCACAACGTAGTCCACGGCATCGAAGCATGGGTCGCCGACACATGCCTTGGGGTCGATCGCGATCAGACCGCGCAGCGGGCCGCCGTCCAGAACGTTGCCGAGGTGCAGATCGCCGTGCAGCAACACGAGCCTGGCCTGGCTGTCCAGCAACTTCTCACAGCGCTGTCTCGCCCGCCGCCACGCAGCCTGGTCAATCCATGCGCCGATAGCCGGCTCGGACAGCCGCCGGCCGATCCGGACGAATGCCTCGTCAAACCGACCGCGCAGATCAAGTGGCCAGTGCACGGGTGGGGCCACGGCGTGCAATGCGGCGAGCAGTTCTCCCCACTGCTGCGGCAATGACTTCTGCGGCATGTCCTCCGCCACGGTGCCGGGCAGGACCTCCTCCAGCACCATCGCCCCCGCCTCCGCGTCGACAGCCAGTGCCGCTGGCACTCGACCCGATGGTGCGAACAGGAGCAGCATCTCTACCTGCTTGTTCAACAGCGCCCGATCTGGGCTGAGTTTCAGAACCGCAGGCGTGCCGTCAGGCCATTGACAGCGCAGAACGACAGAGGAGGCTCCACTCTCGAAGAGTTCACCGAGCGCCAGACCCCACCGCGCGGCCAGCTGAGCAGCGAGGTTCGGAACTTCAGCGAGCCACCCCTCGGCCTCGGGACCGAATCGAGCCACCAACCGCGCGCCGACCTCCTCCATGTTCACCGGTGCAGCTTGCATTCCCTAAGGCCAAAACTCCAACGGTTTATTCAGGACTCCAAGGTGCGTCGCCCGTGCCGACCAGGCTGGTAGATCGCGATGGGTGGGTTGCCTTTTCGCACGTGGTCAAGGTGCCAGTTGTTGATGAAGGTGCCGAGTGGCCCCCGGGACAGTGTCACTCCGTGATCGTTGATCATCCGGTCCCAGACCTCTGTCGGAGTGAGCCGCTGTTCGAGCATGGGGATGACGAGGTGCTTGAAGGGCGCGATCACGGGGACGTTCGTTCGTGTGAGCTGATGCGGCAGGGCTCGTGATGCTCGGAGTGCCTGTCGAATGGTGCGGCGGGAGACTTGGTGGCGTTCGGCAAGGGTGCGGACGGTCAGCCCTCTGCCGTCGGCGTCCTGCTGGATCTGGAAGAAGAGCTGGGCCCGGTTGTTCTTGGCATCCGTGAGTTCGGAGGACGGTCTGACTCGGATGAGGTAGGCGACGGGGCTGGCCAATGTCCGCCGCAGGACGGCGACGGGGAAGCCAGACAGGGCGGCGAGTCGGTCGAGGTTGTGTATGGGGGCCGCGATCGTCTGCTCGGAGATGTGGCCGTGCAGGAGACTGGGCCTGATGTGGTTGGCCCGCGCGAGTTCGCTGATATAGGAGTCGATGGTCTGGGCGGGCCGCGGGCGGACTTTCATGGGCAGAGGACGGAGCTGCCGTCGGGGTGAATCGCTCACCGGCCAGCTCGCAGGATGGCGGGGACACTGCTCTCCGCAGCGAAGTCGAGGGGAACCGCCGCCAGGCTGTCCCGGGTGATCTTTTCGGTGCCGGAGAGGATGGCGTCGATGGCAGCACCGCGGATCTGATGGGAGAGACCGCCGATCATGCCGCCGGTCCGATCGTGGAGATAGCGGTCCAGGGCGGCGAGAGTGCCCGGGGCGTGGTCTCGCAGCACGAGCGTGTTTTCCAGGGCGGCGACCAGGCTCTTCCACTCGGTGTTGTAGGGGAAGGGATGTGTGGGGATGAGGGTGAAGCGTCCGGCGATCTGCGCTCCGCGTGTCCCGGAGAGCAGGGTGGTCTGCTCGATGTTGATTCCCGCGTAGACGAACGTGGCGGGGATGCGCTCAGAGAAGTATTTGAGCGTGTCGGCGACCTCGGTGCCGTGCCGGGTGGTCAGTGAGATGTTGTGAAGTTCGTCGACCAGCACAAGGCCCGTGCGGGCGTCGGTGCAGGCACCGACGACGGATTCGATGATGTCGGTGATGTTCCAGGACCGGCGGACTGGCAGGCCGAGGAAGCGGGCGAACTCCGCAGCGACCATGCGAGCGGTCGCGGCGGGCGGGACGGTGATGTAGACGACTGGGATTCGCTCTGCGCGGCCTGGGTGGCGGGCCCGGTCGAGTAGCTCGTATGAACGTCCGAGCTGAGTGATAGCGATGGTCTTGCCCGTTCCGGCCGGGCCGGAGACGATCAAACCTCGCCGAGCGCTGATCGCATGTCTGTTGACCAGAACAAGGCGGCGTCCGCAGGTGACGGTGTGCCGGACGGTGGACGTTGCGACGACCAGCAGCCGTGCGTGGTGATCGAGGCGGTTCTCCTCGTCGATCTCCCTTTCCGCCGGGGACAGCTGTGCGTACTTCGTTTCGGAGAACAGAGCTGGAGCTGGGGGCTCTTCGCGGAGGAGCTGCCGCCATCCGTCCAAGGTGGTGAGATACCGGCCCGCTTCTTCCTCGGCGTCTTCGAGGAAGCCTCCTGGTATGGGGCCGTCGTCGTTCATCAATGTCTCCATGGATCTTCAAGCGGGTCGAACAGGCCCAGCGGAACGACGTCGGCCAACGGCTCGTCCGGCAAAGGGCCTTCATCCGAACCGGATTCAGTGGGTGAGACAGGTTTCGGCGGTGCACTGGGGCTGCTGGCCCGGGTGCGGGCAGCGACGCGGCGGTCCCTGGCCGGCCGTTTCGGTTTGGCCGGCTGCTCGGGACCTGCATGGGCCCGAGCCAGCAGCGAGGCGACCGCTTCGGCGATCTCGGCCTCGGTGGCCTCGGGGAGGCTCTGACGGGCGTGGTCCCAGGCAAGTTCTCCGAAGGGGACCGGGACGCGGTGCAGGTGCTTCCACGTAGCTTCGATCCATCCGGTGCCAGCGCGGTGATCGCGTACCCAGATCCGGGAGACGTCGTAGGGGTCGAAATGGACCTCCCACAATCCCTTCTTCGCCGCGATTCCTGAGTGCTGGCGCCGCAGCCCTGCAAGTTCTGGGCTGTCGTAGGTGCGGCGTTTGATCCTGATCCCGTAGTCGTTGACCGCTCGCCAGGCCGTCGGCAGCAGTTCGACGTAGTCCTCGCTGCTGAGCGCGACCGGGACGTATCCGCATGCTTCCACCAGCGCGGCGTACTTCTCGTTGGGTGTGAACGCCCGCCCCGGAACAGCTGGGTCTCTGAGCCCGTCGTGCTCGCGGTTCTGCCACTTCGCGACGATCCACTCGTCCAGGAGATCTTGCAGTTCCAGCAAGGACCACAATGGCTCCTTGTCCAGGTGCCGCCCTCGGCGATCGGTATTGCGGCCGGTGTAGCCGGGGAGGAACTGAGAGAACAGAGTGCCCACGGAGGCCAGCATCTTCTCGATGTGCCCCTTCTCGAACGGCGAGCCCTTGTGCGCGGGCTGGACATCGATCTCCAGGAACCGGCAGGAGGCAAGGAAGTTCCGGGAGATGAACGCCTTCCCGTGATCGCAGACGATCATCTCCGGGACGATCACCGGCCGCGCGGCGGCGTGCTCCAGCCGCTCGTCCAGCGTCAGCAGCCGGCGGTGCGGCAGGACCGACCGCGACATCCTCAACGCGTCCACCCAGCCCGGTCTCATCAGCTCCGGAGTGACCGTGCGGGCCAGCAGCACGCTCGCGTCCACCGACTTGGTCGTGGGCCGCAGCACCGCCGCGGTCACCGTCCTGGTGGCGACATCGATCATTCCGGTCAGCTCGACCTTGCCGACCACCCCATCGTCCAGGCGGACAAGCACGTCCAGCGGGGTTGAGTCGATCTGCATCACCTCGCCCGGCGCGAAAGCGGGCAGTTCCCCGAACGGAGCTGTCGCGCCGTGCGCCCGCGACCTGCGGGTCACTGCCGACCCGGTGGTGTGGGTGCCAGTGGTCAGCTTGTCGAGAAGGCGGTAAAGGGTGGCCCGGGAAGGAAGTTGGACCAGTCGGCCTTCCTCGGTGGCCTTAAGGATCTCGCCCGTGCGCCACAACAGGAACGTACTCGTGCGGGTGGAGTTGTCGACCGCTTCGCCGATCGCCTGCCGCATCGCGGCGATCACCCGGTCGTCCACCGCTCTGTGGGGAGGTGTCTTACGTACTGGGCGGTGATCTGCCAGCCCGAGCACTCCACCGCTCTGGTAGCGGCGCCGGTAGTTGCCGACCGTGCTCACGCTCGCCTTGTGCCCAGCCGCTGTCAGCTCGGCCGCCTTGGCCCGCTCCCGCGCGGTCAACGACCGCGTCGGCGCGTACTCCGGTCTCACCTCGGTGCCCTGCGGGGCATCAGGGGCCTGTCCATGCAAGATCTCCAGGATGTGGCCCTCCCACCACAGGGCCTTCTCCAGCACTGGCTGCGGAAGCGTCTCCAGCAGCGACACCGGCGGCAGCGGCATCCGGCCCGAGGTGTCCACGATCTCGAAGTCGCCATCGGCGAACAGGACCGCGGGCGGCACCAGCCTGGGCTCACCACCCAGTTCGGAGAGGGTGACAGCTCGGCCGGTGACCGACAGCACCAGGCGGACCTGCCCGTCGAACCGAATCCGTTCGCCGACCGCGAGCCCGTCCGGACGCGCCAGTCTGCCCATCATCGCCTCCCCGCGGTGTGCACCAGGCTGTCCGAGTCCAGCAGTCGCCCGGCCACGTCCGCCACCAGCACTCCGGACCACAGGAGGTGGAACAGCACTGGCAGCACCACTAGCGGATCGCCCGCTTGAGCGGCGCCCGCCCGCAGCGGAACCGGCTCGTCGAAGACCTTCACCAACAGGTCGGCGATGTCCTGCCGGCGTCCGCACCGGCGCCTGCGATACCGCGACAGCCACCGCATGTTCGCCATCAGCACCGGATCCGGCACGCCCACACGGGCGAACTCCCAGCTCACCGCTTCACAGGCTCGCCCCGTTGCCTCGAAGGACGCCGCAGCCGCTTCGTCGATCCGGTCTCCAGCACGGACGTCGACGACCCGGCCCCGGCCATCCGCGAGCCGTACGAAATAGTCCGGCGCGTGGCGCCGCTTGCGCGTCCCGTCGTACCAATGCAGCCAGAACGGCTGCGACGCGATGCCCACCACCTCGGGATCCGCATCGAGCAGGATCAACCGGTCCCGCTCCAGCCACGACTCGTAGCCCACATGGGCACCCGTCGTCGCCGCGTAGTACCAGCCCGCAAAGCTCCCACCACCCTTGGGCCACCGGAACTGCCGTACAGGGGGCACCTGCTCGAACCGCACGTTCCAGCCAGCACCCAGCGGTCTCCGGCTCAGGGCTTCACTCTCGTAAAACTCCAGGTCAAAGGCGGCCAGCACCGGATCTGAGTGGACACCTGCGAGCTCCCCCACCGCACCCCGCCGCCCCAGTAGCATCCGCCACTCAAACTTCAATGAGACGAACCTACCGGTCACCAAGGTTCAGTGAGAACACTCAACCTTCATTGCGACAGGACACACCGGACCAGGTCGTCGGGGAAGGGGTACGTCATAGCTTTGATTAGAGCACTTGTTCGATTTTGAGGGCGACTCGATCCTGGGCAGTCCACTCAAACGGGCGACGTGAATCTGACAGACCGGACGCATTCGTGTCCACGACGTGGCCGAGAAGGGATTCCTGATCCGGCTCAACGAGGTCAGGGTGAACACCACCGTCATGAGCGACGGCAAGCACACGACGGAGCAGGTCGGCTGGCTGGCCACCACCGTCTGACGAACGCCTCGCCGATGAGCCGTCGCGCCCAGTCCGCCGCGTGGCGGCTCATCGGTGAAGGAGTTATGCGCCACCTTCAGTCTCGGCCGGCGCCCCTTCCGGCGCCTCCAGGCCCTCACCACACACCGGCGCGAGCAGTAGACGGCGTTCGACCGCCGGTCGGCGTCGGCCACCCATCGGGCCCCGCACTCGGAACACCCGACCTCACCCTCACCATCCCGCACGGCCGCCAGGCGCTTGCGCAACCGCCGGTCCGTACGCCACTGCCAGGCACGACATATCGAAGAGCAGAACACCGCATCAGGCCGGGCACCCGGCCTCAGTCGCTCATCTCAGGCCCGAGAGTTCATCTCCCCGGCTCGCCCGGTGTCCTCGGACACCACGCCAGCGTAGGACCCAAGGCTACGCAGATCCCCGGATCAGAGAAAGCTACTGACACCCCCGCACCACCAACGCCTGGTGGGCGCTTCGCAGAGTGCCGCACCGTCGCCGCGGGAGTGTCAGGCGGGATGACGGGGCAGTTCCCCGCTGGCGCGGCCGCCGGTCCCGATGCCGAGCAGGTCAACATCCTGGACGTCGCACTGACCGCAGACGCGCCTGGCGACGTACCCGCCCCAGAGCCAGCTGCGGCCGCGCAGTCCGTGGAGAGTCAGCAGCTCTCCCCCGTTGTCCCTTCGAAGGCCGGTGCATCTTCCGCGCGTGAGGCTGCCGAGCCGGTCGGCAAGCCGGGGCCGATGGCCGCGTTCGCCGACCTGGACGACGACGACATCGGCGGCGGGGAAGAGGATCAGCACCGGCTCAGCCCCCGCCCAGAGACCGGCAGGTCGGCCTGGGCAGCGCGGATGCTGTGCGCGGGAGCCTGAGGGCCGGTGCCAAGAGCGCGGCGGACGGTCGCGCCGGCCATCGTACGGGCAGCGCATCACCGACCACCCCGGCCGCCGTGGCTCCCGTGGAACGGGACGTCGGCGCAGCGGCCGGGACAGTGGTCCAGGAACAGCGTGCTGGCCCTGGCCTGCGGTGGTCGGGTTTGTGGCCGGCCTTCTCAGGGCTATGGGACGGATGTGTACGTGCTTCCCACCTGGTGCTACTTCCTCTGGAACCTCAAGATCCCGGTCTCCAGGTGTCCAAGATCAAGAGGAAGCTTCAAAAGCGGGACACCGAGGAAGGCGGACACGGCTGTTGCCGCGTTAACCCAGCTATCCCACCCCTGGCACCTCGTGAGGCGGATCGCCTCTGCCCGGACCGGGTGCCGTGCGACACCGGCGTAGAATGCGGAGGTGGATCGCACACCCCCATGGACCGTAATTCCGGAGCTTCCGCTCCAGGAGCTTGAGTGTTTCTCCGTGCTGGTTCACCAACTCCATTTCGGCCGCACGGCCGAAATCCTGGGCGTGACCCAGGGACGCGTCTCACAGCTGATCAAGCGCCTGGAGAATCGGGTGGGTGCTCCGGTGTTCGAACGGACCAGCCGCCGGGTCGAGCTGACCGATCTGGGGCGAGGGCTGGCCGAGCAGGTAGTTCCCGCCTTCCGCCAGCTTCGCGAGGGTTTCGACGCCGCCCGGGCTGCGGCGACGGACCGGCCCATGCGCGTGGGATTCCAGTGCGCCGTGTACGAGCCGGTCGCCAAGGCGATCGCGAGCCTTCCCGAGGGTTCCGCCGAACTCGTCGAACTTTCCTGGGGGGACCCGTTCTCCTGCCTGAACCGGGCCGAGATCGACGTGGCCATCGTGCTCTCGCCCTGCCGCGAGAAAGGCCTCCGGCTCATGCTGGAGTTCTCGCGACAGCCGATGTACCTTGCCGTCTCCACCGCGCACCGCCTGGCCGCTGAGTCGAGCGTCTCCGCCGGCGAACTGTCGGAACTGCCGCTGATCGAGCCGCGCGGCCCCGCCCCCGACTACTGGCGCCAGGTGAATGCGCCGACGCGGACGCGGAACGGGTTCGAGCTGACCTACCCGGCAGGCGCCAGCACGATTCAGGAGGGGCTCTCGACCGTAGCCAGCACCCGCCTCGGTCTGCTGCTGTGTGAGGCGAGCACGAGGTACGCCCCCCGGCCGGACATCCGCTACCTGCGGGCTCCCGACCTGGAGCCGACGACGCTGCTCGTCCTGCAGAGCGAACGGAAGCAGCACGGCCTGGCCGACAGGTTCGTCGAGCTCTTGGTGAAGAACGTGGACTGAAACACCGTTGCCGTGCCGGCCCTAAGCGGAGCAGGTCTCCGCCCGTCAGAGGGACGTACCTTCGGATTGGCGGTTGTCCGTTCAGGGCAACAGACAGACCGTCAATGGCCAGCGGCATCCAGCTCCGGCCGCCGCGCGCGTGAAGCCGTCGGGCGAGGCCGCGAGACGGCGGCGACGATCAGCCCGGCCGCCGTGATCAGCGCCGCCGAGAACAGGACAGCTCGGTTTCCCGCACGGTCGATGACGAGCCCGCCCGCGAACGCACCGAGAGCGATGCTTGCGTTGAACACACCGGCCCACAGCGCGGCCGATACCTCGGTACGCGCGGGGTCGGCCGTGCGGACCCAGGTCTGCGTCGAGACCGAGACACCGCCGTACGAGGCGCCCCAGATGACCAGCGCCATCAGCACGGTGACGGTGCTCACGGTGGCGAACGGCAGCAGTGCTGCGGCCAGCGCGACGCCCGCCAAGGCGATCGTCACAGCCTCCTTCGTGTACCGGCCCGCCATGGGGCCGAGGGTGAAGTTTCCGGCGACGCCGGCCAGGCCGTAGACGAGCAGGCAGCTCGCGATCAGGCCGGCGCTCATGCCCGCGTCCAGCTCAAGGACCGGGCGCACGTACGTGTAGCCGGTGAAGTGGCCGAGCGCGACCAGCCCCGTGATGGCCAACCCGGCCGCGACGCCGCGGTTTCTCAGCGCGTCGACGATTCCGTCGAGGCGGCTCCGATGGTGAACCGGGAGGTCCGGAAGCATGAGGACCAGGACGCCGGTGGCCACCGCACCGACGAGTGCGAGTGCCCAGAACGTGGCACGCCAGCCGAGGAGCGCCGCAAGGAGGGTCCCCAGCGGCACGCCGAGAACCGAGGCGATGGAGACCCCTGAGAAGATCAGCGTGGTGGCGAGCGCGATTCGTGGTCCGTCGACGAGTCGCGGGCCCAGTCCTGCGGCGAGTCCCCACACGACACCCATCGCAATGCCGAGAAGGATCCTGCTGGAAGCCAGGACCAGGAAATTGGGCGCGATCGCGGTCAGCGCATTCGCCAGTGACAGCAGAACCATGAAGGTGACGAGTACCCCTTTGCGATCACGGAGCCCGATGAGCGCGGGTGCGAAGGGGGAGACGGCCGCGGCGATGATCCCGGTAATTGTCAAGGAAAGGCCGGCGACCCCGTCGGAGACGGAAAGGGCCTCCGACATGGGCGTCAGCAGACCCACCGGCATCATTTCGGAGGACACCACGGTGAACGTGCTGAGTGCCACGGCGATGACCGGCGACCAGCGAGGTGCCCCACTGTCCGCTGCGGGGGGTGTGAGAGCTTCCGTATTTTTCATATGGCCAGCTCACCACCCCCTTTCGTGGCCGAACAAGATCGATGATCTCATCCACTCATTACCCCGACTCATCGATCGGGGGAACCGGGCCTGCTCGAGCATCGCCGACCTGTGCAGCAGTAGTACCGTCCGAACGCCTGCCCAGTCACAAGTACACCGCCGCGGCCATTCGGGCTTGCCCCCTCATCAGGAGATGCTGCCGAAGCTGCTCCGTCCTTCCGGCGCCTCGCACGCGCTCGCCGCCGGTCTCACGCCAGGTTCAGTGTCGCTCCATCCGGTGCCAACGTGGCGCAGGGCACCATCCTGGTCTCGTTGGCCCAGGAGAAGGGCGCCGGGCAGTCCGGCGAGATGGCCGCGGCCGGGCACCCAGCCGCGGGCGGGGTGTGCGTCGCAGACCTGGGGCGGCGAGCACCACTACGGAGCGCCAGCTGACCTAGCTTGATCTTTAACCTCGGGGTCCGAACGGCTCCTCGTGCCTGATCACTCGGAGTGGTACTGAGATTGAACTCGTGGTGTCGTAGGGGCTGATGGCTGGTCGTTGGCTGCGATATCACCGGAGGCATGCGGTATCCACAAGGGGGTGGACTGACCTCCGAACGCCGGCAGTTCCGCGAGGAGTTACGGCTCCAAGCTGCGGAGCGGTTCATCCGGGGCGAGACGAGCTCGGCGATCGCCAAAGACCTGCGCGCCAGCGTCCGCTCCGTGCAGCGATGGCGACAGGCGTGGGACAAGGGCGGTCCACATGCTCTGCGGTCCGCAGGGTCCGCCACGAACGGGCCGCACGCCGACTACTTACCTGCAGAGGGGTCTGCGCACGGCCGGACCCGTCACCGCCGTCCGATGCGGCAGCCACCCGAACCGATCCGGCACGGCCGGCGCCGTGCTCCTGGCCACGCTGGTTGGCATCGCCCTCGCTCATCTATGCCAAGATTCGAGGGTGGATATGACCGACATCACGCGTGCGATCGCGGCTGCGACTTCGGTCGCCGCATCGCTCGGCCTGCCAGCCAACGATGCAATCGTTCTCCAGAACTCGAACAAGCTGGCACTGCGGCTGACGCCATGCGACGTCTTTGCCCGGGTCGCCCCTGTGGGACAAGAGGTTGCACAGTTCGAAGTCGATCTCGCTCAGCGGCTCACCGAGGTCGGATGCCCGGTGTGTCCCTTGGAGCCTCGGGCGGACCCGCGTGTGTACACGCGCGATGGCTTCGCAGTGACGCTGTGGACCTACTACGAGCCCGTGACACCTCACACCTCACCAGTCGACTACGCCAAGGCGCTGGAGCAGCTGCACGACGGCATGCGCAAGGTCGATGTGCCGAGCCCGAGGTTCACGGACCGGATCACGGAGGCGGAAGAAGTTGTCGCCGACCCGGATCGCTCGCCGGAGCTCACCGAAGCGGACCGCGTGTTCCTCAGCGGCAGGCTGGCAAGCCTGCGACGAGCGATCGACGACCGCGGCGCCGTGGAGCAGCTGCTCCACGGCGAGCCGCACCCAGGCAATGTGCTCAGCACGAAGAACGGTCCGTTGTTCATCGACCTTGAGACGTGCTGCCGTGGACCCGTCGAGTTCGATCTCGCCCATGTTCCCGAGGCGGTCTGCGAGCACTACCCAAGCGTTGACCAAGGGCTGCTGGACGAGTGTCGGCAGCTCGTTATCGCGATGGTCGCCGCGTGGCGTTGGGAGCTTGGCGACCAGTTTCCGAATGGGAGGCGATTCGGAGAGGAATTCCTGCGCTTGCTGCGCAAGGGTCCTCCTTGGCCGACACTCGACACAGTGACCAGGCGACTGGATGGTCTGTAGAAATCGCCGAAGGTCACGTGAAAGCGGCAAGGAACCAAGCGACAAGACTGTCGCCGTTGCAACCCGATGCGCGCCGGCCTCGCTGCCGCGCTGAACCATGGCGCCGGTACAGGGCGCCGGGGAGATGGTCGCCGCGACCATCCGCACCATCTTCGCCCAGCCCACCGCTGAGGCAGTCCGGGCCCAGCTGGATACTGTCGCCGACAAGCACACGTCGGGAGGCCGCGCAAGGCCGATACAGCGCCAACTCGGCTTTCCGCCTACCGTAACGACGTCCGACCGCGCAGTGACCGCTCCTGTCAGCCTCCGTTTCCGGTGCTGACTGTACCCACGGCATGGCTCAGCACGAAGTCGCGCGCCAGGCGTGCGGCCTGCTCACGGGCCTCGAAGGTGATGCCGTGCCGAGTACGCGGCAGGATCACCAGACGTGCGCCAGGGATCTCCGATGCGATGAGTTCGGCGACCTGAGCGCGGACGATGGGGTCCTCCGCGCCATGCAGCACAAGAGTAGGAGCCGTGATTTCATGCAGCCGGGCAGTGCAGTCGTGGTTCTGAATCGCTGTCATGCGGCGTGCGTCGGCGTCTACGGGACGCCCCCGCAGGGCGCGCTTGGTGTCGGCGACGAGCTGCGGGTCGCTCGCCTGCCCCTCGGGTGTGAGGAGCAGGTCCAGCGCGAACTGCGCCCGCGCGTCCGGCCTCATGGCGACGATGCGGTCACCAAGGCTCTCGGTCATGGTCCAGCTCGGGGTGGCGCCTGACAGTATGAGAGACGCGACCCGATGGGGGTAGTGGATCGCCAGGTGCATGGCGATCGCTCCGCCGTACGACACTCCCATAACATGCGCGCGCTCAAATCCCAGCGCGGCAAGGAAGTCGGCGCAGTCAGCAGCTTGCCGAACGATGTCGTACGGCTCGGGCCCGTTGAGTGTGTCGCCGGTGTCACGCTGGTCGAAGCTGATGGCCAGGATTCCAGCGCCTAACAGGGGGCGGAAGGCATCAAACTGCCCCCTATGGCTCTCCCCGCCATGCAACAGAACCAGCGGTTCACCCTGGCCGGACTCAACGTAGGCAATATCGATGTCGCCGACTTTGACGTGCTGAAACCCCTCAGAACTCACGCGCTCACCTCCACAGGCGTGCATCCATCGCCTCGGCGAAGACGGGATCGGCACAGGACGGCGGGCTCGCTGCCACCGAGCGGTGGGAACGCTCGATCATCTGGTCACTCACTCTCCGATCGCCTCAAAGCTGAGTACAGCATGGGAACCGGGTATCGCCCAGTCGCTGGTTCACCTCTGCCCCAACCACTACTCCACAAACGAAGGCACCCTCAAGTGATCAACGCACCAACCCCGGTTGATCACGCGGTCGTGGAGGCACAGGTGCGTGACTACGGGTTCTCGCCGGCTCAACAGGATGAGATCTGGCGACGCTGGCGCGAGGGGCAGTCGTTCAGCTTGATGGGGCGGGCGCTTGGTGCGCCGATGCACCATGTCCGCCTGGTTTCTGTACCGGAGCGGCGGGGTTCGCCTCACTCCGCAGAAGCGGTCAGAGCGGTATCTGAGTGGCAGCGAGCGCGAGGAGGTATCCCGCGGCATCGCGGCGGGTGAGTCCGCCCGGCAGCTGGCCAAGCGGCTGGGTGGGAGTAGCCACCGCGGCCGGTCAGACGTCAGGCGGCGCTGAACTCGTGGGCGTGGCCGCCGCGCCATTCCACCCACTGCGGGTCGTCCAGGAGGCCTCGGGCTCGGCGACGCCGGCACCTTCGAGGAACACGACCAGGTCGTGGCCGTTGCACGCTCCGCGGGGCCAACCCTCCGCTCCCGGGTGCTTCCTAAATGATGATCGGGTTCGGTTCCACGACGCAGCCCGATCCGATCACCACGAGCGTCTCCGGCAGGTTGTCGAGGAGCTTGCCGGCAAAGGCGGCCGAGTCGGTGCAGTACAGCTGGGTCCGAGCGGTTTCGCTGGCACGGAGCACGACCGGGCCACGCTCGGGGTAGGAGTGGATTTTGGAGTACGGGTCGGTCCGTACTTCCTTGTCACAGCCCACGCCGAGGCCGGTGGGTTCGGGCAGCCCCAGCTGCCTCGCGATCTCGTAGATCTTGTCGACGGGATAGCCGGGCGGGGGGTTCTTGAGATCGACCGTGCCCAGTGAACATACCCGTGCCGGGGTGTCCCCAGGCGCTGCCTCAGCAGGTGAGGCTAAGGCGATGGCAGCTAGGGCGGCCAAGGCAGCAGTAAGAGTCCTCTTCATATTCGTGATGTTCGCCCGTACTCGACCAGCAGGGGCGGTCTTCAACGCTTAAGCACGAAACATCCGCGTTTCCTCGGTTTGCGCACGCCCCCAGTCGTCAGGACCTCAAGATCATCTCGTTGCCTCTTTGGCGCGTATCTCGGGCACACCCCGGGGAGAGGTGAAGTGGACGAGCGCGTACGCGCTCGACACCCCCGAGTGCGAGCCCCCTGCGGTCCCGCGTGTTCACCGTCGACGGCCGAACCGGCCGCTGGACGGCCGCCAGGCCCCGCCGGGCGCGAACCGCCACCTACCGCACCTCACACGCCTCATTGGCTGTAGTGCCGACAGTTGGAGCGCCGCAGCCCCCTACGACACCACTGAGCCGCCCAAAAGCGGGAGAGGGCAGTCGCAGACTCAGCCCGCTCCCGAGTGCCGGTCGTAGACCCTGTCAGACGGCGCACGCCGACTTCGCCGCCCTCCAGCAGTGCGACCGCAGCCCCGAGTAGTTACTCAGCAAAGACTCAGGGCCCTGGATCACTCCTTCGCCCAGTGCTGAGTCGACTTCGACGGCTCGCAGGACGCCAGGACCGGCCAGGTGGCGCTCTCGTCGAGACACTGGCTGCTGTACAGGTTCACGACAGTGCTGCTGGTACCCGTACGCCAGCTCTGACCGGTTTTGGAGCTGCATTCGGCCAGGTACAGAACGTTGACGTTGACAGTCAGGCACTGGCCGACGGACTCGTTGTGCAGCATGTAGGAACCGCCCGAACCAGCCTTGGCGTTCCAGTTGCGGGAGTCCGCAGCCGGCTCCAATAACTGCGGACCTACGGACGCTCTTTGGACGATGCTCGCTCGGCTTCTTAGCTTCCGGCCATCGGTCGAAGGCCGCGGAGCAGGCCTGGTCCGCACATACTGTGTTCGGCCTACGCCTGCGGTTCTCGATGGGCCAGGAGTATGCGGAAGGCGGGCTGATGTCCGAGACGGGGCGCTGGACGGCGCGATGTGCAAGGAGGGGCGGCCGTGAGGTCCGCCCCTCCTTCCGTGATCGGCCTCGGGCGGGTGAATTTCGTCCTCGCGTACGCGTGCACGGATCTAGGTGCATACACCCAACTCGTGACGGGGTGACGGAACGTCACGATGGTGCCATCGTCCGCAGTGTGCGGATCTGCTCGGGATGGTTTTTCCGCACTTGGAGAAGGTGCTGGTGGAGCAGCTAATGACGGGAAAGGCGTGCGCGGTCTACGTGTCCTGGCGGATCAGGTCGGCGGCCTTCTCTGCGATCATGATGGTCGCGACGTTGGTGTTGACGGAGACGATCGTGGGCATCACCGACGCGTCCGCGACCCGCAGACCCTGGATGCCGTGCACCTTCAGGTCCGGCGCGACCACCGCCTGGCTGCCGGTCCCCATCGCGCAGCTGCCCACGAGGTGGAAGTACGGTCCGGTGGCGCGCGCCAGGAATGTGCGCAGTGCCGCCTCGTCGGTGGTGCCGTCCCCGGGGAGCACCTCGCGCGATCGCCACGGTGTGAAGGGACTCGCCGCCGCGATGTCACGTGCGACCTGAATGCCGTGCAGCATGCGGCGGATGTCCGATTCCTCGCCAAGGTAGTTCGGGTCGATCAGCGGTGGGGTGTCCGGATCGGCGTCGGCCAGGCGCACCGATCCCCGGCTCTGGGGCACCGTCACGACCCCGAGGGTGAAGCTGTTCGTGGGGGCCTGCATCGTCGGCGGGTGGTACGGCACATGAATGAACATCAGCTGCATGTCGGGGCCGTGCAAGGACGTGTCGCTGCGCCACAACAGTGAGGTCTCCGCCAGGTTGGCGCGCCCTGCGGGAATCGGTCGGCTCGCTTCGTAGACGAGCCCGCACGCCGGATGGTCGTGCAGGTTGCGCCCGACGCCGGGCAGGTCGTGACGGACGTCGATGCCGATGCGGCGGAGTTCGTCGGCGGGGCCGATGCCCGACAGCAGGAGGAGCCGCGGGGAGTCGACCGCTCCGCAGCTGACGATCACCTCACCGGTCATGTACGCGGTCGCTGTCTCGTCCTGGCGCTGGTACTCCACGCCCGTGCACCGCTCGCCGTCGAAGAGCAGGCGGCGCGTGCGGGCGTCGGTGAGGACGGTGAGGTTCGGCCGGCGGCCGCGCAGCGGATCCAGATAGGCGTTGGCCGTGCTCTGTCGGCTGCCCCCGGTGATGTTCAGGTCGTGCCAGCCCGCGCCCTCCTGCCCCGCTCCGTTGAAGTCATCCGTCACGGGATGCCCGGCCGCCGCCGCGGCGTCGACGAAGGCCTGGGAGAGCGGGTTGCCGTCCTGAGTCGGTGCCGGGCGCATCGGGCCGCTGTCGCCGCGCCATTCCGGGTCCCTGCCGACGGCCGTCTCCATCCGCCGGAAGTAGGGGACGAGTTCGTCGAAGTCCCAGCCCACGCAGCCGGACGCGGCCCACCGCTCATAGTCGTTGCGGTGTCCACGCAGGAACACCGACGCGTTGATGGCGCTCGACCCTCCCAGCGCTCTGCCGCGCGGGCACAGTCGCGGCAGGCCGTCGGCACCTTTCTGTGGCACCGTGGTGTAGGCGTAATCGACGTCCGTGCCCCACAGCGTGGGCCACGCGGCGGGCGTCGCGAGGTCGGTTTTCGTCTCTGCGGGCCCGGCCTCGATCAGCAGAACAGTGGTGGCCGCGTCCTCGGACAGCCGCGCGGCGAGCACGCAGCCGGCCGACCCGGCGCCGACGACGATGTAATCGAACTCCTGGGACATCGGCTCCGTCTCCCCCTGCCGACCCACTGGTCCACAGCCCACCCGGGCGTCGTCGGCACATCACAGGCGTACCCGACCGGCCCGGCTGTGAACCCGCCCATCAGGCGGCCCCGTTCCGCGCACTTCAGGTGCGGGAACACGAGGATCACCAGCGCCGGTTCGGCGTCAAGCGGCTCTGCGACATCCTGGGCATCGCCTGCTCGAGCTTCTACTACTGGCGTCGCACCGCCCCGCGGACCGCGCGGCCTGGGAGGCCGCCGATGAGCGGCTCGCGGCCCGGATACGCAAGGTCCACCGCAACTCCGACGGCACCTACGGGGCCCCGAGAGTCACCGCCGAGCTCCGTGGCCAGGCCGGTCAGGCGGTCAATCACAAGCGTGTCGCCCGGATCATGCGGGCCACCGGTCTTGAGAGGGTGCGTCTGCGGCGTCGGCACCACCACCGTCCCGGACCCGGCCGTAGCGAAGACGCCGGACCTGGTTGGCCGTAACTTCACCGCAACGGCAGTAAACACGAAGTACGCCAGTTCGGGCGTCCGCCATTCACCTTCTACAGGCCCGGTTTTCGGCTCTCGTGTGACGCCGATCTCGGAATACCCCTCCGGCGTGACCGCATCGTGATCAACCGGGTGTGTCGAAGCAACCTAGTTGTTCTGCCCATGGAGGTTGGAATCCGGCGAGGGCGGCGGCTTGGTCGACCTGGTCGCCGGTGGCGTACAGCTTCACGGCGTAGGGGACTTCCTCGTCCAGGTCCAGGCCGTGCCGATGGTGCAGTGCCACGACTGCGGCAGTGAGCGCGCTCAGGTCGGCGTTGTCCAGGTGCTCGCGGCCGGTGTAGAGGAGGTCGAGGTCGGTGTAGAGGAGGTCGAGGTCGGAGGTGAGCTGGTGGGTGTCCGTGGCGTGGGATCCGTAGGCGAGCGCGTAGCCGCCGGTGTCAGGCAGCAGGTCGGCTGCTTCCAGCAGGATCGTGAGGGGGCGGGGTGGGGGTCATCAGGATGCCTTCTGGCCAAGGCGGGTGACGTAGTCCAGGACGTCGTGATGCGCGGGCCGACCCGTCAGGCACTGCGCCGGGCAGGTTCGGGTTCGACGAACCCGAGCTCAACCTCCAACAGGCCGAGGCCGACCTCGCCCTGGGCCGCCATCAACGGGCCCGCACCCGCGCCGAAGCATCTGCCGCGGCGTGCCCGGATGGCACGGGCGGCTGGACGGCCGCCACCCTCGTCCTCGCCCAGGCCGAAGCAACCGACTCCCCCAAGACGCCGCCCAACGCGCCCTGCACGTCCTGGACCACGTTCCCGCCGCCCAACTCCACTCCACCGCCCGCACCCGCCTCCACGACCTCACCCGTGCGCTCCCGGCCGGACACGCAGCTGGCCCCACCGAACGGCTCCGCGCACTCCCCACCGCCATCGACCACCACGGACACCCACTCTGAAACAAGAACACCCCGGAGGTGCTGTTCACGGCGACCTGCCTGCACGGGCTGCGGGGCGGGGCCAGTCAGCCGAGGTCGGTAGTGCCGGAGACGGCGCGGGGCCAGTTCCGCAACGTCTCGGTGTTCACTCCGAGGTCGGTGGCGACCGACTTGATCGTCGCTCCCGGACGGGACCGGTACAACGCGACCGCGTCCGCCTTGAACTCGACGGGGCAGTGCTTCATCCCCACAGGGACTCCGTTCTCCTGGACCATCAAGATCCAAGTCTCTCCGGTGTCCAAAATCCGGGGTCAGGGGCCCTCAGGCATGTGCCGACATACGGGAGATCCACCTGTCCGTTAGAAGGGTCATGCCGGCACCTGTCGGTTCGGCGCCACTTGACGCGTGTCGACTACGCCGCGATTCCGACAGGCGGCCGACCGCCGCCCGGGATGCGGTAGAGCAGTGTGTTGGATCAAGCAACGCGACTGGTCATGCTGCTACCTCGTCATACCCGGATCGCGGCAGGGGATTCCGTGTATCGCGGGCGTATCGAAAATCGCATACGCCAACGCAACAGCCTTGCGTCTTCAGTGGAGGCATGAACCACAGCGCATCACTGTCAGCTGCCAGATTTGTTCGACCGGGAAAAGGACCGTGATCACGGACTCGGATTCGGTACAGGGCGTCGACCGGCGGCGGCTGTTCAGATGGGGCGGGCTGGCTGCCGCCGGCGTGGTGGCGGCCGGCGTGCCGCTGGTAGGCGTCGGGATCGGCCACGCCGACTCGGTACCAACCGACTTGTCCGGGGACGACCGGATCCCGCAGGACACCCTGCCCGGCGGAGCCTACGACCGGTACGTGGCGCAGCTGGCCGCCGAAGGCAAGTTCTCCGGCGTGGTGCTGCTGTCGCACCGGGGCCGCACGGTCCTGTCTCGCAGCTACGGCATGGCCGACAAGGAGAAGGGGATCCCCAACCGCGAGGGCATCGCGTTCAGCCTCGGTTCGGCGGGCAAGCCGTTCCACGCGGTGGCCATCTTGCAGCTGGCGCAACAGGGCAAGCTGCGGCTGTCGGACACCGTGGGCGCCCACCTGACCGGCTTCGCCAAGGACATCGCCGAGCAGGTGACCATCCACCACCTGCTGTCCGGCACGTCCAGGCTGGATTCCCCGGATGAGGACGTGCAACGCGTCTTCCAGAGCCGGGACGAGGTGCACGAGTACTACGAGCAGCGGGCCCGGCAGGCGAAACTGGTGGGCGTCCCAGGCACTCCCGACTCCGTCCACGCGGAGGCGGAGGTCACCATTTCCGCGCTGATCGTGGAGGCCGTGGCCGGCACCGCGTACTGGAACTACGTTCAGGAGAACATCTTCAAGCGCTGCGGCATGACCAGCTCGGCGTTCTACACCAGGCCGCAGTGGCTCACCGACCCGCACATCGCGCACCCGTACATGGAACTGGCCGACGGCAGCGCGGTGGACGCGCTCCGCAACCTGGACCAGGGCAGCCCGTACCCATACGCACTCGGCAAGAACCCGGGCCGCGCCTTCATCGATGCCCCTGGGGACGGCAGCTTCGCCACCGCGCCGGATCTGGTCCGGTTCGCGCAGGCGCTGACCGACGGCACGGTGCTGGACCGGCCCTGGGCCGACGTGCTCTTCGGGGCCAAAATCCCCCACGGGCCGACGTCGTTCGGTGCGTACGGCCTCGCGATCGACATCGTCAATGGCCAGTGGCAGTACCAGCGTGCCGGTGGAAACCCCGGCGTCGGCGCCAACTGGAGCATCTACCCGTACACCGGCTGGGTCGCCGTCACCCTCATCAACCGCGACTCCGACAGCCTGGTGGACATCCTCGAGCAGCAGACGCAGGCCATCACCGGGGCTGCGCCCTCCGGCGGGGCGGGCGGCTGAGGTGGGGAACATGAACCACAGCCCATCCCCGTCAGCACGGCCCCGCCGGATCATGCTCGCCGGCCTGGCGATCCTCGGCCTGGCGGGCGTGCTGTTCGCCGTGTGGCGGCCGCTCGTGATGACCGCTCCGGCCTGCGTGGCCGGGCGGTGGCACGGCTGCTTCGATACGTTCAACGGTGTGCTGCTCATGATGCTGGTCGGGCTGCCGTTGGCCGCCCTGGCGGTGTGGGCTCTGGCGAGCCTGCGGCGCGCCGGCGGTGTCACGTCGGCGTGGCGGATGTCGCTGGCCGAGGTGGGCATGGTCTACGGGACGGTGCCGATGGTGTGGCTGACCCTGCAACCGGGCCCGGGGGCCGGCGTCGTCCCCGGCCGGGTGAGTCTGATCCCCCTGCGGGACCTGGTCACGATGGGGCCGGTCGGGATCGGCGGCAACCTGCTGATCTTCGCGGCGCTGGGGTTCTTCGCCCCTATGCGGTTCGCGGTGCTGCCGTCCGTGCCGCGGATCCTGGTGCTCGGGGCGAGCTGCTCGGTCCTGGTCGAGACCGCACAGTACGTCCTGCGGCTGGACAGGGTGTCGTCCGTGGATGACGTACTCGTCAACGCCGTCGGCGCCGTGCTGTTCGGGCTGGCGTCGCGCCGCTGGTGGCGCACTACGGCGAAGGTGCCGTCGGACCAGCCTCGCCCGGCGCCGGCGCCGGCGGGGTGAGTCGCGTGTTTGGTGTGCACCCGTCGGCGCCGATTTTGTGATGACAATAGGCTTCACGCATGCGCGTACTGATCGTGGAGGACGAGCCCTACCTGGCCGAGGCGGTCCGTGACGGTCTGCGGCTGGAGGCGATTGCCGCCGACATCGCCGGCGACGGCGACGCCGCCCTGGAAATGCTCAGCGTCAACTCCTACGACCTCGTGGTCCTCGACCGTGACATCCCCGGACCCTCCGGCGACGAGGTCGCCCGGCGCATCGTCGCCTCCGGCAGCGGCATCCCGATCCTCATGCTCACCGCTGCCGACCGGATCGACGACAAGGCGTCCGGTTTCGAGCTCGGCGCCGACGACTACCTCACCAAACCGTTCGAGCTGCGGGAGCTCGTCCTGCGGCTGAGGGCGCTTGACCGCAGACGCGGGTACGCCCGGCCTCCGGTGCGTGAGATCGCGGGCCTGCGGCTCGACCCGTTCCGCCGGGAGGTCTTCCGCGACGAACGCTACGTCGCGCTCACCCGCAAGCAGTTCGCGGTGCTGGAAGTCCTCGTCGCCGCCGAGGGCGGGGTCGTCAGGACCGAAGAGCTGCTGGAACGGGCCTGGGACGAGAACGCCAACCCCTTCACCAACGCCGTCCGTATCACCGTCTCCGCACTGCGTAAACGGCTCGGCGAACCATGGATCATCGCCACGGTGCCCGGCGTCGGCTACCGGATCGACACCGGTATGAACACCGTCGCCCCGGACCGCGACATCGCCGCCCCCGGCAGTACATATGCATAGACGCCCAGGGCTCAGCGCCCGACTGAAACTCACCCTCAGCTACGCCGGGTTCGTCCTGCTCGCCGGCGTTCTCCTGCTGGCCGTGGTGTGGGTGTTCCTGCTGCGCTACGTACCGGACAGCGACGTGGGTCTCTCAAGGCGGTTGACATCAGTCGTCGCGGGATCCGTATTGAAGCCCGGCCCGCCTTCTTGTCCCTAACCTCGATCGCTCATGAGTCCTCGTCGGTGTGCTAACGGGGACTCCGGGTTCGCGAGGTGCGGTCTTTCCGGGGCTGGGGCAGGTTGACGGCCCGGTTGTCGCGTCGGGTGGGCGCCGGGTTCAACTTTCCCGGTGTGGTGGTGCGGATCGTCGGGGCGGTCGGTGTGGCTGGTCAGCCGGGGTTCGGCAGGACTGCGAGTCGCTGGATCGCACGGGTGATCACATCTGTCCAGGGCCATCGGGCGGTGAAGCGGAGCCGACGGCGGCGGCCGGTGGTGACGAGTTGGGCGGCGGCGGAGAACAGCCGCAGACGGAGCTTCTTGGGTTCCCAGCGGCGGGTCTTGCCGGTCAGGGCGAGCATCGGCATCCAGGCAAGGAGGTCGAGTGCGATCTGGACGATCTCCAGCCAGATCTGGTTCTGCGCGGTGTCGTGCAGGGGCAGGTTGCGCAGGCCGGTGTCGCGGGCGCTTCGGATGCGGTCCTCGCAACGGGCCCGGCGGCGGTGACGCAGTTCGAGGTCGGCGAGCTGGCCGCCTTGGGTGTTGGTCGCGAAGCAGGTCAGCCGCAGCCCGTCGAGATCGACGAATCGCAACTGGGCACCGGGGTGCGGCCGTTCCTGGCGGACGATCAGCCGCATGCCCTTGGGCCACCTGTTCACGTCGGGCATGCCGGTGATCTCCGCGACCCAGGCGCCGGGCCGCCCGGTGCCGCCCGCGTCGTAGGCCGGTGTCCACGCCTTCTTCGGGATCTTCAGCACGGCCTGGTGGATGGTGTCGGTGATGGTCATTCCGATGGAATACGACAGCCACCGGCCAGGCTTGGAGAGCCAGTCGAGGAAGGCGTGGGTGCCGCCGGCGGAGTCGGTACGGATCAGTGTCTGCCGTCCCCGCCGCAGGTGTTTGGGGAGTTGGGCCAGGGCGAGCCCAGTGGTGGTGATGTGATCGCTCGCGGTGTTGGAGCCTGCGTTGCCGGGCCGCAGCAGCGCGGCAACCGGCTCTCCGAAACCGGCCTGGCCGTGGTCGACGAACGCGACGAGCGGATGATGGCCGAAGGTCTTCTTCCAGGTCGCGGTGGCGTCCTGTTTCTCGGGGTGCGCAAGGACCAGCATGCCGTCGATGTCCACGATCACGTGACTGTCGGCGGCTGGACCGTTCGCCCCGGCCAGTTCCCAGACCCGGGAGCGTACTCCGGCCCGCGCCGACCGGATCGCGGTGAGCGCCTTCGGCCCGGCTGCGGCAAGGACGTCGATGAGCCGTGAGATCGTCGGGTCGGATGCCACCAGGCCGAACACGTCGGGCTCGGCCCGCAGCAGGGCGACATGGGCGAGGCAGTCCCCACCCAGAGCGACTCCGAGCGCGACATCCAGCAGGACTTTGCCCGGGTCGTGCACCGACCGCGGCTTGCGCCACGGCGCCAATGCCGTCGATATCGCGGTGGCCAGAGCGGACTTGCGGACCGTCTCAACCAACAGCGCTGCCCCGGCCTGCGAGATCACCCCGCTGCCGCCGCCCTCGACGTGGACACGCGGGTACAACCCCATACGCTTGCTCACCTGGAGAGTGCTTCTTCCCGTGCAGCCAACAGGACCCTAGACAAATCCCATCGTTGCAGGTCAGGAGCACTCTCCGCCTATTTCGGACGGTGGCACGGACGCGACGGCGGCCTGCCCGTCGTCCAGGCCCTCGCACTTCATGGCGAGGGTGGCGCGGTGAAAGTCAAGCCAGCTTTCGAGCACGGTGCGCTCGTCGGCGTTCAGGGGCGGCAAAGGGCGTTCGATGGCACTCATCGGTCGATTATCGCCAGCGGCCGAAGCCGTCGACGGGCAGGGCCTCCGACAGGGCGAACGTTGCCTGATGCGGCACTAGTCCTCAACCGAGGACGCGGGTGCGGATGCGGCTTCCAAGGCGATCGCCAGAGCCGCCACCATGGCCGCAATCTCCTCCGCCGATGTAGATGCGGAAACGGTGACCGTGACATCACCGACAGTGAGGCTGACTTGCTCGCTCCTCCAGCCCGGTGTGATACACCATCGGTGGACGGTCTCTATGGCGGACGGCAGTGCCAGAGCCCCGGTGATGACAAGTGTCAAGACGTCCAGGGCTGTCCCCAGGTGCCCCTCGTCAGCCGTGCTGGCCGGTCGCCATATGGGCCGCCCGTGGGGACGGAAAGCCGGGTCCCGCAGCAGAAAGCGCCGAAGGTCGTCCGGCACCCGACCGCCGTCGGAGCCGGACACAAGAATCACACTCGCCATACGAGTTCTCCTCCAAAAGCCTCGTTGTACACCAGGGGGATCTTGGAAGCGTCGTTGCGTATCTGACGCGCCGGTACGGGAAGCTGAGCCGCCCGGCAGGCCGCCTTAACGGATTCGAAGAGCTGGTTCGTGTTGATGACAGGGCCGACACCGGGGATCCCGTCGCGCAGGGCTCTCAGGATCTCCCCCGTGAAGGCGGTGTTCCTCTCGCCCGGACGGGCCATCGACGGCTGCGTGGCTCCGGAGGAGGTCATCACATAGGTGCCGTCAATGGCGAGTCCCGAGTCGTCGCCAGCCGACAGCGTCTCCAGAGCCGATCCGCTGTAACAGCTGTCGAGGATGACGAGCCTCTTCAGCGAACCGGTGTCGACCAGGTGACCGCGTAGTTTGGCGAAGTCCCAATAAGAATATGGGCGGTCTTCTCTGCTGCCCGCGGTCGACAGGAGGAACTCACCGTGGGAGGGATGGGAGCGCCCATGGCCGGCGTAGTAGAAGAGGAAGGCTCCCGTCGACGGGTCCACGGCATCCACGATCTCATCGATGGCGTCGTGCACCTCCTCTGCGGACTGAGGATCCTTGACGACCCGGCAGTTCGTCGCCGGAACTCCGAACCGCGGTGAGGTGAGGAATCCATGCAGGTCTTCGAGGTTATGAGCCACCGTCGGCAGATTCGGAAGGTGACGATACATACTGCCCCCGACGAGCAGCGCACCTCCCGTCCGCCAGCACGGCAGGGCCCCGGAGCTGCGGACACGACGTCGTGAACCGTTGATCCCGCTCTTGGGCACGTCCTGCGGATCGCCAGGCTGCCACAGCGTCTGGCGCTCATCGAAGCTGCATCGGCCGCTGCGATCGCCGATCCACTCGGCAAGTGGCCCGACATCGTGTCCCCGCGCATGCAGGTGTTCCGCGACGAGGCGCAGGTAGCGCAGATGAACGTTCACCTCGCTGGTCGGCGGACACCGGTGCAGCAGGCTGAGGCCGTCGCGCCAGCAGAGCAGCGGCTCCTCGCCGTACAAGCCCGAGGGCCGCGCGAGGATACGGAACTCGAGTTCGCCCAGCCGCCCCAGGATGTCACGGACGACGCTTTCGTCCTCGGGGTGCGCGAGGTCGGCCAACAGGGCCAAGGCAGTACAGCGGTCGCGGGGCGTCCACCGCTTCCCGCGCGGGTTTCCGCCCTCCTCCGCCAGGTCGACCTGGATATCGATCCACGTGGGCGCATGTCCCTGGCCCTGGTGTAGGCCGTGCCAGGCGTCGTGCGCCGTGATGACGCTCTGGTAGCCGGCACCAAAGCGTCGAAGCGCGGAAATGCCAATGATCATCTGCGGATCGTCCGGCGAACCGTTAGTGCTCATTCCGCAGACGGCTGCCGTCTCTTGATCGGCCGCGGCTGCCCCGGCAAGGTTCGCCTCTATTCTCTCGGCTCTCCACAAGTGCCCACGAAGTGGCTCTACGATCCGAACACTTCCCGTGACAGGCGCGAGGCCCTGCCTCCCGTTGAACTCCGTCACGTACGCAGCAAAATACAGGTCATAGAAGTAATCGTGGATCATGTTGCCCAGCCACACGCACTCGTGCTGCGGGACCGGATCCAGCAGTTCCACGAGGGCGATGTCGTCCGCGACGGATATCGGGGCCATCGGGTCCGTGACGAGCCACTGCCGCAGACGGGCCGGCACCGGCCGACCCGCATCGAGGAATTTGCTACATACGGCGAATCCGCCTGTCGCGCCCTCCCCCATCGCCTCACGAACCACCTTGGCGGAGGTGAGAACGACACCGGGAGCGACAAAGAAACCCGTTCCCTTGCACTCGTACGTGCCGCTTGCCGAGTCTCGCGCGCCGATGACCTGGACGCTCTCTTGCCGAAGGTGGTCCTTCACCACACGGCGGATCCACTCCCCCGCCGGGAATCCCACGCCGAGCACCCCCTGCCGCGTCAACCTTCCTCGGGAATCAGGGTAGTTCAAGAGATGGAGTAGGACAGCCATCGGCCGCGGGCGGTGAGCCAGTTGAGGAATTCATGGGTGCCGCCGCCGGAGTCGGCGCGGATGAGGGTCCGCCGTCCGCGCTGGTGTTTCTTCGGCAGTTGGGCGAGCGCCGTTCGGGCGGCGGCAATGTGGTCGGCGGCGGTGTTGCTGCCCGCGTTCCCCGGCCGCAACAGGCCCGCGACCGGCTCGCCGGACCCTTCACGCCCGTGGTCGACGAACGCGAACAGTGGGTGATGCCCGAAGGTCTTCTTCCAGGTCGCGGCCGCGTCCTGCTTCTCGGAGTGCGCCAGAACCAGGACCCCGTCGATGTCCACAGTCACCTCGCCGCCCGCGTTCGGGGCCGCGTTCCCGGCCAGCCGCCAAGCCTGTTCGCGGGCTTCGGCCCGTGCGTGCCGGATCGCCGAAAGGGCGCGGGGTCCGGCCGTAGCCAGGGTGTCGACCAGGCCGGAGACGGTCGGGTCGGAGGCCACCGGGCCGAACACGGCGGGCTCGGCTCGCAGCATCGCGACATCGGCCAGTCCCCGCCCAGGGCCGCGGTGATCGCGACGTCCAGCAGGATCTTGCCCGGATCGTGCACCGCTCTGGGCTTGCGCCACGGCGCGAGTGCCGCAGACAGCGCGTCAGCCAGGCCTGTCCGGCGGGCTGTTTCCACGAGCAGTACCCCGCCGGCTTGCGAAACCACCCCGTTGCCGCCACCCGACACCTGCACACGCGGGTAGGGCCCGATACGCTTACTCACCTGGGAAGTGCCTCCGACGGCGCGGGAACAAGGGCCTAGACAATCCTCATTGTCGCTGGTCAGAGGCACTCTTTTGCCTATCTGATCACCTGTCGGACGGGCCGCTCATGAAGGCCCGAGGCTAATAATCCAGTTGTAGATCATGATCTTCATCGTTGATGGATAGCCTGCCGTTGGTAATGGCAGGCCCGGGACCGGGCTTGATGGCGTCGTCGCCGGACGGACCAGCCGAGGTGATGTGCGGCTGGGCGGGCGGTGGTCAGCGCGGCGAACAGGTGCTGCATCTCGTTGCAGGTCAACGGAATCAGCTCGTCTGGAACCGGGTGGTGGCCGTGTTCGTGTGTGGTGGCTGCGGCCAGGAAGGCATGGGCGAACATCGCGAGGGTGACCCAGCGGTGCCAGGACGTCCAGCGTCTGACCTGGTGTTCGTCCAGCCCGGCCAGGCCCTTGGCGGCCTGGAACGTCTCCTCGACGGTCCACCTGCGCCCGGCCACCCGCACCAGCGTGGCCAGCGGCACCGGGGTGGCCGAGTAGCTGCGGTAGAAGGCGAGTTCGCCACTGTTGCGGTTGCGGCGAACGAGTAGATGGCGGCGACCGGGCTGGTCGTCGGCAACGTCGGCCAGGGCCCAGTCGTAGTAGCGATGCCCCTTGGCGCCTGACGCCTGCGGAGCGTTTCTGCCAGGCCCGTTTCGGCAGCTTCTTGGCCAGTGCATCGGCCCGCACCTTGCCCGCCCGGGTGGCGATCTGGTGATCGCAG
Organism: Streptomyces sp. NPDC093149; assembly: GCF_044754145.1. Taxonomy (NCBI): domain Bacteria; kingdom Bacillati; phylum Actinomycetota; class Actinomycetes; order Kitasatosporales; family Streptomycetaceae; genus Streptomyces; species Streptomyces sp. NPDC093149. The sequence goes on from NZ_JBIVON010000014.1 coordinate 85,830, forward strand.
GCGACCGCGAGGACGTAGCCGACCTGGCGGGATTCCAGCGCGCTCCGCATCTGCGGGTTGCCTCCGTAGACCTCGTCTGCGGCCACCCAGGTTGCACGGGATCCCGGCATCCAGGGTCCGGTCGATCATACGGAGGGCAAGCGCGGGCTTCGTGGCGAAGCCGATCTCCTCGGGAATCCCGGCCAACCGGCAGCGGGCCGCATCCGTGATCCACGAGCGCGGCACATACAGTTCCCGGTCGATCTCCGCGTGCCCGCGTCGGCTGGAATAGGCGAGGTAGACGGCGACCTGGCTGTTCTCGATGCGCCCGGCAGTGCCGGTGTATTGGCGCTGCATGCCGACAGTGGCAGTGCCCTTCTTCAGGTCGCCGGTCTCATCGACCACCAACACCGCGTCCTCATCATGCAGTTGCTCGAAGGCAAAGCTACGCAGATCGTCCCGGACGGCACCGGCATCCCACTTCGCCCTCAACAGCAGTTGCTGCAGGCCGTACGGGGTGGCATCGCCGGCGTGCTCGGCCGGCGTCCAGTAATTCTTGCATGGCAGGTCCGACAAGAGCCCGAGCACGAACTCCCGCGCCCGCCGCCGTGGTTCCACTCGGGTGAACCGTCCCGCGATGCGGCCCATCAGAGCCTCGAACATGTCCTGCCAGCGGGCTGGATCTATGCTGTGACCTGCGTCCACCGCCTGATCTTCTGTCTTCACACACCGGTGATCATCGGTGGTCGCATCCGTTTCGCATGCCGCCGATCGTTGAGCAGAAGATGCCGGGGCATCAGTGCCGTCATCGGGCTGACTCAGCGAAGCGACTACAAGGCAACAACGAGCGCGCAACGAGTGGGTGGCGACACTGCGGTCAGATGCCTCTCGCCCCCTACCATCCGGGGCAGGGGGCCCCACGCGCACCCCGGGCAGGGGCTAAGCATGTGGTCGACCACTTCACGTCCGGTGTTCCGGCGCTTCGTCGGTGCCGTCGCGGTCGGCGTGGCCCTGGCCGCAACCTCAGGATGCACCGTTCCCGCCGACGCCGTCGCCGGCGTCTCCGTGACCGCCGACGGCCATCTGCTCGGCGTCATGATGGTCTGCGGACATCAGATCGATGGCGCGACCCTCTACGTGGACAGCGACGACGTCAACAAGCAGGTGACGGTCGGTTCATGGACTGCCGACCGCCCCCTCACGCCGGGTCTCGCCACCTGGCCCCTCGATTCTCCTGCTGCTGGCTGGACCGCAACCAGATCCCTCACTCCGCTCACCGCCAAGACCACCTACACGCTCTACGGGTGGACCAAGGACAACTCATGGGCAGCGAACAGCGTCTCCTTCACCCTGGCCGACCGGGACCGGCTCACTCCGGGAAAGGTTCGCTACGACAGCATCTCGGACAACGGCGACGAATCCGCAATCACCGTCCCCATCGCGGAGTTCAAAGCCAAGGCCTGCCCGAACATGTAACGCTACGGCGCCTCCCACCAGATCGAGGCGCTCCTGTTGTCGGGCGACACGCGCTCAATCCACGTGTGACAAGCCGAGATCGTCGTAGTTCCGGTACACGTCCCGGTTTTCCCAGTACTGATCCCGGATCTCGGGGCCCTGCTGGAAGCCGGCAGGTCCCCCGGATGCAGTTGCATCGGCGCTCCTCGTTCTGCCACTCCCGCAGCGCGCCCACAGCCTCGCTCAGCCCGTCGACGCCGGCCTTCCTGACACAATCGCCATACCCCCGATCACACACCACGGCACCGACGGTCCGCACCCGGATTCCGACCGGTCGGCGTGGTGCGGGTCCGGAGACTCGGGAAGACAACCGGTGATCGAAGAGACTCGGCCCGGACACATCGTCACATCGCCGAGGCCGAACTCCGCTTCACGACCGCGGTGGTGGTCTGCGGGACGTATGCCTCCAGCGGGGCCTTGTCCAACTCGACCAGGATTTCGGACTTCCGGGCGACGACGCAGTTGTGGAACATCCCTGTAGTGCTGTGACCGAATAGGTTCGCCGGGTTGGTAGTTGGAGCGGTTGGATGGGCGGTGATGTCCGTTCCGATCGCTGGAGGTGTGGTGGCCGAGCCTGTGCGGATGCGCAGACTGACCGACCAAGAAGGGCAGAAGCTGCAGCAGATCGTGCGCCGGGGCAGTACCAGCTCGGTGCGCTATCGACGGGCGATGATGCTCCTGGCGTCCGCCGGCGGAAACCGCGTACCGGTGATCGCCCAGTTGGTCCAGGCCGACGAGGGCACGGTGCGGGAGGTGATCCACCGGTTCAACGAGATCGGCCTGGCCTGCCTGGACCCTCAGTGGGCGGGAGGCCGTCCTCGCCTGCTCACCCCTGACGACGAGGACTTCGTCATCCAGACGGCCACCACCCGCCCGACCAAGCTCGGCCAGCCCTTCACCCGCTGGTCGATCCGTAAACTCGCCGCCTACCTGCGGAAAGTAAACGAACGCGTCATCCGCATCGGCCGTGAAGCCTTACGATGCCTCCTGCTGCGCCGCGGCATCACCTTCCAGCGCACCAAGACATGGAAGGAGTCTCCCGACCCCGAGCGCGACGCCAAGATCGACCGCATCGAGCGTGTGCTGGAGCACTTTCCGGACCGAGTCTTCGCCTTCGACGAGTTCGGGCCCTTGGGGATCCGGCCCACCGCGGGCTCCTGCCGGGCGAAGCAGGGCAAGCCCGACCGTCTGCCGGCGACGTACCGCCGCACCCACGGTGTGACCTACTTCCACGGCTGCTATTCCGTCGGCGACGACCGGCTGTGGGGCGTCAACCGCCGCCGCAAAGGCACCGCCAACACCCTGGCCGCGCTGAAGTCGATCCGCGCCGCCCGGCCCGACGGAGCCCCGATCTACATCATCCTGAACAACCTCTCCGCCCACACCGGCGCGGACATCCGCCACTGGGCGAAGAAGAACAAGGTCGAGCTGTGCTTCACCCCGACCTACGCCTCCTGGGCCAACCCGAGCGAGGCCCACTTCGGCCCGCTGCGGCAGTTCACCCTGGCCAACTCGCATCACCGTGCCATCCCGCGCAGACCCGTGCCCTGCACCGCTACCTGCGCTGGCGCAACGCCAACGCCCGCCATCCCGACGTTCTGGCCGCTCAACGCCGAGAACGGGCCCGTATCCGCAGCGAGAAGGGCATTCGCTGGGGCGGACGCCCGCTCGACAGCGCGGCCTGACAGCACTTTGTGCACATCGCCTCCTACCCATCGAAGGATCCAGAGGTCACACTCGTGAGCATCCGTACGACGCATCGCGCTCTGCTGAGCCGTCTGCTGCCCAACGACAAACCGGACGACCTTGCAGTACGTCAGGGACAATTCCACATCGTGGTCATTGGTTCGGACCGCGTCGTGTGCCTGCCTCGCACCCGGGCAACGGCCGCCCGGCTGCCCCAGCGGGTGGCCGCACTACACGCACTCGCCGGCCTCGACCTCGGCTTCCGCACACCTGAGCCGCTGTTCCAGGGCGGCGCCGACGAGGTGCCGTTCCTGGTACTCAGTCGCATTCCCGGGGAACCGCTGAAGTCCGACACACTCAACGATGCCCAACTGGTCGACACCGTGGCGGCGCAGTACGCCGCACTGCTGTCCGCTCTGGCCCGTGCCGGCACCGACGAGACGGTACGAGCGGTTCTCCCTCAGGCAGCAGAAAGCCGGTGGCGGCGGTTCGCGGAGAACGTGCGCGCGGAGCTGTTGCAGCTCATGTCCGACAGCGGGCGACTACGGGCCGAGCGGGAACTTGCAGCACTCGACAGCCTTCCCCATGTCACTCGAGCAGTGGTGCATGGTGACCTCGGTGCTGAAAACGTCCTGTGGGAGTGGACGCACGGCCTGCCGCACCTCTCCGGCGTACTCGACTGGGACGATGTCACACTCAGTGACCCGGCCGAGGACCTCGCAGCCATCGGTGCCAGCTACGGCCGTGAGCTCCTGGAGCGGGTGCTCGCCCTGGGCAGCTGGTCAAACCACGGGCTCCTTAGCCGCATCGCCGCGATCCGCGGCACGTTCGCTCTGCAACAAGCCCTCTACGCCATCCGCGACGGCGACGAAGAAGAACTCGAGGACGGCCTGGCCGACTACCGCTGAAGCACACGAGCACATCCGCTTCATCGAGCACTTCACATCAACAGCAACCGGGCGAACCTATTCGGTCACAGCAGTAGATGTCGGCACTGTGTTCCTCGACCAGTGGGACTCCCTGTGGACGAGGCTGTCCTGAACAGCGAGCGCACCCGCCCCGCTCGGGCAGGTCGAGAGCCCGCGTGCTCGGGCTCGGCGTCGGCATCTCGCTGCCGGGCACGCCGCGACCACGGGCGGGCAGGCCGTGCTCGCACCGGGCCTGCCCGGACGCGCCCAAGGGAGTGTGGCCGCGGAGTTCATGTCCTCGTTCCTGTACACCGGTTCGGCCTGCCGCAGACAGGCCGAACCGGGGGCGCCCGGCGACGCCATATGGTCGACGAAGCGTGCTGCGACCGCTTTGTCGACCACATGCGCAAGCGACTCGGAGCATCGGACGGTGGCAGTCGTCGACTGCTACACCTTCCGCGCCACGAATCCCCACTGGTCGACCGGCGCGAGGTCCTCGTCCTCTGCTCGCCAGAGAGTGATCGACCCGAATCCGGGCTCGACCAACTCCATCCCATCGGCACTGGCGAGGATCTCCTCCGGCTGGCGCACCAGATACGGCGGGGTGTCGCCCGACGCATACGCCTCCTGCGCGGCCAGCGTCTGGGGTGTGGAGACCGTGTCGCAGAGGACCAGATAGCTTCCTGCCACTGTGCCGTCCATGTACCGCCGCATGAGTTCGATGCCGGCCTGCGGCTGGAGGTGCCCCAGCGTGGACAGCACCATGACGGCAACGGGTTGTGACATGTCCAGAGTGCGCGCCGCTTCCTCAAGTACCCGCTCGGCTTCCCGCATGTCCGCGTGCACGTAGTCCGTCAGACCTTCCGGTGCACTTGTCAGCAGGGCGCGGGCGTGCGCCAGGACCAGCGGGTCGTTGTCGACGTACACGATGCGAGCCTTCGGCTCGGTGTTCTGCGCAACCTCATGGGTGCTGTTCTGCACGGGAAGACCGGTCCCGATGTCGAGGAACTGGGATATTCCCGCTTCGGCCAGATACCGCACCGCACGCGCCTGAAAGGCCCGCGAGGCCAGGGCGAGTTCCCGCGTCTGGGGATAGCTCGCGATGACTTGGTCTCCCAGCTCCTGGTCCACCGGGTAGTGGTCCTTGCCTCCGATCCAGTAGTTCCAGACGCGGGCCGAGTGCGGAACGGCGCTGTGGAATTGCTCTGCGTTGTATGACTCGTGCTTCATAACGCCTTCTTCTATCACGGTTGTTCACGCCTCACGCTCACGCCTCGGCGTGCCGGGAGAGCGTGTGTCCGTCCGTGCGCGAGGAGTTGGCACTTCGGCCGGACCGTTGCACGGACATCGGCGGCCGCGCATCCCCTGAGCATCCGGGCGCGGATCGGTCGTGAGCACGAAGGAGAACGGCATTCGCAGCGGCCACTCCGCATGCCCGAGCACGTCGGAACCGGCGTCGGCGTCGGCGTCGGCGTCGACCCGTGATCCACCGATTCCGTGGGCATATACGCGCCGGAGGCAGTGTGCGCTCACCACCGGACGGGCAGCAAGAACCTGGGCAGTTCGTGGATTTACGGCATCGGCAGCGCCCACCCGCGCGCTGTGGTGTTCTTGAATCCGGCTGCTGACGGGTCGCCGGCGGCAGAGTTCTCGCATCGTGTGGGCCGGGGGCATCCTGGTGCGACCAGTACCGGCGTGACAGAAGCCCGGCTCAGTCCAGTTCCAGCATCCCCACCGTCTGATCCCCGCTGGTCTCTCCGGTCGGGCGGAATCCAAGCCCCAGATAGAAGCCTGTCGGGCCATCCGCTCCGGGATGCCAGCTGGTCGTCAGACGTGTGCCACCACGACGCCGGATCTCGGTGGCGACGGACTCGACTGCGAAGCGTCCGTAGCCCCGTCTCTGCTTTCCGGCCGCGATGTTGAGGCGCCACAGCCCGGAGCGGAAGTCCTTGCCTTCGCCTGTCCAGTCGATGTCGAAGAAGGCCATGAGGAACCCGACGACCTCGTCGTCGTCACAGATGAGGCGGGGCCATGCGACAGCGGGGTGGACATATGCCTCGGCGAGAGACTTCATCACTGGCGCCACCAGGTGTTCCTGATCGGGACGGACCCTCAGGTCGATGGCGGTCTCGAAATTCTCAGAGGTGATCTCTTGCAGATGCAGTGAACTCGGCATGCCTGCACCCTATGCAGGCACTGCAAGTGATTTTCGAGGCTTGTCGCCCGCCGTCGGCCGGGCCGGTGCCTCTCGGTCGGACACTCCGGCGACATCACTGCGGCACCGAGACCTACCGCGCTGCGGAACTTCCACGCCGCGCCGATCGTCCTTCCGGCCACGGTGCGCGCCGATGCCTGGACCGTGCACACCATGACCGAGATGACCGAGCGATTCAGCCGGTCGGTGAGGGATTCAGTCGGTTCGGCCGTGCTCCGCGTCGAACTGAGCGGTCGGCACCGAGGTGCGAGACCGATCGCGGTCCCAGCGCAGAGCGGCGATCGTCGCCGGGACCGCTGCCGACGCCCAGATGACCACCGTCATCACCACGGCCGTCCAGGCATCCCAGACACGGCCGGCGACGAACGCCACGACGAGCGGCAGGGCCACCACGCCGGCGCACTTCGCCGGGCCGAACGGAATCCGGGGTGCGAAGGGGCGGCCGGTGGCGAAGCGGCGGGCCCGACGGGCACTGCCGAAAGCGCCGATGAAGGCCAGGACCGCCGCCCAGACACCGGCCAGCGTGAGCCCGACGAGCATGGTGGCCTTTTCGTCGGGCAGCCCGGGAAGAGTCTCGCTGATCCCGTTGTGGCTGACGGCGACCCGCACGTTCCGCCACGTCGTGACCTCCACCTCGTCCCCCGGCTTGATGCGCTCCGACAATTCACCGTGCGTATCGAGGTGCATCGGCCGATCGGCGGGGGCCGGAACAGGAGCCCGCAACTGAACTCGGAAGACCGTCGCCTTGCCGCTCTTGGCGCGCTCAGCGGAGAGGGCCGTCCCATGGATCGTGCGCAGGCAGTCCCGGTTGTCCCGCGCCTCATCTCCGCTGGAGCACGGCTGTGCGCTCAGAAAGGCCTTCTCGTCAGCGATCCGGTCAGGGACCGGAATGCCCGCGGCCGCGGAAACCGCCAGCAACACCAGCCCGAGCAGCGCCCGGACCACCGCTCCCCACCATGTCTGCCGGGGGTGACCTGATCCCGACCGCTCCGCCGTCTCTACAGCATCTTTCATGGTTCCCCCTCGCTTCGGAGGCATTGAGCCACACGCCATGGATCAGGCCACAGGTCCGAAGTCGGCAGCGTGATACCCGCGCCTGGTTGCCGGGTTACAGCAATCTCGGCGGGCAGTCTCGGTCGTGCCGTCCATGCGACAACGGGCTGCGTGACCACGGCCACCCTCCGGCCGCGCGGGCCGGACTGCGCCCCCGCCTCCTCGTTCTTCCCGGCACCGAAGGCATGGCGGAATACCGTGACCTGCGCTACCACCTCAGCGCCGCACTCGAGGGCAGCCCACTGATCATCATCGTCGGCCTGGTCACCGAAGGAGCCTCGGTCCTCGTCCCGTAGTCGTCGGGGCATCCCCGGAGCGCCGAGTTCAGGGGACGGCCCATATCAGACTGCTGGATCCGGCGTGCATCACTGTCGTACCGGCGACAACCTCTGCGGATGCCTGGTCAGAATCGACGAGGAGGACTTCCTGGTCCTCCGGGCGGCAGTCGAGCTGTGATCATCTCGGAGCGCACGATCAGCGAATCCCGCGGCGCAAACGGCGGACTGCCAGTCAGCCGAACCGGATGGCTTTGGTCGAGAACGGCTCCGCCTCGGGTGTTCCGCCAAGTGGCTCAATCACTTTCGCCATGCTCGCGCATCGCGATCCGGGCCAGCTTCGTCAGCATCAGGCCGTTGCGGACCGCGACAATGTAATCCACGGGCAGTCCGTGCATCCGGGTGCCGGGGCCCCGCAGTGGGTGCCAGTCGAGAACGAAGAGGGTGTTGCCGCCCCAGGGGATCAAGTTCATGGCGATACGGGCTGCGCCGAAGGGATCCGCCTTCGCTTCCAGTTCGAGGCGGTGCTCCGGTTCACAGATACGGACTACGCACGTGTCGTCGAGAGTCAGTGGGCCGGCACCGACTCGGACTTTCAGGCGGGCGCCCACTTCCGGCCAGTGCAGGTCCGCGGCAAGGACCTGCCGGGTTCCTGTCACCCACTCCCCGTAACGGTGGCCGTCGGACAGCAGGCCCCAGACCTCGGACGGCGAACTGAGGATCAGACGGTAGTTCCGGGCCACGCTGAGCACGCTCCTTCTGCATCCCTTACCGCTTTCACCGCACCATGGGTGAACTCCGCCCTTCGCGCGGCCCGGCGAATGGCACCTTCCACGGGCCCCGAGGGCCGTCCCGTCATCCCTGGTCGTGCGCCCGCCGTGGGGTTACGGGACAGCCCTCAGCTGTCGGCTCCGACACCGTGGCCCCTGGATTCTCACGCTGGTCAGCCGTGGTCGTCCTCGGCTCGACGGCTTGGCGCGGCCGTCCGGGGATACCGGTCCGACCGTCCACGGACTCGGCCTCCAGCCTCATGCCGACCGCACCGGCTGCACAATTCGACAGGCCCATACGGGGCTGAGCTGAAACGGATTCCGTAGGAGACGTTCCCTCATCCACCCGGCGTGGCGCCGACGGCGAGGCGTTCGCATACGTACGCGAGCACCACGTCGGCGGGACGGCCGTGCATCGTGTGGTGGAGGCGCGCTGACCCACCGGGCGCCTTCGGCGGCAGCCCGGGGTACGCGCAGAAGCTCCCGGACGACGACCCCACCGCCACGTTCCCGCCCGGTGCGGACCGTGGCTACCTCGTCAAGCAGGTCGGGCAGCCGCTGTCGCGGACTTCAGTTGTCGGTGGCTCCCGGGCGGATCGCGTCGCGGTAGAGCTGGAAAAGGCTGACTCGCTCACTCCCCTCCCCGTGCTCCTCCAGGAGAGACCAGCACTGCGCGACGAGTTGACGAGCCTGGGTGCCGGGCCAGGGCTGGGGCAGCAGCTCCGGGGGCAGGAGGGGATCGGGCTCCATGGCGCGGGTGAACTCCGCGGCCAGTTCGATCGCGATGGCCAGCCGCTGGGGACCGGGAAGGTCGGCGTCCTCCTGGAGTCGGCGCAGCCGCGGTCGGGCGACGGAGGCGAGTCGCTGGTAGCGTTCGGCGATCTCCTCCTGGGGCCATAGTGCGCGGGCGAGTGCGGCGGGCTCGTGTTCGTCGCCCTGGCGCAGGTTGTCCGTGGTCAGCAGCGTGAGGTGGTCGAGGACATCGAGTTGACGGGCCTGGTCTTCGACGTAGGGCTCCCAGGCGTTGGCGCTCAAGTAGAGCCCGCCCTGCACGGCGACGCCGCCGAGCCGGGTGAGTTCGGCCCGCAGGGCGTCGCGTGCGGTGCGGGCGGACTCGGGGACCGCGAAGGCGACCAGGTGCCAGATGCCGTCCCAGGGTGCGAGGCCAGCGTCCTGCCGGAAGGCGTGCGCGACGAACTCGACGTCGGGCCCAAGAGCCTGCTCGGTGGCCCCGATGGCCCGCAGGACTGCTTTGCGCCCCCTGCCTTCCTGGGTGAAGCGTCCCTCGGTGACCAGCCGCTTGACGCACAGTCGCACCTGTTGGTCGGTCATGCCGAGCAGCGGGGCGGTGGCATAGAGCTCGCCGGTGTCGACGGTGTGGTCGGTACGGATCAGCGCCTCGACGAGCGTCCGCGTGGGGACCTGGACGGCCGGTTCCGGAGTGCGGGATGAATCCGTTCCAGGCATGGGGTGGTGACCCTTTCGAGCGTCGTCGAGATGGTTGATCAAGGTGCTGCCCCGGACGGCTGAATCGAGGAGCGGTCGGAATCGATTCGATCGTTCACGAAACAGATTACCGTCGGCCATGGGTACCGAGAGTGATGCCGACCACCTCGACGAGGTCCTGATCAAGGCCGCGAAGCGACGCCGATCGTTGTCGTCGCCCCGATCCGGGCTGGGGCAATCAGTTCGTTGCGCTCGCCAAGAGAGTCCGCCGTGCGCTCGGGCAGGCGGCGCGGGTCGGGCCCATCGGATCGACCTCGGTGCCGGGGCCGCGCCCAGGCCGAGGACGATGTGATCGCGCTGGTTCTCGCACACGCCCGTGCGTGGTGTGCCGGCGGGCATGCGTGGGACGACCGGGGCCGCGACAGGCGCGTTGCTTCCCACCGCCGGGCCCTCGCGCCCGCGCAACGCGCCTCACAGGTCGTTCCAGAAGGAGCTGAGCAGAGCGGCTGTCTCCTCGGTGCGCTCGATCTGCGGCAGGTGACCGGTTCGCGGGAAGAGGTGGGTGCGTGCTTGGGGCAGGGCGGACGCGGCGTTGATGAGGTGACGGGCGGGGAGGATGCGGTCGTGGGTGCCCCAGGCGACGAGCGTAGGGGTATCGAGCGCCGAGACCTCCGCGAGCAGCTTCGTACGCCAGTCGGAACGTACGCCGCGCCAGGAACCGAGGTCGCGGGCCACCTGCCGCAGCGTTCGGGCAGCCCCTTCGCGGCGGGCGAGAGCGAGTGCCGCGGCGATCCGTTCGGGGGTCGCGAAGTCCGGATCGTGGAAGAGGGAACGCTCCGTCAGCCGCACGTTTCTCTCATCGGGTCGCAGGAGCAGCCGCCAGAGCAGCGGCAGGTCGAGTATGCGCAGCGCCCAGGTGACCTCGCGGCCGAATCCAGCGCTGTTGAGCAGCGTCAGCGAGGACACGCGCGTGGGGGCATGAGCGGTGAGCTGCATCGCGATGGCCCCACCGAGGGAATTGCCCACCACGTGCACGGCGGACGTGAGGCCGAGTCGGTCGAGCACTCGCTCGACGTGCCCGGCCAGTGAGGCGAGCCGGCAGTCCGGCAGGGGCTGCGATCGGCCGAACCCCGGGACGTCGATGGCGATGAGCCGGTGGTCGGGCAGGGCGGCCTGGAGCGGTGCCCAGTCCGCCAGGCTGCGGTCCAGGCCGTGCAGCAGGAGCACCGGAGGGCCACTGCCCGTCGCGGTGCAGCGGACGGCACGTCCCGCGACGTCGACGAACTCGGTGGGGGGCGTGGTGGCTTCGTCTGTTGGCACGTCGTATCTCCTGTCGCGTTTCACTCGGCCGGGGTCACGTCGATGACCACGCCGTCGCGAGGGCCGTCGTCACCGACCAGGCCGGGCACGTGGCGCGCCAGGTCGAGGAAGAAGCGTTCGGCGTCCACGGCTGTCTCCGGCGGATGGACGCCGGGATGGCCACCGGTGCCGTCCAGTAGTTGTGCAAGCCCCAGAGCCAGGGGCAGACCGGTCGCCTCCGCCATGTCGTCGAGCAGCGCCGAGGCACCGGGCGTGTCGGCGAGCCGGGCCAGAGCAGTGACCCGGCGGCCGTCGCGGGTGCCCGTGGCAGTGGCGAAGAAGGGGGGCAGCGATCCGGGCCCCTTACGGGTCATGGCACCCGCAGTGGCCCGCAGTGCCCGGAACACCGAGGGCTTGGCCAGATCGGCCGCCGCGGTTTCGTTGGTGAGTTTCCCGGCGTCGATGTCGCGGCGCAGGACATCGAGGTAGGCCACCGTGCCCGGGGTGACGACCATGACGCTGGCAGCCTCGCCGGCCGGCCGGAAGCTGCGGTGCAGGGTGACCGGCTCGGGGTGGCCGACGGTGTAGGCCGTGCCTGAGCGTCCGGCGGATACGGAGAGGGCGACCGGCAGGAGTGGCCGCCGGCGGACGAGTCGGCCTTCACTGACCACCGCCACTTCCCCGCTGATCTGCTCCATCCAGTGCACCGCGGCCGCGCTGGGGCGCCCGTCGGGGTCGCTCAGCTGCTCGTCGTCCCCGCCGGCGCCGGAGACGTCGACGGGCCATGCGGTGTACAGGTCCTGGACATGGTCCAGCTGCTGGACCGCGCGCGTGGCCAGCAGATTGCTGACACCGGGACTGGCGCCCATTCCCACCACGGCGCGGACGCCGACGGCCCGGGCCTCCTCGTCCAGGCCGAGCATCTGCGAGGTCGGCTCCCAGTCGTCGCAGATGTCCAGGTAGTGCGTCCGGGTCGCGATCGCGGCACGCAGCACGGTCAGGCCGAAGCGGTAGTACGGGCCGACGGTGTTGAGGACGACGTCCGCGCCCTCCAGAGCGGCGTGCAGGGCACCGCTGTCGGTCACATCCACCTTGAGCGCCCGCAACGGCGCGCCACCCGTGCCGTCCTCGGTGAGTCGGCGCACCAGCGCCCGGGCCGCCTCCAGGTGCCGGTCGGCCACCACGATCTCGGTGACGCCGGGGAGTCCGGCCGCCACGCGTACCGCCACGGCACCCATCGCTCCGGGGCCACCGAGAGCCAGAATCCTCATCGCATGCTCCATTCATCGTGTGTAATACGATCGTAGACGATCCGATCGTATTTGAAGTGAGCGATTATTGATGGAGGAGGATCATGACCGATCCGCACAGCACTGATTCGGCCCCCCATGGGCCAGTTGCGGCGCAGCATCGGCATATCGGGCCGGGCAGCGCCTCACCCGAGCGTCACGTGTCCGTCGTCATCGTCGGCGCGGGTTTCGCGGGCCTCGGCACCGCCATCCGGCTGCTGCAGGAGGGCCACCGCGACCTGCTGATACTGGAGCGGGCCGACGAGGCCGGCGGCACATGGCGGGACAACGCCTATCCCGGATGCGCCTGCGACGTGCCCTCGCGCCTGTACTCGTTCTCGTTCGCACCCAACCCCACCTGGAGCAGGCGCTTCGCGCCCCAGGAAGAGATCGAGCGGTACCTGAAACGCTGCGTCGACACATACGGGCTGACGCCCCGCCTTCGTCTCGGCTGCGAGTTGCAGCGCGCCACCTGGGACCCTCGGCGGCTGCGCTGGGACCTGGAAACCAGCACCGGACCACTCAGCGCCGGGCTGTTGGTGATGGCCCAGGGCCCCCTTTCGGAGCCGGTCGTCCCCGCACTGCCCGGTCTGGAGGGCTTCACCGGAGAGGTGTTCCACTCCGCCCGGTGGAGGCACGACCTGGACCTGTCGGCCAAGCGCGTCGGCGTGATCGGGACCGGCGCAAGCGCCGTCCAGTTCATCCCCCATCTGCAGCGCACGACCCGACATGTGACGGTCTTTCAGCGAACTCCGTCATGGATCGCTCCGCGCCGGGATCGACCGGTCCCGGCATGGCAGCGCCGCCTGTTCCAGCTGGCTCCGCCGGTGCAACGAATGGCGCGAGGCTGGGAGTACATGGTTCGGGAGGCGACTTTGCCCGCACTGCTCGGCAACAGCGGCATGGCCGCTCTGGGGCGTCGGGAGGCACTGGCCCACCTGCACCGCCAGGTCAAGGATCCTGAGCTGCGGTCCCAGCTGACCCCCGGCTACGCATTGGGTTGCAAGCGGGTCCTGCTGTCCGACGACTACTACCCGGCACTGGTTCAACCCAACGTCCGCGTCGTCACCGACCCGATCGCGAGCGTCGGGCCGGACGCCGTCCTCACCGCACCGGGCGAACGCCCGCAAGCCCCACCCGGTGGCATCGCACCCGCCGACGCCACCCATCCAGTGGACGTACTGATTCTCGGAACCGGCTTCCGTGTCACCGACGCCTCCTACGCGCAGCGCATCATCGGTGGTGACGGACGGTCCCTGCGCGAGGTCTGGCAGGGCAGCCCGCAGGCATACCTCGGCACGACCGTCGCGGGATTCCCCAACCTGTTCCTGATGGCAGGTCCCAACACGGGCGTGGGACACACCAGCCTCATCTACATGATCGAGTCACAGATCAACTACCTCGTCAGCACCCTGCGGCTGATGCACAACCGCAGCCTGGGCGCCGTAGACGTGCGCACGAAGACGCAGCACGCGTACAACGCCGAGCTGCAGAACCGGATGGCTCCCACCGTCTGGGCCGCCGGCGGCTGCTCCGGCTGGTACCAGGACCGCACCGGCCGTGTCACCACCATCTGGCCCGCGCCGACCTGGCGCTTTCGCCGTCGTACCCGAGCCATCGACCCGATCGACTACATGTTGACGGCATCGCGCGACGCCCCGGACCGGCACGTCTCCGGCGGGGCCGACCGCGTGGGCGCCGGCGAAGCGCAGCCGGGGTCATGACGAGCCCTCGCCGCCCCCGGGCGATCGGTTGCGCCTGCGGCCGACGGAGGCTTCTGTCCAAGGAGTCGCCGGTGTCCACGGCACTGAGCCGCACCCCGGCCACCCGGCTCTTCGCCTTCGAGGCGATGAGCACCGTACTGTTCGCGGTACCCATGCTGACGGTCACCACAGCAGGCCGTCCCAGAGTGCCCGAATGGGCCCAGCTACTGGGGCTGGCCCTGCTCCTCACGCTGATCGGCGCGCTCGTGCATACGTGTCGGCTGACCATCGCCGACGGCCTGAAACTGACCACCCATGGGGCCACCGGGCCGGGCGAGGGCGTGACCGGGCGACTGCGTCAACAGGCATCATCGGAAAGGCGGTTGGGGTGGCTGCTGGTTCTGTATCCGGCCGCGCTGGTGATCCTGCTGCCGGTCCCCGACACCTGGGTGCGTTTCTGGTTCTGGTCCACGCTGCTTCTCGGCCTGTCGGGGCTGCTCTCACTCTGCGTGCTGCTGCGCGGCGCGGGCCACGCCGACTGCCGACAGGGAGGGCTTCTGAAGGCTACGGGCTGCGGCCGTACGCGGGCCGGGACCGGAAACGGCCCGGCCATGGGGGCCCATCGGCGGTACGCCGCACGCGAAAGACCCGGTGAGTCCCGCCGCCGTCACACTGCCGCGGAACACACCGGGGTGCGGAAGGGGGTCAGGCGCCGCGCTCGACCGGACCGATGAGGGTGCCGGTGGCCACCTGGAACTCGCCCTCGGCGACGGACGTACCGGGGATCTCCCCGTCCGGGGCCCGAAGCGTGAACGACGCCTCCGTCGCGGCGGTGCCGCGGCCGCTGTTGGGAACCTGGATGTCGAAGTGCACCGGGTGCCCCGGGCCGAAGGTCACCACGGTCGCCTGGCCGCCGTAGTGACCGGCGGTGACCCCGATCTCCGAACCACGGTTCGAGAACTGCACGTCGGTGGGTGAACCGGCCAGCTTGCACGGCTCGTACCCGCGCGGCGCGGTCAACGTCACGCGGTAGTGGCGGTGCCCCGCGCTGGCGGGTCCAGGGGTGATCTTCGCGATGTGGTTGGCCGGCCGGCAGGCCGAAGGGGCGACACCGTCGGCCGATACGGACGAAGCCTGCGCGACTCCCGCACCAGCGACTCCTGTCAGCACGGTGGCGGCGACGGTGACGGCGAACTTCCAGTTCGTACGCATTCTGAACACTCCTTGCCTTGCTCAATGGTCCTGCGGGCGCTCTCCGTCAGAACCGTGGTCAATACGATTCCTGCCCCCCGACCGGCACGGCGAATGTCTCAGGATCGACACGGCGGTGCGGCCGGGCGTGTGCCGGCGAGCGCCTCGGTCCGGGCACCGCCCTCATCGTGCGCGGGTCCGAGGAGGACGGCGGCGCGGGTCCGGCCCGGTTCATGGTTCCGTGCGGTTAACCGTGGCTGCGGGCCTCGGCGGTGGTCTTCAGGTCGCGCAGCCACGCTTCGAGGCCATTGGCGAGGATCTCGGTCGCGGCGGGAACGTCCGCTTCGACCTGGTCGCCGGTGTGGGTCTCTTCGGTCCGCACACGGACACCGCCCTCGATCCTGGTGAAGGTCCACACGTGGACGCCGTCGATGCGCAGCCCTTCACCGACCGCGGGGCCCGTCCAGCGGATGCAGGAGTCGCGCTTGAGCTGCTCGACGGTCGAAGTGATGTCCAGGCTGGTGGCGGGGATCGCAGGATTGGGGGGTACCGGAGTCGTCCACCGGAAGGCCGATCCCTCCCGGAGGGGCCCCTGATCGAGGCGTTCGATGGTTTTGACGGGGGCCTGCCAGCTCGGCCACCGCTCCACGTCGGTCTGCAGCTTCCAGACGGTCTTCAGGGGCGCGTGGATCACGGTCTCGGTCCTGTAGCGGACACGCGCGTCGGGATCGACGCCTTTGCCGTGGCACATGAGGGACTTGGCGGAGTGGGAAGGAGCGGCCCCGGCAGGTGCCGCGGCGGTACCGAGAAGACTGACGGCGACGAGCGGGATGGCGAAGAGGGCGGCAGGGGCGCCGGTGCTCCTGATGCCGGGCATGGCGGTCTCCTTGTCAGTTGCTGAACAGGCTTCGGTGGTTGAGCGCGCGTTGGTCGACGTGCGGGATTCGCGTCACCGCGCGGGAAGGCTCCGGCGGCTGCACCACCAGAACCCTTATAGGCTCTCTCTTGCGTTAGAAGGTATAACGCACCACATCAGGGGTCAACACCTTGCGTGATAACCTCTAACGAAACTTTGAAGCTATACCCGCACAGATGAGGAAGGGTGACAACTCGTGACGAAATCGGACACGAAGACCCCGCGGGAGCGCTATCGGGCCGAGGTGCGCGCGGAGATCAAGGAACGCGCCTGGGAGCAGATCGCCAGAGCGGGAGCGTCCGCGCTCTCCCTCAATGCGATCGCCAAACAGATCGGCATGAGCGGGCCCGCGCTCTACCGCTACTACGCGGGCCGCGACGCACTGATCACCGAACTCGTCAAGGACGCCTACCGAAGCCTCGCCGACACCCTTCGCACGGCCGCCGCCGGCGGCGCCGACCTGGCCGGACTGGCACACGCCCTGCGCGACTGGGCCCTTCAGGACCCTCAGCGGTACTTCCTCATCTATGGCACGCCCGTCCCCGGCTACCACGCACCCGAGGAGACCACCGCCATCTCGTCCGAGATGATGGCGACCCTGCTCGATGCCTTCATGGCGCTCCCGGGGGACAGCCCCGCGACGCCGTTCGACAAGCACCTGGAGGAGCACCGGGACTGGGCCGGCAACCACCCCGCCCACCCCGCTGTCCTCCATCGGGCCCTGACCTTCTGGACCCGCGTGCACGGAATCCTGTCCCTCGAACTCGCAGGCCACTTCAACGGGATGGGCTTCGACCCCGCCCTGCTCTTCGCGGCCGAACTGGATGACCTGCTGACACACCGAGCTTGAAGCCGCCCGACCGGGTCTTCGTCGTCAAGGGCCTGCGGGGAAATCGGCCGGCATGACGTCATGAGATCGGCGGGGACGACAACACGGACGAGGCCCTACGGGGGTCCATCGAAGAACTGACGTGGCAGCGAACCGGTCCGGCATGGATCCCTCCCCTGGAGCAGTGCGACAGCGCGCGGAGCTGCCGTCTGCGGCAACCTGGTGATGCCCGGTGCTTGTCGGCGGTCTCGGGCCGCCGCCCGGCGGAGCTGAAGCAAGGAAGCAGCACCGGAGACGGTCCGACAGGCTTTGGAGGATGTGGGTGGTCACGAGGCGGCGTGTCGTCCAGGCAGCGGCCGGGGGAATGTTCGCGCTCCTTCCGGCGGCCACGGTGGCTCCACGCCTCCGCGTGCCCGGCGGCAAGGGTGTCCTGGATCCGGGAACGGTGGACAAGTACGTCACGCGGCTCGTCGTCCCTCCCACGATGCCGCAGTCCGGCGGCACCGTCGCTGGTCGCATCGACCACTACGTGATCGGCGTACGACAGTTCCGGCAGCAGATCCTGCCCCCCGGCCTGCCGGCGACAACCGTGTGGGGGTACGGCTCGACTCTGCATCCGCGCAGCTTCCATTACCCCGCGTTCACCGTCGAGGCCCGCTACGGAACGCCTGTGCGGGTGAGATGGAAGAACCAGCTGCTTGATCGCAAGGGTCGTTACTTGCCGCACCTGCTGCCGGTCGACCCCACACTGCACTGGGCGAACCCGACGGGCGGAACCTCGGCCCGGGACACACGTCCCGGATTCCGCTCGACACCCGGAGCGTACTCGGGCCCGGTACCGATCGTGACGCACCTCCATGGCGGGCGGAGCACGGAGGAGAGCGACGGCTACACCGAAGCCTGGTACCTCCCCGACGCGGTCGACCTCCCTGCGGGATGCGCCGAAGTCGGTTCCTTCTACGCGGAGTTCAAGGACAAGTTCGAAGACCGGTTCGGCGACGCCTGGGGCCGGGGAGATGCCGTGTTCCAGTACGCCAACGCGGAGAGGGCCTCGACCTTGTGGTTCCACGATCATGCGCTGGGTGTCACGCGGTTGAATGTCTACGCCGGACTGGCAGGGTTCTACCTCCTACGAGGCGGCCCTGCGGACCTTCCCGACGGGGTATTGCCCGGTCCCGCACCCCGGGCCGGTGATCCGCCCGGTCGGAAGTACTACGAGATCCCTCTCGTCATCCAGGACCGCTCGTTCCACGTCGACGGCAGCCTCTTCTACCCGGCCGGACGCGCTGCGTTCGACGGATTCAAGGGCCCCTACATTCCGGCCAGCGACATCTCTCCGATCTGGAGCCCCGAGTTCTTCGGCAACACGATGGTGACCAACGGGAGAACCTGGCCGATCCTTCAAGTCGAACCGCGCCGCTACCGGCTCCGGCTTCTCAACGGATGCAACTCGCGGTACCTGATCCTGAAGATCGTCACCCGCCCGCTCGCTCGCAGGCCCGTGCACGCCGTACTCCCCTTCTGGCAGATCGGCAGCGAGGGAGGCTTTCTCCCCGCACCCGCACGGCGCGACGAATTGCTCATCGCTCCCGCAGAACGCGCCGACGTGATCGTCGACTTCGCGTCGGTACCGGTCGGGACCGAGTTGTATCTCATCAATGAGGCTCCCGACAAAGCGTTCCAGGGCGGGAAGGCGGGTGCGGACTTCTCCCCGGCTGACCCGGCCACCACCGGGCAGGTCATGAAGCTCACGGTCGGAGCACTCACCACGCCGGACACGACCGTCCCGCCCTCGCAGCTGTCGCTGCCGTCGATCGAGCCCCTGGGTGAGGCGAGTCGCATCCGACGGCTCTCCCTGAGTGAGCAGAACTCCTCGTCACTCCCGCATGTCGGCCCCCGACAAATGCTGCTGGGCACCCTTGACCAGAACGGAGCCGCTGTGCCGATGCTCTGGGACGACCCCGTCACGGAGAATCCGGCCCTGGGTGCGACCGAGATCTGGGAGATTCACAATCTCACGAAAGATGCCCACCCCATCCACATCCACGAGGTCCAGTTCCAGGTCCTCGACCGGCTGCGGGCCGGCCGTGCCGCCCAGCCCGCAGAGCCGTGGGAGCGCGGGTTCAAGGACACCGCAGTCGCCTACCCAGGTGTCGCCACGAGGCTGAAGGCGACGTTCGACCGGCCGGGCCGGTACGTCTGGCACTGCCACATGCTCGAACACGAGGACAACGAGATGATGCGCCCCTACACGGTCGGATGACGGCGGAGGTTCTGCCACTCACTCCCCTGCACAGCGGGGCGCCTCCCTGGAGCGAGATCACCCAGCCGACAAGAACCGTGGACTGCCGGGCTGCCGGACTGCCGGGCACATCCTGCGCACAGCGCCGCCCCGCACCGCGGCGGCACCCCCGCGGATGCCCGGCCACGGTGTGTTGGCGGCGCTGGTCAGCGCTGCTCGCGCAGCAGCGTGAGGCGGCGTTTGTACTCGTCCTCGTCGATTTCCCCGCGGGCGAACCGCTCCGCGAGCAGGTCTTCGGCTCGTCGGCTTCCCC
The DNA here is from genome assembly GCF_044754145.1 of Streptomyces sp. NPDC093149. Lineage (NCBI taxonomy): Bacteria > Bacillati > Actinomycetota > Actinomycetes > Kitasatosporales > Streptomycetaceae > Streptomyces > Streptomyces sp. NPDC093149. The sequence goes on from NZ_JBIVON010000014.1 coordinate 105,459, forward strand.
ATGCTGCCTCACCGGTGGGCGGGCCGGGCTGATGACTACGGCGGGCGTTGGTGAGGTAGTGGATGACCGCGACGACCCCGATGATCAGCAGCGACCAGAACACAATCATGATCACGGTCATGAGGAGCCATCCACCGCCCCAACCGCCGTGGTACCACATCATGCCGATCACCTTCTTCAGGACGGCCGACTGTCGACAGTTCCAGGATGGCGCGACGCGGCGCCGTCGAGGGGAGAGAGCACGGACCCTGCCGGGGGGGGCTGAACGGTCCGCATGGGGGTGGTCGCCGACGAGAACCCGATCAGGGCGCGGGCTCGGGGAGAGCGCGGCACGTCGTCGGCGCCGAGGAACGCGTGGTCGGCCCGGTGCCTCGATGGGTCGGCCCGTGTGGTCCTCGCGTCAGTCGTGAGGGACGACGGCGACCGGGCAGCGCGCGTGATGAACGGCTGCCTGGGCGACGGGGCCCAGATGCGGTGCCGGGGCGCGATGGTGTTGTCGTCGGCCGACGACCAACAGATCGGCACCTTCGGCGGCCCGTACGACAGCCTTGGCAGGGCTGACAAGTGGGGTGCTGTCGGTGACCTCCACCTGCGGGAACCTGTCACACCAGGGTCGGAGGGTCTGGCTGAGGAGCTTCTGTGCGTCCTGAACGATTCCATCCGCCATGTCATGGTTGACGCCCCAGGGCACGTATGCGGCCACCGGCAGACTCCGGCCGTGGACGACCTCGAGTGGCAGACCCCGCACGGCAGCGGTCTCGAACGCGAATGCGAGCAGATCGTCGCAGGGGCCGTCCAGTTTGAGCGCCACCACCACGCCGCCTGCCGCGGTTCGAGTGGGATGTGGCCCGTCTTCGCCCGTACCGGCTCGCACCAGGACCACCGGCCGCTCGGCGTGTGCCACGACGGGCATGCTGATGTCGCCGAGGAAGAAGCTCTCGACAGGCACCAGACCCCGCGAACCGAGCACGATCATCTCGGACTCCGATGCCGCTCGCAGAAGCGCGTGCTCGGCATCGTCGGCGACCAGGCTGCCGATGACGGGGAGGCCGGGGTGGTGTGCCTGGATCTCTGCCCGCGTGTTGTGCACGATCCGCCTCGCCCAGTAGTTCTGATCCATCTCGGCGGGAACGCGGGTCGATTCCGGCACCAGCAGAGGCCACGCGTGCAGCAGGCGCAGCGTGAGATTGCGGCGCTCGGCTTCATCGGCGCCCCAGCGGGCAGCGGACAGGCTCTCGGGTGAGCCGTCGAGGCCGACGGTGACGACTGGCTCCATGACGACTGCCTCCGTCTCGCAAGAAGCCTGAGTGGCGGTGTGGGGCCGCCTGCCCCGCTGCCGTCGCCCTTGTGCCCCGGTCCGGGATGTGGAGGACCACGGCACAGGATCGACGCAGTGTGCGTCCACGCGGACGCTCACCCCGTCGTGACCGTCTGCGCAGTCGCGCCGAGCACGGGTTCTCTTCCTTCGACAAGTACCCCAGATCCTCCGGTGGCGCATGCGGAACCCGGTGTGGCGCTCGGGGAGGGAAATCCGGTCCGCGCACGGTGAGCAGGCGGTCCCGCCCGGTCGGAGGCCACCCGACAGGCTCTCAGGCGCCGGTGGGTGAACTCCGTACGTCGTCGGTCCGGTAGGCCAGGTGCTCGGCGACGGACACCACACCGTCGACGCTCCTGCACAACCGTTCGATGATGGGGATCTGGCTCTTGAACTCGACGGATCCGCCGAGGACCACCTCCCCCTGCCGGACCTCGCCCGTCACCGCGGAGGGATCGAGGCCCATCGTCCGCTGCAGCACGTCCCGGTTGATCTCCTCACGGATGGCGTCGTCGTGGCGCAGGAAGACCCGCAGCAGGTCTCCGCGGCTGACGATGCCGAGCAGCTTGTCCGCCTCGTCCACAACGGGCAGACGCTTCACATCCTGCACTTCCATGAGGCGGGCCGCCTCCACCACGGTCCACTCCGGACGCGCGCACACCGCGGGGGCCGACATCAACTCCTCCGCTCTGGCCCCCTCGGCCTTGGCCCGCTCCCACGCCTCGATATGCGGCATCGGCGTCAGGCCGGAGGGATCGGCCTGGTCCGACGACTTGCGCAGCAGGTCGGCCTCGGACACCACACCCATGGGCCGGTCGAGTTCGTCCACCACGGGCACCGCGGTGACGTCGTTCTCCGCCAACAGCTTGACGATCTCCTTGAACGGCAGGTCACGCCGCGCCCGGACGACGTCTCGCGTCATGAGCTCTGCGACGGTTCGGTGATGCATGTGACGCCCCCTTCGGGGTGTGACGGTCAGAAGTGGTCATATGTCGAGTGAATCCGGAACCGGACGCCCACGGTTGAGCCGACCGGGCCCGTTCGGGGAGGCAAGTGGGCCCTGAAACGGCCCACTGGACCTGACGGCAGCGGCACGCTGCGCGTGGCGGGCCCGAGTACAGCAACATCATGAGGAAGCGGTGACGCTCGTGCGAGCTCACCCCGGCGATCAACTTGTTGTCGAAGGTCCGGCCACCGGCGCCAACAGGCACGACGGCCGGATCGCTGGACTCCGCCATGAGGATGGACGCCCATGGACGCCCTCCCTGCGACGGGCACCCCGGACGCCGGTCCATGTGTCGCCGCAGGCTGCCGGGCGGCATGAAGGTCTGGCTCCCGAACGAGGAGTTCCTGGCCGGCTCAGGGCAGACCTTCGACGGCACCGGCATCCCGCCTCACCTGCAAACCGGTCTTCGCCCACGAGGAGTTCGAGCACAACCACCCGAGCTCGCACACTCGTGCTCCAACAGTCGAGTTCCACGCATCCCATCGCGTCACTGACCCCAGCGAGCCGGCGCCGAACACGCCCTACCTCTTCGTACGGGTCACGACCGCACCGAAGAGGGCCAGGCCCTTGATGACGACGCGCGGTGTGCCCGGCTTGCCGATCCTGCGCGCGGCGCGCTTGTCGAAGACGCCGAACAGGCCGAGGCCCCTCACCTCGACCTCGATGTCGTCCGGAACCACGATCCTGGTGCCACCCCACAGCGCGACGGCCCGGATCTCCGTGTCCTGGCTGCTGAAGCGTGCCTCGGACAGATCCAGCTTGCCGCCGCCCCACATCGACCAGAGGGTCATCCGGGACGGCACGACCCACTGGCCCCTGCGCTCGAAGCCGCCGAAGATCCCCGCCACGAAACGCCGGGAGGTCGGCGGGCGGTCCACGACGAGCGCGTCCCGCGGGCCCGGTCGCGGCAGACCCCGGCAGGCGGCCTCCAGATCGCCCCGGGTGCGCGAGGCGTGCACCTCGTCCAGCCGGGGCGCAAGCTGTTCCAGGGGCAGCCGGCCGTTCTCCACTGCGGCCCGCAGCCGCTCCTCGGCCTCGTAGCGCTCATCGTCCGAAGCCAGGAAGTCGAGGTCGTGCGGCGTCATGGTGTCAACCCTCCGAGATAGGCGGCAAGCACTGAGGACAGGGCAGTGCGGTAGGCGTCGTCGCGCCCCGGCTCTTCGGGGTCGTGGCCGAGGTCGGTCAACCAGTAGCGCCGACCGAGCGCGTAGCCGTACGCGCCGGACATGGCCAGAAGCACGACCATCTCGATCCGCGCCCGGTCCGGCCCCTCGGGCCCGGGGAGGACCGTACGGACCCCCTCCTCGATCGCGTCGACCAGCCGGGACAGATCGGTCGCGGAGTCCGGGTCCTTCTCGACGCCCCAGTCATGCAGCTGGGACCACGTCCAGAGCCGGACATACCGCTCGTCCCCGAGGATCTCGAAGAGCACCCTCGTCATCCCGTCCGCGTACGGCACGCTCCCGTCCGCCCGCATCCGCTCCCGTACGAGCTCTCGCTTGCGCTCGTTCTCACGCTCCAGAACAGCCCGCACCAGCGCCCGATACGTGCCGAAATAGTGGGTGACCAGACCGTGCGTGACCCCGACCGCCTCCGCGACTCGGCGCAGCCCCACACCGTCGGGCCCGTGCCGCGCGATGAGGTCGGTGGCAGCGTCCAGAATCTCCGTCCGCGCCTGCTCAGGTGTACGCCTTCGCCGTCCGGCAACCATGACCCTCTCCTGTTTGCAAGGTGGACAATACCTTGTTGTCCAATCGGCCAACAAGTTCATGGCCGAGCAACTCGCCCACCACTTCTTCGGGTTGGCAATCCGGCCCGCGCTGCGCGGGTCAGGTCGTGGAGGCAGGGCCGGGCGGCAGGTGAACCGTCATGATCAGGTGGCAGGTCTCGGTGCCGGAGCCGCGGTAGGCATGGGGGGCATCGCCGTCGAAGGTGGCGGTCTGTCCGGCTTCGACGGGGTACTCGGCGCCGTCGACGACCAAGGTCATCCGACCGGAGGTGACGCTGACGGTTTCCGTGACTCCGGCTTGGTGCGGGTGACTGGGGTACTCCTCGCCGGGCTCCAGTCTCCAGCGCCAGACCTCGACCGGCGCCGGGCCCGAGGTCGTCAGCATCAGCCGGGCTTCGCCGCCCTGCACCCCGGTCCACAAGGGGGCCACGGCGTCGGCGGTCACGACGCGGACGCGGCCTTCGGCCGGCCCTTCCATCAGCGCGGACACGGAGAGGCCGAGCGTGTCGGCCAGCCGGACCAGGGTGGCGAAGTTGGGGTTGCCCTGGGCTTTCTCCAGCCCCACCAGTGCGCCCTTGCTGACCTGGGCGCGTCGGCCGAGCTCGTCCAGTGACAGGCCGGCGCGAGTGCGGGCCGCCCTGACGTTGTGCGCAAGCGTCCGCAGGGCTGCGGCCGTCTCGGCCATCCGATCACCATCCTTGCGAGTGGACCACTGGAATGCACCGTGCGGTCGTTCGGTTGACACGACCCGGTCGATCCGTTGTACGGTTCAGTCATTCCACTGAAATGGTAAGGGATGTGCCGTGATCGCTCTGACGCTGGCCCTGGGCAGCTCACTCGCTTACGGGTGCGCAGACTTCCTCGGCGGCCTCGGCGCCCGCAGGACTCATGTGCTGCGTACCGTGATGATCGCGGCCCCGGCCAGCCTCGCGGTCGAGATGCTGCTGTGGCCGCTCCTGGGCGCCTCGCTCAGCATCGGCGCTCTCGGCTGGGGTGCCGCGTCCGGGGTCGCCTCGGCCGCCGCGTTCACCCTGCTCTACCGCACCCTGGCGATCGGCCCGATGAACGTGCTGTCACCCGTGACCGCCGTGGTGTCCGCCGCGCTGCCCGTCGGTGTGGGTCTGCTGCAGGGCGAGCACCTGGGCGCCGCCGGGCTGGTGGGCCTCCCGCTCGCGCTCGTGGCGGTGGTGCTGGTCAGCGCCGGAAACGGCACCGGGTCGGCGCGACCTTCACGTACCGCGCTCCTGCTGGCCCTCGGCGCGGGCGCCGCCATCGCCCTTCAGCTGATCTTTCTGCACCAGGCGCCGTCCGACAGCGGGGTGGCGCCGCTGATCGTGGGCCGGGCGGTCTCCTCGGCCGTCACCCTGGCCGCGGCAGGGCTGATGCTCAGCAAGCTCGGATCCGAGCGACCCGCCTACGCGATGTCGGCAGCCGCCGGTGTGCTGGACTCCGTGGCGAACCTGCTGTTCCTGCTCGCCGCCCGCAGCGGGGACCTGGCCGTCGTCGCCGTGATCACCGCCCTCTACCCCGCCGGCACGGTCCTGCTCGCCCGCAGCGTGCTCGCCGAACGCATCCACCGCGGCCAAATCGTCGGCCTGGGTACCGCAGCGCTCGCCGTCAGCCTCCTCGCCCTGACCTGAGCGAGCCCGCAGCCCACCCCTCCCCCACGCGGCCAGGCCCTCGTCGCCCCCGCCGCACGCCGGCAGCCGCCGCCCGGACCGCATCGCCCCCTGGAAACCCTCACCCCGACCCCGCACGCGCCCATGAAACGGAACCCCGCACATGACCGACTTCCGCCTCGCCCCCGCCATCGCGGGTGCCTTCCCCGACACCCTCATTGCCCTGGTCACCGCCGCCGGCGTGTGCGGCCACGGACCCTGGCCCCGGACAGCCGCCGCCCTCGAAGACCTGGAGCAGCAGCTCGCCGACGGCACCTGGCGGCCCGCCGACGAGACCGACCCCCGTATCGAGGCGTGGCACGCCGCCTACCGCTCCTTCGGCACCAACCCCCGCCGCATCCGCCCCAGCGTCGACGCGCTCGGCCGCCGCTTCGCGAAGAAGGGAACCCTTCCGCGCATCAACCCGGCCGTCGACTCCTACAACGGCGTCTCCGTGCAGCACGGCCTGCCGGCCGGCGCCTTCGACCTGGACCGCGTCACCGGTGCCATCGACATCCGCCACGCGGACGGCACCGAATCCTTCACCCCGCTCGGCGAACCCGACACCGTCGAGAACCCCAAGCCCGGCGAGATCATCTACGCGGACACCAACGGCGTCCTGACCCGCCACTGGAACCATCGCGACGCCCACCGCACCCGCGTCACCGAGGACTCCACACACATGGCCTTCGTCCTCGAAACCCTCCGTGCCCCCGATGACGGCCACCTCCTCAAGGCCGCAGCGGAGGAGTTGCAGGGTCTGCTCGCCCTTCACGCCGAACAGACCGCCGTGTACTACCTCAGCCCGGCACAGCCGCAGGTCACCGTCTGAAGTACCAGTAGGGAACGGTGTGTTCGACCCGTGCTGCGCGGGCGAGGCCGGAGACGGTGATGTCCTGGCTGTTTCGCAGCAGGGCGTGGCGTCGAGGGCCGTGACGACGCGTTCGCGTCGGTGGATGCGAGGCGAGCCGAGGAAGCCGCTGCGGACCACGGGGATCACCGAGGGCGCGTCTGCTGCCCGGTCGGGCACGGTCGACCGGGCTCGTTCCGCTTCTGGACCCGGCCGAGCGGCCCGCACGTGGCTGGAGCCGATCAGCGTCCGGGACCGGTCCGACCGCTCGTGGAGCGAGCGCAGAACCGGCGCTGCCCCCTGGAAAACGTGCGTGCGTACGCGCGCTCGACCGTGCCAGGATGGCGTCGGAAAGCGAGGTCTCGTGGACGAGTTGAGGCACTTCCGCCTGGCGCTGGTCGCATGGGCGGCCGGCGGAGCGGAGGCGGGTGCGGCCGCCGCAGTGGCACGGGAGCTGGCCGGCGGCGGTGTGCGGACGATCGTGCTCGTCGAGGGGACCAGTGATCAGGTCGCGCTCGAAGCACTGGCCACGCGCCACGGGCGCGACCTCGGTGCAGAGGGCGTGGCGGTAGTACCGCTCGGAGGTGCGACGAACATCGGGCGTTTCCTGGACGTGTGCGGTCCTCCGGGGCTCGGCCTCCCGTTGGCCGGTCTCTGCGACATCGGTGAGGAGCGGCATTTCCGGCGTCATCTTGAACGGGTCGGGCTCGGGTCCGGTCTCGCGCACGCCGAACTGGAAACACTCGGGTTCCATGTGTGCGTCGCCGACCTGGAGGACGAGCTGATCCGCGCTGTCGGGGCCGAGGGCGTGCAGGATGTGATCGAGGCCCAAGGCGAGATGCGTCCCTTCCACACCTTCCAGGGCCAGCCGGCACAACGGGAGCGGCCCGTGGAACACCAGCTGCGGCGTTTCATGGGGACGCACAGCGGTCGCAAGGCGCTCTACGCGCAGGCGCTGGTCGCACACCTGCCCCTCGATCGCGTTCCCCGGCCGCTGGAGCGTCTCCTCACTCACGTCTGATACGGCCGGACGCCAGTGCGGCGCCGGCGTGGCCCTCGTCAGAGGATCGGAGGACAGGCGTCACTGGTCCCGTATCGAGCCATCGGTATCCGGTGCGTGAAGCCGGCGGCCCGGCCCGCCCCGACCACGGCCCGAGACCGGCAGCGAGGAACTGAGCGCCGGACTCGGTGGGACCGGTCCCGGCACCCGGGCCGACGCCAGAGGTGGAGTGGGGTGGGCCGCCCCGGCGTGTCTCGTCGATGACATCGAGCACCCGGTTGTCCATCCGGGACCCGACCTGGCCCGTGGTAGTGCCACTCCCCATGGTGTTGCCACCGACACCCCCAACTCACGGCCTGGGGCCAGTGATCGAGGATCCGTCCCGGACCAGAGTGGTGCCATGTCCACTCGACGCGAAGCCCTCGCCACCTCGGCCGCCCTGACCGGCGGCGCCCTCCTGTCCGCCGCCCCGACCGCGGCGGCCGTCCCCCGCGCGGCCCCGGACCGCGCAACGCCCGCGCCCGGTCAGCGCCCCGGCAGCACCATCGCCCTCACCCACGCCACCGTCCTCGGCGCGGGCCCCGACCACACCGTCCTCATCCGCGACGGCCGCATCACCCGTACCGGCCGTTCGGCCGAGGTCCCGGTCCCGCGCGGGGCGACGACGTACGACCTGACCGGCAAGTACATCGTCCCGGGCGGCCTCGTCGAGGCCCATGTCCACAACGACGGGCCCGAGAGCGTGCTGCCGCCCCTGTTCCCGCTCAACGGCGTGACCGCGGTCCGCGAGATGTGGGGCGGACCCGTCCACCACGAGTGGCGCGACAAGGTCCGCGCGGGCGAACTCCTCGGCCCGCGCTGGTTGATCGCCGGCTCGATCATCGACGGAGGCCCCTCGATCTGGGCCAATGACACCGGTCAGCGAGTCGTAGAGGTCACCGACGCCCCGTCCGCACGCCGCGCGGTACGGGAGGCGAAAGCAAGCGGCGCCGACTTCGTCAAGGTGTACTCACGGCTCACACCCGAGGCGTACGAGGCGATCGCCGACGAGTCCCGCCGCCAGGGCCTGCGCCACGCGGGCCACTGCCCCGACACCCTGCCCATCGCCCGCGCGAGCGACGCCGGGCAGCAGTCCATCGAGCACCTCCACGCCCTGCTCCTCGCCACCTCCGCCCGGGAGTCCGAGATCAGGCGGGCCATGGCGAAGGTCCGTATCGACCCCACCCTGCACACCAGCTTCGAGCGCTACGCGAGCTGGTTCCGACAGGTGCACGCTGTGGAGTGGCAGGCGGTGCGGACCTACGACGTCGGCCGTACCCGCGCCCTCTTCGACCGGCTCGCCGCCAACGGCACCCGCGTCACACCGACCCTCACCGTCCACCATTCCCTGGAGCGGACCGACCAACTCTCCTCCGAATCAACGGAGTTCAAGTATCTACCCGAATGGATGACCGGCTACTGGCCCACCGTCTGGTCCGCTCTCACCGCCGGCCGCACCGCGCAGGACACCGCCAGGATCCACCGGATCTACGAGCACCGGCTGCGCCTCGTCGCCGAACTCCACCGGTCCGGCGTGCAGTTGCTCGCGGGCACCGACACCGGCACCGGCTACGCGGTCCCCGGCTTCTCCCTCCATCACGAGCTGGAGCTGCTCGCCGAGGCCGGACTGCCCACCCGGGACGTCCTCCACGCCGCGACCACCGCGCCCGCCCGGATGCTCGGCCTGCCCACCGACCGCGCCGACCTGCTGGTCCTGGACGCGGACCCGCGCACCCACATCCGTCATACGCGGCGGATCGATTCCGTCCTGGTCGCGGGCCGCTACCTGGACCGCGGGGAACGCCTGCGCCTGCTGGCCGATGTGGCGCGTGCCGCCGCCGCGAGCGAGCCCCCGGCCGCGGGCGCCGCGGCCCCCCACATCTGCGCCCACTGATCACTGGAGCTGCGACCGGAAAGGTCCACCGGCTCGCGACACCCGGCACCGGCACGCTGCTGCTCGGCGGCGCCGTCGCCACCGCCTCCACTGCCGACGCGGTCGCGGACCAGCCTCGCGTACCTCGCGCCACCTGGACCAGTCCGGCTCGCGTCCAGGAACTTGTGTCCGCGAGGGCCCGTCAGGGGTGAGCACGGCGACGAAGGACTACGGTCGGCCCGGCTCGGTCTGTGGTGGCGTGGGAACAGCCGAACAGTCATCGACGCGGCAGAACAGTCGCTCTGACGAACACATGGTGCCCGAACGCGGCCAGCGGCAGCACCGGGCGCCCTTGGCAGACAAGTGCGACCAGGACCGGCCGTGTGTCACCCCAGGCCGGGCGACCAGGAGATTGCGGGCCTGGCCCCGTCAGATTACTTGTCAGCAGGGTCAGCAAGTGTCCGATCAGACCTGATCACAGGCGCCAGCACCTGCACGTACCAACCACCCGAGAAGCCGACCCGCGCCAGGCGCAACCGCGTCTCCTCGCCGTACCGGCGAGGGGACGCAGCAAGGGCACACGACAGAAGAGCGGAGCGAACGCATCACACCAGGTCAGCGCACCCGACCTCGCGGTTTCAGGGCAACAGGCGGCAGTTCGGGGGCGATCAGTCGGTCACCGTCGTAGCCCTTCACCTCGCCAAAGCGGGTGGTCGACATCCAGCCCCTCCGCGCCTCCTCGATTTCCTCGTGGGAGCGCCCGATGAAGTTCCACCACATCACGATCTCCTCCTCGAAGGGCTCGCCGCCGAGCAGCATGAGACCCGCGTCGGTGTCCGCGCGCAAGGGAAGTTCGGAGCGCCCGCAACCGAGGTAGAGCATGGAGCCGGGCAGCACGGGTACGCCGTCGACCTCGGCCTGGCCGGACATCGAGAGCACCGCGTACTCGAAGTCCGCATCGAGCGGCAGGCGGGCCTCGGCACCGGCGGACAGGGACACGTCGGCGCCGACGATCGGGGTGTAGGCGGTGCCGGGCGAAGTGGCGCCGTCGAGTCCACCCAGGATCAGGGTCGCGGTGAGGCCGGGCGCGGTGACGGTCGGCAGTTCGGTGTGGTGCTGGAAGTGCGGTTCGACGTGCCGGTGGGCCTCCGGCAGGGCGACCCAGAGCTGGGCGCCGTGGAGATACCTCGCATGGGACTTCGGGCTCTCCTCGGAGTGGCTGATGGCGCGGCCCGACGTCATCAGTCCCAGCTCGCGCGGGCGGATCGTCCGCAGGCTGCCGAGACTGTCCCGGTGCAGGACCTCGCCGTCGTGCAGCCAGCTGACCGTCTGCAGACCCATGTGCGGGTGGGGCGGCACCTGCATCCCTGGTTCGCCGGCGATGTCGTCGGGCCCGTAATGATCGACGAAGGCCCACGCGCCGACCATCCTGCGGCCCAGGTTGGGCAGCAGCCTGCGGACCTCGGTGGACTCACCCAGCTGGACGTGGCGCGGGGTGAGGAGTTCCCGTACGGGCTCGGCGACGACGAAACCCCGTCCTCCGCAGACGGAGAGTGCGGCCTGGCGATCGAGATTGCTCATGGCGATGAATCTACATCTCGGGTGACACCTGCCCTGACCTGGCCTGGTACGCGAATCGAGTGATCAACTGGGAGAGGACTGGGAAACGGCGGCAGCCATACATCCCCCTCCCCCACGAACTTCTCCCAACGCTCCTGCAACGATTCTGCGATCCGTGATTCCATCGCCGGTGTCACGTTCGCGTACACGCCTTCCACTCCCCCGAGCTCGTGTCCCATGCGAGTCTCGACCGCCACCCGCGGGTGCCCGTCCTCGTCGAGCCACTCCTTGTGGCCGTGCCTCAGGAGATAGATCCGTTTCTTCACCATTTCCGGCACCGCAGGGATCTCCGGCCGCGCATATTGCCCCTGGCGTGCCGGACTCCCGTCCCGGATCGGATACCAATACGTCTGCTCGAATTGCGTTCCGAGCAGCGGCCCCCCGCTGTAAGCCCGGAACACCCACTGAGCATCATGCGACGCCAGCAGTGCCGTGTGCATCTCATGCAGAAACGGCGGCACGACCAACGTCCGCCACGATTCGTATTTCGGCTCCACCAGCGTTCGTTCCCCATCAACCCACTGATGCTGGTACTGCACCCGGAGCGCCGGCATCTTCGTGTACCGATCCAGGTCCGGTTCACGTCTCACGTCGTCCACCTCGAACGGGTCCGAGGCCGGCCAGTTCGGTGAGGCGAAGCACCGCTGCAGCCCCCACATCTCCTTCGGCCGCATACCGGTGAACGCTGCGGTCCAGATGTACGTCCAGCCGGTGTACCCCCAGACCTGGTACGCGTTAGCCGCGAGCCGATGGAGCGTGATCATCTCCATGGGGCGCTTCGGCACACGTATCTTCTTCTTGTACTTGCCGCGGCCTCGTTTCTCTTTCACGACTGGTGACGTCGTGCGGAGGTGGTAGCGGGTCACCGAGTCATCCATCATGGCACCAAAGACCATGAGAATGTCTATGACGTATCTGGCCGAAATCTCTCCGTTGTCGGCGGACGCGCGCAGGGCTCTCCTCCACGCTTCGTACTCGAATGCAGTGATGTCGCCGACGGCCCGGCTTCCCCAATAAGGCTCGATCCTCCTGTTGATGATGGCCTTGTAGGACCGCATTGACGACGGCCGCAGGTCCTGTGCGTCAAACCAGTCCCAACAGTAGTCCGACATGAGGGCCTTGCCGTCTTTCGACTTGACCGCGGTGCCATGGCGTACTTCGTATTCACGGTCGAGGCCGTAGTTGCGGGCCGTTTCTTCGTCGTCGAAGCCGGACTCCGACTCATACTTCTTGCGGCCGTTGGGCAGGTACTCACCCGCCCACCACTTGACTCGGCATTTATCGCCGCGCCATTCGATGTAGGGCATGAGGCCTCCTGGTCTTTGGTTCGATGGCCATGGCAGGCGCGTTCTTCACCCACTCATGGCCTGGCATGTCAGGGGTTGGGGTTGAATGCGGCGGAGCCGAAGGCGAGTTCTCGCAGGGTGGGGATCTACACCGGTCCATCAGTGCCGGCCCCGTCAGCTGTTGCCCTTGGGGAGGTGACCGGCTTGGCGCAGCTCTTCGATCACCGCATGCTTCAGCTTGCGGATCTCGGAGGCACTGAGATTGTCCGTCACGGCGATGGCGGCGTTGACGACAGCCTGTTCCACGTCGGCTTCCAGCTGTGCGCTGGTGAGAGGTGAGACCACGGCTTCGTCTGTGAGGCGTTCAGCAATGGTCGGCTGGCCGCCGCACAGCACCTCCTGACAGGAACCTGGTGCCCATCCGAGCGCGCTTTCGATCTTCCCGTAGGTGACGTCGCGGACGGACTGGCCGTTTTCGATCTTCATGTAGGTGTTGATGGCGATCTCGGCATCGTTGGCGACATCGATCTTTTTCAAGTCCAGCTGGACTCGGCGTTGCCGGACAGCGTCGGCGAGCGTCTGGAGCGCGGTCTCATCTGCAGGCGAGGGCATGGGCACATCCTCCCAGGGACTCACAGAAACATCCAGGAACCCTCATGATCCAGGTCGGGCCACGCGCATACTGACAGTTAGGGCACACAAAAACCGTGCAGAATCTGCGATTTCATTCAAGCCTTGGTGACGATATTGCTAGTTTCTGCGAGTCGGATGACGTACATTGCCTTCATGCCTGGCTGCCCCCAGCCGAGCGAGGCGGCGATGCCAGCGTTTCCGGATCGCGCGCGAACGCTCGGCCGGGGGATCAGCCACAGCCGAATCCCCTCGAAGTTTCCAGACAGTCCTCGGCAGAGGAGGTGCCATGACCAGCTCGGAAACCAACCACACTCATGCCGATCGGGAGGCCATCGTCGAAGCGGCCAAGAAGGCCCTTGAGCAGGGCGAAGTGATGCTCTCTCCAGAGGAAGCGGCCCGCGCCATCGGCTGCGGCGAGAGGTGGCTCAGGGATGGGGCCAACCACAGCGGCTTCCCTCACCACCGCTTCGGCAAGTTCCTGCGGTTCAGCCTTCAGGACTGCCGTGAGATACAGGAGATGAATCGCGAGAGGGCCAGACCGTCGGACCTGGCCAAGGCCCGCCGCCGCAAGGCCAGCGCGCGTCCTGCTGGCAGCGACCGGACCAAGTCGTCCGGTACACGGTTCAAACCCGCTGCGTGAGGCAGCCCGTGAGGGTGTGTCTGGCTGGCGCGGTCTACTCTTCGTCGAAGGGAAGAGCCAGTTCGTCGTCACCGGGATCCTGGTCATAGATGACAGTGGATACGGCGGCGTCGTAGGCCTCTTCAATTCCAGCCCCGCTAGCGCCGAGGATGTTCTCCCAGTCGTAACCCATGGGCAGGACCCTACCCGAGCCCTTCGGGGATCCGGGCGGCGCGCGTATTGAGCCCGTCGGCCCCAGAGGAGAGTCCGGTCTCTTCCTCAGGCCGAGTGCAGCTCAGCCCCTCACCCAAGAAGCAGAGGCCCCCGACCGGGGAACTCCGGTCGGGGGCCTCTGCTTCTTGGGCTGGCGGCGTGGCGGGCCGCTGATCCCGAAGCAGGAGCTCCTGTCAGAAGAGCGACGCGGAGCACGCGCAGGACCGGGGTCCCGGCTTCCCGCCAGCCTGTGAGGTTGTCATGTGCCCTGGTGTGTGGCGGGCCCGTCACCGAAGGGTTTGCCCTCAGCGGGAACCCGGGCGTCGATTGCCTCCCGGAGCCCCGGGTCAAGTGAGGCCGGAGACGAGTCGTCGCTGGGGAGGGCTTCCATGTCGCTGGTGAGGACCTCGACGGCCCGGGTGAGGCGCTGGATCTCGAGGCCGTTCTTCTCCCATTCACATCGGGCCAGTACGAGCTCGGCGCGGTACTGCTGCAGCTGGGCTACGCACTCGGCGGCGGGATCTTCACTGATCAGGAGGATCAGTGGCACGTCGAGCGCCCGGGCGGCGGCGACGGCCTCATCGAGCCGGACCGCGCGGGTCTGCTGCTCGATGCGTGTGATGGCGGTGGAGTCGACGTTCGTGCCGAGCAGTGCGGCCATACGGCGTGCTAGCTCTGCCTGGCTGATGCCGAGGCGTTCGCGTTCTTGACGAAGTCGGCGGGCGAAAAGGTCCCCGGGCAGTGGGTTCATGGCGGTTTGGTACTTCCTGGTCGAGATCGCGATCGACAGGGTGCGTGAGGGTGGCCCGCCTCGAGATCGAGCAGGCCGGCGTCGCAGCGGTGCTGGAGCGGCACATTACACATCTCGCACTGCGGATTCCACAGGCGTCCACCACGGCCCTGCGGTCGCGCGCCGCGATGCCGACTCACCTCGTTTTCGAGTCCCTTTCGACTCTTTACCAATAGATCTTTCTTTGCGCCTCTGCGATCCGCCATTCGAATGAGGTAGATTGACCATTGCTGATGCGCACGTATACGAGCCAGCGGGGGAGCTGACAGCATGCCCACCGACCACTCCGGCTTCTATCACTGCCCGATCTGGTGGATGGGCTGTGCTTGTCGCCTTGTGACTCACTGTCATGCCATCGAATGATTCGAAAGGCGAGAGGAAAGAACCGTGACGAAGATCTACGAGGCAGCCGTCCTCACACAGGCCTCCCTGCCGAGTGCAGCCTGGGACCTGACCAGCTTCCTGCAGAACGCCAAGTCCCAGATCCAGCACTGGGGCGGTCTTCTGCTCATGCTGGTCGGTGCTGTCGGCCTGGTCTGGGGCGGTGTGCTCCTGATCAAGAAGCTGATGGCCAACCCGCAGTCCGCGGGTCAGCAGCAGGGCTGGGGCACGATCGCGCTCCTCATTCTCGTCGGCGGAGCCCTGGGCACCGGCGGGTGGTCGCTGATCTCGACGGTCGGTTCCGGCGGCCAGCAGACCATCACGGACCTCGGCGGCGGCACGGTGATCGTCCAGACCGCTGAGCAGTTCAGTGGGTTCCTGAGCGGCCCTTCCAAGTAAGGGGCCGTCACAGACCGTGCACACGACCGGGGACAGAGGCGTCGAGCGAACCGGGTCGGTTGAGGTGCAAGGCCTCCTCCGGCCCGGTTCGCCATATCCGGGCCCGCAGCACGGTGCAGGCACGAAAGAGAGCAGAACATGGGGATCAAGGACAAGGCACTGGCCTTCAGCAGGAAGTGCAAGCTCGACTCGCACCACGCGATCGAGCGTTTTGGGGTGTTCTTCGGCATCTTCGCGGTCACGGGCTCGATCGTGATCAGCGCATCGGGGGCCTCGGCGTACCAGGCGGAGCGTGACTCGCTGTCGCAGACGGCGCTGTATACCAGCGACTTCAAGACGTCGAAGACGAATCTCGACGGCACCGTCGACGGGATCTACACCAACGAGAACGGCAACAAGGCGCTCGTGATGATGCACTTCAGTCCGACCGCTCAGATCTCGTACAACGCCGCGGACTACAGGGCGTTCCTGCTCGGATCGGACACCTCGCTGAACAGCGAGCCGGTCAGCACCAGCGGGATCAAGGGCTCCTTCTACGCCTTCGGCTCGACCGGCCACGTCGGGGTCCTCCTGAACGCCGACCGGCCCTTCGACCGCCAGGTGTTGAACCTGACGGTCCGTGCGAATGCCGAACTCACCACGCCCGGAGCGGAGCAGGCGCAGAGCAGCGGCAAGCTGGCCGGCGACGAGACCTTCTCCAAGTACGACCAGTGGCGGGTCTTCTTCAACCCCGGCGCATCCGGGGTCCAGAAGATCGCGGCGCTCGACGCTCTGACCTTCGACCCTGCGCAGGCCTACTACGAGGTCGCGCTCAAGGAGATGGAGGCCGAGGCCAGGGATGCCCTGGACCAGAAGCTCGTCGAGATGCGCACGAATCTGACGCAGATTCATTCGTACACGTCCGACCTGCAGACGACGAAGATCGACGGCCTGTTCCTGCGTCCGCCGGCCGTTCCGGTCTCGATTGCCACCGACAAGATCACGGGCGTCTCCGCTACCGAGGCCAAGGACGGCGTCTCGACGCTGGCGCTGCAGACCAAGCGCGTCGTCACGGGCGGCTTCGACCTCAACTGGCGTGCAGGCAACGTCTACGACGGTTACCTCGACGCCCTGGTGCCGGCCGGTCAGAGCTACGCCCAGTTCTTCACCAAGAAGCGTGACGAGGGCTCGGATCCGACGAGCCAGCAGATCTCGGACATGCAGTGGATCCTCTCGGACGGCACCAGCCTCACCAAGGACTACCAGTCCTCTGACGTGACGATGCGCCCTCTCATGAACATCATGAACAATCTTTCACAGGCGTATCAGAACTACTCCCGGAACAAGTCGCAGTACGAGTCTGATCTGTCGCTCGACCTGCTCCGACTGGACGTGAGTCTGCGGGACGTGCAGTCCAACAACACCATTCGCGACGACAAGGACTTCCTCACCACTCTCCATTAAGTGCGGCGAGGAAGTGAAGCATCCCGCTACCTGGCATTGAGCTGGAAAGGAAAAACGACATGGCCACCGACAAGCCGAATCGGAGTCCCAGGAAGGGGACGCCGAAGGACCAGCCGAGCACGTCGGTGAGTCAGGGGGTGCCCCGGCAAGGTCGCGGGACCAAGAGCCTCGGCCCCGAGGAGGGCATCGAGAAGCCTCCCGAGGGCAAGGCCAGCGTGCCCAAGCAGCTCCCGGGGCCGGGAGCTGATTCTTCTGGTCCTTCTGGCGCGGCGAACACTGCGCCGAGGATGCCGGAGGCCGCGCCGAAGATGCCGGACGCGGCAGACACCGCAGAGACCGCAGGCAAGGCGGCCGGTGCCGCGAATGCCGGGTCGAAGATCAAGCAGGGCATGAACGGTGTCGCCGGGAACATGGCCGGAGGCGCGGCCCAGAAGGCCATCGAGGGAGACGGCAGCAGCGCGACCCGCCGTAACGCCGGGCGTTACGCAGGAGCTGCCGTCTCCGGTGCCGTGGCCGGCGCACAGGCTGGCGGGCTTCCGGGAGCCGCCGTTGGCGCAGCGAAGAACGTCGGCGTCGAGGGAGCCCAGGACGCGGTCAAGGGCGTGTCCAAGGTCACCGGCGGCAGCCCGGACGCCAAGCCGGCTGACCAGCGCGAGCTGGGTGCCGGCGGCACGGGCTACGAGCGCGGTGCGTCGAAAGACGACGAGGGCCTGGGCTCGAAGGCGGCCAAGGGCGTCGCCGTCGGCAGTGGCGCGGCTGCTGCTCCGCCGGCCATGGGCGTGGTCATGGCCATGGCCTTGCTGAACTGGTTGAAGTCCATGTTCTTCGCCGCCATGGCGATGGCTGTCAACGCAGGGAAGCTGCTGTGGACGCTCGTCGTCAACATCGCCAAGGCGGTTGGTCATGCGATCGCTGCGCCGTTCATGGCGATCGGCAGCCTTATAGCCAAGGGGGCGGGCGCGGTCCTGGGCGTCACCGTCACGGCGACGATGATCCCTGTAGCGGCAGCGATGTCGGGTGCGGTCGCGGTGACCGCCACCGTGGCCCTGCTGGGCACGGTCTTGACCGGCGTCCTCAACTCGACGGCGCTGACCGAGGGCAGCATCAACGCGAACGGGACGGCGTGCGTCGTCAACGCGGGTAGCGTCGGCAACGGTTCCGGGGCCACCGTCCCGGCGGGCGTGGAGAAGAACGCCAAGGAGATCTACTCGGTGCTCAGCAGCTGGGGGATGCCGAAGGAGAACATCGCGGGCATCCTCGGCAACTGGTCGCAGGAGTCCGGAATCGACCCGACGAGCGTGCAGAACTTCCCCACGGGGACGTATGCCATGACCGCCGAGAAGGCCAGCGCCGCACAGAACACGGACAACGGCATCGGTCTCGGGCAGTGGACGTTCGGCCGCAACACGCTGCTGCGCCAGTACGCGGAGAGCAAGGGCATCGACTGGTTCACGATCAAGACCCAGCTGGCCTTCATCGTCGACGGGGACAATCCGGGCGATGTCACGGTCTTCAAGGACATGCTCAAGACGTCGCAGGGCTCCCCGCGTGCGGCCGCGCTGCACTTCCACGAGAACTGGGAGCGTTCGTCTGACGGCGCGGCCGGGCTCACCGCACGAGGCGACAACGCCGAGATGTGGTTCGGCAGGATGAGCGGCTGGTCGGTCGACAACTCGATCGTGGACGGCGTCAAGAACATAGTCGGCGGGATCATCGAGAACATCGTCAACGGCATCAACACGATCCTGGGCAACTGCAGTACCAAGGGCGGTACTTCTATCTCATTGAAGGACGGCGGGATGACCCAGGAAGAGGCTCAGGCCCTCGTCGACCTCTTCAACAAGGAGGGTGACAAGTTCCTCGACGACCGCTACGGCGACCAAGGTGGTCCTGGCTCGTGCGGGAGCAATCACGCGCAGAACTGCACATCATTCTCGACCTACTTCGTGAACAAGTACACGACGTTCCAGACCTACCCGGCCGGTGACGGCAAGGAGACGGCGTACACGATTGCGAGGGTGACCGGCAAGCAAATGTCCTCGACTCCGACGGCCTACTCGGTGGGCTCCGCCCCGGGCAGCACCCCCGCCGGCCACACTCTCGTGGTGCTCGGCATCCAGGGCGACAAGGTCATCCTCGGCGAGGCCGGCTACTGCGCTTACATGGGCCGGGTTCGCGTCGACAGCGCGGCGCGAATGGCGGCCGAGGGCTGGAAGTTCGTGGACATGTCGGATTCGATGCTCCCCTCCGACAAGATCAAGACGGTCTGATGCGCTGTATCTGATCTGGGAGCGAGAAGCCGGTGCCGGGCGATCCGGGCACCGGCTTCTTCAAGTCCGGTGCAGGCCCTGCGTGCCGACTTCGCTTTTCGGAGCCCTTATCGAATAGATTCAGAGTCGATCTCGAATGCCTTTATAGATAGACTTGAGTCGTTATGAGAGCAACGTGGAGTGAGGAGTTCGTTCCGTGACGACAGCCCATGACGAGTCCGAGAGCACGGGCCCCGAGCAGAAGACCGGGTCGATGCCCGAGGAGAAGCCCGCGGCACCGAAGACACGCAAGAAGGTCACCGGAGCTGAGCTCGAAGAGCGCTTCGCGAGCTGGACGACGCGCCAGCGCGAACGTGTCCAGACACGCAGCCCGGAGGACAACGCGCGCCTGATCCGACGCAGCGTGACCGCAGTGATGGGGGCCGGGATCCTCGCCCTGGTCGTCGCCACAGGCGTGGCCAGCGAGAGCTTCAAGGCAAGCACGGCGGACAACGAGGCCCAGATCGTCCAGCTCAAGGGGCAACTGGACGATGCCCGGTCCACGCCCGTGAAGGCGGACGCCGGCGCGCAGTTGTCCAAGCTCACCGAGGCGGCAGCCACCGATGCGAAGAAGGTCGCGACCGGGGAGCAGACCTTCGCCACGTTGTACCACCAGGCCAGCGTCCAGCCCAGCCCGAACAACGGAGCTCCGAACCAGGCCACGCTGGAGATCATCAAGCACCGCCGAGACATGGCGCCGCTGTTCGGCAAGGACTCCTTCCTGGTCAATGACAAGGAGGCATACGGCACCTCGTCGCTGACGCCGTTCGATGCGACCACAGAGATCGATCCGCGCCACGCCTGGTACATCCGCTACGCCGGCCAGAACGCAGCTGCCCCGAGCACGTATGCGTGGAAGGTCGAGACGGTGATGCCCGATCTGAGCGTGAAGGACGGCTCGGGCGCGACGAACGAGGCAAAGGTCGTCTGGCTGTGCCGGGACACGAAGAGCAGCGAGGTGCTCGCCTGGGCGAGCGCGCGCTACGTGCGCAACGGCACGACAAGGGCCTTCGACCACTTGGCGCTCGTGGTGACCGCTGCCGGGTCTCAGTACGAGAACCCCGCGATCAAGATGCCGGCCGGGTCCGGAGCCCCTGAACTCAGCGGCACGGGCACACAGAAGAAGGGCGGGAAGCGATGACGGAGCAGACGGCAGCACCCACGCGGCGGGGATTCTTCCGGCGCAATCTCTCGGTCCTGGTGACGGCAGCGGCCCTCACGGTCGTCGCGACGGCTGCCGGTGTGACCTGGAGCAGCCAGCACGCGGCCCTGGCTGAGCAGGAAGCCCAGATCAACGATGTCGAGGGACATCTGGCAGGCGTCCAGAAGAAGAACGCCGAGCAGGTGAACGCGGACGTTATGGCGGCCCTGGGCGTCAGCCAGAACCGGCTGAGCACCAACGGTGAGCGCATCAGGTCGCTGCTCTCGATGGCCTTCACGTGGGACTCGGGACAAAGCTACGAGGCGGCGCGCGAGAGCCTGAAGAGCCGGTTCGGCCTCACCGAGAACAAGACGTTCCTGAAGTCGTTCATGCCTTCGTCGAGGTTCAACGAGGACTCCCAGGGGCGGCGTTACTACTACATCGACACGGTCGGCCTGAACTCGGCCCTCGGCGCGGATCCGGACATCGAAGTCGTCGACGTCAAGGCGGGCGTCTACACCTACGCCGTCCTGGCCGACGTCGAGGTCACCTCCGACGCAGTGACCCAGAGCAAGTCGAGCAAAGCCAGTGTCACGGCGCACCGGCGCGCGCTGCTCTTCGTCACTGTCGACGCCCAGGGCAAGGTCTCGAATCTCTCCGGCGTCCCGGCGAGTGGCGAGACTCGCTATTCCGGATAACCAAGACTCCCTTTCGACTCGCCCCATTGATAGAGTTGCACTGATATTCAAGTGAAACAGCGAGTTGAGGACCAATGGCGTCGACACAGACCGATGAGTCGGGTGGGAGCGCAGTGCGCAAGACGCGCTTCGTCGCGACGTCCGCGTCCTCGCAGGAGGGCGCGGACACTCCTGAGCAGACGGAGCCCGCGGGCGGCCTGCACAAGCGCACCCTCGTGGCCGGCGTGAGCATGGGTGTGGGCGCACTGCTGTGCTTCGTACTCTCCGCGGGGTTCTCCGGCGGTCAGAGCGCGGTGAGCTATACGGCTGCGCCGGAGATCTCCTCTCTGCAGGAGCAGATCAGGATCACCGAGGCGAAGACGGCGACGCTGCCGAAGGCCGACGACGCCGAGCGTGGTCTGACCGCGGCCCTGGCGGCGGCTGGTCAGGTCGCAAAGCTGCAGAACAACTACCGCTACCTGACGCCCAGCGTGGCAGCAGACGGCGGCACGCTCGACACGGCGACGTCTCAGTCGACACTGCGCAACCTCATCCCCTACTTCGCCCCCTCGGTGCACCAGGCGAACCTCGGACCGTGGTACCTGCTCGCCAGTGACAAGGACGTGGCAGCCGGCGTCGGGATCCCGATGAGCTTCAACTCCGGCTTTGAGTGGGTCGCCCAGGTGCCCTACCTGGTCAACGACGACAGCACCATCACGGCGACCTGGCTGGCGATGGAGACCAGGACCGGTGCGGGCGAGAAGCCGGCGGTGCTGGCCTGGGCCCGCGCCGACTACGACCTGGTCCGCAAGGCGTTCGTGAACATCCAGACCGGCACGACGGCCACCGGCGAGGCCCTGAAGCAGGAGGTGAAGGCACCGTGAACGAGGAGATCGAGGACAAGCTGCGCCAGCACGCCGGGAAGATCCTGCTCGGCGGTACTGGGGCGCTGCTCGCGCTCTCGGTGGTCACGCTCGGAGCCAGCCTGCTCAGCGACGGCCCGGCCGCGTCGGACACCCAGGCCGATGCGGTTGTTCAGAAGCTCGAAAGAAACCTCGGCGACGCCCAGGCCAAGCTCGCAACACAGCACACAGCGCTGCTGGTTCAGCTGCCGGGCATGGACATCGAGCGAGTGAACCGTGACAGGGCGACGGGCCGGTCCCTCCTGCTCAGTCTCACCGACAGCTCGACGTCAACCCGGACCGTCAAGGAGCAGCAGGTACTGCTCGACGCGCGCTACGACTTCCTCGACCACAAGTCCCGGGTGCTCACCGAGTTCGTACCGGATTGGATGACGGCGATCGGAGCCACGAAGGGCGCTGGGACGACGTACACGCTCGCTGATCTGGACATCGGTGTGAGTCGGGTGCAGGGCCTGAACTACTCCTACACGGGGGTGGCCCGGCTCGATCCAGTCCGCTTCGGACCGGATCAGAACAGCGCTGCCAAGAGCGAGTTCCTGGTCTTCACTTACTCCACCTCTCACGACGGCACGGTGACGTCGCTGGACGCCTATCGGGCCTCCGCTGCCGCCAGCGAGGAACAGCCCTCCCCCAAACCGACCGGGTGAGCAAAGCGCCCACCGCTTCAGCACGCATCCCAGAAGACCCCGACGAGAGGTAAGGACACGAACATGTCGACCCAGGCCCTGGAGAAGACCGAGACGACTGCCCCGACGAGCAAGGCCGCGACAGCGAAGAAGACCACGGCGAAGCCCGTGAAGGAGCAGAAGGACTCGAAGCTGCGCACCGGATGGCGGCGTCTGGCCCCGAAGAAGGAGGCCGGCAGGTTCTCCGTCGTGGTGTGGGCGGGGCTCTTCCGGGTCATCGTCCTTCTCGCCGACTACCTGCTGGCGTTCATCACGGCCGTGGTCATCATCCCGCTGCTGGGCGCATGGCTGCACCAGCGGTCGGGCGCATCCCGGGGTGCGCTCAGTGCGGACGGAACCATCGCCATGTGGCTGATGCCGCTCCTTTTCCTGGTCGCGCTGCTCGCCGCGGTCGAGATCGTCGTGATGCGCGGCATGTGGCGCTGGGCAACGCGGATGATCGCGAAGATCCGGGACGCCCGGGGCGAGGCGACCGGGGCCGACGTCACACCGAAGTCCACGACCAGGACCACCAACCAGAGCAAGACCAACCGCAAGAGGAGCAAGTGATGCGCACCGCAGGACTGACGATGAACGACGTATGGGCCCACCGTGTCCTGCGTGAACGGGGAGTGGAGACGTACCGGCTGGAGGGGGTGACCGCCGAGCTCGGCGTCATGGTCGAATCGCTCGACCTCAAGCACCGGGGCAAGGAGGAGAACTACCGCCCCTATCTGCACATGACGGGCGAGCTGCGCTCGGTCACCCCGGCCAAAGCCCTGCCGTTCGGCATCTCGCAGGTGACCTACTCCCCCGGCCAGGGCGAGAAGGTAGACGCCTTCTACGAGTTCGATGACCAGCAGCTGGTCGTGCTCGCCGGCAAGGGCTACTTCACGAGCGGCTTCGCAGTGCCCGAGCAGGTCACCGGGATCGAGTGGGAGCTGCCGGCCACGGCGGACATGCTTGTCCTCGCTGCGTCGGGGGCGCAGACCGAAGGTGATGTGCCCGTGGTCTTCACCCAGATCCACGACATCGGGGGCCTGGAGATCGATCTCGAGTCCAGCGGCTACGACCTCGCGGGCTACTTCGCCAACCACTCCAAGGACGGCGTACCGCGGGCTGAGGCCGTGGTCGATGCACGCGGGCTGAAGGCACGTTCGGATGCGATCAACTCGCTGTTCACCGAGGACGAGCTGGGCCTGGATACCGAGGTCAAGCAGGTCGTCGGAGCGCCCGTGCCTGAGGCAGCGCCGGTCGCTGACGGCATGAGCGCGCGTCTGCAGCAGATCGAGGCGGAAATCGCCACCGAACGGGAGCAGTACCAGACTGAGCGCGCGAGCACCGAGGGCACCACGGAGAACCTCTACCGGGAGCGCGTGGCGGCAGCGTTGCAGACGGCTGAGGAGGAGGAGCCGTTCGCTCCCCCGGTTCCGGCCCGTGAGGCGCAGCGCGACCTGAACCTGGATCTCTTGGAGCTGCAGGAGCAGGAGTCCCGGCGACGTGAGGTCAAGCCCGTCCCGAGCCTGGACGAGCGCAAGCGCCAGGTGGCCCAGCGTGCGGCCGATCTGGACGTCGGCGAGGACGGTGAGCAGAGCCTGGGGTCCTGAGGACGGATCAGGCATGACGAGCGCGGCCCCGGTTGCTGGCGAGCAGCAGCCGGGGCCGTAGTGCATCGGTACCGAGACAGGAAGGAGAGCGACGATGGGCCTGAAGCAGGACATCATCGTGGTCAATGAGTTCAGTGTGCCGCTGCCTGGCGGCAAGGGATCGCGCGGTGCGACGCCGGGTGACTACGTCACCCGGTACATGGCCCGCGAGCAGGCGACCGAGTCGCTCGCTCCGATCCAGCGCCTGCGCACCGACGACTTCATCATGCGCTACATGGCGCGGGAGTCCGCCGTCGAGCGCGCCGGCATCTCGCGGAGTGCGGCGAAGCATGAGATACGCCAGGCCCAGGGCGACGGCGGCGTGGCCTTCGGCTACGGCTCGGTCTCACTCTCCGACGAGCAACTGCGCGCGGCCAGCAACGACATCCAACAGCACTTCGAGAACGGCAAGACCGTGCTCAAGACGGTGCTGTCCTTCGACGAGGAGTACCTGAGGAAGCACCGCATCGTCGATCAGGACTTCCACTGCGAGGCACGCGGCGACTACCGCGGCCACATCGACCAAATGAAGCTGCGCATGGCGATCATGCACGGTCTGGAGCGGATGAGCTCGGGCACCAGCGGCTTCGACGACCTGCGCTACGTCGGGGTCATCCAGGTCGACACCGAGCATGTGCACTGCCACCTGGCCATGGTCGATGGCGGCCGGGGCCAGGTGACGAAGAACGGCACACAGCGCGGCAAGCTGCTGGACCGGCACAAGTCCCGGCTTCGCCGCGGAGTCGATGCCTGGCTCGACGAGAAGCAGGTAGTGGCTCACCTCTCCAGTGCCGTCGGCTACGAGCGGCGCAACGTCACCACCTTCATCAAGCGGTGGACGCACGAGCGAATCCGCGCCGAGTCTCTGCCGCAGTTCCTGCTCGCCTGCCTGCCTGCGGACCGAACGCTGTGGCGCGCGGGCTCGAACGACGCTCGCATGCGCAAGGCGAACCAGCTGGTGACCGAGCTCGTGAAGGAGCAGCTCGAACGTGCCGGGTCCCCGATGCCGGGGGCCATGGAACGCATCGTCGACTACGCCAACGAGCGCCGCGCGAAAGAGTTTCTGAGCACGGAGGAATGGCAGAAGCTGGTCGAGCAGGGACGTACGCAGATCATGGAGCGCGCCGTCAACGGCATCTTCCAGATGCTGCGGACCATGCCGGAGTCGGAGCTGCGGGTGCGCACGCCGATGCTCGAAGTCATGGGGATGAACTACCAGCAGATGGCGGCGCTCGCCGCGGACCGGCAGGGCGAAGACGAGAATGCTAAGGCCGACTTGGTCTCCTTCGGCTTCCGATTGCGCAGCTACGCCTCACGCCTGCAGCATCACCGGGAGAAGGCCGGGGTCTACCGCGACCTCACACACCAGTGGGAACAGGCCGAGAACGCCGGCGTCGCCGCCGAGGACTCGCGCCCGCTCTACGACTTCTACCGCTTCGAGGAGAACTTCCACCGGCGGCTGATGAGCAAGTACCGGCACTTCCTGCCCTTCCTCGGGGACGCCAGCCAGTGGTACGAGCAGCAGCAGGACGTGGCGACCTACGGCCAGCGGCTGCTCTCGCTCATGGCGCTGTGCGCGGATGCCTCCCTGCAGCGGATGAAAAACTCCGAGGAGGCCGAGAACCTGGGCCGGACGATCTACGATCAGCCCGGCGGCCGGCTTCTGACCGAAGGCAAGCGCGGCCGGGCGGTGCTGGACGCGCGCATCCGGACGATGAAGCAGTCCTATGACCAGAAGCTGGACGGCCTGCGGGCTGATCTCGCTTCCTCCGGCCTGGTGCTGCGCGTGGGGTCGAGCGCCGAGGACCAGGCGAGTACCGAGACCGACGCGGTCAGCACGGACTTCAAAATCGTCGCCGGTGCCGCGTATGACTTCGACGAGGTCAAGGCCCTGGACCTGCACCACCTGGGCTACGACTTCGTCACCGACGTCGAGATCGGGCCGCACGCACACCAGACCTTCATCGAGACGACCAGGGACCGTCGGCGGCTGCTGCTGGCGGCTATGGACTACCTGGACCAGTCCGGCCAGGCCGAGGCAATTCCCGATCTGCCGGTGGACGATGTCGCGGCGATGACACGGGTCTCCCGGGAGCTGACACCTCAGCAGACGGACGAGGAATCCAGCACGCTTGTGTTGCGCTCCCGGATCGCGGAGCTGCGCGCCGAGCGCGAGCAGGCCGAGCGGATGCGGCGGTCCAAGGCTTCGTCACTGGACGCCGACCTCGTCGTGCGGGCCCAGGCCCAGGTCGATCAGGCTGTGACCACAGCGGACGCCGGAATCGCATTCGACCCACAGTCGCCTTCTATTCCGACCGGCTTTGAACGCGAACAGAAAGACTAGTTGTCGTCCTTGTCAAATGCTCTATGAGAGTATTAGCGTGAAGAGCGTTCGGCGGGACTCAATGTCTTGTCCGGACGATGTGACTGATCGCGGCCGACTTGTCAGATGGCAGTCGGAACAAGCGGAGGGAAGAGATCATGGCACTTCTCAAGGGCAAGGGCGCGATGACCGGAGTCAACCTCATCGCGAAGATCTACAAGAACGGCGTCACCAAGGACGGCAAGTCCCAGTACGCCGACATCCAGGTCGACGCTCGAGATCCGCGCGGTCCGGAGCAGACGAACCTGCATCTGAAATCCGATCAGGTTCAGGGTGAGGACGGCAAGGTCCGCAACAACAACGGCGCTCCGTACTCCATCGGTCAGATGGAGGAGATCGTCAAGGCCGCGGGTCCGAACACCGAGCCGATCCTGAACAAGGACGGCAACGAGGTCGGCACCATCTACGGCTTCAAGGGCAACGTGATGCCCGCGACGCGCGGCACTGGCCTGGTGGTCAACACCAAGTCCGTCGAGGCCTCCGAGTTCAAGGTCGACGACAAGACGCTGGGCAACCAGTTCGCGTCCATGCGCGCCGCCCGCGAGGCACGGGCGGCGGCCAAGGAGTCGCAGGCTCAGGCCCCGGCTCCCGAGGCCAAGCAGGAGCAGGCAGCCGAGGTCGGTGAGCCGGCGGTCGGCTGAGACCGAGACCGAGTCAAGCCCTGATTCGAAAGGCCCCTGGATGTCACTGGGCGAACTCACCGTCGTCGCAAGCGGAATGCTCGCTGTCGGCCTCGCTGCCGTGGGTGCCTCGACGTACTCGCGGCGCCGCTCCCGTCAGTGCGATCAGCCGGCTTCGCACGGCTGATCCACAGATCCCCAGCGCGTCCGCCGCGCTGGGCGGGGGCCGCGCCTCCAGCGGCCCCCGCACCTCGACGAACACCTCCACCGAAGGGTTCTTCTCATGCGATCCGCCATCCGCAACGCCGTCATGAAGACGACGGCCACCGCTGTCCTGCTCGGCGGTGTTGCCGCCGTGGCCTCGCCCGCGTCCGCGGTCGGCTCCGGCGCGTGCACCCAGGACGGCCGGGCGCACAGCGTGTGGGGTCCCAACTTCGAATGGCCCGGCATCCATGACGGCCCGGGCGTGGCCTACAAGACCAAGGGCCACCTCGACTCGGCCGGCGAGTTCTACGTGGAGTGCTCCACGATCAACAAGTACGGCAACAAGTGGTACTACGGCGAGGTCCTCAGCGGCCCCACCGGCGGCATGAAGGGCTGGATCGCCGCCGGCTGGTTCTAACCCGGCCGCACCTCACCCCAGCGGGTCCGGACCGTACCGACCCTGAGCCGGCAGAACCGGGCCGCACACAGGCCCAGGTGACGACGCGTACCGCGTACTCGCCTGCCCACCGTTCTCCTACCGAGGGCACACCCCTACCCATCGCTCGTCGCTCAGCCGTGCGCCGGACGGATGGAGGTGATCAGACGCTGCACCGGCACCGTGTTCATCGCCTCGCTCTATGTGGACGCCCAGATGGTCGCCGCCCAGCTCTGCCTGGCCCACGGCCGGAATGTGTACTCCGCGCTCACCGCCATGGATCCGGCGTACCAGGCCCGGGCACCTGGGCATGTACTGCTTCAACTCCTGCTCGACGAACTCGGGACCGATGGGCATGAGTCCCTATCCCTGGGCCGGACCACACCGTCACAGCGTTCGTACAAGGATCTCTACAACCTGGTCTGGTCCCAGACGCTCACATTCGAGGTCGGCAGCCGCAGCGCGACTACCAAAGGAGTGTCGGGCGGTCGGCTGAACGCTGGCGACTGCGAAGACCCCGAGGAGAGAAACCGGTGACACCGCCCGTGCCCGAATACCTCTCACCGCTGCGCTGGCAGTGGATGCTGTTCACCACCCGCCGCCAGGAGGTGCGGTTCGTGTACTGGCCGCCGCGCCGTCCAACCGGGCGCCGCCGCATCCGCATGTTCGACCGCGAGGGCTACGACGTCGGCACGCTGGTGTGGATGGTGTGTGACGCCTGCCGCGTCGGGAGCATCAACAAGATCTCCATCACGATCGAGCACCAGCGCCAGGGACTCGGCCGCCGACTGATCCGCCGGGCCCTGTCCGACGGGCCCGGCTACCGGTGGCAGACCACCGGCCAGTCCCCGGAGGCGAAGCGGTTCTTCCCGGCGCTGGAGAAGGAGACCGGCGTCGAGTTTCCCGAGTACGGCGGGGCCTGCGAACACCTCGCCTCGCCGCCCGGCTACCGGCCGCCCCCGCCGGGGCCGCGTCCGCGCCCAGTCCCGGAACGCGGCATCTGACGCCGGGGCCCCTTCTTCAACCCTGGGAGGCTGCGGCGTTCCCCTCGGCCGGTTCAGAGCCTGCTCGACAAGGCTCCGAGGAAGAACCCCAGCCCGATCACGACGAATAGCGCGCCGATTGCGACGAAGAGCCACCAGAAGCCGTTGCCCTCAGCCGGGAGCGTCCAGCGCGACGGATCCGCTGGGTCGTAGCGGACCTCGACGCGGGCACCGACGGGGAGGGTCCTGTTCTTGGGGCGAGCTATGTTCGCCCTGGTTTCCATAGCTCGGCCGTCGCCCGTGCTCCAGGCGATGACTGGGTAGTACACGGTGGTCCCGGAGCTGCGGCTGGTGCTCGTGGTGTCCGAGACCGGTGCGATACGGGTCTGCTCGAGGTGGGTCACCACACCCCGCGCCCTCGTGCCTTCTCGAAGCAGGCGCCGAGCCTGTTGAACCTTGAGGAACGCGACGACGCCGACGGCAACCCCTGCAGGCGTGAAGAGCAAAGCGAAGAGCCAAAGGACCTGGTAGGGAGACATAGTTCATGGTCGCGCATTGCCCGCCTCACCAGCGAGCTCCGCAGTCCTGGCACTGCACAGATCAGTGACGCGCCCCTTGGCGACGAGCCCCCGACAGAGGACCCTGGCGCCACTGCCAGGGTCCTCTGAGGGTTCAAGATCAATCTCACCTCCGGCACCGTCGTTGGACCCGGCATGAGGCTGAGGTCCCCGGCCGCGCCCGGAGTCGAACAGCATGCTGACAAGGCGGCGGAGGCCACGTGCGAACTCGCGGCCCGGCGCAGCAGGCACGGCGGGCCGCGTCACAGCTATCCGGCATCAGGCGAGCCGGGAGCGCGGTTCAACCCGGTGGTGCGTGAGCGCCAGCCGCAGACTCGGTAGCCGGCAGCTCCTGCTCCCGGGATGATCACCTCCGCAGACGCGCCGAAGGCTTCACCCCCGTTCGGCGCGGACCTGGTCGGACGCATGGGCGCTGTGGTGGACAAGGCCGGCACGGCGGGGCCCAACAGTGCCCCGGCCAGTGAGCGCTTCAACCACCAGTTCGAGCAGCCCCCGACGCCGGAGGGCAGCGAGCCCGGGTACGGCGGGTGAGCGACCAGCGACCAGTGCACGGAACGAAAGGCCCCGGAGTGGACTCCTGGGCCTTTTGCATTCCCCATTCAATGTCCTATCGAATGCGACTCGTGATAGGATTTCGACTGATTTTCCAGTTGAATTTTCAGTCCAGTCGAGAGGTCTTGCGTGGCATGTTTTACGAGGCACAGCTCGATGAGCGCTACCCACTCCTGTCCAAGCTCTCGGAGCCGCTGAAGAAGGCCGAGCGTGACATCGTCGGCCGTGAGCACGAGACGATGCAGTTGCTGGCCTCGATGAGCCGTCCCGAGCTGTGCAATGCGCTTCTGCTGGCCGAGGCGGGCACGGGCAAGCTGCTTCCCCTGGATACGCCGGTTCCGACGCCCACTGGGTGGTCGACGATGGGCGATCTGCAGCCCGGCGATCTTGTTCTGGGCCGCGACGGCAAGCCGACACGGGTCTCCTACATCTCCAACGTCGAGCAGGCTCCGGTTCTCTACGACCTACGCTTCAGTGACGGGCAGACGATCACCGCCTGCGCTGATCACCAGTGGTTGGTGACCTCGGTGGCGGATCGGGCCGCGGCCTACGACACGAACGTGGCCACCACCCAGGCTCGACGTGACCGGGTCGAGGCGCGCCGCGCCGCCCTGCTGGCCGTGCTTGAGACCGAGGTGCCGGAGTACGCGACGGCTGCCGAACTGATCGAGCTGATCAGTGGCATCGAAGGTGTTACCTGGTTGAAGCCCAGTCGGCTGCACACGTACCTGATGCGTCAGGGCGTCGAATATCGCAAGGTGCCCCGCACCGGCGAGCAGGCGCGGAAAGGCGGCGTGCGGACTGCAACCGTCCATGTGCACGAGTTCAACACCGAGATCGCGATCAAGGCTCTGTCCGAGCAAGTCTTCCGGCGTACGTCCTGGGGTACCAGCGGTGTGGTCGGCGAGGCCGTCCAGACCACTCAGCAGATGGTCGATGCGGGTGTACGGCTCGCGAGCTCTGGGCGTAGTCGATTCTCGATCCGTCTCACCCGCGCCCTGGACCTACCGCAGGTCGATCTGCCGGTAGATCCGTACGTGCTCGGTGCCTGGCTCGGCGATGGTTCGCGCGGCAGCGGTCGTCTGACTCAGTCCGATGCGGTCTCAGTTCCGGATGAAGTCTCGGACATGCAGCACCTGATCAGGCAGATCTCGGCAGCTGGGTTCGAGGCGAGCAAGGCGGGATACAGCGACAACACGATCGACACCCGCGGTTTGAAGACCGTGCTGCGTGAGGTCGGCGTGCTGGAGGCCAAGCACATCCCGATGACCTACCTGCGCTCCTCGATCGAGCAGCGTCTAGCGCTCCTGCAGGGCCTGATGGACACCGATGGGACGATTGATGCTCGGGGCACTTGTGCGCTGGCTCTCTCTGACGAGCGGTTGGCGACCGACGCACTCGAGCTGATCCGCTCCCTGGGGATCAAGGTCAATCGTCTGGTTTCGGCTGCCGGCTACACGAACCTCAAGGGTGAGTGGATCGAGGGTCAGCCGCGCCATCGCATGGTCTTCACCACCGACCAGCAGGTGTTCCGACTCCCCCGCAAGGTTGAGCGGATCTCTGACTCGGTGCGCAGCACTCAGGACTACCTCTACGTCGTGGACATCACGCCCGCAGAGGCTCGACCCGGCAGGTGCATCCAGGTCGACAACGACGAGCATATGTACCTCGTCGGCGCGGGCTTGGTTCCGACCCACAACACCGCGTTGGTCCAGGCCACTATGCTCGTGGACCCGGATCGCCTCTATCTCGAAGTGGACCCGGCGCGCATGATCTCCGAGGCGGGCAACGCCGAGAACATGGCCGCGAAGCTCAAGGGATTCTTCGACGAGGCCGAGGACTTCGTCAAGGACCAGAAGCGCGAACTGGTGCTCTTCATCGACGAGTTCCACCAGATCATCCAGCTCTCCGACGCCGCCGCCGAGGCGATCAAGCCGGTCCTCGCGGCTTCGGGAACCCGAGGCATCAGGATCATCGCGGCGACGACCTACGAGGAGTTTCACAAGCACATCTCGCCGAACCAGCCGCTCGTCGAGCGCCTGCAGCGCATCAATCTCAACCCGCCCGACCAGGCGACGACCATCAAGATCCTGCAGGGCATGGCCGAACGGTACGGCGTGGCCGACGAGTTCTACGACGACCACATCTTCCGGCAGATCTACGAGTACACCCAGCGCTACATGCCGGCCAGCGCCCAGCCGCGCAAGTCGATCCTCGTGCTCGACTCCATGGTCGGCTGGCATCAGCTGACGCACCGGCCGATGGACCGGGACCTGCTCTCGGACGTGCTCATGGAGTCCCTGAACGTGAACGTCGCATTCCGGGTCGACGGCGCGAAGATCAAGCAGCAGCTGGACGCCAAGGTGTTCAGCCAGGACTGGGCGACCGGCGCGGTGGCGCGTCGTCTGCAGTTGTCGGTGGCTGACCTCAACGACAAGGGAAAGCCGATGGCGTCCATGCTCTTCACGGGATCGACGGGAACGGGGAAATTCTGCATCGACTCGACGCAGGTTCCTGTCTACTCGAGCGACGGCGAGACCACCTGGAAGCTGCACGGCGACCTGGTCCCGGGCGACAGAGTGTTCGGTCGCCAAGGTCGCCCGGTCGAGGTGCTCGGACACTTCCCCCAGGGCATGCAGGACGTCTACCGGGTCACGCTCTGGGACGGCCGGACTCTCGACGTTGGAGGACCGCACTTGTGGGCGGTCTACACAGCCAAGCAGCGGTCGAAGAGGCATGCGGGCAAGGACGTCGCGCCGATGGTCCTGAGCACACAGGAAATGGTCGAGCGTGGCGTCGTGCGGACCTACCCTGGCGTCTCTCGGGAGCATCTAAAGTTCTTCATCCCGGCGAACGGACCGGTGCACTGGCCGGAGCAGGACCTCGACGTCGACCCGTACGTCTTGGGCGTCCTCATCGGCAACGGGTGCCTCACTGAGGCGCAGCTGACGCTCTCGTCTGACGGGGACGACGCCGACCACACCGCGTGGACGGTGGGCGAGTGGCTGGGATCGGCACCGAAGTCGTACGGGCACAACTACAGCTGGGTCTTCCCTGTCGGCGTTGGCCCGGTGGAGGACCGCCGCGATTCGCTGTACCAGACGAAGGATGTGCTTGCCTCGGTTCCCGATCTGATCGGTGCGCGCTCGGCAGAGCTCCGTATCCCGGAGAGGTACAAACACGGATCGGTACAGCAGCGGTGGGCGCTGGTGCGGGGCCTTTTCGACACCGACGGATCGATCGGCGGCTCGAACGACCGCTTCAACGTCTCGTACTCGACGTCCTCCAAGAGGCTCACGGAGGACCTTAGGGAGGTGCTGTTCTCGCTCGGCGTCTCAAACACGATCAAATCGTGGATACGCACGAAGGAGGGCGGGCGCGAACTGGTCGAGTACGACGTGCACGTGAAGGTCGGCAACGAGGATAAGGCTCGGTTCTTCTCCCTCCCCCGCAAGCACGAGATCGCACGGCGGGCGGTCATCGAGACCTCGGGTCGTAAGCGCGTGAAGAAGTTCGACATGGTCGGCATCGCGTCGATCGAAAAGCTGCCGGAGCAGCAGAGCTCGTCGTGCATCTACGTCAACGACGAGGAGCACCTCTACCAGGCTGGTCAGTTCGTGGTCACGCACAACACGGAGCTCACGAAGCAGCTAGCACGACTGCTGTTCGGTGACGACCAGCGGCACCTCATCCGGTTCGACATGACGGAGTACGCCGAGGACTCGTCGTTCGCGGCGTTCCGTTCTGAGCTCACCAAGCGCGTGTGGGACCTCTCCCACGCTGTGCTGCTTTTCGATGAGGTCGAGAAGGCCTCGGCGATGGTCACGCGCGTACTGCTGCAGGTGCTCGACGACGGCCGGCTCAACGACGACAACAACCGCGAGGTGAGCTTCCTCAACACCTACATCGTGCTGACGACGAACGCCGGCTCGGAGATCTACAAGAACATCGCGCAGTACGCGGCGGACGACACCGGGTCGGGCAAGCAGCTGCTGGAGTACGAGAAGCTCATCCGCCGCTCGATCTCCTCGACGACGGGCGACAACCGGTTTCCGCCCGAGCTGCTGGGCCGTATCGACGCGATCGTGCCTTTCCAACCGCTGTCGTTGCCGACGCAGCAAAAGATCGTGCGGAAGAAGCTGCGCCAGATGGTGCAGGAGGTGTTCGTCAAGCACAACGTGCGGGTCGACGTCGATGCGAGGGTCCTGCAGTACCTCATCGAGGACAAGGGCGACACGGACTCTGATGCCGGCGGTGCGCGTGCGGCTGTGGCGAAGCTGACCGACGAGGTCACCACCGCGGTGGCGACCTTCCTCAACGAGCACCCCTCGGAACGACGGATCCGCATCGACGTCGTCGGCGACCTGGTCAGCGACGACAAGAACCTGCTGAGTTCCGACGCCTACGTCGAGGTCAGCGCGGTGCGATGAACCGGTCGAGGACAGCGGGAACGAGTTGACTCGTACACCAATAGCCCCTCCGTGCCCTATGATCGCCTACTCCGATAGGACGGCGATAAGATATTCATAAACCAGGCGAACTGTGCTCTATTAGCGAAGGGATCGAGCATCAATGGGCATTCTGGGAGTGGCAGCGGTCAGCCAGAAGAAGAAACGGAAGAAGAAGCCCGACGAGCTTCTGGCCTCCGTGGTGAGAGAGACGGCGATCCCGGCGGCGGTCGAGCTGCTGCGGTCGAACACGCAGTTCGTCTTTCCCAGCGGTACGGCCTGGGTGATGCTCGTGCTTGCAGCCGACGAGATCGGCGGCTTGAGCAAGCGGCACGGCCGGGACGAGGCGAAGGGCTCGATCATCGAGCTCATCAGCTCCGACCAGATCCGCACGGTGGCCACGGCAGAGATGCTCGAAGAGGAGGTCTTCGGCATCATCCCCACCGACGAGACTCTCGCGCGCATGGAGGAGTACTCGCTGCTCACCGGTGCCACCTACGCCTGGGCCGTCGTGTGGCAGAAGCCCAGCGGCGATCTGCTCGTCGATCTCGTGAACGATGCGACCTTCGCGCAGGCGCGCTTTGTCGTTGCGGGTACCACGAGCCTCGCAGAAGCCGTGGGCAAGAAGGCGTGGGAAGAGCACAGCGGCCTGGTCGCCGAGGCTGGAGCCACTGGCCCCGTCCCCGCCGTCCTCGGGGAGGACGAGGGGGATGCGATCTTCGACGAGATCCCCGGTGTCGAGGGGGCTGACGAGGGCCTGGACGACGAGCCGCTCTTCAGCGACGTCGTCAACGCGGATGAAGGAGCGGACGCACTCATGTTCGACGAGGACGCCGC
The DNA here is from genome assembly GCF_044754145.1 of Streptomyces sp. NPDC093149. NCBI lineage: Bacteria > Bacillati > Actinomycetota > Actinomycetes > Kitasatosporales > Streptomycetaceae > Streptomyces > Streptomyces sp. NPDC093149. Next base: position 140,715 of record NZ_JBIVON010000014.1, read on the forward strand.
AGGTATCGATGACGCGGGCACCGTCCCGGTCGAGCCGGAGCCGGACTACGACGGCGACGAGGTGGCCGGCTACGAGGGCTTCGACGAGACCGACGCCGGCTACGGCGTCGAGGGCGACTACCAGGAGGCCGGCGACATTGTGGTGCTGGCCGATCAGGCCCAGGTGCGCGACGTCATCGCCCGCCGGTTCCTCTCCGAGGAGCTGGACCTGGACGTCCGGCTCGATGAGTTCAACGCGACCTTCGCCATCGGCGCGCCGGTCGTGCAGATCGCTGTGCCCGAGGGCTCGACGGAGTGGCTCGGGGACCAGGTCGCCCAGCTCAACCGGCAGGCCAACGCAGACCTGATGCAGCTCCGTTCCGCGCACGAGGATGAGCTGCGTGCGCTCTACGTCAACCTCATGTCGGCGCACACCGAGCAGGTCATCCGAAATGTGGCCACCGACCGCGCGGGCTCCCGGTACAAGCTGCTGAAGGACGCCGCCGAGGCCGAGCACCAGCAGCGGCAGACGGAGAAGGATGAGAAGATCCGGGCCCGCCGGGCGGAGATCGCCAAGGACTACGAGTCGCAGGTCTCCAAGGTGGCCCAGCAGGCGGCGCTCTCGGCGGAACTGCAGTACAAGGAGCGCAATCGCTCGAAGATGGAGCGCGAGCAGATCGACTCCGTCGCCGAGATCGAGCGGGACATCGAGGATACCCACGCGCACAGCCAGCAGGAGATCCTGCGGGTCCGGCGTTCGGACGCGACGCTGAAGATGCAGACCGGGCAGACGCGGATCTTCGAGGTGCTGGCCGAGCGGCAGTCGGAGGACCTGGCGGCCGAGGAAGAGCGCCTGAACCAGTGGAAGTCCGAGATCCAGCGGATCGTCGACGACAACCGCAAGGCCGACATCGCCCAGTCCGAGGCGCTGGCCGAGCACCTGCGGACCACGGACGAGATCGGCGCCCTGCGCCGGGAGCAGCAGGACTTCCTGGAGTCGGTGCGCTCTGAGCACGCCGACCGGATCCGCCGGATGGAGGACGAGCTCGAACGCAACCGCAAGGACGCCATCACGCAGATGACGGCTCGGGACGCCGAGTGGCAGCACAACCTCGACCTGGAGAAGGGGAAGACCAACTCCCAGGTGGCGCGGGTCACCGACCTGCTCCAGCAGCTGTCGACGGTCGAGGATTCAGTGGCCAGGCGGTATGAGGTGCGCCTGGCGGAGATGCAGGCCGACAAGGAGTCCTACGCCAACGAGCTGGCTCGGGCCTCCGAGATGCAGAGCCGCTCGAACAAGATCCTCGTCGTCATGATCGTCACGCTCTCGCTCCTGATGGGCGTGGCCGGCTTCATCGTCGGGGTGGTCTTGACCCGTTGAGCGGACCGGTCATGACCGACGGGGTGATCTGACGGCGCATGGGGCGCGTTCCCCATGCGCCGTCGTCGTCTGCGCAGGCAGGCGCACTGGACAGCAGGACAGCAGAACGAGCGAGGCTCGAGAGTAAGGGATCACGATGGCCACGAACAGGCGGAAGGCAACACGGCCGAAGGCGAGCAGCTGGGACAAGATCTCGGCGCGGACGCCCGGCGAGACGCTGACGAACCGAGACGTCTACGACAACCAGCAGCTGGACCGCAGCACGTTCCTGACCCTGAGGTCGACCAGACCGGGCATCGTCATCGCGGTGATGACCGGCGTGCTGGTGACGATCGTCGCCTGGGTCTTCTACTCGCTCATCGCCACGGCGGTGCTCTCGGTGGGCGCGTCCGTGGGTTCGGGTGTGTCCGGCAGCGGCACCGGCAAGCCGAGCGCGTACTACGTCCAGGACACCACGACAGGTGCGGGCGGCTCGGTCGTGAAGTGCTACCGGCCCCTGACCAAGGACGGCAACCCGGACGTGAAGGCGAACTGCTACCCCAGCGCTGAGGCTGTTCCGGTCCCCAGCTGGTACACCGCGGCCAAGGACGGCAAGCCCAGCGCCGAGAGGCCGGCTGAGCCCAAGAAGAGCGCGACGACGGTCGGCGAGCAGTTGGCCGACGTCTCAGGGTTCAAGCTTTTCATCACGCTCGGCTCGGGTCTGATGGTCGCCCTCATCATCGGCACGTGGTTCTCGCGGAAGGTCGCCGCGGCGAACCTGATGAACACCACGAGCGACATCAACCAGTACCAGAACGACCAGCACATCGCTCTGCCGGAAGAGATCCAGCAGAACTACGACTGGTTCCCCGACGCCGGTGCTCACTCGAGCGTGCAGGTCAGCTCGATGCTCAGCCACATGATGCTCAAGAAGAAGGGTCTGGGCACCGTCGAGGTCGCCCAGCGCGCCAAGAAAGACGTCATCGATGAGGAGGGGAACCTCGTCTATTACGCCGGCGAGGTCATGGACGACGACGAGGGCGATCCGCTGACGCAGACCCTGCCGATCATCGACGAGGACTTCGGTGACAAGCTGTTCGAGGCATCCGGGCTCCCCGATGACAAGACGCTGCGTCAGAAGTACGACACGACGCGGATCCCGTACAACCCTGACGGCAAGAACCGGGACAAGCTCGGCTTCGGGTCGGACACGTACAAGACCGTCGCTGCCCTGATCAAGGAGGACTGGACGTTCCCGGCGTACGAGGTCCAGCGCCCGGCCGGGGCGTACGTGGTCGATACCGCGCCGGTGAACACCATGGTGCTGGCCATCACCCGAGCCGGTAAGGGCCAGACGTACATCGAGCCGGTCATCGACATGTGGTCGCGGGAGAAGAAGCCCTCGAACATGGTCATCAACGACCCCAAGGGCGAGTTGCTGGTGAAGAACTACGTGCCCCTGGTCACACGCGGCTTCGAGCCGGTGCAGTTCAATCTGATCAACTCCATGAAGACCGACATCTACAACCCCCTGGGGCTGGCGGCCGACGCGGCGCGTGAAGGCAACTTCACCAAGTGCGCGCTGTACGTGGAGAACATCGCTGGGATCTTCTTTCCGCTCGACGGCGGCGAGGACCCGGTCTGGCCCAATGCCGCCAACAACGCCTTCAAGCGCGCGGCCTACGGACTCATCGACTTCTACCTGGAGGAGGAGCGGGAGCTGCGCAGCGCCGCAGCCGTGCTGAATATGGACCCGGCGCTGCTGGAGCAGAAGCTCGATGACCTCTGGGGCAAGGTCACGCTCTACAACTGCTACCAGCTCTTCGTGCAGATGAGCTCGAAGAAGATCAAGAACCCTGAGGCCGAGCTGGAAAAGCGGGTCAAGGCCGGCGAGTTCGAGAACAACGAGGACGCCCTGGCCGAGGAGCAGGAGAAGGCAGCGGCCCAGGCCTTCATGTGGGAGGGCAAGGCCGATCAGGACATGCTCAGCCTGTACTTCAACGCGAGCGAGGAGCTGCCCCGCAACAACATGCGCACGCTGGTGGGCAACGCCCACAACGCGCTGCGCTCGATGGCCGGCGCGGAGAAGATGCTGGCCTCGGTGTACGGCATCGCGATCACCGCCATGTCGTTCTTCACCGACCCCACGATCTCGACGCTGACCTCGGGCAAGCCCTCGCAGAACACCGACCTGGCCGGCCTGAGCTTCCCGCGTCGCCTCGGCGTGCGCTTCGCGCCGAACTACGTCAAGCGCGACCACCTCGTCGGTCAGCAGGCCGTGTGGTCGGCCTACGCGGACCCGATGTTCACCGAGAACCTGGGTGAGGACTTCGAGCACGAGGAGATCGTCGGCCGCGAGGGTTGGGCCCGGTACAACTTCAAGGGCAAGTTCCCTGGCGACGAGGCCTGGCTCAAGCTGGAGCTGGTCAACCCGCAGACGAAGATGCTGGTGCGGACCTTCTACTTCAGCTTCACGAAGAGCTACCAGGTCTCGCTCAACGGCCGGCACTACGTGGTCGAGCCGGTGACGGGCAAGAAGATCGTGAAGAACGGCGTGCTGCGTGAGCTGAAGCCGGTGCGTCAGAGTGGCACCCGGAACGGGAAGATCCTTTCCTTCCAGCCCGGGGACACGCTCTACCCGGACACGCAACTCGACTTCTCCAGCGGCGGCAACCCGGAGAAGGTCTCGTATCAGGCACGGGCGATCACGCAGACACTGTCGCGCTACTCGGAGTCCCCGAAAGCGCTGTTCCTGGTGACTCCGCCTCACCTGATGAAGTACGCGAAGCTGATCCTGATCCTGGTCAAGCAGCTGTTCGACGTGAGCGCCGACCAGGCGTACATGACGAAGTCGAACCAGAAGCCGCTCTACCGCACGCGATTCATGCTCGACGAGCTCGGCAACCTGCAGTCGGAGGGCAAGGGCATCGACGGCTTCGAGACGATGCTCTCCATCGGCCTGGGCCAGGAGCAGCAGTTCACGCTCATCCTGCAGACCCTGCAGCAGCTGCGCGACGTCTACGGCGAGAGCGTCGACAAGATCGTGCAGGGCAATGCTGCCCCGCTTCACTCTCTCATCGCTGTCCCTACTGGATGGAAGCGCATGGGCGACATCAACGTCGGCGACGAGGTGCTCACGCCGTTCGGCACGGTCACCACGGTGACCGGGGTCTATCCGCGAGGTGTGCGCCCGGTTTACCGGCTCACCCTGCGTGACGGCTCTTCGGCCGAGTCGTGCAACGAGCATCTGTGGCAGATCGAGCGCTGGAAGTCCAGCGTGAAGTACCTGGGAGGGAAAACCAAGGACGGCAAAAGGGCGTACGTCGGCGGCAATGACGGCAAGACCGCCGAGCGTGTCACCGAGATCGTCACCACCGATGAGCTGAAGTCGCGCGTCGACAAGGGTCGTCAGGTCGACCTGCCTCGAATCATGCCGGTGGCCTACACGGAGGCCGACCTTCCGATCGACCCATACGTTCTGGGTGCTCTCATCGGGGACGGGCATATCGGCAAGGCTGGTTTCAACTGGCTCTCGTGCAACGACGAGGAGATCGTGGAGGAGATTCGTCGTCGCGACCACACGGTCTCGGAGCACAAGGTCAAGGACGGACACTGCTCGACGTACAGCGTCCTTGGAGTCAGCAAGCACCTGCGCGAGCTCGGCATCGCGGGTAAGCGCTCGTGGGAGAAGTCGGTCCCGGCGGCTTATCTGTTCGGTTCGGTGCAGCAGCGGACCGACCTGCTGCGCGGTCTCATGGACACCGACGGCACGATCAGCCGCAAGGGCGAGATGGAGTTCACCTCCGCGAGCCGCGAGTTGGCTGAGGACGTCCAGGAGCTCGTGCGCTCCTTGGGCGGTCGTGTGGCGATCAACGTCAAGACGAACGTCAAGTACACCTCGCCGAACCAGCCGACGCCGAAGGAGGCCAGGGACGCCTACCGCGTGCAGAACATCCGACTGCCCGAGATCAACCCCTTCCTGCTCTCACGCAAGGCGGAGCGCTGGCGCGACCGTACACGCGGATTCAATCGTGTCGTCAGCGTCGAGTACGTGCGCGATGACGAGGTGCAGTGCATCAGCATTGCCGACGAGCGGCACCTCTACATCACCGACGACTTCATCCCGACGCACAACACCTCGAACATCGTGTTCCTCAAGTCCACGGACGATTCGATGATCGAGACGCTGGAGAAGATGAGCGGCAAGACGCACCGGTCGTACCGGGACAGCAAGCAGATCAGCCAGGATCTCGACAAGGTCATCGGCGGCAAGACCGAGGGCCGGGTCTCCTACACGATGAACGCCAAAGAGGAGCCGCTGATCAGCTACAACGACATGGCCTTCCTCTCGCCGCGCAACTCGATCGTCTTCCGGGCCGGCGACGCGCCGATCTGGAACCGCAACCAGACGATCCTGCCGATGTCGTTCCGGCTGCTGGGGAACACGATCAAGCATCCGGGGCACACGTACTCGCTGCAGACGGTCCCGACGCTGTCCAGTGCCATGGACTTCGACGTGCGGATGAACCAGCCGGACTTCGTGAGGATGCTGGAGAAGCGCATGCGGCAGGCGGTCAAGGCCGCGGACGCGAAGGCGCAGTACAAGGAGATCTACGGCTACCAGGGGGTCGACATCGAGCGCCTGGACCCGGATGTCTACGCCGACGAGGTCATGGAGGTCATCACGACGATGACCACGGTCGACGAGGGCCGGGACCCCAACGCTCCGGTGGTCGTCGACCCCGACGAGTACGAGGGGATGAGCATGTTCGACGAGGACCAGTTCATCGAGAACGTCGAGGTCGGGGTTGCGGTCGCCGAGAGTCAGGCGGTCAGCGCCGAGCGGCAGCGTCTGCTCTACGCCGAGGGGACGATCAGCAAGGAGATGCTGGTCAACCCCGACGGCTCGGCGAAGGTCAAGAGCCTGGACATCGAGATCGGCGAGGCCTACAAGTCGGCGCAGACCGAGTTGGAACAGGATCGCGAGCACTTCTCGGTCGGCGGCGACGGCGAACTGCGCAGCGCCGACGGGTCTCAGGCGTACATCAGCCAGATCCGCTCGGACGCGTACGCCAATGCGGCCCGCCGGATCAACGGCCACGTGAACGACGAGGACTCGCGGGTGTTCGCGGAAGAGGACGTCACCGAGGAGGACCTGAAGTCCCTGGCGACGGTGAAGGTCCACTCGGCCTTCTACCAGTACCTGGCCTCACTGCCGAGCTGGGAGGTGCTGGCCGACGGCCGGTTCGACCGGGCCATGGCCATCGAGATGAACTCGAAGTAGCCGACGGCCACTTGGGGGCCGGCCAAGGATCACGACCAGTGCCGGGGTCGTCTCTCGACTAAGGGAGATTACCTCGGCACCGACCTTTCCGAATGACCTCTCACATCCTTTCGATAGACAAGGTAGTCTCTATGCATACTTATGCAACCCCGAGCTTCCACAGGAGGCTGATTAGCCATGAAGAAGGCGCACGGACTGCGCAGGTACTTCTACGAGTACGTCTACTACAAGGCAGTCGAGCAGGCCCGGGATCAGACCGGACAGGTCATCCCGATCTCCCAGGCCAAGGCGATCCGCGCCCGGGTCGACGAGATCCTCGGACAGCGGGGCACCGCGCTGGCCGACCCGCGGCTGGGCGTCACGGACTGCCTCACCGCCATCGACCAGGCATTCGCGGAGAAGGTGTCCGACTACGAGCCGCAGTTCGGTGACCATTCCCCGCAGAACGAGAGCTACCAGCAGTCGCAGCGGGAGTTCACCCGTGCCACCGGCGTCGGTGCCCAGGCCGACCCGAAGACGGCCCGGCTGCCGATCAGCCCCTACGACCCCGACTGGTCCGAACGCGCGACCGTGAAACGCGCCGGGACCGCGCTGGTGTACCTGCCGGACGAGACGATCGGACGCGTGGCCGGCGGCGAGGTGGAGACCCTGTCCGATCCCCGGCGCGGGAACATGGTGCTCTGGCGCATCGACGACGAAGGCAAGCCCTTCGAGGCCGGCCGAGCGATGACGAACGATGACGCCGCTGGGCTCACCGCGCTGATGGACAAGATGAGCCAGCAGGAGTACGACCAGGTCCGCGAGTGGGTCGTCGACGGCGGCCGGGACCCCCAGACGAACCGTGTCGACCGCAACCGCTTCATGTCCCGGCGCGCCGTGGCACGCTCGGCAGCACTGCTCGAAGAGCTGAAGGCCCAGGGCGTGTCCTACGAGGTGATGCGCGACCGCGAGCCGGGGCAGATCAAGGCGAAGATCGCCGGAACCGGCATGGAGATCCGTCTCACCGACACGCGCCAGGAGGAGTACGCCGGAGCCCGGATCTATGACAACGGCACCGTGCTGCGCTACTCGACGAACTACCGGGTCCCCGGCGGCATGGCGGTCTACTCCCCCTCGCCGGCGGAGGCCGTTCAGCTGCTGCGCTTCGCCCAGGGCCACCGCGTCGAGCGCACGGATCTGCCGGGGCACGCCGCCGGCGAGACCGGCACGACGCACCAAGAGCGCGGCCGTGGCCGCACGCTGGTGGATGTGCCCGACAGCTACCACGTCGACCGGGAGTCGATGTTCGTGGTCGGCGACTACGTGGCGCCCGGCGAGTCCGGTCCCCGGCCCGGGTCGAAGGTGATGCTGCGCCGGGACGCGAAGAACCGCTCCCTGCCGACCTTCTTCATCGACGCCGAGCCCGCTGAGGCCTACGCGAAGGCCGCCGTCGAGAGCGCGCGGGAGAATCTGCAGGCAGCTCTTGGCGTCGAAGACCTGATCGCTCGTGCTGAGGCCGAGCTGGAGCGAACCGGCGGACAGCTGGATGCGATCGAGCCGCCGGAGTACTCGGCTGACTCTGAGGTCGCTGCGATCCAGCGCTCCTACTGGGACGTGCTCACCGGCGCGCACAGCGATCTGCTGCGCCCGGGGGCGACCGAAGAGATGTACCAGGAACGGCTGGAGGAGATCGGCGAGTTGCAGGCCGAGGAGGTGCCCGAGATGGGCAACCTCGTCTACGGCGGCACCGCCGTCGAGAAGGTCCGGCAGCACGCTGAGGACGTTCCCTTCGAACTCATCGGGACCTGGGAGGCGGAGCCCCACGACGTCGACGGCGAGTGGGTCGATCAGCGCTTCAACCCGGACCGGGTGGCGCGGTACATGACCAGCCCCACCGGGCAGTGGTCGAACCTCGACAACCTTGCCTCGGCGCTGCGTCGTTGCGGGATCTCGCCTGCCGAGATGATGGGCTCGACCTTCCAGACGACCCGGTTCAAGGACCGGCTCGTCCGCTTCGACGCCGAGCGCTCCGTGCCGATCGCCGATCACGAATCTGCGTTCATGCGGCGCATCGGGGTCACCGTGCGTGAGAACATCGAGCGCAACGCGGCGACGGTCTCCGAGATCCTGGTCGACGAGCAGGGCGTCATCCGCTGGAGCGGCGAGAAGCTGCGCCGTGACGGCAAGGGGGCGCCGATCTCGGGTGAGATCGGCCAGGTCTTCGATGTCGGCGAGTACGGCGAGATCACCACCGCCTTCGCCAGCGGGGAGAACGCTCTGGTCGTGCCGGGCTACGAGGCCACGATCACGGCCCAGACTCCGGGCGAGGCTCCGACCTCGGTCGAGGAACGCACGCGCCTGCGCGGCTACGAGCAGCTCATGCACGAGCGCATCCAGTACCAGATCGCCGGCGACCTCATCGCCGGGCGCAGCGAGACCGGCGAGCCCTCCTCGCTCAACACGGTCTACTCGCAGTTGTACGGCACGAAGCACCCGATCGACTTCATCGAGCGCGCCACCACGTACCAGCTCGACGAGTCCACCGGCGAAATCAAGGGGCACCTGGACGAGTGGACGGCCGCGATCCTGCAGACCGAGGCGCGCCGTGTGCGCTACTCCAACGAAATCAAGGCCGGCTCGACGATCTACGCCGAGTACCGGGCCCAGCGCGACCGGACTGACCCGGCTGACGACAACCGCTTCGACGCCTGGCGGCTCACCGGCGGGCGGAACATGACGGTGCTCACCGGCAAGGACCGGAACAACGTCGCTGCGCCCAGCGGCTACTTCGACCCGGTGATGACCGGAGGCGCGACCAACCAGGGCATCGTGCGGTACCTGACCACTCAGGCCCAGGTCGACGCGGACGGCCGGATCGTGCCGGGCGACGAGAGCGTGGCCGGGCAGCGTGCGCCGCTCATGGCTCTCCCCGAGCTCGAGACGCTGCGGTACGACCCGTTCGACCGCCAGCAGATGACGGCCTCGACGATCATGCAGTCTTCTGAGGTCACCGCGCCGGCGAAGACTGCGCTGATGACCTTCGGCGGCTGGACGGCTGATGACCCGATCGTGGTGTCGAAGGAGTTCGCCGAGCGCCACCGCATCCGCGGGGCCGGCGGCCAGGAGCGCGATCTCGTCGTGGGCGACAAGATCTCGGATCTGCACGGCAACAAGGGCGTGATCTCGCTGATCGTCGACCGGGACATGCCGCTGCAGAACGCGCAGGAGCAGGATGTCGTCGAAGAGGTCAACTGGTTCCGGGCCAACCCGGGCCTGGACGTGGTGATGAGCCCGTTCAGCCTGATCTCCCGGCGCAACGCGGGCTCGGCGCGCGAGCTGATGAGCGGGAACGTCTCCGACCTGCGCTCCCCCAACGGAGAACTGCGGCCAAGTGCCCTGGGCGAGATGCGCTTCGTGGTCACCCACATGGCCGTCGACGAGAAGACGAAGATCTACGACGACGAGCAGGTGCGTGCCGGCAAGGGCCGTAAGGCCTCCTCGCAGCTGGCCTGGGCGCTGCAGTCTCAGGACTGCCCGGCGATCATGCGCGAGTTCTACGGCCACAACAGCGGGGCCGAGTCGAACCTGCGCGAGTACCTCCTGGTGACCGGCATGGACATGGAGGCTGACGGCACGCTGCGGGTGGTCGGCCAGGCCGAGGACCTCGACGAGCGCCCCGAGCGGCGGTTCATCCCGATGCCCGAGCTGCTGCGCACTCAGCCGCGCAAAGAGGGCCAGCTCCCGGGACTGAACACCGCGGCGATGCGCAAATCCTTCGGCAATCTCATCGGCGACCGCGGCGGCGACATGGAGATCCCGTTCCCACTCACGTATCCGACCGGTGAGCAGACCGAGACGATGAGCGCGAGCTCGTGGAAGCTGCCGGTGATGTCCTCGTATCTGCGCAGTGGCCAGGAGTTCGAGGACGGGTCCTCCGTCACGCACGACTACACCCGCAGCTACCAGGACGTCTTCGTCGAGGCCTGCCGCTACCGCTACATGGCCGAGCAGCTGGACGGCCAGGGTCTGTCCGCGGAGAAGCGCGCCGAGGTGCGCCGCGGCATGAGCGAGTCGGTCCCGCGCGCTCAGCGCGCCTTCGAGGCGATCACGACCGACGTGCAGAACCGGGTGCTGACAGGCAAGAACAACATCTTCAAAACCGGGCTGATGGCCTCGCGGCTCACCGACTCGGCGACGATGGTGTGGACCTCAGACCCACGGCTGGACGTCGACCAGGTTGCACTCAGCTCGGTCAAGGCCGAGCAGCTGGGGCTGGCCGAGGGCGACCACGCGCTGGTATGGCGTGACCCGGTGCTCCGTAACGCCGGCGTGCGCTACATGCGGGTCGCGATCGACGATCGGCTCACCGGTGCCGCGATCAACCCCGTGATGGACGCCTGCTTCGACGGCGACTTCGACGGCGACGCCGTCGCCGTAGTGAAGCTGCACAGCGATGCCGCCAAGGCGGAAGCCCTGGCGAAGCTCTCGGTGCCGGCCAACCTGCTGGACACCGGAGTGGTCAAGGGCGACGGCTCGCACCCGCTGGCCATGCAGGTCTCGCTGGACACCCAGGTCGCGCTCTCCAAGGACGCCGGCCTGGCCGATGAGCTGGAGAGCTCGCGGAGCGAGGCGAACCGGCTCCGGCTGCAGGCGCTCGCCGGCGCACAGTCGCCGGAGGACATCAAGCTCGCCCAGCAGGTCGTGACGGAGGAGCTGAGCGCGCTGTACCGCCAGGCGCAGCGCGGCGAGTTCGGCGCGGCACTGACGTTCTCGGACCGCGAGGCGCACCTGCAGAGCGTGCGCGAGGTATGCGTCGAGACCGGTGCCAAGGGCAGCGAGAAGAAGCTCGCCGACTACGCCCGGAACCTGGGCGATGCGCAGGGCACGCCCGGTATCACGCAGGCCGACCAGGAAGCCTCAATGTTCGCCACGGCGATCAAGGCCCACGGCACCGGCCTGGGCGGCTCGTTCAGCCAGCGCGCCGTGCGCGCGCTGCGCGGCGAAGACCTCAAGGCCGTCCTGGAGGTCACCTACCCGGTGACCCAGTCGATCCTGCAGGCCAAGCACGACGCCGCCGAGGCCCGGCACAAGTACGCGATGCTCCAGGGCCCCGGCCGCGAGCTCTGGAGGGGCCGCAGCATCGAACACGTCGGCCCCGGTCAGTGGCGCACGGCGTTCCTCGACGGTGAGCCCGTCCAGGCCACGGCCGAGGAGTGGGAGAAGCAGTTCATCGAGTTCTACGAGTCCAAGGAGGGCTTCGGAGTCACGGTCAACCCGGACTACGTGGCCCGCGTGGCCAGTGCGCTGGAGGACCAGAAAACCGGGCTCATCCGCAACCTCGAAGAGGACCCGTCGCTGCGGGGCACCGTGATGGACCGGATGGCCTACGGCGGTGACTTCGAGGCGCTCGTGCAGGCGGCCAAGAACCGCGAGAGCGTCTACGACGGCGAGAAGAACGAGCAGTTCGCGTCCTCGGGCACCCGGAAGGCCCGGGCGGAGATGCCCCGGCAGCTCGATCAGCTGGGCTCCGCCGAGACGCACAGCCTGGACAGCGCCGCGATTGCCGTCGATGACTCGGTTGTCAAGCGCGACGTGATCTCTCAGGACTCAGGGGCCTCCCGCACCCGCGGCTCGCACCGCCGCTCTGCACATGCCGTGCGCGTGGGCGCGTCGCGCCCGGTCTACACGCCGAGCATCAAGATCGATCAGCCGCAGAGCAACGACGACGACTACGGGATGGGGCACTGAGATGGCACAGCACAAGGAACTGGGAACGGGACCCGCGGGCCGCCCGCGCGCAACCAAGGAGCTTCCGGTTGACGACGATCGGCATCAGGCCGACGAGCCGCAGAGCAGCGCATACGCCTACTGGGACTCGCGCTCGGACGAGCCGATCGACGCCGAGGTGATCGACGAGCCCGGACCGGAGGACGCAGACGGTTCGCGCGCCTGGCGCGAACGGCTCCGGGACCGTGCCCGTGGGTTCTTCGGCGCGAAGACCCAGGAACGGATGGCCGACCGCGAGCGCGTGCACGGGATCGACGTCGACCGGACCGAGGACGAGACCGAGAGCCTGGACCAGCGCGAGCAGCTGCTCAAGCTCCGGGCGGAGACGCGGCTGGCCGGCGAGAAGTACATGGCCTCGCTGCGGGACTCGAAGCTGCTGGTGCCCAACTTCAACGACGAGGAACGGACGCAGGAGCTCGGCGTCATGCACCACGTCTACATGCAGATGATGACGCAGTCGTGTCTCAAGCCGCTCTCGCGCGGAGTGAATGCCAACTCGATCATCCAGGCCGTCGGCATGGTGATGGCGATGCGGATGCTCGCCCCGGACTTCAAGAAGGAGATGGACAGCTACCTCCAGCCTCTCAAGGACAAGATCCAGAAGCGCATCGACGCCAGGACCCACGGCGTGATCGCCTCTGCCGAGAGCGGCATCACGCGCCGACAGAGGATCTTCAAGGACGTGCCGAGCGACGCCCGGCGCGAGCGCCTCATCGGCAGCACCGATCCGCGTGATCACCTGACGAAGAAGTGGCGCAAGCGCTTCGACGCCATGCAGCACCGTGAGCGCGGCCACCGGGAGATGTTCACTCCGGACTCGGCAGCCATGACCGAGGTCGCGCTCATGGAGAACGCCTTCTGGAAGATGCGTGAGCCGGGCGCGGATGCCGGCCTGATCCGCGACAGCTACCGGGCGATGCGCAAGCGGCTGCACGAGCAGATGAGTGAAGACGGCCTGGAGCGCCAGGAGGTCGTCCAGCACGCGCGAATGATCATCGGCGAGCGGATGGAGTACGAGCCCGAGCTGCGCACGATGTTCAACGGCGTGGCTCACGGCCGGATCGTCAAGGCTCCCGCGCACGAGGAGCGGATCGCGGGCTCGGACAGAGTCCGCACGGTTTGGAGCGGGGAGTTCGACGACCAGTTGGGCCAGCGTCTGCCTGAGGACGGGATGTTCACGCTGCGCCGGCCCATGGACGCGGACGCCCACCAAGTTCAGCTCGCCGAGACGATGAAGACCTCGATGCTCGACGCGCTGGGCCGCGACGATCAGGAGGGCTACGGGGGCAACATGCTGGGCTACCTGGTCGGCTTCGCGGCGCAGAAGCAGGGTCTGGACACCAGCGGGCTGCCTCGCATGCTCCGGCACCGCCTGGACCAGTCCGAGGTGATGATCGCGAGCATGGACATCGACGGCCTGCCGCCCGAGGAGCAGCAGCGGGTCTATTCCAACGCCTACGTCGACGCGATGGAGGCGGTGAACGAGAAATATCCGGATCTCGAGGCCGAGCTGAAGCGGAGCCTCGGGGAGAACTGGCAGCAGACGCTGCAGACGGCGGCCAACAACCCGGGTGCCTTCTTCGAGGAGCAGCGGCTCAAGCCGCGGTCGCGCCCTACAGGGCCGTCGGCCGAGCGGGAGGCCGGCCCGCAGAACGAGAGCCCGAACGCTGAGGCCGATGCCGAGGACTACCAGCCCGCCTGAGGGCGATCCGAGAACACGAACAAGGAGCAGGAGGGTCATGGGCCAGGAACAGAATGAGGAACAGCAGGTCAGGTTCGACTCGCGTTTCGCGCGGATGTTCGACTATGTCACGCCGGAGGACAGGAGCCGATGGGAGCAGATGCGGGCGCAGAACAAGCCGAACGTCAACGCGATCAAGCAGGGCACGAAGTCGGCGCTGGGCTCGATGATGGAGTTCGGGGAGCGCAACATCGGCGCGAAGCTCGATGCGGCCCACCGTGTGGCGGCGCAGCAGCGGTTCGAGGAATCCCACGACATGGTCGTGAACCAGCGCCGCGATCCGAACACGCGGAACATCATCGAGTCGGTCGACTACGAGCCCAAGGACGACCGGGAGCAGATCGAGCCGGACCTGGAGCTCTAGCCGAATGGGTCACGACAAGCATAGCGAGTGGCACTCCATAAGCCCGCCTCTCCTTCTCGACTCGTCACTATCTTCGATAGACTGATTTCTAAGCGAAACCGCGGCTTGAAGGACGACAGGACAGGGTGTAGGCATGGAGACGACGACGAATCCGCGTGTCAGTAAGCGCGAGTTCATCTCTCGGGTCGCGACTTGCAGCGAGTTGCCGGTCCGAGTGGTGAACAAGGTGTACGAGTCGCTGCTCAGTGAACTCACGGGCGCGGTCAGCTGCGGGGAGACGGTCGTGCTCACGAGCTTCGGCCGCTTCTACCGACAGGACCACAAGGGCCACAAGGTGCGCTTCGGCAAGAGCAACGTCGACGACTACGTGGTGCTGAAGTTCTCCGCGTCGAGCAGCTTCAACCGCCTGCTCGGCGGCGACGAGGACGAGATCTCACCGGAGACCTACGGGATGATCGAGGATGCCGACGAGTTCGAGAACGTCATTGAGGATCGTGAGCTACGGGCCGCATCGTAGGCAACGAGGAGCCAGCAGAAAAAGAGAACCCCCGTGATGCAAAGGCATCACGGGGGTTCTCTTTATGGCGGGACGAGCCCAGTTGCGAGGCTCAGCCCTCGGCGATGGCAAAGATCAGCACGAGCACGATGATCGGGACGAGGAGCACGCCGGCCCCGGCGAGGAGGTGCTCCCACCCCAGCGGCAAGTTGATCCAGCCTATGAAGTCGTTCCTCAGGCCGGCGACGGTGCTCGCGATCGAGGCGAGGAAGCCGGTGACCCATCCGACGATGACCGCCAGACTGACACCGCCGATCAGACCGAGGGCGATGATGGCACGAGCGCTCTTGAACATGGTCCCGAACATGACGCCCCGTCCTACTTCCGGTCCTCGAAGAGCAGGTAGTACAGCCCGATGTGCGGGATGACGAAGGCCGCCAGCACGATCCAGGCCCGTCCCGGGTCCTCGACCACCCAGCCGATGAAGTCCTTGACGGATCCGACGTAGGCCAGCACGGGGGCGAGCACCTCAGTGCGGAAGATGACGTGGAAGATTCCGTAGGCCATGCCGAGAGCGATCGCCAGTCCGATGCCGCGCCGTACGAAGAGGGTGGAACGAGGACCGATCCGCTCACAGCAGCGTGTCCCGCTCGCCTTCCTCCCAGCGCGGCGGGCAGAGTTCGGTCAGGGCGTCAAGGGCCGCAGTCGTCTCGGGGCTGTCGCCGAGGTCGAAGGTGCACAGCTCGCTGCCGTCCTCGGCCACGAGACGGACGCCCGTGCCGTCCCAGAACGGCCCGCGCTTGCCGCCCACGGCCCAAAACCGTGCCAGAACCGGCACCATGGGGTACACCGGGTGCAGGTAGGCCGGATGACGGCGGATCTTGTCGGCCAGAACTTCTTCCCACGCGGCCTCGGCGGCATCCCGCGTTTGCCGCCACCGCTGAACGAGATCCTCCGCCGTACGGCGGCGCGCCATGTGCCATAGAGCCGGGTGGACCTCTGTCCCCAGAAGGGCAGGGCCCCGGGCGGCAAGCCACTCCCGGACGGCCATGGCGGGCGGTGCTTCGGCGAGCAGTTCGGCGAGGTAGCTCGTGCTTGACGGCGTGGTCGGAGGGAACTTGCGCACGACGGAGACCGGGAGTGGCACGAGGGTGTCGAACGGGCCCGCTGCGTGCTGCGTTCCGTGCGGGGAGGCGAAGGCGACAGGGTCCTTCGGCAAGGTCCCGCACTCGCCGCACTCGGGGCACGCCCAGGTCCAGCCGACAACGGGAGCGTGGACGAGCTGGCCGTCCTGGATGATCCAGTCGAATCGGTCGGCCAGGCTGTGCTCGTCAGAGGCGACGAAATCGGCGTCGAACAGCTCATCGGGCACGATGAGTTCAGGCATCGGTGGGCTCCTCTCGGCTGGTAGCTGGTCCCGGCAGCGCCGGGGCATCGAATGACGAGGCTTCGATGGAAGACTCGGCACCCGTCAGCCGGACAACCTCCAGGACGTGGGCCTCGATCTCGGCGCGGGCCTGGGCGACGACCTGCTCGCCGGCCTCCACGAGTGAGTCGACGGTGAACTGGGCGTTGCTGCCCGCACCGGCGACGGCGTTCTCCAGTGCGCTGAGTGCTTCCTTGGTGGCCCTCACGCCCTTCTTCTCGTGGATCGCCTCGTGTAGTGCCGCCGTGGCGGCCTTGACACGGGCGTACATCCGGTCGGTGACCTCGCGGACCTCCCGCAGGCTCTCGGCGGTGCGGGGCTGATGAGGGATCTCGGGCACGAAGGCGTCGTGCTCGGTACGCCGGATGGTCACCGGCACGCCGCTGCTGAGCCCCATGGAGGACACGAGCGAGCCCCACTGGGCGAGGCTCATCTCGATCTCCACGAGCTCCCGGCCTGGATGGACCCAGTCGTGGTTGAGGTCGCGTTTGCGCGTGGCCTGGTGGACGGAGAGCGAGATGGTCTCGTTGTGGAGCAGGTCGGACTGGAACAGCGAACGACCTCCTCCGCTTCTTCGGGTCACGACCGCGACGCCGAAGGCAGGGTGGATCTCGCTGTCACCTTCTGCGTCGAGCGCTGGGTCCTGGATCGGACGGCGGCTCATGACTGCACCGCCTCGGTCGCCGGGTGGCTGGCCCGCCGTCGTGGGCGGCCGAGCGCGCGGAAGCTGCGCGCCAGGAAGCCGAGGAAGCGGTTGCTGAGGCGTGTGGACTCAGGGGGCTCAGCCTGCTGGAACTGGTGCTCGCGGTAGAGCCGCACGGCCAGGTCGATGCCGTAGCAGGTGAACAGGAAGTGGATGTCGTAGTCGCGCAGGTCCCACTCCCAGGTGTCCTCGCCGAAGGTCTCGGAGTTCTCGTGCAGCCACTCGCGCGCCTCGTGCTCGTCGCCGGCGTACATCCGGGCCTCGGCGAGGATCTCGGCAGCACGCTCGGCAGGCGACTGCTCGGACACAGGCGCATCGGCGAGTTCGGACCAGTCGAACTCGGAGTCGAGCTTCTCGAACTGCCCGTCGGAGAGGTCGTCGGCTGCCCAGAGCTCGACGTCGCTGAGCTCCTTCCTCCAGTGCGCCCGGAGGCGCTCCTGCATTGCCGCTTCGTCCAGGCCGCGTAGTTCGTGCAGCCTGAGCAGGAGCGCGAGCTGCCGTTCACGGAAGTGCTGCGCCTCGTCGCCGAGGTCCTCGTGTTCGCCGAGACTGTCCTTGACGTGCCGCAGGAACACATCCTGGTCGTACTTCTTCACCTCGTGCGCGCGGCCGCCGCAGAGCTTCGCGGCCCAGTAGCGCACGTCGATGCTCGGCGCGCCGTCGGAGTAGTAGTCGCGGCACCTCCTGGAGACGCTAAGAAAGTCGATCATGTCCAGTTCGCGGGTGAACATGTAGCCGTCAGCGATGTCGCCGGAGGTGGCCAGGTGCCCCGGCCAGGTGGTGATGTCCCAGGACCACATGCGGGTACCGGGCTTCTGGATCCGTAGATGGCGGTAGAGGCCGTCATCGTGGAGCACCACGAGCTGGTGCTCGGCGGTTTCGCGCAGGAAGTCCGCGTAGGCGTGGGCGTAGGGGTTGGTTGGCTTGGTCATGATGAGTGTGCTGCGCTTTCTCTGACGTGCGGTGGGATGTTGTGGGGAGGCGGCGAGCACGACGGCATGACGAAGCCGGGGCCTCCGTGGACCGGAGGCCCCGGCTTGTCGTACGGGGCTCAGCTGACCAGCACGCTCTTCCTCTCCTGGGCCGGGAGCGTGGCGAGGACGGCGTCGGCCACTTCCTTCGCGGGGGTGTTGAGCGGCATCTCGCGCTCGTACCCGTGGCCCCAGGAGAAGTCCTGGAACTCCGCGGTGTCGGTGAGCGTGGTCGCCTCGATGGGATACGAGCTGTCCGGGAGCCAGACGTGCACGGTGGCACTGTGAAACTGGCAGCCGCCGCACCATGCCCGCCAGCGCAGCGGCTGGGTACTCGTCGCCGCGCCGCCGGATTTCGACGAGGTGGACCGGGCGCCCGGTGCTGTCTGCGGGCGCCCGGTGCGGGAGAGGGGCGTCAACGGTCGTCATCCAGGGGCTCCAGGTCGTCGGCCGCCGTGATGTCGCCCCGAATGAGCAGGAGGGCGACCGCATGGGCCCGGTCGTGGGCGCCGATCTTCTTGAAGAGGCGGCACGCGTGGGTCTTGACCGTGTCCTCAGAGATGAACAGCTCCAGGCCGATGGTCGCGTTGGACAGGCCGCGTGCCATCCGGGCGCCGACCTGCTTTTCGCGCTCGGAGAGGGGGGCTTTCAGGCTGGGGACCGTGAGGCCCTGGTCGCGCAGGCGGCCGAGCCTGCCGTGGTGGAAAGCCGCCTCCAAGTGAGGCTTGACGGTTTCCAGGAAGGTTGCGACGACGCTGCGCTTCGTCAGCCCCCTTCCCGCGTCCGGTCGGCGGCGTCGCCCAGGTCGTGGATCAGCTCCTCGTACCGCGTACGGGGACGCGTCTCGGTGGGTTGGGCTGAGGACATGTCAGCGCTCCTTGCGCTTAAGGATCTTCGAGAATTGCTGGCCACGCGTGAGCATCGGGTCAGCCAGGGCTTGGGCCGCCTCGGGGCGGCAGTTGGGACACGGGCGCGTCGTCTGGTGGGTGACGGGCTGGCCGTCCCGGGTACGGGGTCGGCCGTCGGCGCCCCGCTCGGGCTCCCGCTCGTCGGTGTCGATCCAGCCCGCCACGCACGGAGGCTCGTGCGTGCACCTGCACTCGGCCCACGGGCATGGGGCCCGGCCAGCCGAAGTGGTGCTCTGCGGGCGGCGGGGCCGCTGGAGGCCGTGGCCGCGGACGTAGTCGGGGACGTCGCTCACCCCGGCACCTCCCGCCTGAATGGCGCGCGTGGCCATCGAGCGAACGTCGTGGAAGCTGTGCAGCGGGTACTTGTCGCAGAAGCCTTTGGCGACCTTCATGGCGCGCTGGCTCACGGTCGGCATGCTGCCGCCTGGGGCGGCAGAACCCGAAGGGTTCTCTTTGTGGTTACCGTCTTTATCTTTGAGCGCCTGATTTACCGGCGCCTGATTTCCCGTCCCTGGTGGCCCCGATTCCGGCGGATTCTCCGGCGCCGGATTTTCCGGCGCTGGTGGCTCGCCCTGAAGCAGCTCCGGGTCATCGCACACCACCTGCTCGTGCCGGAAGGTGCCCTTGTCGGTGGGCTCCCTGGTCCGCTTCAGGTAGCCGAACTCCTCCAACGGCGGCCTGGGTGGTCTCGTATCCGGCCTCTTCGAGGTGGTGCTTGAGCTGGTTGACCAAGTGCTGCAGGTTATGGGTCGTGCGAGCACTGTCAGTTCTCGCTCTCCTCTTCGCCGACCTTGCCGATCTCTTCGTCGATGTACGCCGAGAGGAACTTGCTCGACAGCGGGTCGATGCCGTACCGCTCCGACCAGCGCTTGAGGTACTCGACGGGCTCAGCGTTGCCGGGTTCGTCACGCACCTTGCCGATGGCCTCGGCGATCCACTTGAGGGTGTCCGTGCCGGGCCACTCCGGCGAGGTACCCAGGCCGAGCGCGATCGCGTCGACCACGTCGGTGTCGGTGAGGGGCGTGTGGTCCCCGCTGCCGTTCGCGCGGGAGAGCGGCAACTCGTAGTCCGGGATGAAGCCCATGGCGAGGAGCACGCTCTCGGGCAGCTTGTAGGCGTCCCAGATCGCGCCGGTCGCGTCCGTGGGGCTGCCGCCGCTGGAGAGCCCTCCGGAGATGTAGATCCTGTAGTCGGCGACCGTGAGGAATGTCGTCTCCCGGGAGTCGAGGGCCTCTTCGAGGTTGTCGATGATGACGAGACCGGCGTGCCGGGCGTACTCGATGCGCACTTCGCCGTCCTTGTCGACGAGGTCGGACTCGCCGTCCAGATCCGGCAGCACCTCCTCCAGTTCAGCCTCAGGCTCGTCGAAGGTGAAGAGCGAGGCGTCTGTGATCTCTTCGAGCAGCTGACGGCCTCGGTCGAAGTTCGGCGGCTCGGTGCTTTCAGCAGGGAAAGCGATGGTGGCGGTGAGCATGCTCGCGCCCATGATGATCTACTCCTTCGGTGGTGGGGGAAGCTGCGAGTCGGATCAGTCCTGGATCCAGCCGAGGACGTCATCGACGTCCTGGTCGCAGCTGGCCTCGCTCGCCTGGCGCAGTCGCGCCGGGGTTCTCGAGGTAGTGCAGTGCGGGGCTGTCGATGAGGTTGGCCGCGTCACGTTCTCGGGCGCGAGATCGCTCACGTCGTTGGCTGCTCGGCTCACGGCGTCGCCGATGCCATCCTGGAAGAAGACCTTTGTGCTGGCTGAGCCGTCGAGGCCGTCGCTGAGGGACCATCCGGCGACCGCCCGCGCACCACCGCTCGCGGGGGCGATCGGGTGGCAGCCCGCGGGCCACCGCTCGCGCGGGCCTTGGACCTGTCGGTGACCGCCCGTGCCCTACCCCTCCTCCAGCGGCCGCGGCGGGATTACTGTCGTGCGCGGCGCACCTCGCTGGGACGAGGTACGCACGATCAGCTCGGTCGGTATCACCTGCTCGACCGGGTGATCAGAGTCCACCTGCTCGATGGCGTTGATGAGGAGCTGGACCACCGCGTGCCGATCCGGCGCGGCTTGAGGGAGAGCGTGGTGACGGACGGCTCGGTGCTGGCGTACACGGTGGACTCACTGCAGCAAACGATCAGCAGGTCGCCGGGGACGCGCAGGCCGCAGCGGCGGGCGGCCGCGAGCAGGTCGGTGCCGTTGGGGTCGAAGAGCCCGTAGACGGCGTCGGGCCGGTCGGGGCGGGCCAGCAGCCGGTCGGCGGCGACGGCGCCCGCGCACGGGTCGTGCGCCGGGTAGGCCTCGTACACCGGGTCCTGGCCGACCCGCTCGCACCAGCGCAGGTACGCGGTGGTCGACAGACGGGTGTACGTGTCCGTCGTCGTCCCGGTCAGCAGGCCGATCCGGCGGGCGCCGGCGGCGGCCAGGTGGTCCAGGATGCCGAGGACGGCGGCCTCGTGGTCGTTGTCGACCCACGCGGTGACCGGCAGCGAGCCGGCCGGGCGGCCGTCGGAGACGACCGGTAGACCCTGCCGGACCAGCTCGCTGACCACGGGATCCTGGTCGGACGGGTCGATGACGACCGTGCCGTCCAGGGCGACGTTGGACCACACGTCGTACCGTGAGGTCGCGGGCAGGATGACGAGCGCGTAGCCGCGGGCGAGGGCGGCAGAGGTGGCGGCGCGCGCCATCTCGGCGAAGTACGCGAACTCGGTGAAGGTGAAAGGTTCATCCCCGTACGTCGTCACGGTCAGGCCGATGAGGCCGGACTTGCCGGTACGGAGGGTTCGGGCCGCGGCGGAAGAGCGGTAGCCCAGGCGCTCAGCGACCTCACGGACATGGCGGCGGGTGGAGTCCGGGAGCCTGCCCTTGCCGTTGAGCGCGTCGGAGACGGTCGTGATGGAGACCCCGGCCGCCGCGGCCACGTCTTTGATGCCCGCCCGGCCCGGCAGGCTGCCTCGGCAGGGAGTCCCTGCCCGGCTCACCTGGTGCTTCCCTGCGTGCGGGTTGTTCGCAGAGCGCTATCGTCGGTGGTCGGGGAGGTGTAGCGACTGGAAGTGTCGTGCTTCGCGCCGTAGTTCGGGCAGATGATCCAGGCCATGAGTTTGCTCCTGATGTGTGTCGGGGTGGTCAGTACTTCTTGCGCCGGCGCGCGAGACGCCAGCGGTAGAGGGGGCTCGGCACGCGGTTGGACTTCCGCCGGTTGTGCTGACGGCAGAGCAGCTGGCCGTTCCACAGCTCAGTCGCCCCGCCGCGGCTCCAGGGGTGTATGTGATCGGCCTCGGTTCCCGGTGCCGGGCACCGGAACCAGAGGGGCGGTTTGTGCTCGCACCGGCCGTTGGCCTGGCGGATGAGTTGCTGCTTCTGGGGCCAGCTGAAGAGCCGGGTGGGATCACGCCAGCGCCGCTTACGGCCAACGCCGGCGGCGAGGCACAGAATGCCGAACGCGGCAACGGCCAGGCAGGCGAGCAGCACAGTCGGGGCAGGCAGCATGGCGCTCAGTGCAGGTCGTTGCTGAAGGAGATCAGCTCATGCCTGGCCGCCCAGAACAGGTCCTCGGAGTCGATGACCGTGACGAGACGGGCCTTGCCGAGGCAAAGGTTGGCCCTTCGGGGCTCACGATGCTCTGCGCCGGCGTCGGGATCGGAGACGATGCGGTACTGGGGCATGGTCGAAGGCTGCTTTCTGTACAGGAACGCGTGAGCCGGACAGCGAACCGCCGAGGAGACCGGAGTGGCTCCTCGGCGGTTCGGATGGGGGCGTCCTCAGAAATCGATGGAGTACTTCGGGGGACGGCGCAGGATCACCGCGGCGGCACGCAGGTCCTTCTCGTCGTCGGGCGACCTGTCGTCCTCGTCACGGAAGTCGGTGAGCGTGAAGGCACCATCCGGGAGCTGGTAGCCGTCCTCGGACGGGACGGCGTCGCGCATGCGGAACTGCAGCCCGGTGCCGGTGTCCCAGTCGTTGATGGTTTGCAGGCTGTCGCTGTTGAACAGATCGACACGGCCATCGAAGACGTCGGTGTCGCCGTTCTTCCAGGTGATGTGGGCCTCGATCCGCGAGCCGGCGTGCTCACTGCGCTTGATGTTCAGGTCACCGATCACCTCAGCGAACGACTCGCCCAGGCGCAGCTCGAAGGCGATCGCCCGCAAGTGGTCGAAGTTGATGTCGTACTTCCGGGAGAAGTCGACGATCTCGGCCACCTGCTTCTCGGCCACTCCGGGCACCTGGTCGCGCAGGTAGGTGGCCACCGTCTCGGGCTCGGGGTAGGAAAAGCGCATGTGGTAGTGGAAGCGGCCGGGGCGGTTGAGCATGTAGTCGTTGACGCGATGCAGCTCGTTGACCGACAGGACGTAGAGGCGCTTCGTCGTGCTCAGCCCGTCGAACAGACTCAGGAACTGGTTCTGCGACTCGTCGTCCTCGTTGGAGAAGATCTTCTCGAACTCGTCGAAGACAACGACGACTTCGCCCAGCTCGTCGAGGAAGGCGGCCAGCCCCGGCGTGTCGTGCTGCACGAGCACGGTGGGCAGGTGGTGTTCCTCGCGCATCCGCTCGGCGAGCAGGCGGAGCATGAGGCTCTTACCCATGCCCTTGTCGCCGGAGAGGATGACGCCGAGCGAACGGTCCATAGCGGAGTAGCCGGTGACGATCCGCTGTACACGGGAGGCGTGGCTGCCGTAGACGGTCTCCTCGGCGGATGCCAGCGGCTCCGTCTGGCGCAGGCTGTAGCCGGCCACCTGGGAGAAGGAGATCGTGTAGGTGGCCACGGGCAGATCAGCGAAGGTCTGCACGGAGTCCCCGTAGAGGCGGAACTCCCCGCCGGAGGCGACGATCGTGGATGCGGGCATGAAGGCTTCTCGCTTTCGCGGGAGTTGAGTGGGTGAAGATGGCGGCGGGGCAGCGGCACTCAGCGGACCGGAAGCCCGCTGCGCAGCTCGGCGATGCGGCCCTGGTGGGCGCCGAGTGCGACGTCGACGAAGGTCTGGGAGCGGCAGAACAGGCCGCCTCGCGTGAGGGTGTGCATTCCGCTGGAGAAGAAGCCGCGCCGACCGGGACCTTGCCATCGTCGTCGAGGTGTGCCGACAGGCTGAGGATCTGGTCGCTCAACCGCTGGACGGTGCCGTAGGTGAAGTAGTTCTTCATCAAGTAGGAGAGGTCGATCACGACGTAGACGGCGGCGCGGTCGCCAAGGCGGTCGCTCTTGCGGAGGCTGCTCTCGGCGTCCTTGCACATGTCGGTGAGGACGGGCGCAGTGCCGACGACCTTCTCCAAGCTGATGTCCGAGGTCTTGTTCAGTGCGTGGCCACAGGTTTACTCCTTGTCTGGGACGTGGGCGGATGGGGCATGTGCAGAGGTGTGCTGCGCACCGCTGGTGTGACATGGCGGCGCGGATCTTCTTGCGCTGGGCCCGTTGTGGGCGTGCGGGGCGGTACTTGGCTCAGCGGGTCAGAAGCTCGTCGAGGAAGCTGTCGATGTCGACGGATTCAGACTCCCGGCCTGCGGGGACGACCTCGAAGGTCTTGGCGAGCCATGCCTTGACGGAAGCTGCCGGTCCTTCAAGGCGGGCGTATCCGTCGGGGGATTCCAGTTCGATCCTGAGGCGGCGGTTCTGGTGAGGGCCGATCGGAGTGATCTTCACGTCGCCGATGCCAGCGGGTGCGGTGAGGCCCTGGTCGAGCAGCTCCCGGGCGAACGTCCACCGGACCACATCGTCGGGCGTGACGTCGAAGGAGAACTGCACCGCGTAGGGGTCCGTGTTCTTGTAGTACAGCCGCACGGGGACGAATACACGCAAGTCCGGGCCGGCCACGAGCGACATGCGGATCTTCAGTTCCAGGCTGGGAAAGCCCATGGGCGGATTCCTGTTCTTCGGCGGAAAAGCGTGGTGGAGGCGGGCGGCGGGCGGCAACGCCCAGCGATGCTCAAACACCGCCGTCCCGCCGGGGTCGTGAGGGGGACATGGCGGGTGCGGCTTGCTGCGCCTGGCGTTCTGCCAGGGCGTTGATGGCGAAGAGGACCTCGCCGTGGATGGCCCATTGGTCGAGGTAGTGCCAGGCTTCGGCGAGGCTCTCGGCGAGCGGTTCGTCGTACGCCTTCGTGCCGGGCGCCCTGTGTGCCAAACACGGTCATGGTGTGGGCTTGGGGGCTGGGTCATTCAGGTGTGTGAAGTGTGGAAGACCGCAGGGGCGGGTGTCTCGCTCGTCGAGAACACCCGCCCCTGCGGCATGGGGTGGCGGCGGTTGGTCAGACGGCCGCAGTGACCGCAGAGCGATCGTCGGTGTTGCCGGGAGCAGCGTCGTCGTTGTCGTCCAGGAGGTCCGGATCGATGCCGAGGGCGCGAGCGGCGTTCCTCTTGTCGCGCTCGGTCAGAGCCGTCACGATCTGCTCGTAACTGCTCTGGATCGGCGGGTTCTTCACGGTGCCGTAGCCGAGTACGTACTGGCTCTTCATGGCGCGAGTGAAGGCGACGTAGAACATCCGCTTGACGTCCTGGGTCATCTTCGTGTCCTCCCTGTAGAGGACGACAGCGTTGTCGAATTCGAGACCCTTGGCACCATGGATCGTCGAAACGACCAGGTCGGCCTTGGACTCGAAGTTCTTCCGCTTGCGCTCCTGGTTCCTCTGCTTGTTGATGTTCAGCTTCTGCTGGTTCCGCTGAATCTCGAAGGAGAGCAGGTTGTCGCGCAGCCGATCAAAGAACGCCTTGTGTGTGAGCGTGCCCTGGTGGCAGAGCGTGACCCAGCCGTTGATGGTCGCGCTGTTCTCGATCCACCACTCCGAGATCGTGCGCAGGATCGCCTTCTCAACGTTGGCGTTAGCAGCGTTCTTCGTCAGCTTGTCCATGTTGTCCTTGATCCCCTGGGAGACCACGAACGCGGCGTTGGCCGGCGGTGCCTGCAGGGCGTCGTTCCAGAAGAACTTGATGTACTTCGAAAAGATGTCCGTGGCGTAGACGCGATCGCTGACCAGAGAGGCGACGCGGCGGTCTGGGTAGCGCTTTTCGAGCACATCCTGAATCAAGGACACCTCGCGGCGCGAGTAGGCCAGGAAGGCCACCTGCTCGCCCCGGCCCAGGCACTTGTCCACGTAGTCGGGGATGACCGTGTTGCGTACGATCGCCTGCAGGTCCTGGGTGACGAACCCGGTGAGTCTGGCCACCTCGCGGTACTCCAGGGTGACCTTCTCCTGGAACGAGTCCGCCGTAGGCATGGCGAGCGAGTTCGCCTGCAGCTGGATGTTGGCGAACTGGTTGGTCTCCAGCCCGCCGAGCACGACGTTCGCGAAGTCCAGGATCTCCTGGTTGCTCCGGTAGTTCGTCGTGAGCTTGAAGGTCGCGAAGACCCCCGAGCCCTCCAGCGTGTTGAGCGCGCGCGGGTTCGCTGAGCGGAACTCGTACAGCGTCTGCGAGGCATCGCCGACGATGAACAGGGACTGAGCGTGCTTGGTGATGTACTTGAGCACGTAGATGAACTCAAACACGCTGTTGTCCTGCACCTCGTCGATGATGAGGTATTTCGACTGCACGTGGGCCGGCTCGGCCATGTCGTCGATCTTCTGGTAGCAGATGATGATCTGCAGCTCCAGCGACGTCTGCTCGATGCGGTCGAGCAGGGCGATCACCTCGTCGAAGTGGCTCTCGACGAAGGTGTTCAGGGCCGTGAAGGCACCAGTCCTGTTCTGGTCGACCTCCAGCAGGCGGCGGCGGAACGTCGCCGCGAACTGGCTGTTCGGGTAGAAGATGTCGATCGAGTTGATGATCGTGTCGATCGCCGAGACCTTGTGCCTCGGGTGGTTCATCGAGTAGATGTCGATGATCATCTTGGCGATCGTCATCGAGCCGACGTCCGAATTCTTCTCTGTGATGTTGTCGGCAGCGGCGTTGGTGAACGAGAGCACCGTGATGTCCGAGGCGGGGACGCCGCAGGCTTCGAGGTACTTGATCCGTTCGAGGATCACGGTCGACTTGCCGGTGCCGGCTCCCGCCTGCGTCATCACCAGCGGCTCGTGCGTGGTGAGCGCGTCGAGCTGCTGCTTGGACAGGTGAGGCGGCAGATTCGGAGGCGTCGCCGGCTGCGCAGGCACGATCAGCTGAGGCTTCATCTGCTCCAGGTGGTCGAGCGTGTGGTTCATCAGCAGGCTGAGGTTCTGCTTCGACAGCTTCGTGGCGATCTGGTCGGAGAAGGTCGCATCCAGCTTCTTGTGGATCTGACGGTAGGCCTCCAGCGGGACGTTGTAGTTCTCCAGGTAGCGCAGCTGGACGGCGAGCATGTTCAGCTGCTGCTCCGTCGGGCCCGCGGGCATGTCCTGGATGTAGCGGGAGACCTCGTCGGCAATCGCCTCGGAGTCCCAGATCTGGGCCAGGCGCGTGATGCGCTCGTAGATCGAGTACTGGCGCATCCACTTGTCGAACTCATCGCCGAGGTTGGAGGCCGTCAGGCCGGCGGATGCGAGCACGTCCTGGACGTAGTCACGGGCGTTCTCCAGCGGGCTGCTGTCCCACTGCAGGAAGACGGCGGCGTCGTGGTTGCCGTAGCCGACCGAGCGCGAGACGGCGGTCGCGTACTCGGGCTCGGAAAGCCCCTTCTTGAAGAGGTACAGCTCCATCCGGTACTGGATGACGAGGTCGCGCGTGGACTTGCCGCCGGACTTGTCCTCGTAGAACACGAGCGCCTGCGGGGTCATGTCGAAGGCGACGTCCCAGTCGTCGAACTGGCTGGACGAGGTGTCGACAGCGAAGCGGTCGTCGGCGTGCGGGCTCGACAGGGTGAAGGACCCGCCGGCGTTCAGGGCGCGGCGCGTGATCGGTGCGAGCGGGATCGATGTCGTGGTGATGTCGTGCTGTGTCGAGCTCTGCTTGACCTCGATATCGGTGGCCATGGCGTAGGCGGTGTTGGTGGCAGTGTTGATCGGCAGGAGGGACTCGTTGAGCAGGCCGATCTTCTTGCCGTTGCCGGTGAGCTTCGAGGAGAAGAACTTCGGGTCGACGGCCTTCTGAGCAACGGCATTGGCCGAGAGGTCGAGGTCATCAAGCAGGACAGGCATGTCGTTGCCTTTCTCCAGTGGATCGAGAGGCGAATTGAGAGAAGGTAAAAAAACGTCGCACAGCAATTTCGACAAGAAATGAATAGTCAGTCGAATGCTCGAAGGCGAGCGAGAGGCGCAGCAACAGGGCTGGGCCATGGGCGCAGGTACGAACACGGGCGGGGCTCTCGTCAGCCGACGAGCCCCGCCCGTGTTCCTCTCAACCCACCCGTCAGGGGTCGTTAGGCCCCTGAATCCGGGGTATGTGGCGAAGCCACGCCCCGGACACCGCGCACTACCCAGGCGCGCGGTCGTTCATCAGCGGCAGCTCATCTCACTTCGAGGTCGACTCCGAGCGCCGGTCGGGACCATCGACGGCAGCATCGCCGGCATCGAGATCCCAGGGACAGGCCGTGACGAGGGATCCTGCGGGATCGACCTCGACCAGGCCGAGCATGAGGCCCAGTTCGCGGAGTTCATCAGTGCTCCGGACATGGGTGGCGAGGTTCGCTCGGGCCGCGGCGGAGAGCTCCATGGCCCGCTTTCGATGCTCTTGGAGCAGAGGTTCGGGGAGCATGGTGGACATGGCTGTCCCCCTTTCTGAGCAATGAGGGTGTGGCGGTGAGGTACGCCGAGGGCTCATGTTCCGGAACGGCTGGAACAGGAGCCCTCGGTGCGATGCGGACGGCTGCTCAGTCGTCCGACGGGGATGCCGAGGCTGTGCCGCCGGTCTGGGCAGCGAGCAGGTAGTCCTCGATCCAGGTGCGAACAGCCTTGCGCGCCGGCCGCGCACCCTGGGAGTCCACGTAGGTGCTCTCTTCGATGGCGCGCAGCTCGTCGTCAGGCATCGACACGGGCAGCGCCTGGGCCAGCCGCGGCTTGGCCTCGACGATCCGCTCACGCTGCCGCTCGTAGTCGGCGGCCATGATCTGCCGGTAGGTTCGCCGGTCGATGGGGCTGAACCCCACGACCAGTGAGAACCGGCCCAGCAGCTCGGTGTCGAAGAACTGCTCCAGTGCCTTGTTGAGGCTCTGGTTCGAGATGGTCTTCGGGTTGTTGCCGAAGCCGATCATCTTGCCGTCGAGCGAATCACGGGCGGCATTGGTCGTGCAGATGACCAGGGCCTTGGAGAAGTCCAGCATCTTGCCATGGGCGTTGCGGATGTAGCCCTCGTCGAACGCCGAGAGGAACAGGCGTTGCACGGCCTTGTCGGCCTTCTCGAACTCGTCGAGCAGGATCACCCGGTGGGGGTTGGACTCCAGCGTGTCGAACGGGAGTTCCTGGTTGGAGTCCGATCCGACATAGCCGGGAGGTGAGCCGATGATCTTCGACGTCGACCACTCGCTGTGGAACTCGGTCATGTTGAGGATGATCGGCTCGGTGCCGGTAGTCTCCTCAGCGATGATCTTGACCGCCTCGGTCTTACCCACACCCGAGGCCCCGGCGAACAGCCACGTCGTGGGCGTCTTCGTCGGGAACAGGTCGAGCTCTTCGCGGGCCAGACGGTCCGTGAGCTTGGCGAGCACGTCGTCCTGGCCCTGCAGGCGGCTGGTGAGCGTGGCGCTCAGCGCGGCGACGTCGAGGTCCTTGCGCTGGGCGTTTCCGGTCATCAGGCGCTTGGCCACATCGAGCACACGGGTGTTCGTCAGCGGCACCTGCGGGATGGACCGCAAGGTCTGCGCGAGTGCCGTGTCTCCGGCGTTCTCGGCCTGGACGATGAGCTTCTTCTGCTCCAGGACCCGGTCAGCCATCGCGCGGTCGAGCAGCGTGATGGCGTTGTCCGGCCGGTGCTGGCCAGCCCGGGAGTTCGCTTCGGCGATCTGCACCACCGAGGCCAGGACGTCGTCGGAGACCCCGATCCGGTGACGGTAGTGCGCCATCAGGCCGGGCCGGACCGCGGTCATCACGGCCAGCGTCTGTTCCACGCTCAGCTCGTCGACGATGAGCCGGGTGAAGCGGCGGGCGAAGGCCGGGTCCTCGTCGAAGGCACGAGACTCCGTGCTGGTGGTCGCGCCGATGACGGACATGTCGCCGCGGGCCAGGGCCGGTTTGAGGATCTGCGAGATCTTCCGGCCGACGGCGTCGCCATGGCTGCCGGACCCTCCGGTGATCTGGTGGATCTCGTCCATGAACAGGATGGCCTTGTTCTTGGGGTCCGAGGCGAACTCGACGATCACCTTGACCTTCTCCTCCAGCGAGCCGACGATGCCGGTCCCGGCGATGATGTTGGTGATGGGCAGCTCGTAGATCGTGTAGTCCTTGAGCTGGTCGGGAATGAGGGCGTCGCCGAGCGCGATGCGCCGTGCAATGTCCTCGACGATCTTCGTCTTGCCGACGCCGGCGGAACCGACCAGCAGAGCGTTGGGCTTGGTCTTGCTGATGACGACCGAGAGGACCTGCCCGATGAGCGTGTCACGGAACATGGTCGGATCGGCGTTCTTGAACTTCTCGTTGTAGTCGACGAGGAGCTCCTTGACGTCATCGGCGCTGCCACCGCTGGACGGCAAGGCCACGGACGGGAACTGCGGAGGGAAGCTGCCGCCACCGCCGTTGCCCTTGTCGTCGTCGGAGCCGCCGGGTGTGAAGTTGCTGAGACCCACCGGGTCCTCCTTCGGTGCGGGTCGCTCGGCGTGGTGGCGCGCTGGGCGAATGCGCCACGGTGTCCCGAGCAGGGATATGGATGAGTGAGAGGGAAAGTCAGGGGTCGTCAAAAGCGGCACTGCTCTTGACGGTTTTCGAGGAGCGGCATGGTCAGCTGACCTCGATATCGCCTGGCACGATGGTGGGCGCAGGCTTGGTGAGCGTGGCAGCGACCTCTTCGAAAGCGGCGATCGCCTTGCGAAGATCAGCGACGATCTCCGCGGCGATGCCGGCCGGGTTTCCGAGTGCTTCCGCGTCCTGGGCGGGGCTGTCGCGCGCAGGCCAGACCGTGGGCCAGGCGTCGGCCGGACGGCTGACAGGAATGGTGACGAGGACGGTGTCGACGGTCGTCCCGGGCTGAGAGAACGCCCGGGCCGGAAGTGCTTCGACGAGACCACCGCGCTGTTCCACGAGCTTTCGGAAGGTTGTGGTGCTGCCAGTCTGTTCAGCGACGGTCCACGACATGACCGACACCAGCAGCCCATTCGGTTTCAGGAACCGCAGGGCGCGGGGGACGTGGGCCATGTCGGTGCCGCGGGTGAACGGCGGGTTCATCAGCACCCGGTCGTAGCCAGGGTTGGCGGGGGTGGAGGAAGTCGGCGACCTGCACTCGTCGTACCACATGCGTGTCCGACAGGTCGGTGGCGTACCCGGGGTCCCGCTCGATGCAGTCCACGATCGCACCGCGGGCTGCTGCGGCTGTGGCACCGGAGCCGGCAGATGGTTCCAGCACCGTCATGCCGGGCTCAAGGGCAGCCAGAGTGATGAGCCGGCCGACAACGGGGTCGGGTGTGGGGAAGTACTGAGCGAGGGTGCGCTTCTCCCCCAGGGTCACGACTTCACCAGTGCTGAGCACTGGGGCGAGCGCCTCGGCGGCGTCGACGGGGAAGAGGTGCGCACTCTCAGTCTTCGTCCATCGACCGCCGACCGCTTCCAGGACCTCGTTGACGCGCTGGTACAGGGCGGGAGTCAAGCGGGGGCCGACGAGCACCAGGCGATGACCGTCAGTCCTGGTGCGGTCTGACAGAACTGCGAGCACATCCGCGGGGATTCGCATCGATGGTTCCTTTGGTGCGGCCGAGCAGGGATTGGATGGACGGGAGAGAAAGACAGGGGTCGTCAAGAGCGGTGCCGGCCAGGGGAGTTGGTTGCACGGCACCGCTCTTGGCGGTCCTTGGGGGCAGCAGAGTCAGACGACCATGCCGAGGAGCCTCTGCCGGAGGCTCGGATCGATGTGCTGCATCGAGTCGGCGTAGCGTTTTGCCAGGTCGACCATGAACGACCAGTCCATGGCGGAGCACGGTGCGTAGTACAGGTTCTTCGGGTGGTCCTGACGCGTGGACGGCGGCAGCCAGTCGAAGTCGGTGACCAGGAGCGAGAGCCTGCGCTGGCGCACGCGACTGGCGTTGATGTACCGCCAGATCTGCGTGTATTCCGTCCCGCCCGACACCTTCGGGATCCTGCGGAACTCCTTCCAGATCTGAGCCGTCGACTTGTTCTCCGTGCGCAGCATCACCTCCTGGGACAGGAAGTGGCTGAACGAGTTGAAGTACAGGTTGATGTTGAGCTTCTTCCCGATCCGGATGAGCATCATGACCGCCTCCTGGTAGTTCTCCTCGGAGATCGAACCGGAGGTGTCGATGTAGATGTGCAGGTCGGGCATGTACTGCACCGAGGTGATCCGGCCGGGCTTGTTGCAGTCGTCCGGGTCCCGGCGGTTGGCCTTGAGGAAGGTCGCCTTCGTCGTGCGGAAGATGTTCTGCGACTTGTTGACCTTGCCCATCCGGCGCAGCACCCGGGTGATGTCCTCGAGCAGGTCGAGCTTGCTCGGCGGCTGCTTGCGGAACGCCACCTGGGCACTACGGCTGCCAGGCTGGCCCGGTTGCTGCTTGGCTCCCAGGGTGGCAGCCCGGGCGGCTGCCCGTGGCAGCGAGGTGAGCTTGGACAGCGACGTGTTCGAGACGACCTTCACCGGCGAAGCCAGCGACTGGTTGATGAGGTTCCACTCCCCCGTGATCTTCGCCGCGGTGGCCCGGGCATGGGCCTCGACGTTGACCAGGACGAGGGAGCGCGGGCAGAACAGCTCCCCGACCGTGAACGGCAGGACGCCGGTGTTCAAGGCGGTGTTCTGCTGGCCGGCCTGGGCACGCTGCTGCTCGACGTAGTTCATGAGCATGTGCACGAGCACGCGGGCGAAGGAGTGCTCATCGTTGGCGTCAGAGTCGTCCTTGCGCACCAGCAGCGACTCGGTGAGCCCCTTCAGGGACAGGACCGTGAAGTCGTTGAGCAGCTTGGTGGTGGCCGGCGGCAGCGCGCTGGCCATCGTCTGAGTCTGCTGGGACAGCCAGACCTTGAAGTCGTCGAAGGCTGCGGAGGACTGGAACCAGAACCCGAGGGTGTCGGGGTGGAAGGTGTAGGCGATCGAGGCGAAGAAGGCGCTCTCGTCGCCGGTCCCGGCCAGCAGAGCCTTCGCGGCCGGGAGGACATCAGCCTGCGCGGTGTAGAGCACCCGCGGGGAGGGCGCGGGCATCTTGTTCTGCTGCCCGGCCTGGACGGCGAAGAGCTCGGCGACCGGCAGCGGTGTGCCCTGGTCGAAGTTGATCAGGGTTTGTCCGAGCAGCTCCTTGACGGTCTGCTCGCTGGCCACGTTCAGCGTGTTACCGAGGCAGCTCAGGACCAGATCCGGGATGTCCCCCGTCAGATCAGCGCCCTGGGCGTCGGTGATGCTCGCCGGGGCGTTGGGATTCAACGGCTCCAGCAGCGGGTCGATGAGGGTCTGCTG
Source organism: Streptomyces sp. NPDC093149 (assembly GCF_044754145.1). Taxonomy (NCBI): domain Bacteria; kingdom Bacillati; phylum Actinomycetota; class Actinomycetes; order Kitasatosporales; family Streptomycetaceae; genus Streptomyces; species Streptomyces sp. NPDC093149. The sequence continues at coordinate 174,136 of NZ_JBIVON010000014.1, forward strand.
GATCGCCGGCATCGGGTCGTAATCACCGGTGCACGAGATGGTGTGCAGTGCGTCGAGTACGGCCGGCTTCTGGTTCGTGACGGTGATCGTCATGGGTCGTGGTCTCCTTCTGAGGACAAGGCAGCGGCAGAACGCCGCCGGCGGTGGGGAGTTGCAGCAAGGACTGCACCGCAGCAGTCCCCACCACCAGTGAGCGAGCGATCAGAGGAAGGCCGAGAGGACCGGCTTGGCCTGGTTGACGATCGGAGCGTCGATCTCCATGAAGGCCTCCAGGTTCTGGCGGTCGATCTGCTGGCTGGTCACCATCTCGATGAGCGTGCGGGTGTGCTCCGGCTCGATCTGGGTGATGGCCTGGGCCAGCTGCTCGATGAGGCGCGCGTTGTCCTTGCTCTCCTTGAGCGCGTACAGCAGCGACCCGGACTTCTCGTTGTCGGTCAGCGTCGCGATGACCGCGGCCATGTCGGTCATGGTCGCTGCGGCCTTCAGGCTCTGGTAGCAGTTCGGCTTCGGGACGTTCACCCGGTTGTGCTGCACGCCGCCGGCATTGTTCGCCAGGCCCTGAGAGATGGTGGCCACGAGCTGCGTGGTGAACATGGTGTCTCCGACGTAGGCCTCGATGGCCTCGTTCAGCAGCGAGGTCTCGCGGTCGCCGATCTGGATCGGGGTCGCCAGATACTGCGCCAGCTGCTCCGGGTCGGCCGCGTTGAGCCACTTCGACAGGTTGTCGATGGTGCGCGGCGTGGTGAGCTGGTTCATCTCCTCACCGCCGTCGAACAGATCGGCCATCGTGACATTGCCGTTGTCGTCGTCGTCCTGACCGTCGGCGACGATGGCCTCGGGCGTCGACTTCTGGAAGATCAGCCCGGGGTACTGCGTGAGCACCGTCTTCACCCAGGGGTTCATGTTGTCGCCGAGCACGGACATGAGGGTGGCGGCGTCGGGCTCGACATGAAAGATCGCGAAGCGGGACAGGCTCGCCTCGTCGAGAGAGGTGACGTTGCCCCTGTCGTTGCCGGCCACGACGATGCGGACGTTCTTGGGCAGCTCGACGTAGCCCATGCGGCGCAGCGTGACCAGGGTCAGCGCACCGGAGGTGACGTCGGAGGTGGTGCGGTTGATCTCGTCGAGGAAGAGGATCGGCCACTCACGCGGGTTCTTCTCGGCGTAGTCGATGCACTCCTGGATCACCTGGTGCGGGTAGAAGACCTGCTTGTAACTCTGCGTGCCGTCGTCCTTGGTGTACGGCACCAGGCGCGCACCGGTGAGGTCGGCCTTGTCGGCGAGCTGGTTGCACGGCAGCGTGAAAGCCTGCGTGCCCATGGAGTAGGCCAGGTCCTCGACGAAGCTGGACTTGCCGATGCCGGGTTCGCCCATGAGAGCGGGCGTCGCGCCGACCTCAAGTGACTGCTTGATGAGGGTCGTCAGGGTGTCGTTGAACTTCATATCGATGTCTTTTCTGTGCGTGGGCGAGGAAGGGAGAAAGACAAGAGATGTCGGAGGACGGCGCTGCTGCTCATGCGCCGCCGAGACTGCATAGGCCGTGAACGGTCCTGTGGCGCGGGCCGCGCCGTCGGAGCCTGGCGGAGACCTGTACTCCCGCCATTGGTGGCGATGGAGCCCCGCTGCACATCGCCGCCCGATCGCGCTCCGCGCGATCCAGCACTGTCTCCCACCTGTGCTCGGCCCCGCCGCGGCACCCGTCACCCACCGCACCCGCTGCCGGAGGCAGCAGATGAACCAGGAGCAGAAGCAGCAGCAGGAACAGGCACAGAGCGTCAGTCAGTTGGTCGACGAGGAACGGGCCTCGCGGTCGGCCACGAGCGCGGCGGCTCGGTCGAGGAGGAAGGGCCGGCCGTTGCGCCGCTCGCTGTGCTTGGGGCGCGCAGGGATGACATCGACCGCCGCCGTGTAGAGCAACCACGCGGTATCGCCCGTCGAGTACTCGACGCCGAGGGCGCTGTAGGCGCGCAGTTGCGTCCGCATCCAGCCGTAGAGCGACGCGAGAACGGAGAACTCCCAGCGGGACATGTCGTGGTTGAAGTCACCGGGGTCCCGGAGCTGATGGCGTGCACTGGCCAGGGTCTGCTCGACGATGACCTGCGAGTACGGGATGTCGGGCATGTCCTCGGCGGTGTCGACATCTGATGCTGAAGCACCGGAGCTCTCGCTGGCGTTCACGGCCAGCTGCGCGTAGAGGTCCTCGATGGAGGCGAAGGCCGGCGCGCTAGTTGCTGCGTTGACGTGAGCGATGATGCGATCGGGCACCAGCTGGCGGGTGAAGGTCGACCAGTGGTCCAGGAGCAGCTCGTACCAGCCGTGTTCCTCACGCAGGACGCGCTTGCCGGCGGCTACGGGGAAGTCGTGGAAGTTCTTCGGCAGCGGCATGACGAGATGGAAGCCCTTGCCGGACATCGACAGCTCCGAGTAGAGGATGCCCGGCAGCCGCATCAGGTCTGTGGCCACACCTGGCGGGCAGTCGGCCTCGATGTCGAGGACGAGCAGCCCGTCAGTCTGGGCTTGGAGGTAGAAGGCAGTGTTCGCGGCGTCCGGTATCGCCGCGGTGAGTTCGTCGAGGGTGAGCAGGCAGGTCTCGTCCAGGGCGAAGGCTCCGCGTAGAGGGCCGGCGTGCTTACAGCTGGAGGTGCAGCCGGCGAGCAGGTGCCGTACGTCGATCGGGGCCTTGCGCTTCGGCGGCCTGGTGTGATCGTCAGGGATCTCTTCCCCGATCTGTCCGGAGATGGTCCACCGACAGGCACTGGCAAGAGTACGGATCGCGGGGTTGCCGTAGAACTGCGGGAACCAGGCATGGGGGTCGGCTGGAGTCATCGTGGGACGCACGCTTTCGATCGGAGGCGTCAGGAGGGGAAGAGAAAGACAGGACCCCCGTACTGCACGGATGCGAGTACGGGGGTCTCATCGATGGTCAGCGTGGATCAGCCCTGGTAGGTGATCCCCGCCTGCTGGGCCGAGCCAGAGCCGTTCCAGGGGCCGGTGGCCACGGGCGAGCCCACTGCCGAACCGGCGTCCTTGAGGGAGGCGTTCTCGGCCTCCAGGCGCGCGAGCTTCTGCTCCAGGGTCTCCTGCTGGGCAGGAGCGGGAGCTGCGGCCGGAACAGCATCCGGAGCAGGAGCAGCAGCGACGGGCGCAGCCACGGCGGCCGCCGGGGCCTGAGCCTGAACCGGAGACTGCGCGGCCACGGCCACAGGTGCGGACGCCGGCTGCGGGGCCGGGAAGGACAGGCCGTCCTCCACCTCGGTCGCCACGGGGACGGCGGCAGCAGGGGCAGCACTGGCAGGAGTGGCCTGAACGGGGCGCGGCGTGCCGTTGAGCACGATGCCACGCGCAGCCAGCTCAGCCTGGTCGATGCCGCCGGCATTGTAGTAGTGCGGCGTCTCGTGGACGATCACCTGTTCGAGAGCCAGGCCGCGGTTGTTGAAGTCCTTCGGCTTGTAGGTGCGCAGCACGAGCGTGACGTCGAGGCCCTGCGCGAGCTCCCGGCCGGACTCGTCCTGGTCGTAGGTGCCGTCGCCCTTCGGAGAAGGGATCGCGATGACCGGCAGTGTGCTGCCCTTGGAGTCGATGGAGTAGTTGGGTCCGGTTTCGGGCCGCTTCGGGGAATCGTAGCGGCGCTCGGAGACGAACTGCTCTTCGAGGGTGGGGTTGTTCGGATCGGCGAACTGGACCTCGGCGTGAATGATCGTCGCGGTGGTGTGCGGCTTGCCGACGGGGTTCATGCCGTTCTTCGTCTTGCGCTGGTCGCTGGCGACGAGCTCCGCGCCCTCGATGAGGCGGGCGAGTACGGCAAAGCCGAGCTTCCCGCGGATGAAGACGTTCCTGCCCTCGGTGATCTGGCTGGCGGAGATGGCGTAGTTGGCCATGGTGGTGCGGTTCCTTTGTTCGGTCTGGCGGTCGGCGGTTCGAGGGTCTATTGGGGGCTATCGGACAGGATTCGAACTGCCATCCAATCCCCTATTATATCAACTTCAGTTCGGCTATGAGTAGAATCTAAATATTGAGCATGAATGGTCATGTGTGTCATTTACAGAGGAGAGACGACAGGGATGACGGACACGACTCGTAGGCCAGCGGAGACGGAGTCGAAGCCGTTGGCACAGACGAGAGCGCCTGCCCGGAGCCGCTGGCCGATGGGCTTCGGCAACGGACCCGTCATCGCCGCCAGCGTCATGGTGGGCGGAGCGGCGCTCTTCGCCGGGTGGGGTTTGACGCAGCTCGCGACGGCCGACGGCGGCTTTGTCCAGGCAATGCAGAGCAAGCACACGACGATCCAGGCACCGGCGGATCCGGGCGACAAGAACGCCAGCGGTGGGAGCGCTCAGGAGCCGAGCGAGGACAAGAAGGACGAGAGCAGGGTGAGTCAGGATCCGACGCCGGTTCGCGGCGACGAGGACAAGCCCAGCGGACCGGGTGCGCCGGCCAAGGCTGGGCCTGAGCCGAAGGTGAAGCCGCACACCATTTGTCGGCGTACAAGTGAACGTGCACCACCACGTACGGATGAGAGTGCACCATTCTTGATGCGTTGAAAGGCCGTGGCCGGGAGCCTGTTGTCGTCGGTTGAGGATCGGCGGAGGGCGGCTGACAGTGGTGTTGGATCCGCATCGGTGGCTGGAGCTGAGGCGGTTTCGCGGTCTGTACGAGTCCGGGGCGATGAGCCTGCGGGAGATCGCGAAGGAGACCGGGCTGAACCGTCGCACGGTCGCCAAGTACCTGTCGGCTGAGGTGCCGGTTGCGCCGCCGAAGAGGGCGGCGAACGGTCAGCCGCGTCAGCGGGTGGTGGACGAGGTCGCGCCGCTGATCGATGCGATGCTGCGGGCGGAGATCCTGCTCAAGGGGGCGGTGATCCACGAGCGGCTGGTGGCGGAGTACGGGTTCACCGGCAACTACCAGCGCGTGAAGATGTACTTGCAGGAGGCCAGGCCGCGGGTCGCGGAGGAGCTGGGCATCAGCCCGGGTGAGCTGGCCGGGCTGCACCGCCGGTTCGAGGTGGTGCCCGGAGCTCAGGCCCAGGTGGACTGGGGTGACGAGGGCAAGATCCTCGCCCATGTCGGGATCCCGAAGGTCTACTCGTTCCACATGACGCTGTCCTACTCGCGAGATCCCTTCTGCTGCTTCACCACCAGCCAGGACCTGGGGACGTTCTTCGACTGCCACCGTCAGGCGTTTGCCCACTTCGGCGGTGTCCCGATGTCGATCGTCTACGACCGGACCAAGACCGTGGTCCGCCGGCATGTCGCCCCTGGTGAGGCCGTTCCTCTGCATCCGGAGGCGGTCGCATTCGCCGGGCACTACGACTTCGATCCCGATGTGCTGGCGGCCTACCGGCCCACCGGAAAGGGCCGGGTCGAGCGGCAGGTGCTGATCGTCCGGGACCACGTCCTGGCCGGACGTGCCTTCTCCTCGGTCGAGGAACTGAACGCCGCCTTCGCTGCCTGGGTTCCGCTGCGACGGGCCAAGGTCCACGGCACCCACGGCGAGATCATCGGTCTGAGGGCGGTCCGCGATCACATGGCTCTCCGCCCGCTGCCGGCCGCTCCATACGTGGTCGCCCAGCGGCACCTTCGCTACGTCGGCAAGGACTGTCTCGTCGCCTTCGAAGCGAACCTCTACTCGGTGCCGGCTCTCCGGATCCGGCCGCGGCAACTGGTCGAGATCAGGGCCACGAAGTCCCAGGTCACCCTGCATGCCACCACACCCGACCGGCAGGGAGAAACCCTGCTGGCCACCCACCCGCGGGCATTTGGCCGCGGTGCCCGGGTCGTGGACGAGCGGCACTGGGACGGTCTGCCCACCGGGACCGGCCGCCGCGTCACGGTGGGCGGAGACCTGCCCGCACCGCGGCGGCAGGACAGCGGGCTGAAGGCGGGATCGCTGTTGGCCTTGCTGAACCGGGCCGCGGCCACCCAGGTCGAGGTCGGCCGACGGCCGTTGTCGGTCTATGACGAGCTGACCGGCACCCGCCCCTTCACCACCCACCGAACGCCGAAGGAATCGTCTTGAGCGAGCTGGTCTCCACCCGCATCCGCAACACGGCCGCCAAGCTGGGCCTGCCCCACCTGGCCGAGGCCCTCACTCAGTACGCTCAGCGGGCTGACGAGGCCAAGATGGGCTACCTCGACTTCATCGACCTGATCCTTTCCGAGGAACTGGCCGTCCGTGACGACCGCCGATTCCGCCAGGGCCTGCGATTGTCGAAGCTGCCGCATCACAAAACGCTCGATGACTACGATTTCTCGTTCCAGCCCGAGCTCGACCCCCGCAAGGTCAAAGACCTTGCCACCCTGTCGTTCGTCGAGGCCAAGGCCAACGCTGCCCTGCTCGGGCCGCCGGGGGTGGGCAAGACGCACATCGCCGTCGCTCTCGCGGTCGCTGCCTGCCGGGCCGGCTACTCGATCTACTTCACCAGCCTCGACGACATGGTCCGCAACCTCACCGCCGCCGAATCCGCCGGGCGCCTGACCAACAAACTCGGCAGCTACCTGCGGCCAGCCGTCCTTGTTCTGGACGAAGTCGGCTACCAGCCCCTCGCTCGCGCCGAGGCCAACCTCGTCTTTCAGGTCATCTCAAAGCGATACGAAAAGGGCTCGATCATCCTGACCTCGAACAAGACCTTCAGTGAATGGGGGCAGGTGTTCGGGGATGAGGTCCTGGCCACCGCCATCCTCGACCGTCTCCTCCACCACTGCGGAGTGATCTCCATCAACGGCCCAAGCTACCGCCTCAAGAACCGGCTCGCCGCCATCGAACGAGACGACGCGGCCTGAAGTTCCCTGCAACGGGCGGGTCTTGACCTGCGGAGATGGACGATCGGGCGTCACTGATGCCCTCGGCGTCGATCCCCTGAGCACTTGCGCTTCCCTAACGACCGGATGCCGGGAAGGCAGGTCCGCCTTGTTCCTCCTCGTCCCACTCCAAAGCGCTGATTGTGCGGCGGCGCCAACGTGTGATGGCTACGACGACGACCACCCCGCCCAGCAGGCTGACCAGCGGAACACCCCAGGCTGCGGCCACGAAAAAGGTTCCGAGTGACTCCATGACGCCCCCTCTCGGGGCGAGAGTACTCCGCAGGGCGCGGCATCAGGTCCGTGGATCGGCTTTCCGTAGAGCAGGTGGCGAAGATTGGTGCACAGATCTCTGTACTCGGTGGAGCACTCTCATGAGTACGCCGACACCATTCGACCCGGCGATATGCTCACCGCGGTCTCGGGGGCGACGGGGGTGCCGATCGGCATCCTCGTCGAGGTGAGCAAGCTCATCCATGCCGGAGCTTCGCTGCTCATCCCGCCGGTGCGGTGATCCAACAGGACGGCACCGCTGCACACGGAGCCCGATTCGATACCCTGATCACCACACAGGCGACCAGGGCATCGTCGTCTTCTCAGGCAGAGGCCGCGGCCGCCCTGCAGGCCTGCAGGTCCATCAGTCGCGTGCACAGCCGGCGCAGCTGCTCGATCTCGTCGACGCGAAGATCGAGGGCGTCGTCCAGTGCGAGCCTGGGATCGGCGGGGGCTGTCATGTTTTGGTCCGGAACTCGACCTGAGCAAGGTTCTTGATGCGTAGCCAGAGGCTCACCCGCCTCGCCCCGATCAGGAACACTGTCCTCGTTCTTGTGCAGGTGCAGGAGCGGGATCCATCCGATGGTAACGAGGGTCGAGATCTCAAAGTCGTTCGAGCGCTGAATGACGCGGTAGAGGCTTCCCTCGGGGGTCTGCCAGATCGTGGTCTTGCTGCGGTGGATAGTGTCATGACCGCTGCGGAACTTGACCGTGAGGTCCTTCATCCCCAGCTGACTGGTCGTGGCTTTTGCTCCTGGAAGTCGAAGGTGCCGAAGGCGAACTGCGCGGCCTTGTCGACCTCATCGCGAGACGTCACCCGGGACCGGCGTGAGCCGGTCCACGGCACGTCTCTCCGTAGAGCACTCAGCCTGGGTTCGACATCCGGATCAGCTGTGCTGATCCCCACCTCTGCTGGGAGAGCGCAGCGTTGAAACAGCGTCAGAGAACAGAAGACCCTGCCGGGCATGCAACCGCAGCCGGCGGGGTCTTCTGAGAGTCGAGGTAGCGATCTCTCACGCCGCATCAGTGCCGTCGGACTCACCCCGGCCGAAAAGGAATCCGCGGACATCACCGGTCTTCATCATGTCCTGTAGGTGCGCGAGGAACACCGCGCGCTGCGTGGCCCGGCGATCGGCCACGAGGTCGTACTCTCGCAGTGCCGTCAGGTTGACGACCCAGCCGTTCTCGCGGGCGATGGCCTGCTCAAGCTGGGACTCTGGCACGATGTCCATGTCGGTGAAGTCGTGGTCGAACTCAGGTGCGATGTCGAGGTGTTGGCCCGGCTCGTCGACGTAGAGCGTGTCGGCGCCCACCTGCTGGCCGGCCTTGTCGAACGCCACGAGGAAGACGCGGTCTGCCCTGGCGGTGTTGTCGACATGGACTGCTACGACGTCGGTGTCGACGATGAAGGTCGTCAGCTCGAACCGCTCGTAAACGCGGGCGCGAGCTTCGTGGCACCACATGATGCGCCGGGCCTCGTTGAAACCCTTGAACTCGTCAGAGTTGGACGCCTCAGGGTGGGGGTGGATCATCGGTGCGCTCCTTCATATGCAAGATCGGGGAGGTTTGCGATGCCAGGGGGCGTATTGGCTACGACGCATGCCTCGAACCAGCGACCCTCAACCGTTTTTCACTGCAGCACGGCAGGGGAGATACTCCCCCCTACCGGAAGGCCCCTCACGGGTCTGGTAGTTCGAGCTCGAACGACGCCGACGAGCGGCGACGACGGCTAGCCGCCGGGCCTGTCTGCGTCGGAGCTCTGAATGCGGATCGGCCAAACCAGGAATCCACTGCCGTCCACTGACACGACAGTGCGCCGTTCCGGCGGGCTCTTCAGGTGCCTCACGTTCATGTGGTTCGCCCCGCTGTCTCCGGGGGTCAAACGTCAGGAAGAACCTGTACCGCGCTGTTGTGGCGTGGATCGCTGGTCTAACCTGAACTCCGGTCGACGTGCTCCAACACGCTGCCGGAAGACCCCAGTGGTTTCTCATGTCTGCTGGTGGTGACTCTGCCGAGAGTCGTCTTGCACAGGCCCATCCGGGCCCGCTTTTGCACTGGCGAGAGCGGGTGCCGGGTGGTGACTCCAACCACCTCCGGCGCCCGCCTCCTGGTGTGCCCGGCTGGTTTGCCGTTGCTCACCTAACCCACTTGCCGCGGGCCTGATCTCCCGACTGCTGACGAGTTCGGTCCACCTCACTCATCTCGCAAGTAGAGATCGACTTGCACTAGCAACGATATACATATGATGCAGGTGCCGCCATTACGCCTCTGCACAAACCGACCGGTTGGACGTTTCGGCTCTGCACTTGGCAACCACCTGGCAGCGCAGGTGTGCACCTCCCGTGAGATGTTCACGTCGGGGGTGCACACCACTGACACGGATGGCCACCCCCGGGGCCGACCGACCATCCGATCAACCGGCAAATCCCCTGCACGATAACCGAGTTGGCCAAGTGCCAGCACTCCAGCCTCAAGCCCTACCCCGCAGTCAGGCAATGAAGAAGGCCCGTTCCGCGCACCCTCTGACCTCGGGAGTCACCTACCAATACCCCAAGCGCTGACCATTCCGACCGATAGGGCCGTCTTCCAATTCCGATCTATCGGACATTCATAACGATTTGAGGCATTTCAATTGAGACCGGTCAGTCGTTTATTGGCCGAGGATTCCACCCACCCTGGATCCCCGCAGCCCCACGCATGGTTCATGATTCACGTTAGCAAACACAAAAGTGCGGCATGTTGTTCTGAATTCGTGGTCTGCCTCAGGCCACGACGCGCAGGCCGCCATCGGGGTGATCTGTGAGAAGACCGGGGTTGCCTGTAACAACGTACAGAGCGACGTGGAGATCGCGCACACCGGAAAGGGTGGCCAGATCGCGCTGCATGTGATTCTCAAGAGCGCGCAGATGGGAGCGGACCGTCACCTCGGAGAGCCCGAGTGCACGGGACGCTGGCTCGACATGTGTGTCAAAGGCGAGCCAGGCACGTGCCGTTGTCAGAAGGTCGCGCCGATCCGCCTGGGCTGGCCGGACCAGGGCCTGTGCCCATGCCTGCACCTGAGGGGCGACCAGGAGGCTTGCCAGGGAGGGCGGTTCCGTGCCGGTGACTGCGGCCGGATTGGCAGTTTCCCTCTGGGTGACCATTTCCAGAGCCAGAGCGACCGTGATGCGGTCGCCTATACGTCCGAAATTCATGTGGAGGAGTTCAGCCGCCCGTGCAGCACGGCGCATGACGGTGTTGCGGTGCAAGTGAAGCCGACGAGCAGCCACCGTGTACGGATAGGCAAGGGCGGCCGGGAGTGTCTCACGCATCGACTCCCACTGCACCCCGTCCCGCATCAGCGGACTCAGCAGATGGCGGGCCCAGCACTGCGCTTCCGCCTGAGGAAGAAGGCTGACGAGGTCGGACCCATGTACCGAAAGGGCTACGGGGTCCGGCTGCAGTGCGGCAAAGCTCTGTGCGGTGATCGCCTCGTGAAGCGCATCGGCGAGAAGCGTCATGGAGTAGACGCCACTGCCGCCCAGCGACGAATGGGTTCCGAATGTGCCGACCAGGTGGGTGAGCTCGGCAGAAACGGCAGCCCCGTTGTCCTCCTCGGAACTGATCGGATGCACGATTAGGATCCTTCGTGCTCTCCTTGAGTCGGGCACAACGAGTGCCTGGTGCCCAATGGCGGCATTGCAGTGGCGCACAGCAGCATCCCGATACGCCTGCTCGGTTTCTACGACAAAAACACGAGCAGTGTCCGGCTCCAGTAGACCGGGCACCATGCTTGTCATGACACGACGGGCCTTTGCCACCTCACCGTCCAAAAGCAGCTCAAACGCTGCGCTGCGGGCCGCCCTGGAGGCATCGGACGCCGCCCGGTACTCGCGGTGCGCCTGGTCTACGAGACCCAATAGCTTCGCCGCGTGACGCAGCAGCCGCAGGTCCGCCTCATCGAACGGAATTCGGCGTGTTACGGCGAGTACGGTGTCCACTGCCGAGGTCGGAGCCAGCGGAATGAGCTGGGTATGCGGCCTGGAAGGAGCATCGGGCAGACCGGCGTCGACAGACTGCTGAATGATGGCCTGTGCGAGCTGTTCGGCCGCAGTGGCTGGCGAAGCGGCAAGGACCCGCTCCGGCTCACTGACCAGGACCTGCACGTCCAGGACACGTGCGAGCCAGTCCGCAATGCGCTGCATGGCCCGGGAGTCGGCAAGCTGAGCAGGCAATTCCTGGACGAGTGAGCTGAGATGGGAGGCTCGGCGCTCAGCAAGCCTGAGCCGGAACTGCTGGATCTCTTCGTGCACGCCTTCCCACATCCCGGCAGGCGCGGTCGTGATCAGAAGCGGGAGGTCCAGACGCTTGGCCTGATCCACGACAGGCTGGGGAAATGGCTGACGAGCGCCGGGAACGGCACTGACGATGAGCCCTGGGCTCCCCTTCCGGCTCATGTGCTGGAGCAATGTTTCCAGCACCGTCGTGATGCGACCGCGGAGCCGAAAGGGCACCGCACCGGTGATCAGGACGAGGGAGCCATCGGACAAGTTCCCGGGAACACCATCTTCCAGCAACTGTTCTGGAGTCATAGTGACCACGCCGGCAATCTCCGTGGCCTGGGTGTACTTTGGGCCGTCCCACACGAATGTCAGTCTGAGCTCAGGCTTGTCGGCGGGCAGCGAACCCAGTGTCGGCATCGAGCGCTCCTCGGACTATCCGGACAAAGTCGCGAATGCGCCATTGACGTTTGAGCTGCCACGGCACACAGGCAGTCACGACTTCATGAGAGCACTCCGGTTGTGCTCGCTCGACGAGGGCTGCGCCGCGCCGCCTGTACAGGTGCGTGAGGCGGATTTGCGAAGCTATACGGGACCTTGCCGTGAATCGGGTCTTCAAGGGTGTCCCGACGTGGCATACGCGGGATCCTCGTCCGGCCGGCATCAGAGATCCGGGCAGGGGAATTGCACCACGAAATCGCGTGAAGGGCTCGCTCGAAACTCTGCACTGAAGTGCGCCAGGAGAACACTCGGCTCGTTTGGTGCATCACGCACGCGTTGGCCCGTCTGGTCACTGCTGTTGACTTCACCTTGAACTCTCCCCCGATCGGCGCAGCGCCTGGCCTGAGGGCGCAAACCGCGGGTCATGCGGCGTGCGCCAGCCTCCTAGTTCGTCCGCTAACGTGTCCGGCTCGGTGAGCCACCACGGATCCACGGCCCACGGGGCGCCCAGGCCGAGATACTGGAGGTCCTAGCAGTCACAGTCAGTGCGCATCCCGCCGCAGAGCGGCTTCATTCCCGATCGTGATCCTGCCTTGCGCACGCGAGCGTGTCAACTAAAGTACACAGATGCGAGTCCCCGACAGAGCGAGAGACCGGTACATGGTCGTGAGCAGTTACCAGCAGGGCGGCCTCCAGGCCACATCCGGTAGCTTCTGCCCGTGGTGAGCAGCAGCAGCCGCCTCTCCTTGGCGGAGAAGCTCAAAGCACTTATGGCCGGGCACCGGGGCCGGGCGCACACGTCGCGCTCGCTGTCGGCTTCCGTGGATGAACTGCCGGGTGAGCACCCCTCGGTGTCTCATGCCGCCATCGCCAAGCTGGCCAACGGTTCTCAGGACAACCCGACTGTTAACACGATCATGGCCTTGTGCGAGGCTCTCGGCGGTGTCCCACCTGCCCACCTGCTGCCGCATGAGAGCTACGACGACCTTGAGGCCCTGCTGGCCTTCGAGGAACCACTCGTGCGCCATGTCCTGGTCTTGCTCAGCGGACTTCCGCCCAGCGAATTGCGGGGCGTCATCGAAGACTTGGAACGGCGTCGGGCTGGCCTCGGCCTGAATCGGGTCACCACCGGTGACGCCAGCGAGGCGTCGGGCAAACGCCAACGCCGACGGAGTAAAGACGAGGCCGCGCGCTATGCGGCTGACGCACTGGAAGGGCTGTAAGTGGACGGCATAGTCTTCGGGACGTGCACCGTGGCCGGTTTGCTCGTCTCAGTACTCTGCACACGGAGAGCCGTGGGCAACCCGCGCGTCTCCACATGGGCCATCGCCATTGCCTTCAGTGTGTGCACCTTGGGCGTCCTGTGTGCCGTTCCTGCAGTCGCCCAAGCGGCGGAGGACATCACAGGTATCGCTAATGTAGGCAAACTGGTAGCCCATGTCTGCGCGATACTGTGGTGCGCCGCTCTGCAGATCACGATGGTGGATCTGGCATACCGACCCGAGTACCTTAAGTCCGCAATATTCCAGCGCGGCTTCGCTGCGATGGTGGAACTAGCGATCATGGTGCCGCTCTTTCTGGCCACGAACCGGTCCGAGGTCCAGTTCACCGCCGCCTACGTCGATGACCCCAAGGTCGCCGCCTACCTACTCGTCTACCTTTCGTACGTCCTGGTCACCTGTGGCGAGCTCGCTTTCATGTGCGGCAGAACGGCGCGACGCAATTGGGGGATCCGCCCCTGGAGCGGTGCCGGCTTCGCCCTGTCCTCGATGGCCGCCGCTCTGGGCATGGCGTATTCCTTCTCCAAAGGGTCGTACATCATCTTTTACACCCTGAACGATCCGTGGCCGCTGAAGGCCGAAGAGGCTGTGAGCCCCGCCCTGAGCGGGCTGGCTGTGCTGTTCCTCTTCTCAGGCCTGACACTTCCCATGATTGGCTCCGTACGTGAGCGTCTACGCCAGAGAAAGGCCACAGCCGTCGGTTGACGACCTCCGTCGAGACTGCTCGTCGCTGAAAGTGCATCCCGTTGGTACTGGTCATTCCGCCGGGCCTACGACATTGTCCAGCGGGCAGCCGCCCGGAGGATCCATCAACCCCCGCCAAGCCGTGACCTCCGTGGCACTGACCCAACGCGAGAACAGAGGCGTCGTCCCACACCGGAATCCTCAAAGCGCAGTGGCTCACTCGGCCGTTGCTCAGGCTTCTGAGCAACGGCCAAGGCCTCGCAACGAACTCACCCCACTGGGCGAATTCCCGGGGCCTTCGTTGTCGAGGGAGTGGATATTTCGTGGGGCTGAGGTCGGCTCGTCCGAGAACTCCTGGACCACGGACCCCGGAGGCACATGCACGTCGATGCGGAGCACCGAGCGGTGGCCATCGCTGTCGTCCGGCATCGCGCCGTCCCGCAGGACGCCCAGGTCGTCGATGCTGTCCGCACTTGCCGCCATGCCAACCACGATGCTTCTGATCTCGCGTCCGTTGACGGGGGTGTGGGTTGCGCAACAGAAGGGCGGGAGGCAGAGACTGAGATTGGCGTTCGTTCTTGTCGTCGATCCCGTTGCTCTTGGTGCTAGGCGCGGCTCGGACAACGCGGATTCCTTCCGGTGTGTGGCCGACGGCTTCCCCACCCAGTGAGGGAACCACTGGTCGTTGCTGCTGTGTCCTTGCCGCGCCGCACTTACGCTGCCGGGTACAGGGCGGGGAACATCAGGCGGGCGGAGCGCATGTGGTGTCCGCAGAAGGGCTCGTCCTCGGGCCGGGACTCCTCGCAGTAGATCGCCGTGCTGGGCTGCTCGTCAGCCGACGGCTCGCAGTCGACGATCCAGCCGCAGGTGAGGCCCTTGGCGCGCTCGAAGAGGGCCGCGAACTCGGCGGCCGACACGGATTCGGCGCGCTGGTTGGTGCGGTCGTTGATGATGCCGAGACCGGGGACGTCCTCGGATTCTGTGTGCTCGATCTCCGCGGGCCCCACGCCGTGGTAGCCCTCCTCCCGCCACAGCAGGGTGCCGTCCGTATAGATCTCGACCCGGCGGGCCTCCGAGCGGTACCGGTCGTCGATCTCCTGGAAGATCTGGAAGGGGTGCTGGTTCGGCCGGGCGAGACCGAGGAAAGTAATGCGGCGGTAGGAGCGGCGGGGAACGCCGGTGAGGCTGGATCGGATGTTCAGGAGGTGCTCGTCGAACTCGTCCGGCGTCCTGATACCGAAGCTCATCTTCTGGCCGAAGTGGCGCCGGATGAACGCCTTGTCGACCTGCTGGACCAGCAGCGGCGAGCCATCCTGCCGGGAGAGCAACGGCTTGCCGGCCTCCTCGTGGAGGCCGAGGAACGCCCTCGTCCTACGCAGGGCCTCGGTGGCGTTGTCCTCGGTGAACTCCTTCAGGCCGAGATGGACGCCGATCGTGTAGTGGGTAAGCGGATAGGCAGTGCTGGTCTCCATCACCGGCAGCAGGCTGTAGTCACCGTCGGCGCGGCTGGTCTCGCTCATGTCGAAGTTCCTTTCTCGGGGTGTTTCGGGCATGCGAAAGGGGCCCGGGCAGCCAGAACCCAGGGCCCTTGGGGTAGAAGCGAAAAGGGCCCGTCTCTGGGACCCGGCGGGGTCACGAGGCAGGCGGCGTCGTGTGGTCTGTCAGCTCTTGCACGGGTCGGCCGGCGTGGGGACGGTCGGGGTCGTGGTGGGCTGCCGGGTGTGCAGCGGCTGCACGGCCGTCCCGTTGCGGCGGGCGGTCAGCTCCTGCTCCCAATGCAGCAGGGCGTTGCCGTGGTCACGGACACGGTCGCGGCGGTCCGCGGAGAGCTGGGAGACGGTGATCCACTTGTTCGGCGGGGTATTCCCGGGGCCGGTCTTGTAGACGGCGTCGGCGGGTGCGTCTTCAGCCTTTGCCTCGCGGCACCGGTCTTCGATGAAGGTGGCGTCGAGGGAGGCGATGTTGACGTACCAGGCCCAGACGAACGGGTATCCGTGCCACTGGGCGGGACTGTGGGGCTTAGTCATTGCCCCGCCGGTCGGTGTGTGCAGTTGGGGGCGTCGGCCATGGCTACCGAGTGCCTTTCTGATGTCGACAGGATGGGCTTCGGTCGGGGTGTTCAGGCGGCCAGTTCGTCGAGCAGGGCGGCGTAGTGCTCGGCAATGTCCATGTGCCACGGCCTGCGCATGACCCGCAGGTCCATCTCGTGGATCTCGCCGGAGCCGACACGGGCCTGATGGCTGGCCATCCACTGCTCGTAGCGGGCTCGCTGCTTGACGGCGTTCTGGTAGGCGGGGCCGGCGGTCACGTCCCGCGGCGGCGTCACCTGGAGCTGCTCGGAGTGGATGCCCGTGCCGTCCTCGAAGATGTAGCAGGAGAACGGGCCCAGTCCGGCGCCCAGGCGCTTCTCCAGCTTGAGGATCAGCAGGGATACGGTCTTAGCCTCGGGCTTTCACGAGGTGGGTTGTCCGATGCTTGATCAAAAAAGCGGAGAGTGCCCCTGACCTGCAACGATGGGACTTGTCTAGGGTCCT
>NZ_JBIVON010000015.1:0-161607 GCF_044754145.1 Streptomyces sp. NPDC093149
AAGGGGCAGATCTTCGTGAAGGGCGAGGTCATCAAGACCGTGCCGGAGTCGAAGATCGTCGAGACGCTGATCGAGGAAGCCCTGAAGATCGCCGAGGGCATGGACGCAGCGGGAACGCCATTGGGGGTTCCCGCCGTCACCGTGAGCTGAAACAGAACCAGAGAGGGGCCCGAGCGTGACGATTCTGGAGAACATCCGGGGGCCGTACGATCTCAAGGCGCTGAGCGCGGCGGAAATCGACGAACTCGCCGAGGACATCAGGCAGTTCCTCATCCGGGCGGTGGCGAGGACGGGCGGTCATCTGGGGCCCAACCTGGGGGTGGTGGAGCTCTCCATCGCCCTGCACCGGGCGTTCGACTCGCCCGTGGACCGCATCCTGTGGGACACCGGGCACCAGAGCTATGTGCACAAACTGCTCACCGGGCGGCAGGATTTCTCCAAGCTGCGCGGCAAGGGGGGCCTGTCCGGCTACCCCTCCCGCGAGGAGTCCGCGCACGACGTCATCGAGAACTCGCACGCCTCGACCGTCCTCGGGTGGGCCGACGGCATCGCCAAGGCCCATCAGGTACTGGGGCGGAGCGACCACGTGGTGGCCGTCATCGGTGACGGCGCACTCACCGGCGGCATGGCCTGGGAAGCGCTCAACAACATCGCGGCCGCGAAGGACCGTCCGCTGATCATCGTGGTGAACGACAACGAGCGTTCGTACGGCCCCACGATCGGTGGCCTTGCCAACCACCTCGCCACGCTCCGTACCACCGACGGATACGAACGCTTCCTCTCCTGGGGCAAGGGAGTGCTCCAGCAGACGCCCGTCATCGGACAGCCGTTGTACGAGTCGCTGCACGGCGCGAAGAAAGGGTTCAAGGACGCCTTCGCCCCGCAGGGCATGTTCGAGGACCTCGGGCTCAAGTACGTCGGCCCGATCGACGGCCATGACGTCGCGGCAGTCGAATCCGCACTGCACCGGGCGAAACGCTTCCACGGTCCGGTGCTGGTGCACTGCCTCACCGAGAAGGGCCGTGGGTACCCGCCCGCGCTGCGGGACGAGGCCGACCGCTTCCACACCGTGGGTGCGATGGACCCGCTGACCTGCGCACCGCTGGCCCCGGCCGGAGCGCCGTCCTGGACGGCTGTCTTCGGGGACGAGATCGCCGCGATCGGTGCCGAGCGGCCGGACGTCGTGGCCATCACCGCGGCGATGCTGCACCCCGTCGGACTGACGAAGTTCGCCGAAGCGTTCCCCGACCGGGTCTGGGACGTCGGGATCGCCGAGCAGCACGCCGCGGTCTGCGCGGCGGGACTCGCCACCGGCGGACTGCATCCGGTCGTCGCCGTCTACGCCACCTTCCTCAACCGGGCCTTCGACCAGTTGCTGATGGATGTCGCGCTGCACAAGTGCGGGGTGACGTTCGTCCTGGACCGGGCCGGGGTCACCGGGCCCGACGGAGCCTCCCACAACGGCATGTGGGACATGTCGGTGCTGCAGGTCGTCCCCGGGCTGCGGATCGCCGCCCCGCGCGACGCCGACGAGCTCCGGGCCGAACTCCGCGAGGCAGTCGCCGTCGACGACGCGCCCACCGTGATCCGGTTTCCCAAGGAGTCGGTGGGGGAGCGGATCCCGGCCATCGACAGGATCGGCTCCATGGACGTGCTGCACCGGGCGGACGACCCCGATGTGCTGCTGGTGGCCGTCGGCGCGCTCGCCCCGGCCTGTCTCGGCGCCGCGGACCTGCTGGCGGGCGGCGGCATCCGCTGCACCGTCGTCGACCCGCGCTGGGTCAAGCCGGTCGACGAACAGCTGGCCCCGCTCGCCGAACGGCACCGGCTGGTCGCCGTCGTGGAGGACAACAGCCGTGCGGGGGGCGTCGGTTCGGCGGTCGGACAGGCGCTGCGGGACGCCGGGGTGGACGTACCCCTGCGGACGTTCGGCATCCCCGAGCAGTTCCTCGCCCACGGCAAGCGCGCCGAGGTACTGGCGGACATCGGGCTCACACCGGTGGAGATCGCCGGGCGGATCAGCGCGGCCCTGGCCGCCAAGGACGCAGCGAGAAGGACCGAGGAGAGCGGGGCATGAACGACGACGGGCCCAAGGGTTTCGATCTGGCACGGCTCCTCGCGGAGCGCGGCGCCGAACGCTATGAGCTGCACACCAGACACCTCAATCACCAGCTGCCCCGCATGCTGCACACCATCGGTTTCGACAAGGTCTACGAGCGGGCCGAGGGCGCGCACTTCTGGGACGCGGACGGCAACGACCACCTCGACATGCTCGCCGGATTCGGGGTCATGGGGCTCGGCCGGCACCACCCCGTGGTGCGCAAGGCCCTGCACGACGTCCTCGACGCCTCGCTCGCCGACCTCACCCGCTTCGACTGCCAGCCGTTGCCGGGGCTGCTGGCGGAGAAGCTGCTCACGTACAGCCCGCACCTGGACCGGGTGTTCTTCGGCAACAGCGGTACGGAGGCCGTCGAGACCGCCCTCAAGTTCGCCCGGTACGCCACCGGCAGGCCCCGGATCCTCTACTGCGCCCACGCCTTCCACGGGCTGACGACCGGCTCGCTCTCGGTGAACGGGGAGAGCGGCTTCCGGGACGGCTTCGCGCCCCTGCTGCCGGACACCGCCATCGGACTCGGTGATCTCGACGCGCTGCGGCGGGAGCTGAAACGCGGCGACGTGGCGGCGCTGGTCGTCGAGCCCATCCAGGGCAAGGGCGTCCACGCCGCGCCGCCCGGTTTCCTGCGGGCCGCACAGGACCTGCTCCACCAGCACCGGGCGCTGCTCATCGCCGACGAGGTGCAGACCGGCCTCGGCAGGACCGGCGACTTCTACGCGTACCAGCACGAGGAAGGAGTGGAACCGGATCTGGTCTGTGTCGCCAAGGCCCTCTCCGGCGGCTATGTGCCGGTCGGGGCGACGCTGGGCAAGGACTGGATCTTCAAGAAGGTCTATTCGTCCATGGACCGGGTCCTGGTCCACTCCGCGAGCTTCGGTTCCAACGCACAGGCCATGGCGGCCGGTCTCGCGGTCCTCGCGGTGATGGAGGACGAGGGGACCGTCGCCCACGCGCGCCGCACCGGCGATCTGCTGCGCGAGCGCCTGGCCGCACTGGTCGACCGCTACGAGCTGCTGCACGAGGTGCGCGGGCGCGGGCTGATGATCGGCATCGAGTTCGGGCGGCCGTCGTCATTGAAGCTGCGCGGCCGCTGGACCATGCTGCAGGCGGCCCGCAAGGGCCTCTTCGCGCAGATGGTGGTGGTGCCGTTGCTCCAGAAGCACCGCATCCTCACCCAGGTCTCGGGCGACCATCTGGAGGTGATCAAGCTGATTCCGCCCCTGGTGATCGGGGAGCCGGAGGTCGACCGGTTCGTCACCGCGTTCACCGCCGTGATGGACGACGCCCACAGTGGTGGCGGGCTGATGTGGGACTTCGGCAGGACCCTCGTCAAGCAGGCCGTCGCCAACCGCTGACCCGCGGAATGTGCAGCTCGTGGGCTTTTGCCTCGGAGGCAAGAAATTTGCCTCCGAGGAAAGATCCTGGCCCAATGGGTACATGAACACTCCGGACGGAGGGGTGGCCGACGAGCTGCCCGGGATCGCGCCACGCCTGCGCGATCTGCGCCGCGGCCGTGGTCTCACCCTGGAGACCGCCGCCGAGCGGGCCGGGCTCTCGCCCGCCCATCTCTCCCGGCTCGAAACGGGCCGTCGTCAGCCTTCGCTGCCGATGCTCCTCGGTCTTGCCAGGATCTACGGTACGACGGTCTCCGAACTGTTGGGCGAGACGCCCCCGGAACGTGACGCGATCATCCGTGGCGGAAGGTTCGACGGGGCCGAGGCCGACGGCTGGATGTACCGGCGGGCCGGCGGTGCCGGCCGGGCGATGCAGGCGCTCCGCGTCCGGGTTCCGCACGGTGCGCAGGGCGACCTCGTGCGCGTCCATCCCGGTGAGGAATGGCTGTACGTGCTCGCCGGGCACCTGAGGGTCACGCTCGGGGACACCGTGCACGATCTCGCCCCCGGTGACAGTGCGCACTTCGACTCGCTCACCCCGCACCGGATCACGGCCGTCGACCGTGACGGTGCCGAGCTGCTCTTCGTCCACACCCTGCTGCAGAGCCCCGCCGCCGAGCTGTGCCTCGGCAGCGGTATCCACCGTCGCTGAGACCGGTCCGTCCGGTCGCCAGAGAGGACTGTCATGTCCGATTCAGAGAACTTCGACCCGCTCGGGTCCAGGAAGAACTACGAGGCCCAGGAGCGGAAGTTCCCGCGCGGTGTGGTCATCCGGCTGTTCGCCTACCTCATCGCCGGACACATCTTCGCGGCCTTCCTCTACCTGCTCTTCGCGGTGGCCGGCAAGGGCTGACCACCGCGAGGGGCGGTCGGGCTACGCCTCGTCGAGGAGCTGCTCGTGCAGCCGCTCACGGGTCTCGGGGGCCATCTTCAGCCCCTCGGAGAGATAGCGGTCGGTGCTGCCCCAGGTCTCCTCGATGGTCGCGAAGGCCGCGTCCAGATAGGCGGCGTGGGCGCCGAAGAGGGGATTGAGCAGCTCCATCACCTCGGGCGACATGCCGTTCGCCGAGGTGTCGCCGCGGTGCACCCGGTAGCGGCGGTGGGCGTCGTTGGACTTGAGGTAGTCGGCCTCGATGGCCTCGCGCTCGACGCCGACCGCCAGCAGCGACACCGCGATCGACAGACCGGCCCGGTCCTTGCCCGCCGCGCAGTGCATCAACGCCGGAACGCTGTCCTCGGCCAGGGCGTGCAGCACCCGGCTGTGTTCGGCGGTGCGGTCCAGGATGATCGAGCGGTACGAGGCGATCATCCGGTTCGTGCCCTTGCCGTCGCCGAGGACCGAACGCAGCTGGTCGAGATCGCCGTCGCGGACCATCTGCCAGAACTCGGCGCCGTCGGCGGGGTCGGAGAGCGGGATGCTCACGTTGCGTACGCCCGGCAGTTCCACGTCCAGGCCGTCGAGCCGGTGGTCGGCGGCGTTGCGGAAGTCGAAGACGGTGTGCAGACCGAGACCGCCGAGAAACGCGGCGTCCTCGGCGGTGGCGTGCGCGAGGTGACCACTGCGGAAGAGCCGTCCGTACCGCACCCGCCGGCCGTCAGCGGTGGGCAGTCCGCCCACATCGCGGAAATTGCGGACACCCGCCAGTTCGGGTTCCGTCGACGGGATCTGCGGCAACTGCTGCGTCACAGGGACTCCTGGGGTGTCTGGCGTCGACGCGAGTCGCCGACAAGGCCACTTCCGCGACGATACGACATTGATTCCTCAGGCAATCATCTCGGCCATTCCTTGTCGATACCTCGTGAACCTCCTTGCTCCGGTGGTGAATCCGTCCGGTGAATTCGTCGCGAGACCGTTGCCCGTCTGCCCGACGACGGTCGATGATGTGCGGAAGTGTTGGAATGTGGGGGAGTGATGATCGAGACTGGCGACAAGGGCCGGACCTGGCTGCTCACGGGGGCGAGCAGCAGCTACGCACTGCGCATCACCGAGCGGGACGAACTGATCCATCTCCACTGGGGGCCGCGGATCTCCCTTGCCGCGGCCGAGGCCCTGGCATCGGCGCCGGAACCACCGGCCAGGGGGTTCGAGTCCTGGCTCGACGGCCGTGAGGAGTACCCCGTGGAGGGCGGCCCGCGGTTCGTCCGCCCGGCTCTCTCGGTGCGCACCTCCGAGGTCCGTGGCACGGAGTGGGCCTTTGCCGATGCCGTGGTGGACGGGGACGAACTCCGCATCGGCTTCACCGACTCCGTGCACCGGCTCGCGCTCACGCTGCACTACCGGATGCGGAACGACTCCGATGTGATCGAGCGCTGGGCCACCGTCGCCCACGCCGGCCCCGACGGCCCGCCGCTGGAACTGCTGCGCGCCGATGCCGCCGCCTGGGCGCTGCCCGCCCGCGACGGCTGGCGGCTGAGCCGACTGCACGGCCGCTGGGCGGCGGAGTCCCGGCTCGCACGGGCGGAGCTGACGTACGGCGAAAGCGTCATCTCCAGCAGGCGTGGCCATACGGGCCACCAGTACCTGCCGTGGGTCGCACTCGATGCCGACGGGGCGGCGACCGAGGAGAGCGGGGAGGTGTACGGATGCGCGCTCGGCTGGTCCGGGTCGTGGCGGATCTCCGTGCAGCGGCTCCCCGACGGGCTCGTGCAGATCACCGGCGGTGCGGGCTACGACGACTCCGGGCTGCTGCTGCTCGGACCGGGGGAGTCCTACGTCACACCCGTCTTCGCCGGGCTGTGGAGCGCGGAGGGGTTCGGCGGGGCGAGCCGGGCCTGGCACGCCTGGCAGTTGGCCCATGTGATCCCGGACGCCGAGAGTCTGCGGCCGGTGCTCTACAACTCCTGGGAGGCGACCGGCTTCGACATCTCGCAGGAGCAGCAGCGCGCCCTCGCCGAGCGGGCCGCCGCGATGGGGGTCGAGCTGTTCGTCGTGGACGACGCGTGGTTCGGCCGGCGCACCAGTGACCGGGCGGGGCTCGGGGACTGGACGCCGAATCCGGACCGCTTCCCCGGCGGGCTGAAGCCGCTCGCCGACGAAGTGCACCGTCTCGGTATGCAGTTCGGCATCTGGGTCGAGCCGGAAATGGTCAATGCCGACAGCGATCTCTATCGTGCACACCCGGACTGGGTGCAGCACTTCCCCGGCCGGACCCGTACCGAGTTCCGTAATCAGCTGGTGCTCAATCTGGCCCGCACCGATGTGCGGGAACATCTCTACGGGCAATTGGACACGCTGCTCTCCAGTGCGCCCGTCGACTATGTGAAATGGGACTTCAACCGCTCCTTCACGGATGCGGGCTGGCCCGGCGAGGAGTATCCGCAGAAGCTCTGGATCGAGCATGTGCACGCCCTCTACGAGCTGATCGACCGACTCCGGGCCGCGCACCCCTCGGTCGCCTTCGAGTCCTGCTCGGGCGGCGGCGGCCGGATCGATCTGGGGATTCTGTCCCGTACGGACCAGGTATGGACCTCCGACAACACCGACCCGCTCGACCGCCTCGCCATCCAGGAGGGCTTCGGCCAGATCCATCCGGCCCGGGTGATGGCCGCCTGGGTCACCGACAGTCCGAACGTCCAGCTCAACGACCGGGTCAGCTCGTTGCGCTTCCGCTTCGTGAGCGCGATGGCCGGTGTGCTCGGGATCGGCGGGGACCTCACCGAATGGAGTGAGGGGGAACTCGCCGAGGCGCGGGACTGGGTGGGTCTCTACAAGGAGATCCGGTCGGTGGTGCAGCACGGCTCCCTGTACCGGCTGCGCGCCCCGCGGGGCGGACTCGGTGCGGTCCAGTACGTCCACGGGGAGGAGAGCGTGGTCCTGATGTGGCTGGAGGCGCAGAGGTACGGGGAGCGCCCCCCGGCCCTCAGGCTGCGCGGGCTCGACCCCGCGGCGACGTACACCTGCCTGGACACCGGGGCGGTGCACCACGGCTCGGTGCTGCTGCACCAGGGGCTGCACACCGGGCTTCGTGGGGATCTCGACGCGGGGGTCCTGAGGCTGCGGCGCGAGCGATGAACATGCCATGTCCGTAATGCGCAGATTTCGTACGAACTCGCACTGTTTGTCGGGTAGATGGCCGTCCTCTCGTGAGCGGGATCATATCCGTGACGGTGTGTGCCGACGGGGTGGTCGGGTATTCCGTGCGCGGCGCGGAAATTCAAGATCCTTGATCCACGGAGTGTGACCGGAATTCCGCGCCGAATTCACGGCGCGGATTCCGGTGCGGAACCGGTGGCTTGTTCTCGCCGTCCCGACTCGCTTACGGTCGCCGTCAATCCGGTCGGACCGCCTAATCCTGCCGCCGCCCGGAATTCGCACCCACTCATCGTGTGGCAGGAGCGGGGGAACCAGGTAGGCCGCCGATCGGAGAAATCCGGCCGGCTCGGGGTGAAGTCGCGCTCGGCGCGGCCGGGCATCTCCAGCCCGAACCCGACAGCTCACCTCGCAGGCGCCGGAGAGGAAACACCCCATGCCCATATCGGGTAAGCATCGTCGTACGAAGTCCAGCGTCATCGCCCGTGGTGTCGTCGCCGCAGGCGCCGGTGGCGCCGTCATCGCGCTGCCGCTGCTCGGCGCCACCGGTGCCCACGCCGCGGAACAGGCCGCCCCGGCCGCCGCCGCGCAGTCCGCCTCCGTTGCCGCGCACGCCGCCCCGGCCCGGCCGGTCGCGCAGCAGCAGCCCGCCACCACGACCTACTCCGTCGTCTCCGGCGACTACCTGTCGAAGATCGCCGCCGAGCACAAGATCGAGGGCGGCTGGCAGAAGCTGTACCAGGACAACCGTGAGGTCGTCGGTGACGACCCCGGCCTGATCTTCCCGGGCATGAAGCTGACGCTCGGCGGCAAGGCGTCGGCCGACGACGCGGCCACCGGCGCCGGTGCGGGATCGGCCCTCCCCTCGAAGGCCCCCTCGGTTCCCTCGTCGGTCGTGGAGAAGTCCGCCCCGGCCAAGTCCGCCCCGGCCAAGGAGTCCAAGACCTCCGCCCCGGCCGCCCAGCGCAGCAGCTCCGGCTACGTCCACCCGGTCCCCGGCAACCACACCACCGGTTACCGCGCCTCCGGCTCCAACTGGTCCAGCGGCAGCCACACCGGGATCGACTTCCCCGTCTTCACCGGTACCAGCGTGAAGGCCATCACCTCCGGCACGGTCGTCACCGCCGGCTGGGGTGGCGCGTACGGCAACCAGGTCGTCATCAAGCACGCCGACGGCCACTACTCGCAGTACGGTCACCTGTCCTCGATCTCCGTGTCGGCGGGCCAGTCCGTGAGCACCGGTCAGCAGGTCGGCCTCTCCGGCGCCACCGGCAACGCCACCGGACCGCACCTGCACTTCGAGGTCCGCACGGGCCCGGCGTACGGTTCGGACATCGACCCGATCGCCTTCCTGGCTTCGCACGGCATCTACGTCTGAGCCGAGCAGCCGGGCAGTTGAACAACCGGCGTCCTTCGTCCGGATCGGGCCGGATCGGCGTGCCGGGCACGCGAGACCGGCGTGATCCGGGCGAAAGGACCTGGGGGTGACCCGAGCCACACAGAAGGGGTGGTGCGCGGCGGCGCACCACCCCTTCTGCTCAGACCGACCGGCACATGGGAGGCGGCGTCGCGCGGCTGGGCACGCGCATTTGCGGCGTTGTCGTCGGTCGACAACTCCCCCATAGCCCGAAAGGCATGGGAGGGGCCCCCTCCGCGTTGCCTCCCTCCTCCGCCTTGCAGCCGCACGCACCCAGCCGCGCTTCTTCTTCCACCCCCCCATGTGTCGGTCGGTCTTATTCCCTCTTTACCGAAACCTGACCGGGTGGTCTATCTCACCACCCGTCAACCCCTTATTACGGTCGCGTAGGTCACATTCGGCGGTGCAGGATAAGCGTTTGTGGCAGACGATTCGAGAAATAATCAACGTGGCGTCATCAACCGACATGGTGTCATCGGGTCGTACGCGGCGATTGGCGACAGCTTCACCGAGGGGGTCGGCGACCCCGGCCCGGACGGAACCTTTGTCGGCTGGGCGGACCGGTTCGCGGTGCTTCTCGCGGACCAGCTCCCGGACCCCGGTACGGCGACGGACACCGAAGGCTCCGCGCACGGGAATTTCAGGTACGCCAATCTCGCCGTACGCGGACGACTCCTGGACCAGATCGTCGAGGAGCAGGTGCCGCGCGCCAAGGAGCTCGCACCCGACCTGGTCAGCTTCTGCGCGGGCGGCAACGACATCATCAGGCCCGGCACCGACCCCGACGACGTCGCCGAGCGCTTCGAGCGTGCGGTGGCGGAGCTGACCGGATCGGTCGGCACCGTCCTGGTCACCACCGGCTTCGACACCCGTGGCGTTCCCGTGCTGCGCCATCTGCGCGGCAAGATCGCCACCTACACCGCCCATGTGCGGTCCATCGCCGACCGTTACGACTGCCCGGTCCTCGACCTGTGGTCGCTGCGGTCCGTTCAGGACAGGCGCGCCTGGGACGACGACCGGCTCCATCTGTCGCCCGAGGGACACACCAGGGTCGCGCTGCGAGCCGCCCAGGTCCTCGGCCTCGACGTGCCGGCCGACCCCGACCAGGAATGGCCCCCGCAGGCACAGCGCGGCACGCTCGAAGTCCGGCGCGACGACATCCACTGGGCGCGCGAGTACCTGGTGCCGTGGATCGGCCGTCGGCTGCGGGGCGAGTCCTCCGGCGACCACGTCGAGGCGAAGCGGCCGGACCTCCTGCCGCTCTAGTGCTGCGACCGGAAAGGTTCACCGGCTCGCGACGCCCGGCACGGCACCTCGCCGCGTTGTCGCATCACCCGAGTACGTCCCGTACGAGGGCGATCCTCCCCCTTGCGACGCACCGCACCGGACGCCGCGAGCCTCCCGGCAAACCTTTCCGGCCACAGCACCAGCTGTATTGCCCTGTGACCGGAAGGTTTCACCGGCTCGCGGCACCCGGTACGCACGGGCGTACTGGTCGCACGTGCAGGCGTACTGCCCTGTCGGGCAGTGAGCCGCCCGTCAGGGGGCGTCCGCCACGCCACCTGTGGTTCCCTCGTTCGCCGGACGGTCCTGAGGTTCAGGACCGTCCGGCGAGGGACGACAACGGGGGTGCCGGTATCCGCTCCAGCACTCCGCCCGCGAAGACGTCGTACAGCGGCAGCGTCTCCAGATGCACATAGCCGATGTGGCAGTCGCAGACGGCGAGCGGACAGGCCCGCGGGCCGAGCGAGCGGCGATAGCTTCCGTCGTAGAGGTTGCCCAGCTCCGCCGGGACGAAATGGCAGCGGCGCACCGTGCCGTCACCGTCCACCGAGATGACCGACTCGCCCGTCCGGCAGGGCAGCCCGGCCGACCGGTGCGGATGCCTGCTGTACGGGAAGAGCGGGTCGAGGGCCGTCCAGCGATCCGCCTCCTGGTCCGTGTAGCTGTGCCCCTCGGCGGCGTTCACCCAGAGATAGACCTCGTCCGGCAGCGCGGCCCGCAGCCGTCGCGCCTCGTCGAGATGGCCGTCGAGACCGACGACCCCGACGCTGTGGCGGATGCCGAGCGCGGTCAGTTCCCGGCACTTGGTCAGGAACCGCTCGTACGGCGTCTGCCCCGGGTGGTACGTGCACCAGAGCGCGATCTTCTCGCGACCGGCGTCACCCGCCTCGGCCAGCCAGCCCGTACGGCTGCTGAGGTTGGTCTGGATCGCGACCCGGCCGATGTGGGGCAGCCGCGCCAGCTCCACCAGCGCACGGCGGTACCAGGAGCGGACCAGACCCTCGCCCCACGGCGTGAACAGGACCGAGAGCCGGTCGCCGGTCTGCGCGGCAGCCCACGCCGTGAACCGCTCCAGTGCGGCGCGGTCGGCACGCAACTGCTCCCGGCTGTCCCGCCGCTTGGCGAACGGGCAGTACGGGCAGTCGTAATCGCAGGACGCGAGCGGGCCGCGATAGAGGATGGTCAGGTCCATGGGCACGCTCACTTCAGTTCGTACGCGGCCATCGCGGCCCGCACGCCGGGGGAGAAGAGTTCCGGGCCCAGTGCGTCGGAGTGGGCCAGGCCCTCGGGGGAGAGCCGCAGCAGGCCGGACGCACCGGCCGCCGCGTCGAGCCAGCCACGTGCCTCGAACCGGGCCAGTTCGGTGCGGAAGTCGTCGGCCGGGGAGCTGCCGAACCGCTCCCGGTAGTCGGCCGGGCGCAGCCCATCGGCCTGCAGGAGCGACTGCAGGAGATGGCGCCGGCGGGCCTCGTCGCCGTCGACGTACCGGCCGACCTCGGCGCGTGAGAAGTCCTCGGTCGCGGTGTAGCCGTCGATGATCGCCCGTACCTCCCGCATCTCCACCGCGTAGTCGAACGAGTAGTGCAGACCCGTGGTGTACGAGCGGGCGCCGCACCCCAGGCCGATCATGCCGTCGGTCTGACAGGCGTAGTCGTCCGGGCCGTCCGTCCGGGGGGCGTCGGAACGGCGGAACATCCGCATGGACACCTGCTCGTAGCCGTGGGCCAGGAGATGGTCCCGGCCCGCGCGGTACAGCCGCAGCCGCTGTTCGTCCCAGGAGGCGTCCGCCGCCGCCTCGCCGTCGGTGCCGAGCCGTCCCAGACCGGTCAGCGGGCGGACGTACAGCGGGTAGAGGTACAGCTCCTCCGGCCGCCAGCCGAGCGCCGCGTCCAGCGAGGTGCGCCAGCTTTCCTCGGTCTGCCCGTCGATGCCGTAGATCAGGTCGATGTTGAGGATCGGGATGCGGGCTGCGCGTATCCGGTCCAGCGCCCTCTCCACCTCGGCGCGGCGCTGCGGTCGTACGGCGGCACGCGCCTCGGCTTCGACGAAGCTCTGCACGCCGATGCTGATCCTGGTCGTCCCGCGATCGGCGAGGACCGCCAGCCGGTCGGCCGTCGCGGTCGACGGCGAGGTCTCGACCGACAGCGGGACGGACCAAAGATCGGCACCCATCCGCTTCTCCGCGATGTCGCAGAGCCGCTCCAGCTCCGCCGCCGTCAGGAACGTGGGAGTGCCTCCGCCGAACGCCGCCGCCGCGAACCGCACCGGATCGGCGTCGCCCAGTGCGTCGCGGACGGCGGCGGCCTGCCGGTCGAGCGCGTCGAGATACCGGGTCGTCAGCTCGTCGGGGGCGCCGATCCGGGTGAAGAGGTTGCAGAAGCCGCAGCGGACCTCGCAGAACGGTATGTGGAGATAGAGCGAGAGCGCGTCCTTGCGTTCGGCCGCCCACAGCTCGCGCAGCGCCGGCCGCTCGACGAGGGGGCGATAGGCGGTCTTGTGCGGATAGGCATAGACATAGCTCTGGTACGGGCGGGTGGTGTGCGCGACGGTCGTGGTGCGGCTCATGGTGCGGTGACCCCCGGTTCCAGGAAGAAATGCGCGTACGGAACGGTCCAGACGGACTCGTGGCCGAGCCGGTGACCGGTGTAGCCGTCGTCCCCGTAGGCCGTGCCGTGATCGGAGCAGACGATGGCGAAACAGCGGCGTCGGCTGCTCGCGGCGGCGAGGAGCCGGCCGATGTGGGCGTCGACGTATTCCAGTGCGGCGGCATGGGTGGCGCGGGAATCGCCCGCCTCGCGCGTGGCCCCCGGTCGGTGGAACCAGTTCGGCTGGTGCAGAGCGGCCACGTTGACGAAGAGGAAGAGACGCTGCTCGGCGGGGAGTTCGGCGACGACCTGCTCGGCACGGGCCACCTGGGCCTCGAACGAGGTGGGCGACGCCACACCGAACTCCGGTTCCCAGTGGCTCTCCTGGAACATGCCGGGCAGCACGGAACCGAGCGGCCCCTGTCGGTTGAAGAAGCCGACGCCGCCGATGCACACCGTGCGGTAGCCCACTTCGGCGAGGCCGGACAGCAGATCGGGGGTGTCGAAGACGAAGGTGCCCGAAGCCGTGGACTCGCTGCCCGCGAAGCGTGCCGCGAACAGCCGCGGGTGCGGCCCGGGGCCGACCGGTGTCGGCAGGAATCCCGCGAAGATCGCTTGGTGGGAGGCGTAGGTGAAGCTGCCGGGCGCATGCCGCTTCTCCCAGACCCCGCCCGGCAGATGGCGCGCCAGATGGGGGATGCGTCCGGCGGCGGCGAGTTCGGCCGCCACGTCGTAGCGCAGGGTGTCGAGGGTGACGAGCAGCAGATCGTGGCTGCCCACGATCTCGCTCATGTCCGGGTTCCGGGCCTCGGCGGGGGCGGGCGCGGTGTCAGGCAGTGGCGTTCGCACGGTGGTTCCTTGCTCTGTTCAGTACGGCGGCGACCTGCGCCGCATAGGTGTCCAGGCCCTCGGCGCCGCTGCCGGGAAGTCCGGTCAGCCGCGGCAGCAGATCACCGAAGGCGTTGACCTCGCCGACGGCGAAGCGCCGCCAGCCGGCCGTGGGCAGCAGGTCCACGCCCACGCACAGCGTGTCCGGGAAGCAAGCCGCGGCCCGTTCGCACACGGCCAGGGCCTCCGCCCAGCTGCCGCCCGCGGTCTCGACGGCCGCACGGACGTCGTCGAGACTTCCGCGTTCGCCGCCGAGGTGAAGATTGGTCATGGGGGAGCGGCTGGTGCGCACGACGGCGTGGGTGGCCCGGCCGGCCACCACCACGACCCGCAGATCCGCCGCGCGGCCACGCTGCGTGGCCTTGGGCAGCCAGCGTTCGACATGCAGCCCGTCCGGTGCGAGCGCGTCGACGATCGCCGCGATCTCCTGTTCCGTCGTGCAGCGGCGCACCCGCAGGGAGTTGAAGAGCCGGCCGGCCGGGTCACGATCCACCGAGGTGGTCGCCCTGATCCGGCCGGGCCCGGCCGTCTCCACGGCCAGGACCCCGGAGGCGGACGAGCCGTGCGCGAGCTTCACGAAGACCCTGGGCATGCCCAGCGCCGCCATCCGGTCGCGCACGTCCGCCCAGTCGCGCAGCACGGGGGCGGCCGCCCCCGAGGTCGGCGACGCGGGCACGGGCACACCGGAGCCGTCCAGCACCGCATGGCAGAGCCGCTTGTCGAACAGCACCGCGACATCCCCGGGGCCGTCGAGCAGCGTGGCACCGGAAGCGGTGGCCGTCCGCGCCACCGCTCGCACGGCCGCGGTGAACCGGGCGTACCACAGGGCGGTTCCCTCGACCCTCGTCGGATCGTCGACCGCCCGGAGCAGTCGGTCCACCTCGGTGTCCTCACCGGGCGAGTCCATCCGGACGGTCTCACCCGGCCGGAAGACGGCCTCGCCGCGCAGCACGTCCAGCCAGGGCACGACCCGCGCGGGAGGCAGACCGGCGGCCCGCACGGCGTCCTGGAAGAGTGCGACCCGGCGGTTGCCGGGTACACCCACGACGGCGAAACGCGGCTTCGGGCCGGCGGCGCTATTCGCTGATGGCGACATAGCGGTCGTCGTCCTCTTCCGGATCCCAGTACTCGACCTCGTCGACCTCGCCGTTCACCCGGTCGGAACCCAGGAGACGCCTGAGACGGTCCATCAACGGGCCGCTGATGTAGTGATGGTGCAGGTCCAGCGAGGTCAGATGCGTGAGCGGCTGGCCCGAGAGCAACGCCTCGGCGCCCTCGTCGCCCAGCGTTCCCATCGCGAGGGAGAGCGACTCCAGCTGGGCCACGACCGGTGCGGAGGCGACCGCCGCCGCGATCTCGTCCTGGATCTCGCTGTTCTGCAGACCCAGATGACGCAGGGCCGGGAACGCCGCGCCGGACAGCAGCGGCGCGAGGTCCTCGACCGTCGTGTCTCCGCCGTACTCGGTGACGCCGAGCCAGAGTTCGAGGTGTTCCAGCGCGGGCAGCTCCGACGCTCCGATCGCCCGCACGATGCCGGACGGAAGCCCGCCCGACTCGAACCGCAGCTTCCTGAGCGACTTGTGCCGCACCGGGCGCAGATCGAGCGTCGTCCGGCCCTCGCTCCGCTCGCCGCACCCCCGTACCGTCAGTTCCTCCAGCCGGCCGAATGCCTCGACGACCGGCGTGATGTCGGACATGACGAGCCACGACAGCTCGCACTCCTCTCCGACGACATCGGCGAGGAAGAGCGCCCGCAGGGCAGGGAAGCGGTCCGCATGACCGGTCAGCAGTTCGATGACCGGAGCGATGGACTCGTAGTCGCCGTGCCACCAGGGACCGATCACCAGGGCCCGGACACGCGAGGTGTCGACCGTGTCCAGGAAGTGCTGCCAGAGCGTGGCGAACGTCGGATCGCCGTCCCAGTCGCTCTCCAGCCGCCATGCGACCGAGTCGGCGGCCGGGAGCGGGACGGCGAGCGACCGGTCCGGCCCCGGCAGGGTCAGGACGGGCAGGCCGTGAAAGGTCTCAGGGTGTTCGATGTCGGTCATCGTGGATCACTCCGCGACAGAGGTGTAGCGGCCTTCGGCACCGCG
This sequence comes from Streptomyces sp. NPDC093149, assembly GCF_044754145.1. Classification (NCBI taxonomy): domain Bacteria; kingdom Bacillati; phylum Actinomycetota; class Actinomycetes; order Kitasatosporales; family Streptomycetaceae; genus Streptomyces; species Streptomyces sp. NPDC093149. The sequence continues at coordinate 15,808 of NZ_JBIVON010000015.1, forward strand.
GTCGCCCCACGGCTTGTTGCGCTCCGACACATCGACCCGCACACCGTGGGATTCCAGGGCCTGGGCGATCCGGTCCTGCATCGGTTCGGTCATGAAGTGGTGGTGCAGATCGACCCGTTCGAGATGGGTGAGCGGCTGGCCGTCCAGCAGAGCTGCCGCGCCCTCGTCGCCCAGCGTGCCGTTCGACAGGTCGAGTACGCGCAGCTGGGCGACGACCGGGGCACTCGCGACGGCCGTCGCGATCTCGTTCTGCAGTTCGCTGTTGCGCAGGCCGAGGTGGGTGAGGCCGGGGAAACGGGAGCCGGAGAGCAGCGGGGCCAGGTCCGCAACATCGGCGTCGCCCCCGTACTCGGAGACACCGAGCCAGAGATCGAGCCGCTCCAGCGCGGGCAGCTCGCTGTCCAGGATGCCGCGGATCACCCCGACCGGCAGTCCGCCGGTCTCGATGGTCAGTGAACGCAGCCGCTTGTGCTCGGAGGGGGAGAAGGCCAGGGCCGTGCCGCCGCGCACACCCAGTTCGCGCAGGCCGGGGAAGGCCCTCAGAAGTGCTGTGACATCCGACTGCTCGATCCAGGATATCTCGGCCTCCTCCATGGTCAGATCGCCGACGAAGACTGCCTCCAACGAGGTCAGCCGGTCGGCCGCGGCGATGACCAGATCGATCGGATAGGAAGAGGTCTCGTCGCACGACTCGCCCCACTGACCGATGATCAGCGCCCGCACACCGGTGGGGTCGACCGCCTGCAGAAACGCCTGGAAGGCCTCTTCCCACGTCGTCTCGGACTCGTCGTCGTACGGATCGACCGAGATGCGCCAGGCAGCCGCGTCGGCGGCCTGTACCGGCGCCTCCTTCGTCGCGTGCTGGAAGTCGACCGCGGGAAGGCCGAGCAACTCGTGCAGATGGTCCACACCGGACATGACCCTGAGCTCCTGGTACTGGGGGACGGCTGATGTCCGCAAGGTTTATCAAGCGGCACTGACAACACGGCGACCGGGGACCGTCCGGGACGTGTCCACCGACGCCCGCCACCGGTCGGCTGTCAGACCCTCCCCGTAGCGTTTTCCCCGTGGTCGGCACAGCGGGTGCCGCCGTCGAGGGGAGACGTCTGTGTACCGGCAGGGCGATGTACTGATCGTGTCGTTGGAGGAGTCGGCGGTGCCCGCGCATCTCGTGGACGCGCCGGGTGAACCGAGGGACGGCCGGGGGCGCATGATCCTCGCACTGGGCGAAGTCACCGGTCATGCCCACGCGGTGCAGGGGCCGGGCCGGCTGATGCGCGAGGCGGGGGCGTTCGGGCCGATGCTGCTCCATCTTCCCGAAGGCGGCCGGGTGGTGCACGAGGAGCACGCGGCGATACCGCTGTCGAAGGGCTGGTACCGAGTGGTGCGTCAGCGGGAGTACGTGCCGGGAGCGGTCCGCATCGTCGCGGACTGACGCCGCCGCCCGGCCGGTGGCGGCGAATCGGGGAACCACCTCGGTGACGGGCGCTCACCCGATCACGTCTCGGCGACGGGGGCGCATCCGATCAGTGAAGCGCGCAGTACAGAAGACAGCACACCGAATACCGCATACGAACACAGGATTCAGGGGACGGGGAAGACCGATGCAGTACGTGGACTCATGGCGGGCCGTGGCAGCGGCGACCGGCGAGGCGGACCGGGCCGCCGCCGAGGACGGGCTGCGGCTCGCCTACCGCAGCGCGGGACTGGCCGAGCCGGAGCGGATCGTCTGGGTGGATTCGCCGAGGGCCGCCGTGGAGGCCGTCGAGAAGCTCGTCGACGCCGGCAGGTCGGTGCGTGACGAGGTACGGACCCGGCCCTGGGCGCAGGAGCGGCGCCGCATGTACGACGAGCTGGGCCCGGCCGGCTGGTCCGCCCTCTGGTCGGCCACGGGGGCACAGCTGTGGGAGACCACGGTCGCGCTCGCCGACCGGATCAGGGCCGGTGTCGTCGCCGACCTCGCGGAGCGTCCCGAGGACGAGTCCGCTGTCCGGCTGGTGCTGCTGGACGCGGTCCTTGGTCAGCACGACGCGGCCTGGCTCGCCGCGTTCGACGGCCGGGGCGAGCGGCTGAACGGCCTGGCCGAGGTGGCCAGACACGCGGGCTGGTGGTGGCCCTACGAGCGCGTCGTGGTGATCAGTGAGCGCCCGGAAGCACTCCACCGGGACGAGGCGGGCCGGCTCGACCGCGGGGACGGCCCGGCGCTCGCCAACCGCGACGGCTTCGCGCTCCACGCATGGCGCGGCATGCCCGTGCCCGCCGAATTCCTCGCGGAACTGAACTCCCTGACCCCCGAACGGATACGTGAGGAGGAGAACGCGGAACTGCGCCGCGTGATGCTGGAGTTCTACGGTTACGACCGCTATCTCAGCGAGTCGGGCGCCGAGCCGGTCCACCGGGACGAGACGGGCATCCTGTGGCGGATCGCGCTGGACGGCGACGAGGACGTGGTGATGGTCGAAGTGGTCAACTCCACCCCGGAGCCGGATGGCACCAGCCGCACCTACTGGCTGCGGGTGCCGCCCGGCACGAGGACCGCGAAGAACGGTGTGGCCTGGACGTTCGGGCTTCAGGGCAACGAATATGCGCCCCTGCGTCAGACCTGACGGGCGGCGCCCCTGTTCACTCGGCTCGGCAGCGGCTCGGCCGACGTCCGGTGTGCATGGCGCTCGCGGTGAGCCGTGTCCTCGGGAGCCCGGCCCGGTTCGGGGCCGGGGCTCGACGGCCCGTCGGGGAAGGGTGTCCCGGACGTTCCGGCAGCCGATGTGCCGGAGCGACCCACCCTCGTCGGACGGGTTCAGGCCGTCAGCGCCGCCCGGTCGATGCCGAGTTCACGAGCGAGGGCGTCGTCGGTCCAGGCCAGCATCGTGGCCCGGGAGAGCGGACCCGCGTACGAGATCATCTGCACTGCGAGGCCGTCCAGCAGGGCGGTCAGTCGCCAGGCCACGGACATCGGGTCGTCGCACTGGAACTCGCCGGCTGCGGCCCCCTCTTCGATGACCTCGGCCAGTTCCGCCTTCCACTGCTGGTCGAGATCACCGGCCACATTGCGCAGCGCCGGATCGCGCAGCGAGGCGGCCCAGCCCTCGATCCACAGCCGCCAGCCCTTGGCCTGGCCCGTCGGCGCGTACCAGCGGACAGCGGTGCGCAGGCGTCGCACCGCGCTGGTGCGGCGGCTCAGCAGCTTGCGCAGATGGGCGAGATCGGCCTCGGCTGCATGTGCGAAGGCGGCCGCGACCAGCTTTTCCTTGGTCGAGAAGTGGTACAGCACCAGTGCGTTGCTCACGCCGAGCACGGCGGCCACATCGGCGATCCGTACCGCCGCGACCCCCCGCACCTCGATCTGTTCGACGGCAGCGCGCAGGAGTTCCTCGCGCCGTTCCGCCACGTTCAACCGCACTCTTGCCACGGCGTCACCCTAACGAATGCGCGCCCGGGAGACAGTCCGGGGGCGGAGCCGCACGAAACACGCGCCTGGCAGACCGGACGCCCGAAGTGCCCGCGCCGGCGGCCCAGGATGCCGGCACGGCGCAGTCGTACGGGCCCGTCAGGCGCGCGTCCATGCACCGAACACGTCGGCCTGTGGCCGGAACGGATCCGGCCACAGGCCGATCGGGTTCAGCGGTACCAGCCGAATCGTTCCGCCATGACCGGCAGCCGGTCGGCGACGATGGCATGGGCGGCGGCCCGCGGGGTGCTGCCGTCGGCCTCCGCGCGGTCCAGCATCCGTTCGACCAGGGCCCGCATCGAGCGGCGGGTGTGCCCGAACGCCTCGTCGGCGTCCGCGCCGATGTCACCGAACAGGGTCCACCACCACCAGGCGTTCGTACCGGAGTTGACGACCACGTCGGGCAGTACGGTGATCCCGCGCGCCGCCAGCATCGTCTCCGCCTCGGCGAGCACCGGCATGTTCGCCGCCTCGACGACCCAACGGGCCCGGATCCGGGACTGGTTGGTGGTGTCGATCGCGTACGAGACCGCCGCCGGGACCAGTAGCTCCGCATCCTGTGCGAGCCAGGCGTCCGCGGGCAGCTCCCGGTCGTCGTCCCGGAGCGCGCCGCGGTCCACCGTCCCGTACCCGTCCCGGGCGGCCAGCAGCGCCTCGACATCGAGGCCGGCCGGATTGGCGATCGTGCCCTTGATGTCGGCCACGGCGACCACGGTCAGCCCGGCCCTCGACAGGAACCGGGCCGTCGCCCCGCCCATGGTGCCGAACCCCTGAACGGAGACCCTCGCCTCCCCGTACGCGACGCCCGCCCGGTCCAGCGCCGCGAGCGCCGACTCGGCGACCCCGCAGCCGCCGACCAGTTCGTCGAGCCCGATACCGTCCACCTCGACGGCGAACGCGTCGGCGAGCCGTCGGCGGGCCGCCGTCTCGTCGTCGAGCAGTGGGTAGACGGCCTGGACCGAGGAGACGAGCCCCGCCTCGGCCGCCGCCCGGTCCACGATGTCCTGGGTGAGCCCCAGGTCCTCGCCGGTCGTCCACACGTTCTCGATGTACGGGCGCACCGCCCGCAGATAGCGCACCAGAACGCCGTACGCCTCGGGGTCACGGGGATCGCAGTCGATGCCGCCCTTCGCACCGCCGAGCGGTATGTAACGGGCCCCCGTGTCGTCGACGTCGAAGTGGAGGGCCTCCTTCATCGTCATGCCGCGGGCCAGCCCGACCACCTCGTCGAGCGTGCAGCCCGCCCGCATCCGCAGCCCGCCGCTGGAGACCCCGCGCACCAGCCGGTCGACGACCAGATGGCCCTGACGACCGGTGACGTGATCGGTCCACGTGAGCGAGATCAGCGGGGCGGGCGGGGTGGTGGCGCGGGACACCGGAGGTGTCGTCATCGGGGGGTCTCCTCGGTCACAGCGATCACGGTGGGCCCAGGGGTCGTCAGGGCCCGGGACAGGGTGCGGGCGAGCGCCTCGGGGGTGTCGGCACGGGCGCCGTGGCCGCCGTACGCCCGCGCCAGCGCGGGCAGGTCGACCGACGGCAGATCGACGCCCATGGGGGTGTCGCCGCGCGCCGCCATCTCGTCGCGGATCTCTCCGTAGCCCCCGTTGTCGAACACCACCACCGGCAGCGGCAGCCGCAGCTGGGCGGCCGTGGCGAGCTCCTGGACGGAGAACTGCAGCCCGCCGTCCCCGCTGAGTGCCACGACCTGCCGACCCGGGTACGCCGTCTTCGCGCCGATCGCCGCGGGCAGCGCGTAGCCGAGCGTGCCGAAGCCGGTCGGGTGCAGATAGCGCCCGCGCGGGCCGATGGGCAGATGGGGCAGCGCGCCGTAGTAGCAGCACGGCGCACTGTCCGAGGTCCAGATCGTGTCGGCGGCCGACACGGCCCGCGCGGCTCGCAGATACGGCACCCAGCGGACGTCGCGCCGCGCGGTCTCGGCATTCCGAGCGGCCCGCAACTCACGTGCCGCGGCGGAACTCTCCCGCATCTTTCGGCTGCCGGTACCCGGCTGCGTCAGCTCGTCGCGCAGCGCCTCCAGCGTGGGGTGCGCCGCGCCGACCAGCGCCAGATCGGCGGGCAGTCCCGCGTACATCTGGGCGGGGTCGATGTCGACCCGGATCAGCGTGCCGCCGAGTGACGGCGGCGCGGACCACAGGTCGGACTCGGCCAGCTCGGTACCGACCGCGAGCACCGCGTCGCAGCCCGCCAGCCACTTCCGTACGGAGGGGCTGTGGAGCGACACCCCGAGCGAGAGCGGGTGCGTCTCGTCGACGATCCCCTTGCCGTTGGCGGTGGTGACGACCGGGGCGGCCAGCGCTTCGGCGAGCGCCAGGCACCCGGCGGACGCGGACCGCGCCCCTCCGCCCAGGACCAGTGCGGGCCGCCGGGCCGCACGCAGGACCTCGGCCGCGTCCCGGAGCGCGGATCCGGCCGGGACCGGGGCGGCCAGCGGTGGTGTGAGCCGCACCGGTCCCACGGGCCCCGCCGTCTCCAGCAGATCCAGCGGCACCTCGACATGGACCGGACGCGGGCGTCCCGAACGGAACAGAGTGAACGCCCGCGCCACCGCGGAGCCGATCTCCTCGATCGTCGACACCCGGTGGCTGAACGCCGCGACCGCACGCAGGGCCTCGGACTGGCTGCGCATCTCGTGCAGCAGACCGGTCGGCTGACGCGGGTGGCGCAACGGCATCCCGGGGGACACGACCAGCAACGGCACGCTGTCCGAATACGCCTGTCCGACCGCGGCCGTGATGTTGAGCAGCGCCGGCCCGGTGGTGGTGATCGCCACGCCGGGCCGCTGGGTGACCCGTGCGTACGCGTCCGCCGCGTATCCCGCGCCCTGTTCGTGCCGGGGCGTGACATGAGCGATCCCGTACTGCGTCAGATGCCGGTAGATCTCCAGGTTGTGCGTTCCCGGAATCCCGAACGCCGTGGTGACCCCGTGGGCCGCCAGAGCGCGGACCACGGCCTCGCCACCGGTCGGCGACGCGCTTCTCGGCTGCCCGGTCACCCGGCCTCCCTCCGCTGACAGGTCGGTGCCGACCAATCGATTTACTGAACCGTCGGTCAGTATCGGGAGGCGGGAGCGCTCATGTCAATGCAGCTTGTGCTGAATCGTCGTTCAGTGGCCGGACCGCGTCGGCCGGCTGGCGGGGGGTGCCGCCTCGCACCGGTCCTTGAAGCCCTGGCTGGTCAGTCCGAGAGCGGAGTTGGTGCGCGAGCGCATGTTCTCCAGAGCGACCATGGTCGTCAGCTCGACGAGCGCCGCCTCGCCGAGCGCGGTCCGCAGCCGCTCCACCAGCTCGTCCCCGACCTCGGGCGGTGTGAGGCTCATCGCTTCCGCGTAGGCCATGACGTCGCGCTCCAGCGAGGTGTACGCCTCGCTCTCGCGCCACACCGGCACGTCACGCAGCTTGCGCGGATCCATGCCGTGGCGGTGGTTCTCCCAATGGCCGAAGTCCATGCACCAGCCGCATCCGACGGTGGCCGCGGACGTCATGACGGCCAGCGCCTTGAGCTGCGGGTCCAGCTTCTTCCAGCGGCCGACCGCCAATTCGAACCGGCTTCCGGCCCACAGCACCCCGGTGTGGTGGGCACTGACCCGTACGGGATCGATGACCTTGCCGTACGTACGGTTCGAGTACCACGACACGGCGCGGAACAGGAGGGTGCGGGGCGGGTCGAGCGAGATACGGGCGTTCGTCATGACCGGTCTCCTTCAGTACGGCTCCGATGCCGTCCGGCGGCCCCGAGGGGCGCCGTCGGCGGCTGTGTTCACGGGTGGGACGGACGGGGCAGCCCCGGATGTGACATGGAAGTGCGGCCGGATGCGGAATCCTCCGGCACGTACGGACGTTGGATTCGGCATGACGGGAATCGACGCACAGCAGGACGCGCTGCTCGGGCTGCTCGGCGAGGAGAGCGGCGGCGTGCTCGTGACGCTCAGGCGCGACGGCAGACCCCAGCTGTCCAATGTCAACCACTTCTACTATCCCGAGGAGCGCATCGTCCGTGTCTCGATCACCGAGGACCGGGCGAAGACGAAGAACCTCCGCCGCGACCCGCGGGCGAGCTACCACGTCACCAGTGCGGACCGCTGGGCGTGGACGGTCGTGGACGGCGCGGCCGAACTGTCCCCGGTCGCGGCCGACCCCCACGACGCCACGGTGGAGGAACTGATCACGCTCTACCGCGACGTCCAGGGCGAACACCCCGACTGGGACGACTACCGCGCGGCGATGGTCCGGGACCGGCGTGTGGTGCTGCGGCTGCGCATCGAGCGCGCGTACGGGCAGCCGCGTGGCTGACGGCGTCCGGTCCGGCCGTCCGTCCGCCGGCCGCTCCGCACTCGCACCGTCGTACCCCCCACCCATAATGAGACGACACCGACTCCCTCAGGAGATGATGTGACCGGCGCCGACCCCTTGCTCCCGCTCCGCACCCGATTGCGTTCACTGCGCCCCGCCGCATTCGGCGCCGATCCGGCGGATGCCCGTATGGAGCGCATCCGCCGCTCACCCAACTTCGCCGACGGTGTCTTCCAGAACCCGGTGGGGGCGCGGACCAGGCCGTCCGGATCCACCCTGGAGTTCGCGAAGGTCTACTTCCGCAAGGAGGAGCGGGTGCGCAGGGCGCCGGTCGGCACGGTGCCCGTCCACGCCACCACGTACGCCGACCTCGCCGAGCCGCCCGCCACCGGGCTGCGGCTCACCTGGATGGGCCATTCCAGCGTGCTCGCCGAGATCGACGGCCGACGGGTGCTCTTCGACCCGGTGTGGGGCGAGCGCTGCTCGCCCTTCGCCTTCGCCGGACCCAAACGGCTGCACCCCGTTCCCCTGCCCCTCGCCGCGCTCGGCCCGTTGGACGCCGTGGTGATCTCCCACGACCACTACGACCACCTCGATCTGCCCACGATCCGGACCCTCGCGGGTACGGACACGGTGTTCGCCGTCCCGCTGGGCGTCGGCGCCCATCTGGAGCGGTGGGGCGTGCCCGCCGACCGGATGCGCGAGCTGGACTGGAACGAGACCACCGAGATCGCCGGGATCAGTCTCACCGCCACCCCGGCCCGGCACTTCTGCGGCCGCGGCCTGCGCAACCAGCAGCACACGCTCTGGGCGTCCTGGGCCGTCGCGGGGCCCGAGCACCGGATCTACCACAGCGGTGACACCGGGTATTTCCCCGGCTTCAAGGACATCGGCGCCGAACACGGCCCCTTCGACGCCACGATGATCCAGATCGGCGCGTACTCCGAGTACTGGCCGGACATCCATATGACGCCTGCCGAAGGCATGCGGGCCCATCTGGATCTCCAGGGCGGTGAGCCGCTCGGTACGATGCTCCCGATCCACTGGGCCACGTTCAACCTCGCTCCGCACCCGTGGGCGGAGCCCGGCGAGTGGACGAAGGAAGCCGCCGAGGAAGCCGGGCAGTCGGCCGCGTTTCCCCGGCCGGGCGAGCCCTTCGAGCCCGCGGGAACGCTTCCCCTCGATCCCTGGTGGCGGGCCGTGGCTGCCCCGATCGCGCACCACTGGCGCCGCAGCGAGGCAACGGACGTTGCTCAGGACCAGGACAATCGCGATCTTGATCTTGCGGGTGAGCGGTGACTCGGGTCGCGGCAGGGATGAAAGCCTGAACGCAATCGACCTGAGTCAGGCGTGCTGGTGCTGGAAGGGCGCGGGCGGTGTCCGGCTCATGTACCAACCCTCGACGCGGGGTCCGACGAGGTCGGACGGCCAGCCTGCGGTCTCGACGGCGGCTTCGTAGACTGCGTCACCGAACGCCACAATGGCCTGGTGCGGGTCCGCTGTCTTCCTGAGCTCGGCCCACGGCAGACGAACCAGACCGGCGTCGGGATGCCAGGTGGCGCTTTCAACACCCCAGGACCGGCCCTCGAGACCGTCCGGCTGGGGCCAGATGTACGCGTACATGCCGACGTTCGGGGCCTTGGCATCCCCGAAGGAGAATCCCACCGACACGTACGCGTCGAGCTGGGCGTTCTGCATGAACGGCGGCTGGTGGGGCGGCGGCACGGTGGGCTGCGCCCGGAAACGTGTGGCGGACAGGTCGAAGCCGCCCCACATCACACCGACCCGGGGGCGGTGTCCCAGGAAGGGGGCCTGCCACGCCTCGAGTCCGTCAGCGGCGAGGTTCAACGCTGTCCAGATGAGCCGGGCCGCGTGGCCGTCCCAGGTGCGTTCGACGTGATCGTCCTCGAAGCGCGGCGGGGCATCCGGAATCTCGCAGATCAACGAGCTGCGCGGTCGGTGTATGCCGAGCTCGTCCGCCGCATCGCAGAAGGACGCGTAGAACATGGCGACCGAGCCCTTGGACAACGGCACCGTACGCGAACCACTGTCGGCCTCGATGACCACTTCACCGTCGAGCAGGCTGTAGTGCACCGCGAAGGTCACGCCCCGCTGCCGAAGGGTCGGCGTACTGAGCCCCCGGGGGGTGACGTCGAGAACGATGTTTCCCCAGCCGACTTCGAAGGGCTCATCGAGGGTGTACTTGCCTGCGACCTGTACCACCCGGTTCACGTAGTCAACCATGGGCGCCAGGTCCTCATGCACCAGCGTCGGCCACGCATCGAGACGTTCGCTCACGGAGAGCCTCCCAGCGTGTCGATGGGATCAGCGGGAGGGGACGTCGGGTGCCGGGCCCGCTCCGGTACCCAATTCTCTCACGCAGGTCAGCGTCCTGCCCGTTCGGTGTCGCCGGGCGTCCGACGCGCCGGGCCGGCAGCCGCGCCCCCCAGCCGCAACGGTGAGCGTCGTGGCGGCGGATGGTGGCGCGGCCCGAGGAGCTGCCTGCTCCGAGCGGTTCGCGTACCTCAGACCGACGCCGAGAGCGTGCGGTGCTCGGGACCGGGCGTCAGATGCGTGGCGAAGAAGTCGGCCGGCTTCGCGATGGCGGGTACGACGTACTCGTCCTTGTTGTAGAGGTCGTTGTGCACAGCGCCGTCGATCCGGAGCGGTTTCTTCGGTCCGTGCGCCTGCTGGTACGCCTCCACGCTCATCCAGCAGGTCACGGCCTCACGCCCGACGATCGACAACAGGGGGCGTGGAGCGATCAGTTCGACGGAACGGAAGGCGTCGAAGGCGGCGATGCGGTCGACGTCGGACCTCGTCGGTGCAACGAGCTCGACTGCTCGGTCTCCGAAGTCAGCCGCGCTGGGCCCGGTCGTACACCTTCTTGGCCGTGGTCCCCAGCAACTCTCCTTGCATCTCGGTCGGTGTCAGGGAGTCCAGTGCGCTGTTCACCGAGACGAGGACGCCCTTGCCGGTGGCGGCGTTGAAGTCGGCAAGCCATGGGCCGCCGCTGGATCCGCCGGTCATGTCGCAGGGGATGGCCTGCACGCCGTGCTTCTTCTTCGCCTTGCCGACGCAGTGCAAGAGTTCCTCGCCGAGTTGCGGGCGGGTGGCGGAGTAGCCGAAGGCTGAGATGACGCCGCCAACGGGGCGGTTGAAGGCGATGGGCTGGCCGCCCACGACGTCGGTGAGCTTGCGGCCGCTCTTGTCGGTGTCGACGACCAGCGTGGCCATGTCGTCGGTGGAGTCCGTTTCCCAGCTGCGCGGGGTCGCGGCGGAGCGGACCGCGAAGGTGCCGTGCGGCCTCTTGCCCTTGTTGTAGCCGGGGACAAACACCATCGTGCTGTTGGTGTTGTAGGGAGAGGAGCCCAGGCGCACGCAGTGGGCCGCGGTCATCACGGCGGAGCGGTTGACGCTCTGCACGGCGGTGGCCGTGCACCAGGTATCGGCACCCCTCGAGTTGACGAAGAAGAGCCGCCCCACGGTCTTCAGGGTGGTGCCGCGCCACGGCTTGGCCTTCGGTCCCGTCGGACCTAGGTCCACGGACTTCCCGACGGCCTTGACTCGGGCGGGCGTCCAGTAGGCGAGGGCTTCCCGACGCTCCTTCGCGGTGTACTTCATGACCGAGACCGGGTCGACCGAGGCGGCGCCGGCCCGGCCGTCCACGGCCGTCGCCGGGATCGGGGCGGCGAGGACGAGGGCCGTACCGGCCACGGCGAGTCCCGTGGCCCGGCCACGAGGGCGCAGGTTCGCGGAAGTTGAAGTCTTGGGCATGGCGGATTTCTCCCTGGCTGGTGCAGGCGTCGGACGGGGGCTGTCAGCCCGCTCGCCAAGAGGGGGAACCCGCATGTCCGGTTGGCGCTGTCGATGAACTGTGACACGCACGGCGACACGGAGTGCGAAGGCCCGGCAAGCTCAACCGCCCTGCGGGGTGACGCGTTCAGCAGCGTACGTGCCCGTCGTACGGTCCGCAGGCCGCCGGGACTGCCACGGAATGGGCCATGACCAGGCCCTCCGCGCGTTGTCGCGGGTGACCACGTCCGCCCGGCATCCGGTCACTGCGGCGGATTCTGCTCCAGGGCGTCGCGGAGTTGCGCCCTTGAGCTGATACCCAGCTTGGGGAAGATCTTGTGCAGGTGGTAGCCGACAGTGCGGGGTGACAGGTACAGCCGGGCCGCTATGTCGCGGTTGGTGAGGCCCTGCGCCGCCAGTTCGGCTATCCGCCGTTCCTGCGCGGTGAGTTCGCTCGTGGCACGTGTGGTCGTCGGTGGTGCCGTCGGGGCTCCCGCCGCCCGCAGCTCCGCGGCGGCGCGGTCGGTCCAGGGCCGGGCGTCGAGCCGCTGGAAGCACTCCAGTGCCGCGCCGAGGTGCGGTCGTGCCTCGGCGCTGCGTCGCCGTCGGCGCAGCCACTCACCGAAGTCGAGGTGCGTGAGCGCCTTTTCGAAGGGCCAGCAGTCGGTGGCGGGGTCGGCCAGGGCGGCGCGAAAGTGCCGTTCGGCGTCCTCGGTTTCGCTCAGCAGGGCTGCGGCTCGATGGAGGACGGCAGCCAGCCGGGGCGATCTGTCGGGTTCCAGGCCGTGCTCGACGGCCTCGACCACCGTGCGCGCGTCCTCCCGCCGCCCGGCACGGACCGCCGCGGCGGCCAGGTCGCCCAGGCAGTAGACGGAGGCGTGGTAGTGGACGGGCGCCGGGCGGAAGTCGCGGGTGAAGGTGGCGCGCAACTGTTCGTAGGCGTCGGCGTGGTCCCCGGCGACGAACGCGGCCATGCCCAGCGCGTGCCGGTGCCGGACCTGGAGACTCAGGGACCTGCGCAGGTCGACGCCTCGTACGGCTTCCAGGGCCTGCGTCCGCGCGGTCGCGTGGTCGCCCCGCAGCGCGCGCAGGGTGGCCTGGAGGAGGCAGGAGCCCAGGGTCACGTTGTCGGCTCCCGCCTCGGTCGCCGTCCAGAACGCCTCGTCCGCGGCGTCCTGGGCCGCCGTCCACGAACCGCTCTCGAACAGGGCGAGGGCGAGCGCCTGCGTGACGGTCGCGTTCGTGCCCGCGCTGCCGGCCCGCCGTATGACGTCCATGGTCCGTCCGAGAATGCGTATGGCCTGTTCGGTCTCGTCCAGGATCCAGGTGGTGCCGCCGAGCGCCGTGAGGTCCGCCAGGGAGTCCGATGACATGGCGGCCAGTGCGTCCCTCAACAGGCCCAGGAGCCTGGCCCGTTGCCGGTGCGGGTCGATGACCGCCTGGGTCCAGGCGAGCGCGGCAGGATTGCCGGCGTCTTCGAGGAGGGCTCCGATCCGCCGCAGTTCGGCCCGGTGGAACGGTGTCCCGGAGTTGTACACGGATGTCGCGGCGGTGCCCAGAGTCCCGAGCGCCAGGTCCGGGACCGGGGCGGCGATGGCTTCGGCGCCGCCCAGCAGCAGCGCCAGCGCTTCTTCGTGGCGGAGCGTGACGCCCAGGGCCCACCCGCCCAGGAGCGAGGCCTCGGCGCGCAGCCGCGCGTCCTCGGTCAGGTCGCCGACCCGGCCGCTGATCTCGCCGACCCACTGTGGATGACCGGCGAACATGGCCGCCTGCGCGGCCATCAGCAGGCGCCGGGCGCGCAGGTGCGGCGCCGGGGTCAGCCCGGCGGCGCGTTCCAGCGCCGCTGCGGCCGCCGCGTACCCGCCCCGGGCGCGTGCCCGCTCGGCACTCTCCACCAGGGCGTCGGCGACCTCCGCGTCCTGGCCCGTCGCGGCGGCCGCCAGGTGCCACGCCCGGCGGTCCGGTTCCTCGGCGAGAGCGGCGGCCAGCGCGAGATGGGCCTGTCGGCGCTCGGCGAAGGAAGCCGCCTGGTAGACGGCCGAGCGCACCAGCGGATGGCGCAGCAGCACATGGCCGTCCTCGATCCGCACCAGTCCGACGCGCTCCGCGGGGTCCAGTGCCTCGACGACGTCCAACGCCGGAGCGGCGCGCAGGAGATCGGCGAGTCGCCCGGCGCCGGCGGCTGCGACCAGGAGCAGAGCCTGACGCGTGGGCGCGGGCAGGCCGGGCAGGTCGGCGGCGAACAAGTTCTCCAGGCGTGCGGTGAGCGGCAGTGCGGCACCGCCGTCCTGGCCCGTGCCGGTCCGGCCCCGGGCGAGGGCCCGGGGCAGCTCGATCAGGGCCAGCGGGTTGCCGGCGGCCTGCTGGAGGACCTGGGTACGGGCCCTGCCGCGGGGCGGGTTCGGCTGGGCGTCCAGCAGCAGACCCGCCGCAGCCCTGCTCAGCGGGCCCACAGTGACCTGGGGGAAGTCCCGGTCGAAGCGGGCCGGTACGCCCTCCTCACGGGCGGCGAGCAGCATCACCACCGGTTTGCCCTCCAGCCGCCGGGCGAGGAAGCCCAGCACGTCCACCGAGCCGAGGTCGAGCCATTGGACGTCGTCCACGAGCAGGAGCAGCGGTTGGCGCGTGGCGGCGTCGTCGATGAGGGCGAGCACGCCGATGCACAGCGACATCTGGTCGAGAGTCGCCTCGTGGTGCGCCGCCGTCACCCCGAAGGCACGGTCGAGAGCCTCCCGCTGCTGGGCGGGCAGCGTGTCACCCGGAAGCAGCGGATGCAGGAGCTGGTGGACACCCGAGAGCCCCAGTCCGGCCTCGCCCTCGCTGCCGCGCACCCGCAGGGGCCGCAGACCCCGGGCCCGGCCCTGCTGGGCCGCCCGGTCGACGAGGGTGCTCTTGCCCGCTCCCGGCTCCCCGACCAGCACCAGCACCTGCGGGCCGGTGCCGTCCACCGCCCCGAGCAGCGCCTCGATGCGGGACAGCTCGGCGTTCCTGCCGAGGATGCCCGGATCGGCGGGGTAATCGGGACCGATGTGCACCACGGTCGTTCTCCTCCAGCCGGTGATCATGCCCTGGTCATCCTGTCAGCCGGGAACCACCGAACGCGCGCGAGCCGCGGTACGGCCGACCGCCCGTGGGCCACCGTACGGCGGCCGGTTCGGGGCCCGTGGTACGGCCGTTGCCCGCGGCCCCGGTGCCGGCAGGACGCCGGAGACGCCGGACGACTGGTCATGTGACAGAAGCGTCGTGATCTCGCTCTCCCGATGATGGACTCGGCCAGGGAACAGGTCCACAGCCGTGGGCAGCCGAGCAGGTCCGGAGTACACGCATGAAGGTCCTTCCATCCCGGTCGGCGGTCGGCGACGAAGCAGTCCGCCGATCGTCCTGCGGCACGGCGTCGTCGCGCCCACTGGGGCGGGGCAGGGAGATCAGGCGCATTCTCCAGTGCGTGAGGCGCGAGCCCGGCGGCCCGCAGGCCCTGCTGCTCCTCGGGGAGGAGGGGATCGGGCGTACGACACTGCTGGGTCACGTCCGGGAACTCGCCGCCGACGACGGCATGTTCGTGCTGTCCGCGCAGGGCTGGGCCGCGGACCACCGGCATGTCCGCGCCTGTCTCCAGCAACTGCTGGCGCCGGTCCTGGACCAGTTGGCCGGCCTGCCCGCCGCGCACGGCCAGGTGCTGAGCGCCGCCCTGAACCCCGTCACCCACGACGGCGGGCCGGACGACGCGCAGGTGCAGGCCGCCCTGTTGGCGTTGCTGGACCGACTGGCCACCTCCCGGCCGGTGCTGGTGTGCGTGGACGACATCCATGCCTGTGACGGTGCCTTCCTCGACGCGCTCTGCGCGGTGATCCGGCTCCTGACCGGCCGCCCGCTCAGGGTTCTGCTCTCCGCGCGGGGGGAGGCGCCCCCGCCCGGCCTGCCCCCCGTCATGGAGAGCCTGCATCTGGGCCCGCTGAGCGCTCCCTCGGCCGCCGCGCTGCTGGATCGCCGGCCGGCGGCGCCCACCGGCCGGCGCAGGCTGGAGATCCTGGAGGAAGCCGAAGGCAATCCCGCGGCCCTGGTGGAACTGAGCCGCCGGGAGCCGACGGCCGTCCGAGCCGTCGGCACACCGGCGGGGCGTTCCCTGACGGGGCACGCGTTCGCGGCACGACTCGACGCGCTGCCTCCCGCGACAGGACGGGCCCTGCTGTACGCCGCTGCCGCGGGGCCGGGGGAGAGCGTCGCCACTCTCATGGCCGCCCTGGACACCGAAGACCTCACGGTGTGGGCCCCGGCGGAGGCGGCCGGTCTGGTCTCGCTGGTCGAGGACCGTCTCGTCTTCCGGCATCCGCTGGCGCGGGCGGCCGCGTTCTCGCGGCATCCCGCGGGCGAGCGGCAGCAGGCCCAGCAGGACCTCGCCGAGACCGTCGCACGACCGGAGGGCAGGGCCCGCCACCTGGCCACCGCCACCCTGCGGGCCGACGAGTCCGTGGCCGCCCTGCTGGAGGATTCCGCGTGGCAGCACGGGGACGTCGTGGGCACCGCGCGCGCCCTGGAGCAGGCGGCCCGGCTCAGCCCGCGGCGGCGGGAGCGCTCACGCCGTCTGGCCGAGGCTCTGGTGGCAGCGCACGCGGTGGGAGATCCCGGCTGGGTGAGGGAACTGCACGACCGGTTCGTCCGGGACTCCGGGGAGCCGGAGCTCGTCTGCGCGGCGGCCGGTGCCCTGGCCTCGATCATGTCGCTGGAGTCCGCTCAGCGGGAGGCCTTCGACCTGCTGGTCGATGTCTCGGAGCACTTTCCGGCGGTCGGCCGGCCCGTCGCGCTCGCGGTGACGGCGGTGGCCGCGGGCATCGCCGTCCAGTCCGGCCTGCCGGAGCACAGGGCGGGCCTGTCCACGCTGCTCGACCGTGCCCGGAAGACCGCTCCTGTCCAGAAGACCGCTCTTGTCCAAGAGGCCGCTCCTGCCCAGAAGACCGCTCCTGCCCGAGGGACCGACTCTGCAGGAGAGACGGATGCCGCTGGGAAGACCGGCCGTGCCGAGCGGCGTCGGCCCCCGGTGACCGGGTTTCTGGGCCACCTCGCCGGGCCGGGCACAGAGCGGGCACTGGAGACGCTGGTCACCGCAGTGGTCCGACCGCGGACCGCCACAGGCTCGCCGGCGAGGCCCGGTCATCCGCACGGCGCGCCACTGCACGGCCCCTACGCGTCGGCCTCCCGGACGGCGGTCCTCGCGACGGCCTGCCTCGCGGACGAGGCGGACGTGTACCTGGGGCAGTTCCGCGAGACCGATGCCCAGCTGCGGACCGCCCGTGCCTTCGGCATCCGCGGCTGGACGGTCCTCGCGCTCGTGGACACCCTCATGAGCATCGGGTCGTTCACCGAGGCCGAGGCCCTGATCCGGGAGGCCGCGGCCGAGGCCGCGGTGCTGCGTCTGCCGCGCCTCCGAGCGGATCTTCAGGCGCAGGCTCTCGCCCTGCAAGCGCTCCGCGGAACCGTTCCGCCGGAGCCCCGGCTCACCCCCTCGGTCTGGCGTGCCGTCTGCCTGGACGAGAATCGGGCCACTCACGCACGCATGCTGCGCGCCCGCGGACTCGCCGCCATCGCGCTGGGGGACTGGGACGGCGGCTGGCGACACCTGCGCGAGCTGTTCACCGCCGACGGTTCGCCGTTGCATCCCGTCCTGTCGCCCCGCAGCATCGCGGAACTCGCCGTCGCGGCCCAGCGCACCGGCCGGTCCGACGAGGCCGTGCCGGTTCTGGCCCGGGTCCGGGCGGAGCAGGGGGAGCGCCCGAGCACCAGGATGACGCTGCTCCTGCACCATGCCACCGCCCTGGTCGGCCCGGACGAGGACGCCGAGCAGCACTTCCAGCTCGCGCTGGTCAACCACGAGGCGGATCGGTGGCCGTGGGAACGCGCCCATGTCCGCCTCAACTACGGCATCCGGCTGCGGCGCTGCCGCCGGACACGTGAGGCGCGTCAGCAGCTGACCACCGCGCTGGAAACCGCCGAACGTATCGGCGCGGGCGCCCTCGCCGCGGCCGCGGCCCGCGAACTGCGCGCCAGCGGCGCGGCACCCACCCCCGACACCGACGGTCTGCTGGAGCAGTTGACGGCACAGCAGCAACAGATCGTCCAGCTGGCCGCGCGCGGCCTTTCGAATCGTGAGATCGGTGAACAGCTCTTCCTCTCGCCGCGTACCGTGGGCTCCCACCTGTACAACGTCTACCCGAAGCTCGGCATCAGCCGCCGCCAGCAACTGCGCGATCTCCTTGAGCAGAGGTGAGGAGCGGACCATCCGGTTCCGTGCGGACCTGCCGACCGGCCGCGCGACCCGGCCGGAGGGGAGTGCGTGATGCGGGACGTCTTCGGGGACCGTGCCGGTGGGGACTCACCCACGACCTTCCTCCTCGACCCCGTGGTGCAGCGCGTCGTCGCCGCGTCCGCCACGCCTCCGTCCCTCGACGACCTCGGGCCGGAGACGGCGCGGCAGGCGCTGCGGGAGACCCAGGTGGACCGTTTCGAGGACTTCGACGTGGACGCGGTCTACCGCGTGGCCTGCGTCGGCCCCTCCCGACTGGTCGGATTCTGGACCGTGCGCCCGGCCGGTGCGACCGGCCCGCTCCCCGGGCTGCTGTACCTCCATGGCGGCCGGTGGACGCTCGGCGAGGGGCAGACCCACGCCCGCCTCATCAGCGAGCTCGTCGACGGCGCGGGGGTGTGCGCCGTCGTCCCCGAGTACAGCCGTACCCCCGAGACCCGCTATCCCGTGGCGCTGGAGGAGTGCTACGCCCTGCTGACCTGGGCGGTCGCCCGGGCCGGCGAACTCGGCCTGGACGCAAGCCGGCTGGCCGTGGCCGGCGACTGCGCCGGAGCCACGCTGGCCGCCGCGGTGACCATGCTGGCGAAGTCCCGGGGCGGGCCACGGATCGGCGCACAACTGCTCTACTACCCGCTCACCGACTCCCGCTGCGACAGCCCCTCACAACGGCAGTTCGCCACCGGATACCTGCTCACCCACCGGGCGTTGCGCGCGTACTGGGCACGCTACGTCACGGACCCCGCCCTGCGGGAGGAGCCCACCGCGTCACCGCTGCGGGCACGGAGAGAGGACCTGGTGGGGCTGCCGCCGGCGCTGGTCGTCACCGCCGAGGCCGACGTGGCCCGGGACGAGGGCGAGCAGTACGCGCGCAATCTGCGTACGGCCGGCGTCGAGGCGTCGGCCGTACGGTTCCTCGGCACGATCCACGACTTCGTGGCGCTGCACGCCCTGCACGACAGCGAGCCCACCCGGGCAGCTCTGGTGACCGGTTGCGCCTTCCTGCGTGCCCGAATGCGCTGAAGGGCGTGGAAAGGGCACGGTGACCAGTCGACCGACTGATGCGCCCGCCGGTACGGCTACAGCATGCTCGGACCATGCCAACCGTGATCGGCTCCTTCGAGAAGAGTCGCTGGAGTCCGGATTCCGGCGCGAGTCGAGCCCGGGTGCTGAGCACGCGCTCGGTTCCGCCGCGCGAGAGCCTGGACTTCTGGCACGACGCCGTGCTCGCGACCTTGGTGGGGATGGACATCGCCACCGACGGCCCGGCCTATGACGCGGCCCTGCGTACCGACCACCTCGGGAACCTGCGGATCACCACGGTGGAGTGCGACCCGGGGCGCGTCCACCGGTCGCCGCGCTTCATAGCCCGCGGCGACGGCCGGGAAGTCTTCGTGGCGCTCCAGAGCGGCGGCCGGGCCCAGGTCGAACAGGACGGCCGTACCACCGAGTTGCGGGCCGGCGACATCGGGTTCTTCGAAACCGTTCGGCCCTTCCGCACGACGTTCCCGGAACGCTTCCGGCTGAAGATCTTCGCGGTACCGCGGAACCTGCTCGGGCGGTCGGAGGCCGATCTGCGGCAGCTCACCGCGCGGGCCGTGCGCCCGAGCGGCGGCTTGCCCGCCCTGCTCGCCCCGTTGCTGGAACGGCTGGCGGACACCTCCGAGGCATACGCGACGCCGGTGGGCGAGCGACTGGCCGAGAGCGTCATCGACCTGATGGCGGCCACGGCGGCGGACCGGCTGGGCGAGGACACCGCAGTCCTGCCGGGTGCCGACCGGGTCCTGCTGCTGCGGATCAAGACCTTCATCCGCTGGCACCTGTCGGACTCCGGCCTGACTCCCGGGGCCGTCGCCCAGGCCCATGGCATCTCCGTCCGCTATCTGCACCGGCTGTTCGAGGTCGAGGACACCACCGTGTGCCGGTGGATCCGCGAGCTGCGGCTGCACGAGTGCCGTAAGGAACTCGTCGCACGGGCACCGGGATCGGTCAGCCTGGGCCAGGTCGCGCGACGCTGGGGCTTCACCGGTCCCGCCCGGTTCAGCAGGGCCTTCCACAGCTCCTTCGGCCTGTCTCCCACGGACTGGCTCGACCGGGAGCGTACAAGCCGTGGGACGGGAGAAGAGCCGTGCTGACCGGATCGCTGACCACCCCGGGCCAAGGGGCGTCCTTCTCCGTCCGGAGCCTCGCTCCCGGGGACCGCACCGCCGCGTGGGAACGCGCGCTGTCAGAGGTCTTCGCGGGTATCGAGGTCGCCGTGGAGGGCGACGGCCCGTGGGCGGGCGAGCTGACTGCCGAGCGCCTCGGGGCGCTCCAGATCGCCACCGAGGAGTTCGGCCCGGGAACGGTCCTGCGCAGCGCCCGCTCGGTGGCCGCCGACCCCAGCACCCACATCCTCGTACGTCTGCAACTGGACGGCACCGCAATGCTGTTGCAGGACGGCCGCGTCGCCGAACTCCGGCCCGGCCGACTGGCGTTCCACGACGCGCGGCGCCCGTACCGGATCGTGCTGCCCGCGCGGCAGCGGGCGCGGGTCCTCATGATGCCCCGCGCCCTGCTCCGGCTGGAGGAAGGGCAGCTGTCCGCCCTGACGGCAACCGCGGTGGACGACGCCGGGAAGGGAGCAGCGGCCTTGCTGGTGCCGCTGCTGCGCGGGCTCGTCGACGAGATCATGCGGACCCCTGCCACCGGACGCGACCACCTCGCCCGCATCGCGGCGGAGACGCTGGCCACCCTGGCCCTGGAGCAGGTCGGCAGTCGGCCCGCGCCCGCACTGTGGGAGCGGATCACGGCATCCGTCCAGGCACGGGTGCAGGACCCCGGACTCAGCCCTCAGAGCATCGCCGACCAGCACGGCATCTCCCTGCGCTACCTGCATCGCCTCTTCCAGCTGCAGGGCACCACCGTCAACGCCTGGGTGCGGACGCGACGGCTCGAATCGGCGCGCGAGGAACTCGCCACGGCCGGCGCGGACCACAGATCGATCGCGGCGGTGGCCGCCCGCTGGGGTTTCACCAACCCCTCCCACTTCAGCCGGACGTTCCGCGAAACGTATGGGATGTCGCCGGTGCAGTGGCGCGCTGCGCACCTGGGGACCTGATGTCCGGCCGGCACTGAGCACGGCCTGCATCGGACCCGGCCGCGGTGTACGGATCGTGCCGCGGCCGATCACGTCGGGATCGCCCATGTGAACCGAGCCGAATGTCTGGGACACGGCCTCGCGCCGGTACGTCCGACGTCGGTGGGAGGGCACCGCGTCCGTGGTGCGCGGGTGCCCGAGGACACGGGTGACAGCAGTGATGAATCCGGCGACATGACCTGCGCCCTTCGGCCGGTGCGCCTTGCGGACACACCCTGCCGGTGGGGCTGAGGGCTGTCCCGTAATCCCCGGCGGGCGCACGACGACAGCTCTGGCACCTCGCCGCATCGTCGGAACACCCGAACACATCCCGCATGTGGACGTCCCTCCGCCTTGCGATGCACCGCATCCGACGCCCGCGCGCCCATCCATCAGGGATTACGGGGCAGCCCTTACGGCCCGGTACGCGATGGCGAGCCGGCTCCCGGCGCCATGCGCCTTCGCCTCCGGCGCTGTCGTCGGTCGATGACACCCCGCGTCGCCTCCCTCCTCCGCCTCGGATCCGAAGGCGTATGACACCGCTCCCTGATCCACTCTCCATCGTGCACCTGGCCGTTAGTATCCAAGCAGCTGAATTCCACCGGCTTTCCGTTCCATCGAAATGGCTTCGGAATGGAGCCAGTTCCCGCAAAGACACGAACGGGGTGTTGCTGTGGAGCAATGGACAAGGCGTGAGGACGAGCGGCTGCTTTCCGGGAAAGGCCGCTATGTTGCCGATATCCACGTTCCTGGATGTCTGGACGCGGCATTCGTGAGAAGCAAGGTGGCCCATGGCGTACTGCGCGCCGTGGACTGCGCGGCGGCCCGTGATGTGCCCGGGGTCGTGGGAGCCTGGTCGGCCGCGGATCTGCCGGAGCTTCCGCCGGTCCCGTACACCCTGCTGGCCAGGCTCTCCACGGAGGACGCCGTCGCGGGCCGGGAGTGGTCGGCCCTCGTGACGGACCGGGTGCGATATCCGGGCGAGGCGCTGGCGGTCGTCCTCGGGGAGGACCGGTACCGGGCCGAGGACGGGGCCGCCGAGGTCATCGCCACGATCGATCCGCTGCCCGCCGTGGTGACACCCGCCGAGGCGCTGGACGACTCCGTCCGGCTGTTCGACGGACTGAGCAACATCGCCCTGCGCGGCGAGGCGGGAGAGCCCGTCGATCCGTCCGTCTGGCAGGACGCCGCCGCCGTGGTCGAGGCCACGTACCGTCAGCAACTGCTGATGCCCAGCCCCATGGAATGCCGGACGATCCTCGCCGTACCGGACGGAGACCGGCTGACGGTGTGGTCGGGGCACCAGATGCCGCACCGGCTGCGGCGTGAACTGGCAGCGACTCTCGGCTGGTCCGCCGACCGGATCCGGGTCGTCGTCCCGGACACCGGAGGCGCCTTCGGCTCGAAGAGTGCCGCGTTCCCCGAGTTCGTGGTCGTCGTCCATCTGGCGGTGAAGCTCGGCCGGCCGGTCCGCTGGATCGAGGACCGCCTGGAGTCCACGCTCGTCGCCACCCGGGGCCGGGGACAGGACCAGACCGTACGCCTGGCCGCCGACGCGGAAGGACGGCTCCTCGCCTACGAGCTGACGATCGACGCCGATGTCGGCGCCTATCCGCACCTGGGCGTGGGACTGCCGATGCAGACGGCGTGGATGGCGACCGGCGCGTACACGACCCCACGCGTCCATGCGACCCTGCGGTCGGTGCTCACCAACACCATGGTGACCTACCCGTACCGTGGCGCCGGGCGTCCCGAGGCGGCGACCGCGATCGAGCGGGCGATGGACCTGCTCGCCCGGCGCCTCGGGATCGACCCGATCGAGCTGCGGCGGCGCAACTTCATTCCGCCCGATGCCTTCCCGTACGAGACGCCGACCGGACGCCGCTACGACAGCGGGGACTACGCCGCCGCCCTGGACCTGGCGCTGGAGACGCTCGGCCACGAGGAGTGGAGCGCGGAGCGGGCCCGCCGTCGCGAGGATCCGGACGCGCTGCCGCTGGGCATCGGTGTCTCGTGCTATGTGGAGCGCTCGGGCGGCGAACCCGGTGGCCTGCACGAGTTCGGCAGCCTGGAAGTCCACGAGGACGGCACCGTCACCGCCCGCTGCGGCGCGGCCCCGAGCGGCCAGGGGCACGAGACGGTCTTCCCCGCCCTGGTGGCCAAGGTCCTCGGCATTCCGGAGGCGCAGGTCCGCCTCGTCGAGGGCGACACCGACGAACAGCCCGAAGGACTGGGCTCGTTCGCCAGCCGGTCGGCCCAGATCGACGGCGCCATGCTCCAGCACGCCGCGACCCGCCTGATCGAGGAGGCGCGCACGCGGGCGGCGGACCTGTGGGACCTTTCGGTCGACGAGATCGAGTGGGCGGACGGCGCCGTACACACCGCCCATGACGGTTCGGCGGCCACCGGCCTCGGCGATCTGGTGAAGTCGACCGGCCCGTTGCGGGTGGAGGAGCGCTACGAGGCCGCCATGGCGTTCCCCTTCGGCGCACACGCCGCGGTGGCCGAGGTGGATCCGGAGCTGGGCACGGTGAACGTCCTGCGGCTCGTGGCAGTCGACGACTGCGGCGTGGTGCTCAACCCCACGGTGGTGCGCGGGCAGGCGTTCGGATCGGCCGTACAGGGCATCGGCCAGGCCCTCTACGAAGGCATGACGTTCGACGACGCCGGCGTGCCGCAGCTGGCGAACGGATTCCTGGACTACCTGCTCCCGACGTTCACGGAGGTCCCGCCCATCGACATCAAGGACACCCGTACACCCGGCCCCGGCACCCCGCTGGGCGCCAAGGGCGCGGGGGAGTCGGGCTGCATCGGCACCCCGGCCGCCATTGTCAACGCCGTGGCCGATGCCCTGCGGATCGCCGATCCCGGTCTGCTGCAGATGCCGCTCACCCCGGACAGTGTCTGGCGGGCGGCGCAGGCCCCGAAACATGAGGAAGGCGTCCGGTGAAACCCGCATCCTTCGACTATGTGGTTCCCCGCACGGTCGCCGAGGCCGTCGAGGCACTCGGCGGCACCAGGCGCAAGGCCCAGGTGCTCGCCGGAGGACAGAGCCTGATCCTGGAGATGCACCTGCAGCGCGTCCGCCCCGAACTCGTCGTCGACATCAACCGCATCCCGGAACTGGACCGCATGAGCGTCGAGGGCGACGAACTGCGCGTGGGCGCCCTCGTCCGCCACGCGGCCTTCGAGCCGGTCGGTGTCGTACCGGGTCCGCTCGGCACCCTGCTGTCACGGGCCGTCGTCAACATCGCCCACCCTCCGATCCGTTCTCGCGGGACCATGGCCGGCAGCTTCGGCTGGGCCCATCCCGCCTCGGAATGGTGCGCCATCGGCGTCGCCCTGGACGCCGTCGTGGAGGTGACCGGCCCCGACGACGCCCGCGCGATCCCGGCCGGCGACTACTTCCTGGGGCCGTACCGCACCGCACGCCGACCGCAGGAACTGATCACCGCCGTACGGCTCCCGCTGCTCGGCGAGCACACCGGGGTCGGCTTCATTGAGCACCGCCGAACCCACTTCTGCTTCGCCCAGGTCGCCGTCGCGGCCGCTCTCACCGTGCACGACGGAGTGATCGGCGACGCGCGGATCGGACTGGTCAACTCCGCCGACCGCCCGGTACGGGCCCGTGCCGCCGAACGCACTCTGCTCGATACCGAAATCGGCCCGCTCCCCGCGGGGCGCCGGCTGCCCGACGACCATCCGTTCGCACGCGCCGGCCGCGTCGCCGCCCAGGAGGACGCCGCACCGCTCGCAGAACCGTACGCCGACGTGGAGTACAAGCGGCATGCCATCGCCGTCCTGGTCGGCAGAACACTCCGCGAGGCGGCGCTCGATCTGCGCGCCCGTCTCGCCGCACGCGAGGGGGACCACCGATGAAGATCACGCTCACTGTGAACGGAACCGCACACCGCCTCGACGTGGAGCCCCGGCGCCTGCTCGCCGACGTCCTGCGTGACGACCTGGGCCTGACCGGTACGCATCTTGGATGCGAGCACGGCATCTGCGGGGCCTGCACCGTGCTCATGGACGGCGATCCGGTCCGCGCGTGCCTGGTGCTGGCCGTGCAGTGCGACGGCAGCTCCGTTCGTACGGTTGAGGGCCTCGCGGGACCCGGCGGCGAACCCCACCCGCTGCAACGTGCCTTCTCGGCCGAGCATGCGCTCCAGTGCGGCTTCTGCACACCCGGCTTCCTCATGGTGGCCGCAGGAGCGCTCGACACCGATCCCGACCTCGCTGACCATCCGGAGGCCATCGCGGGCGTCGTCGGCTCCAACATCTGCCGGTGCACAGGCTACGAACCCATCCGACGCGCCATCACGCGCGCGGCCCGGGAGCAACGGGAAACCACCGCCTGACACCTGGTCCGGGTGGATCTCGGTACCCGGCTCCTCGTCGGCGAACCAGCCACCGTCGCTGCCGAGCCCCCGGAGCGTCTTGCCGTGCATGCTGAGCCTTTTCCGTGCAACAGTCGGCCGACACCCACTGGACCTGCCGCCACGTCGGCCGAGGAGTCGCCTCCCCCGTTCGCGCGCCGGAATCTCGGCTCTGATCGAGGTGTTTACGCCTTGCAATGTGCTGGCCAGGTGAGCAGCCGACCGGCTCCGCCCGAGGACACCGCCGTCGAGTTGATGCGGGCCATGACACGGCTGCCGTCTCGGGGAAGGCCGACAGTCACGACAGCGAGCGCAAGGAGATCTGCGCTTCGGCGACCACGGGGGGCGCACCCGCCCGGCGTAAGCGACCGACATACGCCGGAACGTTGCTGTGGCCTGCGCGTATGTCCGTGGCGGTGTTCAGGGGGACATCGCAGGCGGCACTGTTCCCGACCGCCGACGTGAGCGCCTGGCCCATGCCCGCGTCAGCGGTACGTTCTCGCCGCCGCGCGCTCGACGGGCCGTGATCCCGGCGCGACGTCGGTGGGGGCAGGTCTGCCGAGCGGTGTCTGTTCAAGTGGCGCCGCCCCGACCGTCCCATATATTACGTTCTGCGAAATAGTTGTGTCACTGGTGGCAGTCCGGAGGCCGGTTGGGCTGCCATGTGCGGTCGCGCGCCGTTCGAGCCGGGGCCGGTTCACGGAATGCGATGGCGCCGGCGCCGTACGGTTCGACGCCGGGCTCCTTGCCTGAGAGGAACCATGACCGACGAGACATCCGCGAGCCTGGAGGACGGGTGGAGCGGCGGAGGGTGCCCGGCGAGTGCGCTTGCCCGGCGGTCGTTTCTGCATGGAGCCGCCGCGGGCGTGGCCGGAGTGGCGGGCGGGGCAGCCGCCGGCAGCGGTGAGGCGCTCGCCGACACGGCGGTCGAGAGCAAGGAGCAGCCGAAATCCCGCACGGTTCCCTTTCACGGCCATCACCAGGCAGGCATCGCCACCGACCCCCAACAGGACGCGATTCTCGTCTCGTTCGACGTGACCGCTTCCGACCGCGCGGAACTCACCGACCTGTTCCGCACGCTGACCGCGCGGGCCCGCTTCCTCACGGCGGGCGGCAAGCCACCGCAGGTACCCCCGACCGCAACACCGTCGGACAACGGCATCATGGGACCCACGATCGTGGCGGACGGTCTCACCCTCACGGTCGGAGTGGGCGCGTCCCTCTTCGACGACCGCTACGGACTGAGCACGCACAAGCCGGTCCAGCTCGTCACGATGACGCCCTTCCGCCACGACGACCTGGACCCCTCGCTGAGCCAGGGCGACCTGCTGATCCAGATCTGCGCCGATCACCGCGACACGACGGTGCACGCGCTGCTCGACATCCTGACCCACACCAAGTCCGCGATGAAGCTGCGCTGGCGCATTGACGGCCAGCGTAATCCGGAGCGTCCCGTCGGCGTCCGGCGTGACTGGTTCGGCTTCAAGGACGGCATCTCCAACCCGAGCGTCACCGACGACGCCCAGATGAATCAGGTGGTCTGGGTCCAG
Organism: Streptomyces sp. NPDC093149; assembly: GCF_044754145.1. Taxonomy (NCBI): domain Bacteria; kingdom Bacillati; phylum Actinomycetota; class Actinomycetes; order Kitasatosporales; family Streptomycetaceae; genus Streptomyces; species Streptomyces sp. NPDC093149. Next base: position 42,700 of record NZ_JBIVON010000015.1, read on the forward strand.
CCGAAAGGCGCCGAACCGGCCTGGGCCGCGGGCGGCACGTACCACGTGGTGCGTATCGTGCACTTCTTCATCGAGGCGTGGCAGAAAGTGCCCGTTGCTCAACAAGAGCGGATCTTCGGCCGCCGCAAGGCGAGTGGCGCCCCCATGTACGCCGTGGACGAGAACGTCACGGATCTCCTCGACCCCATCTACACGAACGACCCGCAAGGCCTGATCACCCCGCTGAATTCTCATATCCGCCTCGCCAACCCCCAGACTCCGCAGACCGCGGCGACCAGCACCATCCTGCGTCGCAGTTACGACTACGACCGGAGCCCCAACCCACCGGAACTCGACATGGGGCATGCGTTCGTCTGCTTCCAGCAAGAGCTGAACACCTACGTCGCCATGCAGACCCGGCTGGAGGACGAAACGCTGGTGCCGTACATCAGCCCCCGGGGCGGCGGCTACTTCTTCGCACTTCCCGGAGTTCAGGACGAGAAAGACTACTACGCTCGCGGGCTTTTGACCTGATCCTTCTCTGCCCCACGGCGGGCGTCGGCGAGACGCCACCCCGCCCCGCCCCGGACCGAACCATCGCAATGCGCACAGGAGGCGAGATGTTCTCTGCCCTGCGGACCCGAGTCGGCAACGGCCGTCGGCGCCCCGGCAGGACGCTGCGGCCGACACTCGCGGCGGGGATCGGGATCCTGTTGATCTCCTGTACGCCCGCCACCTCGGTCCGCAAGGACTCCGACGTGCCGGTCGCGCCCGTCCGCACCGGTGCCGGTGGCCGCGTGTACGTCACGAACCAGCAGGACGACACGCTCTCGGTGATCGACGCCAGTACCTACAAGGTCATCGCGACCGTACCGGCCGGCGTGGCGCCCGAAGGCGTCGCGGTCGCCAAGGACGGCAAGCACGTGTACATCGCCAACAGCGGCTCGGACCGGGTCTCCGTCCTCGACACCAGGAACAACCAGATCGTCGCAACCGTGCCGGTGGGAAAGAGCCCCACCGGTGTCGGCCTCAGCCCCGATGGCGCCTTCCTCTACGTCACCAACGGCAGTTCGAACAACGTCTCGTTGATCGACACCCGCACCGACCGGGTGGCCTCGACCATCCCGGTCGGCAAGTCTCCGGTGAACGTGGCTTTCAGCCCTGACGGTGGTTCGGCCTACGTGGCGAATTCCGGGTCCGGCAGTCTGTCGGTCATCAACACCCGCACGCGCCGGGTCGACCGGGACCTTCCCGCAGGGCGCTCTCCGGTGGGCGTCGCCATCACACCGGACGGCAAGTCGGCCTACGTCGCCGACGAGGTGGCAGCACACGTCCTCGCCGTCGAAACCCGTACCGGAAAGGTGACCACCGTGTCCGTCGGCGAGGGCCCCTTCGACGTGGCCGTCGAGCCCGGCGGCCGCTTCGCCTACTCCGCCGACCTCGGTCCGGGCAACGTGTCCGTGATCGACACCGGAAGTCACCGTGTCTCTTCGACCATCACCCTGGGCCCTCCCGGCACCGACCCGTTCAACCTGGAGGCCACCAGCGAGGCGATCTACGTCACGAACCAGGGAGCGGGCACCCTCAAGGTCATCGACCCGAATTCCCACAAGGTCGTCGCGACCGTCGCTCTCGGTGCCGCCCCCTACGGCGTGGCGGTGGGCTGACCGCGCGGCGTACCACCGGACCGTGACTGTCCGCGTCGAAGACGCCGGTGCCTGCGACCTGGATACCCGGGGACGCGGGTTGTCGGAGGAAAACGGACAAGGGGAACAGAGAAGGGGTCTTCCACGTCTCACGCTTCCACCGTCGCTGTTCCGAGTCGTGTGTCCTGTCGGCGCGCTGGAACAACTGGAACATTGCTCACAGCACACGGGATGCGCGACCGGCAAGTGCTTCACGGGATCGCCGTTCGGGCGACCGCTCGACCGCCCTACAGCCCGACCGCCGGGACGCTGTCGTGCGCTGCGGGGACATCAGAGGTGCGCCTGTGGACAACCACCGCGCGCGCAGGGGATCTACCGTGCCGAGCAGCGGCGCCGGAGTACCCGGCACGACGAACCGGATCGGTTCCCGAAGACGACCGCCGTACCCGAAGAATTCCAGGAGATGCACATGTCTGATGTCCTTGCCCCGGTCGAACCGGTGCTGGAACCCGCGGCAGCCGAGTTCGCCGAGGCGACCGCCAACCCGCCCTACCTCTTCGACCTGCCCCCCACGGAGGGTCGTGAGGCGGTCGACGAGGTGCAGTCCGGCGAGATCGACAAGCCGCTGATCGACGAGGAATGGATCACCGTCTCCGGTGGCCCGACGGGCAGTGTCCGCGCCCGCATCGTCAAGCCCGCCGGTACCGAGGGCACCCTGCCGGTGATCCTCTACATCCACGGCGCGGGCTGGGTCTTCGGCAACGCTGGCACCCACGACCGCCTCGTGCGTGAACTCGCCGTCGGCGCGAACGCCGCGGTCGTGTTCCCTGAGTACGACCTGTCGCCCGAGGCGCGCTACCCGGTCGCGATCGAACAGAACTTCGCCGTCGCCCGGTGGATTGTGGAGCAGGGCGCCGGCAAGAACCTCGACGGCTCGCGGCTGGCGGTGGCAGGCGACTCGGTCGGCGGCAACATGACGGCCGCGCTGACGCTGATGGCCAAGGAGCGCGGCGGCGTCCGGCTGGTCCAGCAGGTGCTGTTCTACCCGGTCACGGACGCGAACTTCGACACCCCGTCGTACCACCAGTTCGCCACCGGGTACTTCCTGCGTCGCGACGGCATGCAGTGGTTCTGGGACCAGTACACGACCGACGAGGCCGAGCGCGCCCAGATCACCGCGTCCCCGCTGCGCGCCACCACCGAGCAGCTCCGCGGTCTGCCGCCGGCCCTCGTCATCACCGGCGAGGCCGATGTGCTGCGCGACGAGGGCGAGGCCTATGCCAACAAGCTTCGTGAGGCGGGCATACCCGTCACCGCCGTCCGGTTCCAGGGCATCATCCACGACTTCGTGATGCTCAACGCGCTGCGCGGCACCCACGCCGCGGAAGCCGCCGTCACCCTGGCCGTCCGCACGCTGCGCGCGGCCCTGCACGCGGCCTGAGTCCGGGGAGACGACGGGGACACGACCGCGTCACGCGCACGGTCGTACTCGCCTCCGGTCCGGGAGAGTGGCGGGCCGGAGAGTGGCAGGCCCCGCACTGTGTGCGAGCCGGCGAGGAACCTCCGGCTCGATGCGCTACGGGGTGAGCCAGTTGCGCAGGAGTCTGCTCACGACGGGCATCGCCACGTACGTCATCAGCACATTGAAGACGCAGGCGACGATCGCGTTGCCGTCGGTCGGCCCGAGCTGTTTGTCCGGTGGCGTCAGCGTCCCAGTTGGGCGTCGAGCCATGTGAGGACCTCGGGGGTCACGGGGTCGGTGATGTCCGCGAACTCCGTGTGCTTCTTGAGGAACTTGGCCACGTACGGGCAGACGGGGACGATCCGCATCCCGGAGGCGCGGACGTCGGTCAGGGCCTGTTCGACGAGGATCCCGGCGAGTCCCTGGCCGGCGTGGGCGTCGTCGATCTCGGTGTGGAAGAAGACCCGCCGGTCGTCACGGTCGCGGTAGGCGGTCAGGCCGGCGCGCTTGTCGTCGACGAGGATCTCGTAGCGGTGGCGGGCGTCGACGCGTCGGACGAGGGGGGCGGTGGTCGGCTCGTTCATGACGGTCCTTTCGGTGGGGGGTTCAGCGGTGGGAGGGGTTCTTGCGGGGGGTGATGACGGCGTTCGGCAGGGCGGGGGCGGGCAGCCGGTCGCCGGGGTAGCCGTCGACGCTGCCGAAACGGTCGGAGGCCCGCTCCCATTCCTCCCGCGCCTCGACGATGTCCTGGTGGCTGCGGCCGATGAAGTTCCACCACATGACGATCTCCTCCCCGAACGGCGTGCCGCCGAGCAGGACCGCCCGTGCGCGGTGGTCGGAGGCGTTGGTGAGGGTGAGTGTCGTCCGCCCCGTGGCCACGTAGCCGAGTTCGGCCGGGTGGAGGACCGTGCCGGCGAGGTGGACGTCGCCTTCGTCGACGAGCAGGCCGTGTTCGAAGGCCGGGTCGACGTCGAAGGTGACCGTGGCGCCGGGGTCGAGGAGGAGTTCGGCGCCGAGGAGCGGGGTGAAGGTGCGGACGGGGGAGGTCTCGCCGGCCAGCGTGCCGAGGAAGACCCTGAGTTCGGCGCCGTCGACACGGAGCGGCTCAGGGGCGTGGTGCTGGAAGTCGCGAGGGGCGTGGCGGTGTTCGTCGGGGAGGGCGAGCCAGAGCTGGACGCCGTGCAGGACGGTGGTGTCGGGTGTGGAGACCTCTGTGTGGCTGATGCCGTGCCCGCCGGTCATGAGGTTGATCTCTCCGGGCCGTACGAAGGCGTGGGTGCCCAGGCTGTCGCGGTGCTCGATCTCGCCGGTGAAGAGCCAGCTCACGGTCTGCAGTCCGGTGTGCGGGTGAGGGGCGACGTCCATGCCGCCGGAGTCGGCGACCAGGTCGGGGCCGTAGTGGTCGGCGAAGCACCAGGCCCCGATGAGTGTCCGGGCCCGCTGGGGCAGCGTGCGGCGTACGGTCATGGCGCGCGGGCCGCCCAGCGGGACGTCCCGGGCCGTGAGGATCTCGACCTCTGTGTCACCCATCTCCTGACCCCTCCAATTAGTTTTGATTTCAACAATCATGGAGGATAATAGTCGCGACGACAACGCCCGGCAACAGACGAAGGAGCACAGGGTGAGCGAGACGGTACAGGTCACGGCGGCCCTCCGGCCCACCGGACGGATCCACCTCGACAAGCAGAGCCCCACCGCGTACCAGGCACTGGTGAAGACGGCCGACGCCGTCCGCACCACCGCCGCCGATGCGGGTCTCGACCGGATCCTGGTCGAGCTGGTCAACCTCCGTGTCTCCCAGCTCAACGGCTGCGCCTACTGCCTCGACGTGCACACCCGGGCCGCGCTGCGGGCCGGTGAGACCACCCGGCGCCTCGGCGTGCTCGCCGCCTGGCGCGACACAGAACTCTTCACCGCCCGCGAGCGCGCTGCCCTCGCTCTCGCCGAGGCCACCACCCACCCCGCCGACGCCCTCGCCCAGGAGCGGGCGTACGCCGAGGCCCACGAGGTGCTGAGCGACGACGAGCTGTCCGCGGTGATCTGGGTGGCCATCACCATCAACGCCTTCAACCGGGTCTCGATCCTGAGCAAGCACCCGGTACGGGAGACCCCCTCCCGCTGAAGCGCATGACCGGGCTCACGGCGCGGAGGCCCACGCCGCACCCGGGACCGAGAGTCGCCACAGAACCGCCGCGCCCGTGGCGAGCAGTGCCAGCGCCACCGCCAGGACGAGGGAGACCCCGATCTTCAGGAGTACGGCTCCGGCGAGGGCGCTGAGGAACATCGCCAGCACGGACAGGATCCGTCGGCCGGGCCGGGGCGCCGCTCCGCCGGCCGGGCCGGAGTCGGCGGCGAGCCCGGTGAGAGTGAGGGTGAGCACGGTCGTCGTCAGGTCGGGGACGCCGAGCCGCCGGGCGACCGCGTTCTGCAGCCCCATCGCGAGGCCGAGGAGCACGATCAGGGTGTACTGGACGGTGGTCCCCACCTTGTCGTGCCCCGCGACGGTCGTGCCGAGCGCCCCGGCGAACAGCACCGCCTGTACGGCCATGGCCGAGGCGAGCAACCGGCCTCGGTGCATGGCGAACCGGACGCCGAAGCGGCCGCCGGCCAGCGCGCCCGTGAGAAAGGCCGCCAGGGAGACGACGGAGGCGAGTGCGGACAGGCCGTCGGCTCCCGCCAGGGCGAAGCCGAGGAACACCACGTTGCCCGTCATGTTGGCGACGAAGACATGTCCGAGCCCCAGAAAGCTCACCGCGTCCACCAGACCGGTCACCACCGTGAGGACCAGCATCAGCGGCGGCAGCGGGCCGTGCCGGTCCCCCTTCGGGGGGACCAGCGTGCGGGCCGCGTCAATCAGCAGCGTGCGCATCCTCGGATGCTCCTTCCGCGACGGAGGGGTGGTGCAGCAGTGCGCGCGTCAGCAGCCCGCTGACGGGACCGAGGACGAGGGCGGCGACGGAGACCCACACGGGCCACGGAGCCAGTCCGAGCGCGTGGTCCGCCGACCAGCGGCCGGGGCCGGTGAGCGCGAGCACCCCGGCCACGACGACGAGGAAGAACGGGTACTCGTACCCGTCGTGCTGCACCCACAGCCCATTGCGCCACTTGACGGTCGTGGCCACCGTCATCACACCCGCGGCGGCCATCGCCGCCGCGGGAGTGAGCAGCCCTGCCGCCAGGAACAGGCCGGCGCCGACCTGGCCGCCGCCCGCCGCGAGCGCGGTGAGCCGGCCGCCGCGGAACCCGTCCCGCCGGAACTCCTCGGTTCCCCCGGCCAGGCCCTCGCCGCCCAGCCGGAAACTGACTTTCTGCACTCCGTGCCCGGCAACGAGGAGCCCCGCCACCAGCCGGAGGACCAACAGTCCGGTGTCCATCACGTTCCTGCCTGTTCCCGTCTTCTCCGCCCCTGTCCGTCCCCGGGTTCTCAGCCAGCCGCGTGGGCGCCGATCACGGCCTGGGCGTAGACCACCCCGAGGCCGTAGGCACCGGCGTGCTCCTTGACGACGTCGGTGGTGGCGACGTACGTCCCGGTGCGCGCCCAGTCGCGCTGGAGCTCCAGCAGCACCTGGACCCAGGTCACCGGTATCGCGCCGCCCTGGATCATGCGCTGCACGGCGTGCTCGTGCGCCTGTGGGCTGACGCCGCCTGACGCGTCGGTCACCACGTACACCTCGTATCCCTGGGCGATGGCGGACAGCGTGGGCAGGACCACACAGACCTCGGTCCACAGGCCGGCGATCACGAGCTTCTTGCGTCCGGTCGCCTTCACCGCCTCGACGAAGGCCTCGTCCTCCCAGGCGTTCATCGAGGTGCGGTCGATGATCTTCTGTTCCGGGAAGACGCCGGCGAGCTGCGGCAGGATCGGGCCGGAGAAGGACTCGGCCGCCACGGTGCTCAGCACGACCGGCACGTCGAAGACCCGAGCGGCCTTCGCCAGGCCGACGGTGGAGTTGATGATCGCGGTGCGGTCGCCGCTGCCGGTGCCGAAGAACATCTGCGGCTGGTGGTCCACGAAGAGGACGGCGCAGTTGTCGGGGGTGAGCAGGTCGGGGCCGGGGGCCGCGGTGACCTGGGCGATGTCGACCATGGGAGTACTGCCTTTCGTCGGTGGGCACGTGGATACACAGGTGAATCGGGGTGGCTTCAGAGGGAGACACAGGGGTCGGGAAACCCGTCCCCGCGCTGGGGTACGAGGCCCCGGCGGACCCGCCACCGCAGGTGCTCGCCGGCCTCGTCGACGGCCTCGCCGATCAGCTCGGCCTGGCGGACCCCGCCGAGGCGTGAGGGGTCGGCGGACCGGTAGCCACCGAAGTGCGCGACCGGGCTCCAGGCGGGGGTCACGGGCGGCAGTTCCTCGTCGAGGCCCTCGTACTCGCCGGCGGCGTACACGATGCGGCCGCCCACGACCGTGAGCAGGGACTCGATGTGAGGGATCACGGGCTCCGGCACGGTGAAGCAGTCCTCGGAGAGGACCGCGAAGTCGCCCAGGAACCCAGGGCGCAGGACGCCCTTGACGTCCTGTTCGCCGGTGAGCTCCGCGCCCGCCGTGGTGAACATCGCGAGCGCGGTCTGCCGGTCGACCCGATTGCACGGCGGGCGGACGAGGACGTCGCCGACGGTGCGGCCCGAGACCAGCCAGTGGAAGGCGACCCAGGGGTTGTACGTGGAGACGCGGGTGGCGTCGGTGCCGGCGCCGACGGTCAGGCCGCGTTCCAGCATGGCCCGGATCGGCGGAGCGGCGGCGGCGGCGCCGATGCCGTAGCGACGGACGAAGGCCTCGCCCTGGAACGACAGCCGGTTCTGCACCGACAGAGCGCCGCCGAGCGCGGCGATCCGGTCCAGGCTGTTCTCGGTGACGGTCTCGGCGTGGTCGAAGAGCCAGCGGTTGCCGGACGGGAACAGGCCTTCGGCGGCGAGCCGTTCGAAGACGGTGAGGTCCCTGCGGATGGTCTCGTCGTAGGTGGCGTGCAGCCGGAAGCCCCAGCCGTTCTCCATGAGGAGCCGTACGGCCTTCTCGAATTCCGCCTCGTAGTCACCGGCGAGTTCGGGGCGGGGCTGGGCGAAGTTCTCGAAGTCCGCCGCGGCCCAGGTCAGATTCTCTCCCGCGCCGTTGAGCCGCAGCCACTCGTCGCCGTCCTCGGGGCGGGCCGTCTCGACCCAGCGGGTGAGGTCGGCGATCTCCTGGCCCGCGGTCTGCGGGAAGAGGTGGTAGGCGATGCGCAGCGACAGCTGTCGCGCCTTCGCGAGGTCGACGACCGTGGCGTAGTCGTCGGGGAAGTTCTGGAAGCCGCCCGCCGCGTCGATGGCCGAGGTGAGCCCGAAGCGGTTGAGTTCCCTGAGGAAGTGGCGGGTGGAGGCCTTCTTCTCCTCGCCGTCGAGGACCGGGGCCTTGGCGAGGGTCGAGTAGAGGATCAGGGCGCTGGGCGCGGCGAGCAGCATGCCGGTCGGCTCTCCGTCCCGGCCGCGTACGATCTGGCCGCCCCGGGGTTCGGGGGTGTCCCGGGTGAAGCCGGCGGCCCTGAGCGCCGCCCGGTTGAGTACCGCCGACTGGTACAGGTGCAGCACGAACACCGGAGTGTCGGGGGCGGCGGCGTTCAGTTCGGCGACGGTCGGCAGCCGCCGCTCCGCGAACTGCTCGGCCGACCATCCGCCCACCACACGCACCCACTGCCCCTTGGGCGTACGGGCGGCCTGCTCGCGCAGCAGCGACAGGCCCTCGCGGAGACTCGGCACGCCGTCCCAGCGCAGCTCCAGGACATAGTTGAGGCCGCCGCGGATGACATGGAGATGCGAGTCGTTGAGCCCGGGCACCATCCGGCGGCCGAGCGCGTCGACGACCCGGGTCGCGGGGCCGACATGGCCGGCCATGTCGTGGTCGTCGCCGACGGCGAGGACACGGCCGTCGCGGACGGCGATCGCCCGGGCGGCGGGGCGGGACGGGTCTCCCGTGTGGATCTTCGCATTGCGGACGACGAGGTCCGCCGCGTTCTCGGTGGCGCGGGGCACCAGCCCCCCGACCGGCATCGTGGACACCTTCCGGAAACCTCCTGCGACGTGGACGAACGGCTCTCGATCCGCTTCGTCGTCACGCTAAGTCGGCTCACGGCGCCCGGCTTTCCCGAGAGCGCACCGGCATCGTTCCGACAGTGCACTCAGGGCGTCGCCCGGTTCACCATGCGCTCCGGGGAGCATCGCGGTGCGGATGCGGGCAAGTCCCCGAGACCCTCGCGGCCCACTACCCCAACGGTCTTCTGTGTGACGGTGGGTCGGCTTCCGGTGGTGTGTGGATTCGTCGCCCGTAGTGGCTGGTGCGGGTCCACTTCTGCCGGGGCAGATGCCCGCACTCCGCGCGTCGGCGACTGATCCGTCCCTGTTCAGGCGTGTGCCAGCAGACGCGACGCCGCCTTCCGGGCCAGGCCGGCGGCGGCAGTGTCACCGAGGCTGACACGGGCGCAGGCGGCACCGTCGGCGAGCATGAGCACGGTGGCCGCGGTCGCCCCGGGATCGGCCTCCTCCGCTTCCTCGGCGAGTCCTCCCAGGTAGTGGAGGATTTCGCGTTTGTGGTCGCGGATGGCGACACGCACGGGGTGGTCGGGGTCGGGGTATTCGGCGGCGACGTTCACCAGATCACTGCCGCGGTAGGCGGGGTCGGCGAACTCCTCGGCCAGCAGGTCGAAGATCGCAAGGAGCCGGTCCTCGGGCGTCCCCGCGGCTGCGGCAGTTGCGCGCAGGCGCGCGCACCACGCGTCGTTGCGCCGGCGCAGAACAGCGGCGACGAGTTCGTCCTTGGAGCGGAAGTGCTGGTACAGGGTCGATTTGGCCACTCCGGAGGCGCGCCAGATCTCATTGATACCCACGGCGCGCACGCCGCAGCGGGTGAAGAGGTCGGCCGCCGCCGTGACGATCCTGGCGCGGGTGGTCTCAGAAGCGGTCATCGGCACCTCCGGCGAAGGGCGGGAATGGGGAAGGCCCCACCGCCGTTGTCATCGAACAGACTAGTCGGTTCGATTGGGAGGCTCTACCCATGATCGACCTTGATGTGTTCAGCGATCTGATCTGCCCCTGGTGCTACATCGGCGGGCGCCGGCTGCGACGGGCCGTCGACATCGTGACGGAACGCACCGGTCAGGAGTTCCGCATCCGTCACCACGCCTTCGAGCTCAACCCGGCGATGCCGAAGGCCGGTGTGGACCGGCGTACCTATCGCAGTGAGAAGTTCGGCAGCTGGGAGCGTTCGCAGCGGCTGGATGCCGGGACAGTGCCGGTCGGCCGGGACGAGGGCATCGTCTTCGATTACGAGGCGATCACCAGGACACCGAACACCCGGGCCGGACACCGGCTGATCGCGCTGGCCGAGCAGAGCGCACAGCCGGGTGCGGCCATGGCCGACCGCCTGCTCGTGGCCTACTTCTCCGAGGGGCAGGACATCGGCGATGTGGACGTGCTGGCCCGGATCGGCAAGGAGATGGGGCTCGGCGACGACGTGGCCACACGGCTGACGGACCCCGCGCTGGAGACGGCCGTGGCGAAGGACGAGCAACTGGCCGAACACATCGGCCTTCGCGGAGTGCCGCTGCTGATCATCGGCGACAAGGCGATCAACGGCGCCGTCGGCACCGACACGCTCGTGGAGATCCTTCGGCGTCATGCCACCCGGGTGCCGGACGGCGCCGTGTGCGAGAACGGAGTGTGCTCGCTGTGACCACCGTGCCGGACATCGAGTCAGTGGGGGTCGTCGGCGGTTCGCTGGGGGGCCTGTTCCAGGCGGTCGCGCTCACCGAGCTGGGACTGGACGTCACCGTCTGGGAGCGGTCCTCCGGCCGCCCCGACGACCGCGGGGCGGGGATCGTGCTCCAGCCGAGCGTTGCCTGGTTCCTCGACATGTTCTGCGGCGTCGACCCCGACCGGATCAGCGTGCCCGTCACGCACCGGCAGTTCTTCAGCCGGGACGGGCGAAGCCATCACACGCTCATGCGGCAACAGATGATCTCCTGGGGTGCGCTCTACACATCCCTGCGGGACCGCCTCGACCCCGCGCGCTACCACGACGGGAAGCAAGTGACGGCGCTCGCACCCAGGCCCGACGGTGTGGACGTCCACCTCGGTGACACCGTCCACTCCGTGGACCTCGCAGTCATCGCCGACGGCTCCGCCTCCCGCCATCGCGGGCTCGTCGCACCCGACAGTGCTCCGCGCTACGCCGGGTATGTCGCCTACCGGGGCGTCATCGGCGAGGCCGACCTCTCCGAGGACTTGAGCGCAGTCTTCCGCGACCGTTTCAGCTTCTACGACGGGGACCGCACCCAGTTCCTGTGCTACTTCATCCCGGGCGACTTCGGCACGACCACGCCGGGAAAGCGCCGGATGAACTGGGTGTGGTACGTACGGGCCGACGCGGCCGGCCTGGACCGCATCACCACCGACCGGAACGGCACCGCCCACGGACTCTCCCTGCCCCCGGGGCTGATGGCCCCGCGGGTGCACGACGAACTCCTTGACCGTACGCGGAAGCTGCTTCCCGAGCCCATGCGTGCGCTCGTGGAGCACACCAGGGAGCCGTTCGCGCAGGCGATCCTCGACGGGCGGGTCACCCGGATGCGCAACGACCGGATGCTGCTGACCGGCGACGCGGCCTTTGTCGTCCGGCCGCACACCGCGGCCAGCGCGGAGAAGGCGGCCGCCGACGCCATCACCCTCTTCACCGCCCTGCAGCAGGTTCCGTCCCTTGACGGCGCCCTGCGGGCGTGGGAGAAGAACCGGCTCGCTGAAGGAACGGCCCTCTACCAGCACGGCGTCGGCCTCGGACACCGGCTCGGCCTGGGCGACCCCGCGACGCCCGCCGCCGCTGCCGGACCGACCGGCTGACGGCCGGGTGCCGCAGGCCGTGGGCGTCAGCATCGGCCGGTGGGCCGCAGCCCTGGACGGCCTCGCCGCCACCGCGAACGACCTGTGCGGCGACGCGCCCGGCTGTGTCTGGTGCCGCCCCCCCCCGTTCCGAGGGCATCCTCGACGGCGCTGCCGACCCGGACCAGGCCTCCGGCACCGCACCGAGAGTCGCCCTCACCGTCCCTTGCGCGTGCGGCTGGGCTGATTGAGCCACGGCAAGGGGCTCCTGCGATCAGGGCGAGGTCCGTTCCGAACCGGGCGTGGAAGCCCGTTGGCGTCGGCCGTCACCCAGGTGGGCTTCTGGCAGTGGCGGTCGGCGTTCGCCGGATAGCTCTGCGCGAATCCCGGATGTGCCATTGCACAGTGACATGTCACATGGTTCACTCGCGGGCAATGAGGCCGGCTCGGGAGGTGTCGGATGTCCGTACGGTCGATCAAGGGGCCTTCGCCGCGCCGGCCGACTACCCCTCTGCGCCCATGACCTGACGGCCCGTCCCGCTGTCCCGTATCAGGATCGGACCCCACCATGACCATCACCGACATCCGCACCGTCGATTACCACGCCGGCGGCGAGCCGTTCCGGATCGTCACCGATGTGCCCGAGATCGCGGGTGACACCGTGGCGGACAAGCGTGTGAGCGCGATCTCCGATCCCGGGATCGACGGGTTGCGTGCCCTGTTGTGCTCCGAACCCCGCGGCCACGCCGACATGTACGGCGGGTTCATTGTTCCGCCCAACGACGCGGGTGCCCATTTCGGTGTGCTCTTCTGGCACAAGGACGGCTTCTCGACCGCCTGCGGTCACGGCACCATCGCTCTCGGCGCGTGGGCGGTGCGCAGCGGCCGGGTTCCGATCGATCCCGGCGGGGTCACGGAGGTGGTGATCGACGTGCCCTCGGGGCGGGTCCGCGCCCGTGTGGCCACCGACGGCGACCGGGTCGTCAGCGTCGACTTCGTCAGTGTTGCCAGCTACGTCCTGCACGACGAGGTGGCGGTCCCGACCTCGCGCGGGGAGGTCCGGTGCGGGATCAGTTTCGGCGGCGCCATCTATGCTCACGTCCCGGCCGCAGCGGTCGGCCTCGACGTGAGTGTGGTCTCGCTCACCGCGCTGATCGAGCTGAGTCGCGAGATCAAGGGCTTCCTCGACCCCTCCGCCTTCGCCGAGCACCCGCTCGACGACAGGCTGAGCGGTATCTACGGCGTCATCTATACCGACGACCAGGGGATCGGTCCGGACGGCAGCCTGCGGCAGCGCAATGTCACCGTGTTCGCCGACGGCGAGGTCGACCGTTCGCCCTGCGGGTCGGGTACCTGCTCGCGGGTTGCCGCGCTGCATTCCACCGGCCGGCTCAAGCCCGGCCAAGTGCTCGCGCACAGCTCGATCACCGAGGCGACCTGGCTTGCGCGGGTGGAAAGGACCACGCACGAGGCAGGCCGGGAGGCCGTGGTGCCGGTGGTCACCGGCCGGGCCTACCAGACCGGCGAGCACCGGTTCATCGTCGACCCCGACGACGACATGGTGCCGGGTTTCGTGATTCGGTGACGGAGCGTCACAAGGCTGGCTCTCCATGACAGTTGGTTTCGCTGCTCGGCGTCACGGCTCATCCGGTGCTGCCGAATACGGGGCCGGGCGCCAACCAGGCCGTTGAGTACGGGACGGCGCCGGCCGACACCACCGGGCCCGTCACCGGAACCGGCCCCCGCCGCGGGTGTCACCCGGCGCTGATCCGAGCCTTCGGCACCGTACACGCCGTTCTGCGCGGCACAGCCGTCGAGCGATCCAGCGGCAGCCCGGCACGACGAGCCGAACCGTCGAACGGTACGCGGACGCCCCCGGGCCGGGAGACCTCCCGGCTGAACGCATTCGGGTGCACGCCGGCACCTGGCCGACGCCGGGTCCGCAGCGATGGTGACGGCAATGGCCTTCGCATCGCTGATGCGGAGGAGGTCGATGGTCAGGAGCGTTTGTTGAGATTCTTGGCTTCGGTGAGGATGCGGCCTCGTTCCATGAATCCGACGCCGCGATCTCTGAGGATCTTGTCGACGTGGTGTTGCTTGCTGCCGGTTCGGAGCCGGTGCGCGGCTTCAGCCACCAGATCATCCTGCCGGGTTGTCGAGGCCGCCGCGCCGCGGTCGTGTGTGGGGCGTGGGGTGTGAGCCCTGCCCACCGTCGGCGCCGGACCCGTTCCCGACCGGGAAACGATGGCCGCTCGGAAGGGCCGGATCCGAAGGGAGATACGGACGCCGAATCGTGCGGCTGTCAGGAGCGTGCCGAGCGACCAGCAAGTCAGGAGAATGCCGATGAACTTCAGGACGTCCAGGGCGAGAGGGCCGGTGTAGGTCTTCTCGTCCCCGATCGAGCCCAGCGGTGCCAGGAGGAGACAAACACCTGCGACCACACGCCAGTTCCGCCGCCAGAACGTCTGCGGTCGGCCCGTTTCAGGGTTTCGAGCCGCTATGGGCACGGTGGATGCGGAGGTGCGGTGGATGCTGCGTGCCGTGTCGTTGAGCGGCGTCATCGTGCCGTCCAGACGGTACGTGAAAAGCGCGATGTCCCGCTCCTGGGCGTAGGCCACGGCGGTGCGGGCGTAGTCGCTGCCGGTGAAGAAGATCAGCTGTGCGGTCGATCCCTGGGGGCGCGCCCCCACGAAACGTTGCAGTTCCGGACGCCCGACCTGGGTGGCCTGGTATTTGACCTGTCCCAGTGCGCCGGCCGCGTGGACATCGATGCCGGAGTCCGGGCCTCCGGGGTGTGCGGTGGCATCGGAATAGCCCCAGTGGCGCATCCAGCGGGCTGCGTTGTGTTCGGCCTGCTGCCACGACGAAATCTGCATCGGCCGAGGAGGCACAGCCCTGCGCGGTATCTCGGCCACGTTCTCCCTTGACGTACTCGCTTCCAGCTCGGCAGGTCACTGCGCAAGGCAGAGCAGAACGCACACTTCGCAGAGGAGTATCAGGTCGGCGCCGAGCTGCCCCATGGTACGCGGTGTCGTGGTGACGGCAGTAGCGGGAAGCGGTGCCCGACCAGCGGGAACTGCCCAACCGCAGCTTGCCCCACCGCAGCCTGCAGGAACGGGCCTCCCAGGAGAGCCGGGTGGACAGCGGAGGCATGTCCTCTGGCTCGGGTCAGCCGTTGCGCGCCGGTCGTCACACGACCGTCCGATCGGGACCGCCGTCCGATCCGCAGCCTCCTCGATCGACACAACAGCGGCTCCTCACCGCACCCATGCCGAAATCGACCAAAAGACCAAAAGACCAAAAGATGTGAGCGTGCCGAACCGTGTGGCACCTTCCACCCGTGAAAGTAGACGAACGCTGGTATTCACGAGATCCGCTCCCCACCCCTCCCCACCCGCAAGGAGTGAGCTGACATGACCCAGCTGCTCCCGACAGGCGGTCGCGACGTCCGCGACGCTCGTCTCCACGCCACATGCCGAAGCGCCCGGCGGACCACGGCCATCAGCCTCCGGCGACGGCGTCGCAGTCGCGACCCGCACTCTTCGCCGCTCCCCTCGCCCCGCGTTCCGCCCCCAGGTCCACCCTCCGGCCCTCGCGCCTCCAAAGAAGAGCAGAAGCCCATGTTTGCGACCAACTCGACCATCACGAGTCCGCTGCCCCCGCGAGGCTGCCGCCGCGAGGCGCTGCTCACTCTGCCGGCGCAGGAAGCACATGTCTCCGCCGCCCGTCACTTCGCGGCGGACCTGCTGGAGAACTGGAGCATCCCCCAGAACGAGCGGGACTCCGCCGTCCTCATCGTCGACGAACTCGCCGCCAATGCCGCCCGGTACGGCCACGAGTACATGACGGTGCAGCTGGCCGTCGACCACCACACGCTGCACATCGTGGTCGTCGACTCCGGAACCGCCACAGAGCGCCCCCACCATGACGTCGCCCCGGACGAACACGGCCGCGGCAACGGCATCGTCGAGTTCCTCGCACAATCGACCGAGGTTCATCAAGCTCTGGACGGCCGCGAAGTCCACGCTTGCCTTCAGTGCTCGGCATGACCGAACCCAGTGAGGCTTCGGTTACTACGTCGGCGTGCCGCTCACGTATCACCGCGACGATCCGCAGGTCATGACCATGATCCAGCGGTTGCTTTCCATAGACCCCTGGCCATGCGGCCCAGGGGTCGTTGCCGCCGGGGGCTAGAAGGCGAAACGTTCGATGCGATACGCCCCCGGCGACGGCCTCCCCGCTGATTCGATTCCGGCCGTCAGGCTGCGCGGGCGGCCCGGACACGGCTGGTCGCGTGGAACCGGTCGCCGCGCGTTGGTGAGGCCGAGGGTGAGCAGCCGCGGCACGTCGCTTTCGCGCGGGCTCAGCTCGTCCGGCCCGCACTGTTCCTCGGGGCCGACGCTTGGGCGCGACCCGCGTGCGTCGAGCAGTGGCCGGGCGGGCGCCGGCCCGAGCGCGGCACAGTCGCTGCGAGCGTCGCTGACGGCCCGCAGCAGGTCGTCCGGGTGGGGTCACCTTGAGTGGAAATCCGCAGCGCCTGGGTGACCTGCGCATCTCGTGGAACGTCGTCAGGTGATCACGCGGCCGGGGCGGTGTCAGTGCCCCGGTGGCGGCCAGACCGTCCATGCCGTGCGTCCGGATGTCGACCGGGGCGACATCGGGTGTGGTCTCGGCGGCCCGCCCGCTATCTGAGCACGTACCGTGATGTTCGAGGTGGATTCGGTGAGCCACGCCGGTGCCCGCAGCGTGAGATCGGCGTCGTCGCCGAGCGGAACCCGGTGATCACGACGGTCTCCCCACCGCGGCGGCGGCCGGCGCGCGACCTGCGCGAGCCGGCCGGCCTCCTCCCTCGGCACACACCAACGCCGCCGCGTCGCACGTGACCGAGGGCACCGTCAGCGGCCATGTCATCCAGGTAGCCGCCAGGCCCGGAGCGGGGCGCCGAACGCGCCGAAGCCGCGCAGCATCGCCCTCCGCGCGGGGCTCGGTGGCGATGTGCGCCGACGGGGGCCATCGACGCAGGCCACGTGGTACCGGCGCCGGTCGAGGCCTCACGCCGGGATGGTGAGGAGCTTCTGGCCGTTTCCGGCGTAGATGTCGAAGTGACTGATCGTTCCCGGGGACATGGGCACCGTCCCGGAAACCATGGCGCCGCCCGGATACGTGCCCGCCTGCCAGGTGGCGGCGGTCGCCGCGTCGCCCGTGACCCCGACCGCTTGCAGCCTGCACGTGATCCCGGGGGGTGCTCCCTTGGCCGAGACCTGCAGGGCGCTGCCCCAGGCGGCGGGCGAGACCTTCACCGAGGCGGACACGCCTGTGGCGGGGTCGCTTGCGGACAAGGTGCGGGACGGGGCCGGTGTCGTCGCGGCGGGCTGTGCCACCTGGCTGCTCGTGGACGCGACGGTGGCCAGCCACGTGCCGCCCGACGCTGCCGCCGCGACGAACGTCATGGCCGCGGCGACCGCAGCCAGTTGTCTCCGCCAGACGGTGCGACGCCGGGACGCGGCCTGCTGGAGCAACCGGTCGAGCCGGCTTCGCTGCGGTACGGCAGCGGTCGCGGGCTGCGGCTGCGCGGTTGCGGCGGCCCGTCGCACGAGCCGGTCGGCCAGTTCCTCGCTTGCTGCGGGCGCAGCCTCGACCTCGGCCTCGCTGACCTTCGCGAGCAGCGCGGTCAACCCCGCCAGTTCGGCATGCTCGGCCCGGCACTCGTCGCATTCCGCAAGGTGGACGCGTACCTGTTCCATTTCCGCCGGGGACAGTGTGCCCAGCACGTACCCGCCGAGGGAGAACCGGATGGTGTCACGGTCGGCATTCATGTTCCGCACCTCCTCCGCGCCGGTGTCACGGCTCGATGCCCCGTTCCTGCAGCGCCAGCCGCAGCGCCTTCAAGGCGTAGTACGTCCGCGACTTCGCGGTGCCTACCGGAATGTCGAGCGCCTTCGCCGCTTCGACCATCGTCCGGCCCCTGTAGTACGTCTCCAGCAGCACGGCCCGGTGCTCCGGGGACAGGGTCCGGATGGCGTCGGCCACCGCCCAGCTTTGCAGCGCCTGCTCGATCTCGTCTTCCCCGGGCGTCCGCTCCGCGACCCGCTCCAGCGCCTCGCCACCGACCTCGGTCGGCCTGGCCCGGCGGGCCCGGTGGGCGTCGACGACCAGATGCCGGGCAACCGTGCACAGCCATGCCCGCGCCGGACCGCGTTCGGGATCGAACGCCGCAGGGTGCTGCCAGGCCCGCAGCAGTGTCTCCTGCACGACATCCTCGGCCCATTGCCAGTCCCCTGAGGTCAGTCGCAGGACGAAGTGGAACAACGGCCCGGCATGCTCGGCGTACAGCGTGCGGAGCAGTTCCTCGTCCGCGCGGGAAATGGTCCCCGTATCAGAGACACGATTCCCGGAGCGGTCCGGTTCACTCGTCGAACCGCGCTTCGGAAGGCGCCACGGCATAGCGCGATCATTGCATATTCGGCAAATCTTGCAAATCTCGCAAAAGGTGCTTACGTACCGAACCGTGCGACCCTCGGCGCCCGTGGAACCGGACAAGCACGGATCCCCAAGGATCCTTTCCTCCATTCCACAGGAGTGAGCCGAGATGACCGAGATGGTTCCGCTGCCCCTCGGGGCCTCCCCACCGCGCGGCCCCGGCGCCACCTTCCGTTACACGTTCACCGGAGCCGGAGCCGGAGCCGGAGCCGGCGCCGATGCCTGCTTCTGCTCCATCCGTCCCGTCGTGACAGCGACCGTAGGGGTGACCCCATGAACCAGTACTCGGACGAGCACGGCGAGGCGCCGGGCGCCGTCCTCGATCATTCGGCCGGCGACCACGGCATGACAAGAATCGCCTCCGCGAGGCGTCCGGCCTTCGCGATGCGCCTGGCCATCGCTGCCGCACTCGCCGGGAGCGGCTACATCCATGCCCAGCTCTACCTGGCCGGATACCGCTTCATCCACGTCGTCGGCGACCTGTTCCTGCTGCAGGCGAGTGCCGCCTTCGCGGTCGCCGCCCTGGTGCTGTTCGCGGCACCGGTGCTGGTCAGGGTTGCGGCTGCCGGCGTCGCGCTCGGTGCTCTCGCCGGGTTCACCGCCTCCCGCACGATCGGTGTGTTCGGGTTCACCGAACGCGGTCTGCAGCCTGCCCCCCAAGCCCTGCTCAGCGTCCTGCTGGAGACCGGCACCCTGCTGATCCTCGCGGTCTGGCAGGCCGTTGCGGCGGCCCGTCGTCCCGTAGCCCCCAAGGGCCCGTAGATCTCGACGAAGGGCTCCTCGGCCGTCGGGGCCGAGGGCCCTGACCGGTCCAGCCCGGCGAACGGGCCGATCGCGCCTCCGGCGCGCATGACGCCATCGGTGCGGGCATCGGCTGAGGCAGCAGGTCCACGGTCGGGTCGAAGTGCAGTGCCCGTCCGCCTTTGCCTGCGGTCCATCAGGACACCGCGGAAATTCTCCTGACTCCAGGCGTACTGCGAAGGGCTGTCCCGTAATCCCTGGCGGGCACGCGACGACAGCTACGGCACCTCGCCGCGTTGTCGGAACGTCCACATACATCCGGTACGCGGACGCCCCTCCGCCTTGCGATGCACCGCATCCGACGCCGCGCGCTGCTCCACCGCGGATTGCGGGACAGCTCTTACCCGCTACCCGCCGTCACGGTGAAACAACGAAGACTTCGCTGTGGCATTCGATTTGCTGAATGGAATCCACTGCCCGCCCACCTAAAGTGACCCACCGGGTCACGTCCCTCCGAATACCTCTGCCGGGGATGTAACCCGGTCGCCTATCTGCCTGAAACAGGCCGATCGCGGATCGGTCTTGAATCACACCCGCCCGTGCGGCGGGGAATGCGTAGAAGGAACGATGGCCATGAATGCAAAATTCTCTGTGCTGGTCCGGCGGTCGCGCACGTGCGTGGCCGCTGTCGCCGTAGCCGGAGCACTGGGGCTGCTCAGTGCGTGCGGCGGATCGTCATCCAAACCAGCAGGAGCACTGAGTCCCGGCACTGGCCAGACCCTGCCCGGAACGCCCGGTGCCTCCGGAACGGGCGGTGTGGTCAGCCCGCCACCCGTCACGCCCTCGACCTCACCCACCGCCGGCCAATCGTCCGCTCCGGCCTCCGCCAACGCGGTGACGATCAAGAACTTTGCTTTCTCCCCGGCCAAACTGACGGTCAAGGCGGGCACGAAGGTGACCTGGACCAACAACGACCCCGACACCCACACCGTCACCAGCAAACAAGGATCGGGCGGGCCGCTGAAGTCGGCAGGCCTGGCCACCAATGCCACCTACAGCTACACCTTCACCAAACCCGGCACCTACGCCTATTACTGCAGCATCCACCCGTTCATGACCGCCACCGTGGAGGTGACCCCATGACCGAACCCACACGCGACTCCGACGGCGAGCACGGTATGAGCCGCCGTCAGCTCATGCGGCACTCCGCCTGGTTCGGTGGTGCCGTCATCCTGACAGTCACCGGGGGAGAGGTGATCAGCCATATCCCCGGTTCGTCGGACCCCACCCCGACGGGCAGCGCAGACCTGCGGTTCGTGCAGGTCTCCGACAGCCACATCGGCTTCCACGGCCCGGCCAACATGGATGTCGCCGGAACGTTCAGCGCAGCGCTCACCCAGGTCAACTCCCTCGGGTTCCGTCCCGACTTCGTCATGCACAGCGGCGACCTGACGCACCTTTCCACCCCCGCCCAGTTCGACCAGGTCAAGCAGATGCTGTCGCAGCTGCGCACGGACCGGATCTTCACCGTGCCGGGTGAGCACGACTCGATCGGAGACAACGGACGCGCATACCGACAAGCTTTCGCCAAGAACACCCTCGGTGACGGCTGGTACAGCTTCGACACCCATGGCGTGCACTTCATCGCGCTGGTCAACACTCTGCACCTCGAGCAACTCGGCCACCTGGGCAGCGATCAGATCGACTTCGTCCGCAAGGACATCGCCGGCCTGTCATCGGACACCCCGATCGTCGTCTTCAGTCACATCCCGCTGTTCGCGATGTATCCGAAGTGGGGCTGGGGCACCAACGATGCGGTGCAGGTGCTGTCGATGCTGCGCCGTTTCTCCTCAGTCACGTGCCTCAACGGGCACGTCCATCAGCTGTTCACCAAGACCGAGGGCAACATCACCTTCCACTCGGCCGCCCCCACCTGCTACCCGTTTCCCAAACCCGGCCAAGGCCCCGGCCCCATTCCGCAGGTGCTGCCCGCCGGACGACTCAAGGACGCACTCGGCATCCGCACCGTCAACTACCGGCAGGGCAGCCACGCACTGGCGGTCAAGGACGAGAAACTCACATGAGCACCTGGAGTCTGCCCGCCCTCGCACTGCGCTTGGTGCTCGTGGCCACGCTCGCGGCAAGCGGATACATCCACGCCCAGCTCTACATCGACGGATACCGCTTCATCCACGTCATCGGCCCGTTGTTCCTGCTGCAGGCCGGCGCAGCCTTCGCAGTTGCCGCACTTCTCCTGTTGGCGGCACCCCTGGTGCTCCGAATCGCCGCCGCCGCTATCGCCATTGGCGCGCTCGCCGGGTTCGCCACATCCCGCACCATCGGGCTGTTCGGATTCACCGAACGCGGTCTGCAGCCCGCCCCGCAGGCGCTGCTCAGCCTCATCGCCGAGACGCTCACCCTGCTGACGGTCGTGGCCTGGCAGGTGTTCGAGGTCCGGCGACACCGGCGCACCCGGCCGCACCATGACGTGACCGGCCGAGTGCGGCTCGACCACCGCACCACGACACCGGACAGATGAATCGGACCCCGATGCGCCTCCCACGCGGCTGACGCCGGTCGGCGCGGCGGCCCACCCGCCGGCCGACAAGTGGCAGGCCGGGCATCGAAGGGGGAGCGTGGAGGGGAAAGCGTGCGCCTCATGCGCCGACCGCGTGACCGCGCGAACGGTAAAAATCTTCTGAGGCGCACACCTTTCTGAAGAGCGCGCCTGCTGATTACCGGGCTCGAATTTTCGTGTGCGGGCCACGGGATGCGCGTGGCGGGCCGGCGTGATCTCATTATTCCGAGGAGCGGTGTAACGGTTCGCGACGCCGACACAATAGGTAGTCACCAGCCGGACCGATGCGCGATTCGACCGTCTGTGTCGATCTGAAATCAGAGCGGTTATCGGGGTCTTGCTTTTCGAGCGACGGGCGGACACATCGATCCCAGGGCACCCCGTCGAGGGTCGAGTGCCCTTCGCCACACTTCGCCACTCCACCTGTAGGAATGTCCCGAATATTTCGATCAGAAACGGGGCCTGCGCATGGGATGGCTCACCTTCGGCTACTTCATATCGTATGTTCCGTACGCCATGCTGGTGAAGGCACTGGCCAGCGGAGTGACTCCGCTGTCGGGGAAGCCGGTCAGCGGCTTTGAGCTGCTGCCCGCAGCCGTCCTCGGACAGCTCGTGGTGATGCCTGTCTTCGTAGCCCTGTCGGGTTGGTGGCGGTATATGCGGCGGGGTGGGATCGGGGGGCGTCGGATTCCAGTGGCGGGTCGGGAAACGTTGGCATCCGGACTCTTCGCTTCGCTCATCATCGGCACCACCACGATGAACTACACCTTTTCCGGCGTCTCGATCCTCTTCATGCTGTTGTTGATGCGCGGGGGAGTCCTGATCGTTTCCCCGTTGGTCGACAAGGCGCGCAAGCGGCGGGTGACGGCATCTTCCTGGGTGGGGTTGTGCCTCAGCCTGATCGCGGTTTCAGTGGCACTCGGTGATGTGAACAGCTACCACCTCACGCTGGCCGCCGTGCTGAGCGTCCTGATCTATCTCGTCGGCTACATGGGCCGGTTCGAAATCATGAGCCGAGTGGCCAAGTCGGGGGTTCTCGCAACAGACCGCCGCTTCTTCGTGGAGGAGCATGTCGCCGCACCGGTTTGGCTGGCTCTGCTGCTGGCGGCAGGGGCACTGGCCGGACAGGCGCAATTGCGTGCGGGCTTCACCACATTCCTCGGCACCCCTGTCGCGTTGGCGGCGGCGGGCATCGGTGTGGCGTACGAGGTGCTGTTCGTCTTCGCTTCGCTGATCTACCTCGACCGGCGCGAGTACACCTGGGGCGTGCCGGCATGGGCGTTCGCCAGCCTGATGTCCGGTCTGGTCGCCTCCTTCTCGCTGGCGTGGACGGCCGGGCTCCAGGCTCCGGGGAACGCCCAGCTCCTCGCGCTCGTCTTCGGCGTCGGCGCGGCGGCGGCGCTGTCCTACCCGTCGGCCGTCACCTGGTGGCGGGTACGCGCCACCGGGGCGGTGTGCCGCGTGCTGTTCGTCTGCGGCGGGAACACCTCGCGCTCGCCCATGGCCGAGGTCATCGCGTGGGCCCAGGCCGCGGAGGCGGGAGTCGCGGACGCCTTCCGGTTCTCCAGCGCGGGTGTTGCGACGACGCGGCCCGGGGCCCCGATGGCTCCCGACGCCCGGTCCGCGCTCGCTGGGCTCGGACTGGGCCGAGCGCGGGGCCGGGGGAATCCCGGGCTTCACCGAGCACGTCCGGTCACCCCTGAGCTCTGCCGGGACAGCTCCGTCATCTACTGCATGACCCGGGCCCATCGCCACGGCGTGATCGCCATGGCCCCCGAAGCCGAGGGCCGCACCCTGTGTCTGGACCCGCGCTGTGACATCCCCAATCCGGAGGGGCAGTCCCCGGAGATGTACAGCCGGTGCGCCCTGCACATCCAGCGGTCCGTCCGCGTCCGCCTGGGCGAACTCCTTCGCTCCGACCTCCTCGCGACGTACCGTCGGGCCGCGACCCCAGGACGTGGCAGGTGGTCGCGGTGATCGGCAGCATCCCGGAGGCGTCGGCGGACGTCCTGCGCGAGGCGTTCGACCGCGGTGACCGGCCCACGCCTGATCACGCCGACCGGCCGCCGTCGCTGGACGACGGCGTCGGACGCCGTGCCCGCGCCGTCGGGTCGGGAACACTGCCGGCCAAGGGGGAATCCGCCGCGGACGCCGCCGCCGCACGGACCCGCTTCCGCGACAACCTGCGCTTCCACGGCCCGCCAACCGTCGGCTACGCGGATGTCCTGCGCCTGTGGCCGGGCATCGACTCCGACCATCCCCTCGTGTGCACCGCAGCCGTCACTCGGTTCGCCCTGCCGCGGGCCCCTCTGAAGGAGCACGTCCGATGGAGCGGCTGACGCGCGGGTGCGATGCCCCCGTCACACAGCGGGCTCACATAGTCGCAGTGGTCGCCCGGCCCGAGGATCTCACCACGCCGTGCCTGCGAGGCCTCGCGGGGGTGGCCGACGCGCTGGAGGTGCGTGCCGACCTCGTCGGCGACCCCGATCCGCACCGGCTGCGCCGACACTTCACCGGGCCAGTG
Organism: Streptomyces sp. NPDC093149; assembly: GCF_044754145.1. Taxonomy (NCBI): domain Bacteria; kingdom Bacillati; phylum Actinomycetota; class Actinomycetes; order Kitasatosporales; family Streptomycetaceae; genus Streptomyces; species Streptomyces sp. NPDC093149. The sequence goes on from NZ_JBIVON010000015.1 coordinate 66,954, forward strand.
ACCTACAGCCTGCGCTCACCGCGCCACGGCGGTTGCTCGGCTGTCGGCCCCGTCGAACGCCGCACCCGCCTCCTCCGCGCGGCGGACCACTATGACGTGGTCGATCTGGAGGCCGTGGACGACCTGGTCCCGGAACTGCTGGCGGGCATCCCCGCCAGGCAGCGACGCGTGTCCTGGCACCAGCCGGAACCCGCACGCCCCGAGCGGAGCGCCGACCGCGGGGCCGGCGTGCTGGAGGCATCCGCGGAACTGCGGGAGCGGTTCGCCGCGATGGCCACCACACCTGCGCTGCTGTACCTCCTCGTGCCGCAGCCGGGAGCCCAGTACGGCGCCGCCTCGCCGCTGCTGCTCACCGGGCTCGGGCGCTCCGACGTGACGACGTTCGCGTCCGGCCCGGCCGGCACCTGGACCAGGGTGCTGGCGCCGTGGCTGGGCGCGCCCCTCGCCTTCGGCCGGGCCGGTACCCCGGGGGCAGACGGAATGCCCAGCGTGGGCCAGCTCGTGACCGACTACGGACTGCCCGCTCTGCCACCGCTCAGCGCCCTGTTCGGCATCGCCGGCCATGCCCCGGGACGCTCGCTGTCACCCCGGCTGCACAATGCGGCATTGCGGGAGCTGCGGCTGCCCGCGCTCTACCTGCCCTTCCAGGTGGACACGTTCCCCCGGTTCTGGCACTGCGCCAACGACTTCGGGGCGCTGGCCCGGCTGCCGCTGCTCGGGCTGACCGTCACCGCTCCCCACAAGCAGAGCGCGGTCGAAGCAGCCGACATCGTCGGCCCGCAGGCGCTGCGGTGCGGCGCGGCCAACGTCCTGTGGCACGACGCCGGGCGCTGGCGGGCGGGCACCACCGACACCGCCGCTGCCCTGCACATCCTTGCCCGAGCCGGGGTCGATCCCAGCGGCCGCAGGGCCGCCGTCATCGGTTGCGGCAGCACCGGGCAGGCCGTCGCGCTGGCCCTGCTCCAGGCCGGAGCGCGGGTGACCCTGGTCAACCGGAGGCACGCGCGCGGCCGGGAGGCCTCCTCGCGCCTCGGGGCTCCCTATGTACCGCTCTCCCGGTTCTCCCCGGCAGGACACGCTGTGCTCGTCCATGCCACGCCCCTGGCGGAAAGGCAACCTTTTCCGGTTTCCGCCGTCGACCCGGACGCGGCGGTGGTGGAAATGGTCTACCGCGACCCTCCGACCGCGCTCATGAACGCCACCCGCGCCCGCGGGCTGATCGGCATCGACGGCAGGGACGTCCTGCTCGTCGAAGTGAGCGCACAATTCCGCCTGTTGACAGGCCATCCGCTCCCCGACGCGCTGCCGATGCGCTCCCTCTGCTTCAGCCAGGTCGAGCGCGTCGACGCCCCCGACCTCACCGAACCCGAGGATGCGCCCCCGGCACAGTCCCGAATGCGACCCACGAGCGGAGAGGCATCATGACGCCCCGTTCGGCCTCCCGTGACGGACCGATCGCACCTCGGCCGCCGGACCTCACCGATGTCTCGGCCCTGCTGGGCGACTGGGTCAACACCGACCAGGGCAGTTCGAAGGGCCCCCTCCGGCTGAATGTGACATGGCACGAGAACGGGCCGAACGGGCTGTTCGTCAGGGCCTTCGGGACCGGCGGCCCGCAGCCGCGAGACTGGGGTGAGGTGTCGGCGGTCGTGTACACCGCGCCAGGAACCCCATCGACCGCCTGGTCGTTCTCGGCGATCTACTACTTCGGCTGTCTGCGCACTGTCCTGTGCGCCTACCACAAGACGGGCATCCTGGTGGCCACCACGAGCAGCATCTTCAGCGGTGGCAGCGGTGGCAGCGGTGGCAGCGAGGGGGCCGACCACTGGGCCCGCTCGTTCTTCCACAGGGCGGTGGGGCGGACATGACGGCACGGACGGTCGATGCGGCGCCGCTGGCAGGTGGCTGGGTCAACTTCGACACCACCGCCACCGGTATCCACCTGGTCGATGCCGCGGTCGACGGCAGCCGGCTCATGCTGCGGATCACCGAGCGCGGCGACGCGCACCCGTCACAAGAGGCATTCGTGCCGCCGGTGACGCCCGTCACCGGCGCCATCCTGCCCGCCGTCCCGCTGGCCGACGACATGGACGCCTCCGAGGCCGTGGCCTTCCTCGCCGAAGGTCCGCTCGGCTCCCGCCAGGTCATCCTCTGCGGCTACCTCAACCGCGGCCTGCTGACCATCGATGTCCATATCGTTCACGCCGTCGGTCCGCAGATACCGAACGTGATGTACCGCGCCCACTTCTACCGTTCGGAAGGGGCCGTCCTCTCATGACCGACGACCCGGGCCACGGTCCGGCCCGCGATCCGGTGGCCAGGGGCGACCGGGTCGTTCTCGACGCCGTGGCGAAGCTTGCCGCGGACAACTTCGCCCCCCGAGCCGAGGAGTACGACCGCAGGGCCGTCTTCCCCGCCGAGGACTTCGACGATCTGTTCTCCGGCGGGTTCCTGGCCGCCCCCGTGCCGCGGGAGCACGGCGGCCTGGGCTACGGCCCCCAGCAGCGCAACACCCTGCCCCTGTGGGAGATGACCACCACGCTGGCCAAGGCCGATCTGTCACTGGCCCGCTGCTGGGAGGGGCACGCCAACGCGCTCGTCCTCATCGACGCCCTGGCCGGCCCGGAGCAGAAGCGGCACTGGTTCACCGGCGTGGTCGAACACGGAGAGAAATGGGCCGCCTGGAGCGGCGAACCCCAGGCCCCCAAGCCGGGCGAGAGCGGTGGCTTCGGCACCGTGCTGACACCCGTCCGCAGCGGCTGGACCCTCCGTGGCAGCAAGGCGTTCGCCACCAGCGCCACCGGAGCCCAGTGGGCGATCCTGCTCGTCGATCCGGCCGGCCCCGGCGGAGCCCGGCACAGCCGAGAGCCCCAAGGGAAACTCCTGCTGCTCGCCTGCGACCTGTCCGATCCGACTGTGGCCGTGGACAGTTCGTGGTGGGACCCGATCGGCATGCGCGCGACGGTCAGCCATGTGGTGCGGTTCCACGACACCTTCGTACCGCGCGAGCATCTCATCGGCCGCCCTGGCGGCTACTTCGAAGGGCACTGGCAGACCGCATTCATCCCGCACTACGCTGCCAGCTTCCTCGGTGGCGCTCTGGCCGCGAACGAATACGGGCTCGCGTATCTGCTGCGGCAGGGCAAGGGCGGTGATCCCCATGTGCAGCAGCGGGTGGGCAGCATGGCGGTCAACATCGACACCGCCCGCCTCTGGTTGCGCTACGTCGCCGGCCTGTGGGACGAAGGCAGGGTCGAGGAGGCGCGCATCGCCGGCAGCAGGGCCTGGCATGTGATCGAGCACGTGGCGGAAGAGACGGTGCACCACGTCATCCGCGCGTGCGGTGCCCGCAGCCTGATCCGCCCGAGCCCCGTGGAGCGGATCCTGCGCGACCTGACCTTCTACGAGCTCCACGACAACGACGACGACGTCCTGGCGACCATCGGGCAGGCCGTGCTCGGCGAGCAGCACGACCCGTCGTTCCACAGACCATGACTCCGAACCCTCGAGCCAGGCGGGCCGTCCTTCACCCGGGTCGGCATGCCGCTCCCATCGGCCGTCCGGTCCAACCGCTCTCCTTGTTCCGCGTACCTGCTGGCGCGCCGACTGGACCCGGACGGGACGCTTCGGACGTACTGGCGGGATCGGCCCGTAATGCCTGGAGAACCTGTTGAGAAACCCTCGCCCAGCGACCGCCCCGGACGCCGCCGACGCCATGCTTGCCACGGTGCGCATCGGTTGCTCCGGTGGCACAAGGACGACGATCGGCGTGAGCCCGCAGCCCGCACCGGCGGCGGCCGCAGCCGTCCGCACCGATCCTCGCCCTGTCTCCGGGCCGTCGGTCCGTACCACCGGTACTCCCCGAGCCGCGCTCGGTACCACCTGGAGTGCCGTCCAGCTTCAGGGCGGCAGGATCGAGAGCGGGGGCGGCTGATCACGTGGACGCTCTCGCTCACCCTGCGAACCACCGACGGCGCTACGGCGTCCTGTGGATGCTTCTGCCCGTGGCGGTCATGGTCGGTCTCTACTGGTACGGCCGGGTACACACCCCCTCCTACGAGAACAGCCTCTTCGGGCAGCGCGGCGACGACGCCAGACTGCTCAAGGCCCAACTCGGCTCCGCACTGCTGGGCCTGGCGCTGATTCAGCTACTTCTCGCCCTCTGGATGTACGGCCGCCTGCCCGGACTGCGCACCGCACCGCACCGGGTCAACACGACGCACCGCCTCATCGGTCTGACCGCCTTCCTGCTCTCCCTCCCCATCGCTCGGCACTGCATCACCACCTACGGCGTCCAGCTGACCGATACTCGCCTGGCGCTGCACTCGCTCGCCGGCTGCTTCCTCTACGGGGCCTTCGTCGCCAAGGTCATCGTGGTCCGCCACCGCCGCTGGCCCGGCTGGACGCTCCCTCTAGCCGGAGGCACCCTCGTCACCGCGATCGCCCTGATCTGGTACGCCGCCGCCCTCTGGTACCTGAACGGCTTCCAGGTCCCCGGCCTGTGAGCAGAGCGCGAGACGTCTCTCCCGACGGCCGACGGCGGCCCCGGCCGGACCGACAGCATCGCGGTGAGCGACAACGACGGAACGACGGACGGCCGGGCCCGTCCGGCACCTGACCGGGCTGGCCCGGCCGTTCCCCGTGCTCAGGAGCTGGACGCCCTGGGCCGTGTCCTCGAACTGCCGTCCGCCGAACGACGTCGGTTCGAAGGCATGTTCTGAGCCGTTCGGGTGTACGTCGGCCAGGTGCCAATGCGACGTAATCGGTCGACCGTGCGACAGCTCATACCAGAGCGGGACGGATGGCGGGCAAGTTCGACAACTGCCCGTCGCGCATACGTGATTGACGACTACCGTGTGTGCCCGGTGATCAACGGTGGGCTCATCACTGCCGAGCCCGCCCGACCGATGAACCGAGCCTGACCGACCACCGTAGGTGCCACCACATGAACGCCGATTCCTGGTGCCCCACGTACCGAGGACGCTGATGTCTCAACTTCGCGCGCCCGAAGCGCGACCGGAACGCCGAGAGGGCGGACGGCACGGCCGACCCGGTGCCCGTTCCCATTCGGCCACGGCCAGGCCGCGTGCCGCCCAGCCATCCCCCGAGGCGCGTATACGCCCCCAGCTCCTGCGCGCCGCGGTGCTGCCGACCGTCGCCGCCGTGCTGAGCGGCGCCGCAGCGGTCGTCTTCACCGTCCGTTCCACCGGCGTCCGGCCGACCGCGGAGCTGTGGACCGCCCTGGGCGTGGCAAGCGCGCTGGCCCTCGCCGCCGTGCTGTCCGCGTACCTGGCCGCCGACCGCGTCGCGACCACCGTCTTCGGCCGCTGCCTGGCGCTCCGCCGGGCCAGCGCACAGGGCCAGGCCGAACTGCAGCGGGTGGTGGAACAGCTCCGCAACGGCCGGCCCGTGCCCGCACGACGGCCCGCGCGGCCCACCGCTCCCGGCAGCGACGCCTTCGAACTGCTCGCGCAGGAACTCGGCCGCCAGCAGGAGGTCGCCGTGGCCGCTGTCGTGCAGGCGTCCCGGCTCCCCGGTCACACCGGCGAGGAACAGAAGGTCGAGGTCTTCGTCAACCTCGCCCGCCGTCTGCAGTCGCTGGTGCATCGCGAGATCCAGGTGCTCGACCAGCTGGAGCACGAGGTCGAGGACCCCGATCTGCTCAAGGGCCTCTTCCAGGTCGACCACCTCGCCACGCGCATCCGCCGGCACGCCGAGAACCTCGCCGTGCTCGGGGGCGCCGTCTCCCGACGGCAGTGGAGCAACCCGGTGACCGTGACCGAGGTCCTGCGCTCGGCGATCGCCGAGGTCGAGCAGTACCCGCGGGTCAAACTCGTACCCCCGATCGACGGCACACTGCGCGGCCACGCCGTGGCCGATGTGATCCATCTGCTGGCCGAACTGGTGGAGAACGCCACCGTGTTCTCCGCCCCGCACACCCAAGTGCTGCTGCGTGCCCAGCAGGTCACCGCCGGGCTGGCGCTCGAGGTCGAGGACCGGGGCCTCGGCATGCCCGGTGACGAGCAGAAGCGGATGAACGCACTGCTGGCCGACCCCGACCAGGTCAGTGTGGCCCGTCTGCTGCAGGACGGCCGGATCGGCCTGTTCGTCGTCGCGTCGCTCGCCCGGCGGCACGGCATCGCGGTCCGGCTGCAGAGCAACATCTACGGAGGCACACAGGCCGTACTCGTCCTCCCGCAGTGCCTGCTGGGCGCGGACGCGGACGCCCCGGCCGGGAGCGACGCGACTCCGGTCCCGCCACCGGGCCCCGTGCACCGCCCACCCGCCGAGGACGGCCCCGGCAGCCACCGCAGGCCGGAACCGAGCCCGAACCCCGGCCCGGCGCCCGGTCCACAGGCCGGAGCCGACCGGCAGTCCTACGTCCCCGGCCAACCGCTGCGCCTGCACCAGCCACCCCGGCAGGCGCGGCATCAGGCCGAGGCCCCGCCGCTTCCCCTGCGCGCCGAACGCCTCGACCGTCCCACCCCGGCCGAGGCCCGACCCGTGATCCGGCGCACGGACGACGCACCCGCGCCACCCCCCGCCGAGCCCGGTGTCGTACGCGGCACCACGAATCGACCGCAACTCCCCAGGCGCGCCCATCAGGAGCATCTGGTTCCACAGCTCAGAGAGGCACCGGCCGCACGCGTCGAGGGCGAACAGGTCCTGCACGACCCCGGTCTCATGGCGGCCTTCCGGCGGGGCATCGAACTGGCCGAGGCCCGCACCGAGTCCGAGACGGACATCGATCCGGCACCGGACACCCACCACGAACCGGCACCTTCGCAGGCCTGGCGGCCCCAGGTCCCGCTGCCGGTCCGCGGACGGACGGCGACCGTCGCCCCGTACCACCGGGCCCCCGTTCCGGAGTCCGGCGCGGTCCCGGCCACCGACCCTCTCGAAGCGAACACCTCCAAGGAGTAGATGCACCATGTCGACCGATATGTCGTCCGGTCAGGTCCCGGACCTCGACTGGCTGCTGAGCGGACTGATCCAGCGCGTACCGTACACACGCAGCGCCGTCCTGCTCTCCGCCGACGGGCTGGTGAAGTCCCTCCATGGCATGGACGCCGACAGCGCCGATCACATGGCGGCGCTGGCCGCGGGCCTGTACTCACTCGGCCGCAGCGCCGGCGCGCGTTTCGGTGACAGCGGCGACGTACGCCAGGTGGTGGTGGAGCTCGACTCGACACTGCTGTTCGTCTCCACCGCCGGTTCGGGCACCTGCCTCGCCGTACTGGCCGGCCGCGAGGCGGACCCGGCGGTGCTCGGCTATGAGATGACCATGCTGGTCAAGAGCGTCCGGCCCTACCTGATGACTCCGGCGAGACAAGCGGCCGGGGTCCCGAGTCCCACGGGGCTTTGAGGGTGTCGGTCCCACCGGACGGGCCGTTGGTCGACGATGCGGCAGGCCGGCTCATCCGCCCGTACACCGTGAGCAACGGCCGCACCCGTCCGACGACCGTGCTCGACCTGCTCTCCCTGGTGATGGCCACGGGGACCGAGCCGCAGGCGCATCTGGGTCCCGAGCACTCCGTGGCTCTGGGACTGTGCTGCGGTCCCACTTCCGTGGCCGAGATCGCCGCCCATCTACGGCTGCCCGCGGTCGTGACCAAGGTGCTCGTATCCGACCTGGTGGACTGCGGGGCGGTGACCGCGCATCCGCCCGCCTTCCATGACATGCCCACCGACCGATCCCTGCTGGAGGCAGTGCTCGATGGCTTACGACGACAGCTATGACTCCGGCAGCACCTACGGCTCCCGCGGAAGCAGCGGGCCGGGCGGCTCCCAAGGCTTTCCCGTCGCGCTCAAGGTGCTGGTGGCAGGCGGGTTCGGCGTCGGCAAGACGACGTTCGTCGGCGCGGTCAGTGAGATCGCGCCACTGAGCACGGAGGAACTGCTGACCCAGGTCAGCGCGGCGACCGACAGTCTCGACGGCATCGAGTCCAAGAGCTCCACCACCGTGGCGATGGACTTCGGCCGCATCACGCTCGACGAGCAGCATGTCCTCTATCTGTTCGGTACCCCCGGCCAGGAACGCTTCTGGTTCATGTGGGACGAGCTCTCCCAGGGCGCGCTCGGAGCGGTGGTGATCGCGGACACCCGCAGGCTCGCGGAGTGCTTCGCCGCCGTCGACTTCTTCGAGCGGCGCGGCATCGGCTTCATCGTCGCGGTGAACGAGTTCGACGGCGCCTTCCGCTACGCGCCCGAGGAGGTGCGGGCCGCACTCGATCTCGGGGCGGACGTGCCCGTCGTGCTCTGCGACGCCCGGATCGCCAGCTCCGGCACCGGGGCACTGGTCACGCTGGTCCAGCACCTGATCAACGCCACCTCCGCACCGGCCTCGATGTCCGCCTTCGGAGCCCACCGTTGATCCGGCACGTCGCCGAGCGGCTGCTGCTCACGCCCGTCGACGGCGACGCCCTCGCCCGTACGCGGCGGCTTCGGACCCTGGGCCTCGGGGAACGTGCCGACGCCTCCTTCGACAACTTCGACGCCTTCGCCGACCGGGTGGCCGAAGTGACCGAAGTGCCCTTCTCGATGGTCAACTTCATCGACGGGAACCGGCAGTTCTTCGCCGGACTGCACACCCCGGGCGGCGCGGACAAGGGCTCCGGCCTGGGTGCGACGGCCGCGGCCAGTGGCCGCGGGGCCCGGTACGTGGCCCTGGACCGCGGCTACTGCCCGCATGTCGTCGCACGGCGCAAGGCGCTCGTCCTGGAGGACGTCTGCGACTACCCGAGGTTCGCCGGGAATCCGGTGGTCGACGAAATAGGCATCCGCTCCTACCTCGGCGCGCCCCTCATCGACCGCACGGGCGTCGCACTGGGCGCCGTCTGTGCGGTCGACACCGTGCCCCGGTCGTGGGGAAGGGCGGGGCTGGACACGATCAAGTCCCTGGCGCAGGAACTTGTCGGGCACATCGATCAGCGAGAGGGCAACAGCCTCGGTATCTGAGACGCGGGCCGGGGCTGCCCGGTGCGCGAGCCGACGCCGGCCACGAGAGGCGTTCGGGAATGGCACGACATCGGTCCCGCCGGAGCACCGGAGTCGGCGTGGCATCGACCACGGCCTGCCCTCGACCGGCCCCGGTTCTCGCCCGCCCCAGGGCCCGCCCGCCCCAGGGCCCGCCCCCAGGGATCCGTCCGCCCCAGGGACCGACCGGCCTCGGCCCTCGACCGGCCCCCGTGCATCAGACCTCGACCGTCCTCCCGTCCAGGAACGTCAGCACCACCGAGTCCGCGCCCACCCGCACCCGCACCGAATCGCGCAGCGCCTCCGGATGCACGGTGTCCCGGGAGAGGGCGACCAACGACACATGGATGCTCCGCCCGCCCGGGTGCGGCCGGCTGCGCAGATACGGGATCGCGGAGCGCGGGCCGTACGCGTTGGACTGGACGTCACGCGCGACACCGGCTCCCTCGGTGCCGCCGTCCCAGCCGTACAGCGCGACCAGGGCGCTGCTCAGGCCGTCGGCCGTACGGGCGAGCGCCCAGTCGGGACCGGACACGGCGAACGGGTTCTCCTCATGAGCGACCGCGTGACCGCCCTCCCGCACCACCGCTCCCTCGGGCGCCTCGACCCGGTGCACCCGGATCTCCCACGGGCCGTGCAGCACGCTCGTCGTCTCGATCCGGTACGGCTGGTCGTCACCGGGCAGCCGGGCCGCGTACCAGGACGCGGCGACGCGGTCCTCGCAGCGCAGCGGATGGATGCGGCGGCGGGACGACGGGGTGCCGTCCGGGGCCACGAGCGCCAGATGGCCGTCGACGGAGCGCGTCACGGCGTGCGGGGCGGCTTCGGGTGCCGTCGCCGTCGAGTAGGCGAGCTTCGCGTAGTGCGGATCATGGGTGCCCTCGGACGGATCGTCCGCCTCGTGGTACGGAGGATTGTGGTCGCTCCCGTGGTTGATCAGCCGCACGATGCCGTCGTCGCGGGTGCCGTGCAGCAGCCAGCCGGGGGCGGGCAGCGCGGTGTACTGGTCGGACTCCTCGATGGGCAGGGGGAGTTCGCGGGCCGTCCATACCGGATGGTCCGCCGGGAGCAGCAGTCCGAGGAAGCCCTTGCTCGCCCAGTACGGCGAGGCGGGGCCGGAGTACGGCTGGGTGCTCGGCAGGAAGGTGTCGTACCAGCCGAGCGGCAGCAGCCCCCGCTCGTCCGGCACACCGCGTTCCGCGAAGTGCCGCATCGTGCCCGAGGCGAGCCGGCGTGTGAGCCCCGGCGCCAGCGGGGTGCAGTCGGCGAGTGCGCCCATCCACACCGGTGCGAGCGCGGCGAAGCGGTACGTCAGCGACCGGCCCTGGTGGACCGGTGCGCCGTCCGATCCGAAGAAGTGCGGGTAGTCCTCCAGGAAGCGGCTGAGCCGCTGCCGGTAGACCTCGCTCCGGCCGCCGTCGTCGGGGCCCGCGATCCGCGACCACAACAGCGGGTACAGATGCATGGCCCAGCCGATGTAGTAGTCGAAATTGCGGCCGTCCCCGTCGGTGTACCAGCCGTCACCGACGTACCAGTCCTCGATCCTGTCCAGATTGCTCTCGATGTCCGAGCGGCTGTACGGGGCGCCGACCGAGGCGAGGAACTGCTCGGACACCACCTGGAAGAGTCGCCAGTTGTTGTCCCAGGTGCGCCCGCCCACGAACCCGGAGAACCAGTCGACGACCCGCTCCTGCACCCGGGCGTCCAGCCGGTCCCAGATCCACGGCCGGGTCTCGTGCAGTGCGACCGCCACCGAAGCCGCCTCCACCATCTGCTGCGAACAGTCCGTCAGCCGCGGCCAGGACTCACCGCTCCGGGGGTCCGTGCCCGCGGCCAGTCCTGCCGTGTACCGCTCGATCAGTGCGGGGTCGACCGCCCCGCCCGCGCCTGCGATCCGGCAGGCGGCGAGCAGGAACGACCGGGCGAATCCTTCGAGACCGTCCGAGACGACCCCCGACCAGCTGTTGCGGCCGGGCAGCCGGTACTGCGCGAAGCCGGGGGTCGCGTGGGGGACCAGCGCGTCCAGCATCCGGTCGGCCGTCGCCTCCCAGTGGGCCCGGGTCCAGCCGGTACGGGAGGACAGGATCCGGTCGGGCGGCGGAAGTTGCAGATGCGGTGCGACGGACATGGTGGTGCGGCTCCTCGGAAAGGGGGCGAAGGGGTGGCTCACGGCCTCGCCCACGATGGGCAGCGGCGTCGCGGTGTCCGGGGCCTCCGCCTTGGATCCGAAGGCCCTGGACGCCGCTCCTTCTCTCACTGCCCAGCGTGGGCGAGGCCGTTACTGGATGAGTTCGGCTCGGTGGGTGTGGCCGCGCGAGCCGCCGACGGCGACGGTGAGTACGGGCCTGCGGCCCGGGACGAGGCTCACCGTGTCATCGGCTTCCACCACCGACCGCACGTGGAACGGCAGCTCGACCGAGAGCGTGGTGAGCGTCCGGCCCGGGTCGGCGACCGCGACCGAGACGCGGCCGCCCCGCCGCTGCACGAGCACCGATGCCGGACCGGAGGCCGTGATCCCGGCCGCGGTTCCGGCGCCCCAGAAGTTCACGGCGGTCAGTCCCGCCCGGCGCACCTCCACGGCCTGCGCGGTGGCGTCGTTGGCGACTGTCCGGACCGGTCGGGAGTGCGACCAGACCGAGGTCGCCGCCGCCGACGCGCCGGGCAGCAGCACATAGGCGTACCGGGCGTCGGTGGGGGAGAGACCGTGGTCGACCCAGAGCGTGAGGTAGCGCCGGGTGACGGGATCGGCGCTGCCGCCCGTGTCCGCACCGGTGTTGATGGCCCGCCAGGTACCGGTGCGCTGCTCGCGCAGGGCGCGCAGGGCGGTCCCCTCGGGGAAGACATAGCCGCCGACGCCCTCGACATGCGCCCACCGGGCTCGCTCGAAGTCCTGGGTCCAGCCCTGGTCGACGGGCTGCCGGACGCCGTCGACCAGCAGCCCGTGCCGTCCGTCCGTGCCGAGATTGCGGTTCTCGACGATCGTCTCCACCGTGCGGCCGTCGCTCGCGGTGATGCCCGTGCCGAGCGCGATCACCGCGTTGTCCAGCAGGAACCAGGACTTCTTGGTCCTCAGGGTGGTCCCCTGGGCGCCGATCACCTCCATCGCGGCGGCCCCGTACCGGCCGCCCAGCACGGCCCCGCCCGCGACGGCGTTCGTCGGACGGTAGGTGGACGTACCGGCGCCCGTGCCGAGATCGGCCCGCTGCCGGGTGTCGACCGTGGTGCCGGGGAGCCGGTACGGGTCGACGGTGGGCCAGAAGCCGTCGTTGAACTGCCCGAGGTCGTCGCCGTCGTACAGATACGTCATACCGTCGCCGGTGTACCAGCCGTGCAGATTCTCGCCGTTGCCCGCCTCGTACGCCGAGATCCGCTTCGACGACAGCGACAGCGCGCAGGCCCATCCGGGACGGCGGTGCACGACGCGGTCCATGTCGGCGAAGACGAAGTGACCTGTCGTGCGCGCCTCGGCCTCGACCGTATGGTCGTTCAGCACGGCCTTGGCCAGGGCGAGTTGGGGCAGTGTCGCCAGGGCCGTGAAAGGTGTGGTGCGGTTGCGGGTCAGCCAGCCCTTGACCAGTGCCCGCCAGCGGCCCGCGTACGTGGCGGGGGCGCCGGACGCGAGGAGCAGGATCGCGGAGAGGGCCGTCGCACCGTCGCGGTGGTCACCGGCGCGTTCCCGGGAGATCGCCCGGCCGCGCACCGAGTCCATCATCAGCCCGTCGAAGACCACCGGGGCGAAGGTCCGTTCCACCGCCTCGTACATCACCGACACGTCCGGGTCGACGACCGCCCACTCGGAGCCTGCGAGGAGCGCCAGCAGATAGGCGGTGCCGTTGAGCAGCACGATGCCGTACGAACCGGTGTAGGCGACCACGTCGTGCTGGACGAACGAACCGTCCTCGTAGAAGCCGTCACCCGAACTCGTATAACGGAACAGGCTGTTGCGTCCCGAGTCGCGCACGTCCGAGAGCGCGTCACGGGCGGATGCGAGCTTGCCGGCGTCCTGCCCCAGCAACCCGCGCAACGCCACGATGACGGCCTTGTCGGTGCGGTTGGCGCCGGTCTCGGCGAGAGTGGGGGAGTTGGTACGGCGGTCCGCGTCCGGGCAGAAGCGGTCGACGACCGCCAGATAGTCCGCCAGATCGGCTGCGGGAAGCCTCTCGCGGAGGAGGACGGAGCAGTCCATCAGGGCACGTGGGGCGCCGATCTCCCAGAACCACCAGTTGCCGGTTTCGCGCTTGGCCGGGTTGTACGCGGTGTCGTGGGTGAAGCGCAGTGCGGCGACGAGGGCGTCCGCCACCTCCGTGCTCCCGGCGAGGGAGGTGCCCTCGGTGGCCCAGGCGGTGGCGACGGTGCGCAGCCGGGTGTAGCTCTGACCGAAGTTTCCCGGGTCGGTGAGCGGGGCGAGGTCGGACCAGAGGGCGGTCCGTCCGGCACTGCGGTCGAGGCTCTTCCAGAGCCCCTCGGCCGTGCTGTCCAGGGCCGCGAGCGCCGCTGTGAAATCGGTGTCGGACGGGTCGAACCCGCCGCCGGTGAGCAGTGTTTCGGCCCGCTGGAGAAGGGTGCCGAAGTCCGCTGCCGCCGTTGCTCCGTCGGACGCGGCCGCGACGGGCCGCGCCTGCGCGGCGCCCGCCGACGTCATGAGCGTCGTCCCGGCCGTGACGGCCGTGGCGGTGCCCGCCGCGAGAAGGGTCCTTCTGCTGAGGTTCACGGTGGTTCCTTTTCCGCCTCGGTCAGTCCGTCAGCGTGGACGGGTCGACGGGGGGCTTCGGCAGGTTCAGGGCGGCGAGTTCGGCCCTTCCTGTGGCGTCGATCGGGAACGCCCAGGTGTTCACGAAGAAGTCGGTGAGGTCGTGGCCGGCGACGCGGCTGGAGTACGTGGCGAGGGCCCGGTAGCGCTTGTCGTTCTCCGTGTACTGGGACTGCGGGTTCTCCTCGCGCACCAGTTTGTGCAGCCGGGGCCAGAAGTCGTCGCCGAAGGCCAGTTCCAGCTGGCGCAGCGGGACGAGTTTCTCGTAGGCGCCGAACGACTTCTCGTAACTCAGGCCGTCCGTGCCGAACTTGCGCTGCGCCGATTGGAAGTAGGTGAGTCCCGTCGTCGCATCGACCGTGAGGAGGTTGGACGGCTGCTTCAGGGTCCGCTGCGCGGCCAGCGAGTAGATGTTGACCGTGACCTCGGTCAGACCGCCGGGCTTGTAGGCGAACTGCTGGTGCAGATGGCCGAGTTCGTGGTAGAGGCCCCAGCCGCGGGTGCGCAGTCCCTCCACCGTCGTGGCCCGGTCGAGATAGGCCCGCGGGAAGCCGTTGTAGCCGTGGGTGGCGTAGGCGCCGACACCGGTCGGCACCTTGCTGACCTCGGTGAAGTGGTACGGACCCGCCTTGCGGCGGTGCACCGGCTTCGAACCGTCGAGACCGCTGATCCGGGCATGCGAGTCGATGATCGTCTCGACCAGTCCGAGCAGGGCGGCATGGTCCTCGCCCCGGTGGAGCAGTGCGCCCTCGCGGGTGAGCGTCATGATCGTGCGCGGGGCGTGGAGCTCGACGTACGGCGATGTGGTGAGTGTGTCCAGCTGCTGCTGGTAGTCGGCCTCGGTGGTGCGTCCCAGCGTGAAGACCGGCATGGTGACGGCACCGGAGCGGACCAGCACTCCGGCGCGCTCGCCGCTGCCCGTCAGGGTGAGGTAGACCGGGCCGCCGTGCGGGTCCGTCACGGTATTGGCGCCCGCGGTCAGCGGGTAGCTCCGGGGCTCGGTGATCTCGCCGTAGTAGTCCCAGGCACCGATCCACAGGGTGGGCAGCAGACCGTCGTACGGCTGGACGGTGAGGGTGAGCGGGGTACCGGCCGGGACGTACAGGCCGGTGGGCTGGAACTCCGAGCCGCGCAGGGCCTGCCCGAGCCGCAGACGCTCGGCCTCGGCGGCCGGCCGCGCGGTCAGCGTCAGCCGGACCGGACGGCCCGCGCCCGGACCGGAGGAGGCGCCGGCCGTCGCGGCTCGGGCCGTGCCCGCGCTCAGGGCGATCGCCGCGCCGACTCCGGCCGCGGCGGTGAGAACGGAACGCCGCCCGACGAGGGAGGGGGCGGAGGAAGGGGAGGTGGCGGAGGGGACGCAGTCAGTGATTGTGCGCATGCGGAACTCTCCCTGCAGAAACGAGTGAGGGGCGGAAGCGTGCGGAACGGGTGCTGCTCGGCGCCAGCATGTAAGCGGTTGCTATCGAGCCGCAAGGGGAGTCACGAAGTTACTGTGATTTTCTATGGCCAACTGTGGACAGGCGGGAAGTAAGCGGTCACATGCGGGTGGACCGGCCGGGCCGTGGCGCAACGGAATCGCGTACCACGATGTGGGTCCCGAGCCGCAGCGTGCCCGTGGTCGGCTCGCGCCAGTCGTCCTCGTCCCCGCCGGTGACGGCGAGCCGTACCGCCTGGCGTCCCATCTCCTCCAGTGGAATGTGGACGGTGGTCAGTCGCGGCCTCAGCTCCTGAGCCACCGGAATGTCGTCGTACCCCACCAGGGACACGTCCATCGGTACCCGGATCCCGGCTTCCTCCAGGGCCTGCGCCGCGCCCGCCGCCACCATGTCGTTGGCGGCGAAGACCGCGGTGAAGTCCGGTCCGTCCCGCAGCAGTTCCGCCATCCGTCGGTACCCGAAGTTACGGCTGAAGGCGCCGGGCTGGACGAGCTCGGGGTCCATGGCGACACCGCGCAGTTCCAGGGCCCGCTGATGCCCGGCCAGCCGGTCGCGGGTGGTGGAGAGCTTGGGCGGTCCCCCGAGGTAGAGGATCCGCTCGTGCCCCTGCATCAGCAGATGGTCGGTGATGGCGAAGGCGCCGCCCTCGTTGTCGTACTCGATCGCGACGGTCGGTGCCTGCTCGCCCAGCGGCGACCTGCCGCACAGCACGAGCTTCGATCCGCCCGCGTCCAGCTCGCGTGCCCTGCGGGCCAGTTCGGTGGTGTAGCCGCGGTCCGCGAGGGAGCCGCCGACCACGACCACGGCGTCCGCCCTGCGCTCGTGCATCAGGTCGATGAAGGCCAGCTCGCGCTGCGGGTCGCCCTGGGTGCAGCAGACCAGACAGAGCCGTCCGCCGAGCGCCGCCTCCCGTTCCACCCCGCGGGCGATGTACGCGTAGAACGGGTCGATGACCTCGTTGACGATGATGCCGACGGTGCGGTTGGAGACGCCGGCCAGCGCACGCGCGTGGGCGTTGACGACATAGCCGAGTTCGCGCATCGCGGTCTCGACACGCTCCCGAGTCGCCTCGGCGACCGGATAGTTGCGGTTCAGTACGCGGGAGACCGTGGCCGTCGAGACGCCCGCTCGCCGCGCGACATCGGTGACCGTCGCGCGCCGTTGTCCGTCCGCGGCTGTGCTCTGCCGGCGCATCCGGCTCACCCCCTGGTGACTGTTGTGTGACGCCGAGCCTAGAGCCTGCGCCGGGAATGAGTTCATGCGATCCTCCCCAGGTCGGCCCGGTGCACCGGGTGGTCGAAAGGAATGTTTCCCGCGTACCGCGCCAGCTCGTCGACGGCGAGTGCCCCGAGGCGCCCCACCTCGTTGCCCTGGGCGCCCGCCAGGTGCGGGGTGAGGAAGACATTGGGCAGGTCCCACAGGGGGTGGCCGTCCGGCAGCGGCTCGGGCGACGTCACATCGAGGACCGCGTCCAGGCGCCCGCTGACCAGATGGCCGGTCAGCGCCTCGGTGTCCACCAGAGGGCCGCGCGCCGTGTTGACGAGCAGGGTGCCGGGCCGCATCAGGCCGATCCGCCCGGCGTCGATGATGCCGCGGGTCTCGGGGGTGTCGGGGGCATGGACGGTGACCACGTCGCTGGTCGCCATCAATGTGTCCAGATCGGTCGCGGTGACACCGAGCCGCTCAGCCTCGGTCCGGCTGACGTACGGGTCGTACAGCAGGACCTCCGCGTCGAGGACCCGGAGCAGTTCGATGACCCTGCGGCCGATCCGGGACGCCCCGACCACGCCGATGGTCAATCCGTGCGTGCCGAGCCAGTGCTGGCGGTCGAGGTCGGCGCCGGTGCGGTGGGTGCGCCGGGTGCGGAAGAGCCCGGCCAGCGGGAAGACGCGCTTGGCGCCCATGATGATCGCCGCCAGGGTGAACTCGGCGACGGGTACGGCATTCGCGGCGGCGGCCGACGAGACGACGATCCCGCGGTCGAACGCGGCCGGGGACAGAAACGTTTTCACCGTGCCGGCGGCATGGATCACGGCACGCAGCGCGGGCGCCCGGTCCAGCAGGGCGGCGTCGACGGGCGGGCAGCCCCAGCCGGTGAGCAGGACCTCGGCGGAGCCCAGCGCCGCCGAGGCCTCCGGGGAGTCGAACTCGCTGACGACGGAGGGACGGAGCAGGTCGGCGGTCTCTTCCAGACGTGCCCGTACCGGTGGCGGAAAGACGTCGTCGAGCAGTCCGGGGCTCATGACCAGGACGGTGCGCGGCCGTCGTGGGCGCGGTGCCGCGGCATCGTCACCGGAATGAGCCGGTGCCTCTTCGGTGGTTCGCACCCTGCCTCCGGATAGTAATCGCGTTCTATGGAATGACCGGCACGCTAAGGAGCGCGATGGTCGACCGTCAAGCTCACGACCATCCCAACTGTCCAGTTCAGAAGCATTTTTGCTGATTCGTTGGGCGGGAATCGCTGACTGGGGCGCTGCGGCTCGACGTCTTTCAGTCGGATCTCTTGACGCTTGGGTTAACCGCTTACTAACTTGCGGCCCCAGAAGGCTCACCATGCGCCACCCAGCCGAACAGGACGCACCATGGCTGAAACAGCACCCCCGTTGCCGCGGGAGAAACGGCGACAGAAGGCCGAAAAATCCTCCCCGCCCGCTGCCCAGGCCGTCGTCGCACAGCACCGGCTGACGCTCTGGCAGCGGATCAAGCGGGACCGGGTGATGCTGCTGCTCACCCTGCCCGGCCTGCTGTACTTCGTCGTCTTCCACTACGTGCCGCTGCTCGGCTATGTCGTGGCGTTCCAGGACTATCAGCCGTACCTCGGGTACATGCACAGCGTCTGGGTGGGGTTCGCCAACTTCTCCGCGGCGTTCGGTGAGCCGGCCTTCTGGTCCGCGACGTTCAACACCCTGGAGATCGCCCTCGTCCAGCTGGTGTTCTTCTTCCCGATCCCGATCGCCCTGGCCCTGCTGCTCAACAGCATCGCCAGCGACCGCATCAGGCGCTTCGTGCAGAGCGTCGTCTATCTGCCGCACTTCATCGGCTGGGTCATCATCGTCTCGATCTTCCAGCAGATCCTGGGTGGCGCCGGACTCCTGCCCGACGTACTCGGCGGACTGGGGCTGCCGCGCTACGACATGATGAGCGACCCCGACGCCTTCCCCTGGCTGCTGACCCTCCAGGTGGCCTGGAAGGACGCCGGCTGGGGCACGATCATCATCCTCGCCGCGCTGCTGAACATCGACAAACAGCAGTACGAGGCCGCCGCGATCGACGGCGCGGGCCCGCGGCGCCGCCTGTGGCACGTGACCCTGCCGGGCATCGCCCCCGTACTCATCCTGCTGCTGATCCTCAACCTCGGGCAGATCCTCTCCGTCGGCTTCGAGCAGATCCTGCTCCAGCGCGACGCGGTCGGCCCGGACGCCGGTGAGGTCCTGGACACCTACGTCTACTACCACGGAATCAAGGACAACGACTGGGGCGTCGCCGCCGCCGTCGGACTCGTCAAGGCGGTCATCGGCACCGCACTCGTCCTGGGCGCGAACAAGTTCGCCCACCGGCTCGGCCACGAAGGGGTGTACCGCGGTGCTGACCGCTGAGAAGACGCGCGCCACATCGGAATCCACCGCACCGGCGCCCCGGCCCGCCACTGTCCGCAAGTCCGACGGCCGGCCCCCGTGGATGGAGCGGCCCACCCGCATCGGGCAGATCGCCAAGGCGGTCGCCGTCGTCGTGGTCGTCCTTGCCGTCGCCTACCCGCTGGTCGGCGTCATCGGCACGAGCTTCGCCTCGCAGACCGACATCATCAAGAGCTCCGGCCTCGTCCTGTGGCCGGACCACCCCACCCTGGACGCCTACCGCACCATCTTCACCGGCGGAGTCGTCACCCGCGCGCTGATCGTCTCCGTCGGCATCACGGTCCTCGGCACCCTCGCCAGCCTGCTCGTCACCGTCGGCATGGCGTACGGACTGTCCCGTCGCGACGTCACGGGCTCCCGCTTCATCCTGATGACGGCCCTGTTCACGATGCTCTTCAACGCGGGCATCATCCCGAACTTCCTGCTGGTCAAGGGGCTCGGGCTGTACGACACCTACGCGGCCCTCGTCATGCCCACCCTGGTGAGCGCCTTCAACCTGGTCGTCCTGCGGTCCTTCTTCATGAACCTGCCGGAGGAGCTGTACGACGCCGCGAAGGTCGACGGAGCCGGGGACTTCCGCATCCTGGTGCGGATCGTCCTGCCGCTGTCCAAGGCCGTCCTCGCCGTCATCAGCCTCTTCTACGCGGTGACGTACTGGAACGCCTTCTTCAACGCGCTCCTGTACCTCAACGACTCCGACAAATGGCCGCTGCCGATGGTGCTGCGCACCTACGTCCTGCAGGGCCAGAGCCTGAACGCCGCCTCGGCCGGCGAGGTCCTCGCCCCCCAGCAGGCCGTGCAGATGGCGGTCCTGGTGATCGCCGTCGTACCGATCCTCTGCGTCTACCCGTTCCTCCAGCGCTACTTCACCAAGGGTGTCCTCACCGGCGCCGTCAAGGGCTGAGCGCAGCCACCGCCCCCCACTCCTTCCTTCCCCTCTCCCAAGGAGATTCAGGTGTCGAGCTCCACCCCCATCAACCGCAGAGCACTGTTCCGCATGGGCGCGGGCGTCGGTCTGGGACTGGCCGCCGCCCCGCTGCTCGCCGCCTGCGGCGACGGCGGCACGACCGCGAAGGCGGAGGCCAAGAGCGCCTCGCTGCTCCCGGACACCGCGGTCCGCAACATCGGCCTCAAGCCCGACCTCGCGGGCACGGCCGCCGGGGTTCCGCAGGGTTTCTTCAGCTACCCGGCCAAGCCGTTGCGGGCCACGAAGGGCACCCCGCTCAAGGGCGCCGAGCCGATCAGCGCGACGATGGAGACCTTCTCCCCGCCGCCGCCCGCCCGCGGCAAGAACGTCGCCTGGCAGGAGATCGAGAAGCTCCTCGGCGCCCAGGTGAACATCACCGCCGTCCCCGCCGACGACTACGGCACCAAGTTCTCCACCATGGTCGCGAGCGACAGCCTGCCCGATCTCTTCATGTACCCGGAGAGCGGGGGCGTCGACAACAAGGCGGCCTTCCTCCAGGCCAAGTGCGCCGACCTGACTCCGTACCTCGCCGGGGACAAAGTCAAGGACTACCCGAACCTGGCCGCGATCCCGAAGGGCGCCTGGCAGGCCGCCATCTTCGGCGGGAAGCTGTACGGTCTCCCGATCGCCCGCACAGGTACCGGCGGCGCGGGCTTCTACCGCCACGACCTGTTCGAAGAGGTCGGCGTCACGAGCCTCGACCAGATCACCGACCTCGACCGGTTCATCGAGGTCTGCAAGGAACTGACCCGGCCCAAGAAGGACCAGTACGCCATCATCGCGGGCGCCACCACCATGCTCGCCATGTCCGCGGGCGCTCCGGGCAGCTGGCGGCTGGATGCCAAGACCGGCAAGTTCACCACGGACCTGGAAACCCCCGAGTTCCGGCAGGCCGTCGAGACCGCGCGGAACCTGTACAAGGCCGGCTGCTACTACCCCGGTACGCTCCAGATGTCCGGGGCGCAGAAGGCCCAGTACACGGACATGTTCAAGAACGGCAAGGGCGCCTACGTCTACGACGGCATGCCCACCTACCTGGCGCCCGGCGTCGGCTACATCGCCGCGATGAAGGCGATCGACACGAAGTACGACCCGCGCCCGTTCGTCCCGTTCGGCAAGGACGCCGTCACGTGGATGGACAACATCGCCCTTCAGAACACGCACATCAAGAAGGCGTCCGGGAGCCGTGTCAAGGAGATCCTCGCCTTCGCCGACTTCGCCGCCTCCCCGTTCGGCAGCGAGGAGTACACGCTGATCAACTACGGTGTCGAGGGAACCGACTTCACCCGTGACGCCAAGGGCAACCCGGCCCTCACCAAGCAGGGCACGCAGGACGTCACCGTGCCCTGGAAGTTCGCGGCATCGGCCGTCCCCGCGATCTTCAGTGCCGACTCCGAGCAGGGCGTCCGTCACGTTCACGACGCGTTCACCAAGATGATCCCGATGATGGTGCCGGACCCGACCCTCCAGTACTCCTCGCCGACTTGGGACTCCAAGGGCTCCGGCAGCCTCTACACGCTCAAGCAGGACGCGCTCAAGGACATCATCGCCGGCCGCAAGCCCATGTCCGCCTACGACCAGCTCGTCAAGGACTACCTGGCCAAGGGCGGCGAGCAGGCCCGCGGCGAGTTCGAAGAGGCCTTCCAGAAGGGGAAGAAGTGACGACGCGACGCTCGGCCCTCAGACTCGGCGGTGCGGCGGTGGCAGCGGCCGTCGCCGTACCCGCACTCGGCTCGACCGCCCTCGCACAGCCGCACGGCTTCGACCCGAAGCCCGGCTCCGACGGTGTCGGAGACCCGCTCTTCCCGACGCTCGGCAACGGTGGCTATCAGGTCGTCCACTACGACCTGACCTTCGACTTCACCCCGGTGACCTACGACTTCACTGCCGTCGTGAAGATCAACGCCAAGGCCACCCAGGACCTGTCCGCCTTCAACCTGGACACCGACGGTCACTCCATCGACTCCGTCACCGTCGCCGGCCGCCCCGCCGGCTGGGAGCTCTCGCCCGGCAAGAGCGGCCAGGAGCTCACCATCACCCCCGCCCGACCGCTCCACAACGGGCAGGCGTTCACCGTCGAGGTGCGCTATCGGGGCAACGGCAAGGCGCCCCGACTCGGCCTGACCGGCTGGAAGTTCGGCACCGACGGCGGCTTCGCCTCCGCCGCCCAGTCCTCCCGCGCCGACACCTTCCTGCCCTGCAACGACACCCCGTCCGACAAGGCGACGTGGACCTTCCACATCAGCGCCCCGCAGGGCTATGTCGCGGCCGCGAACGGCGAGTTGCTCCACAAGACCCCGCGCTCCGACGGTTCCACCGTCTGGCACTTCGCCCTGCGCGAGCGCATGGCGACCGAACTCATCGGCATCGCCGTCGTCAAGGGCACCTATCTGTACGGCACCAGCCACCGCGGACTGCCGCTGCGACACATCGTCCCGCAGGGGCAGGAGGACAAGTACGGTCCGATCGTCGCCCGTATCGCGGACCATCTGGCCTGGCTGGAGGCGAAGTTCGGCCGCTACCCGTTCTCCGTCTACGGCGTCCACATCTACGACGGCTACACCGACGCCCTGGAGAACCAGACCCTCTCCCTGTTCTCCACCAACTGGTTCAAGCTCAACGCCAACGGCCAGCCGGGCTACGAGACCACCATGGTCCACGAACTGGTCCACCAGTGGTTCGGCGACTCCGTCACCCCCAACGACTGGCAGCAGGCCTGGCTCAACGAGGGCCCCGCCGTGTACTACGCCGGTCTGTACGGCGAGGAGCGCGGCTGGTCGGTCTTCGAGGACAAGATGAAGGCGACGTACGAGAAGCTCGACGCGGTCCGCGCCGCCGACGGCCCGCCCGGACTGCCCAAGGCGCTCGGCGGCACCAACATCTACGACGGTGGCGCGCTCGTCCTGTACGCCCTCGGTCTTCAGATCGGTCAGCGGCAGTTCGACCGGGTCATGCGTGAGTGGGTGAAGCGCTTCAAGGACTCCACCTGCACCAGCGAGGCCTTCATCCGGCACACGGTCGACGTCACCGGCGACAAGTCCCTCGACCCGTTCCTGCGCGACTGGCTCTTCGGAGCCGTGAACCCGCCCATGCCCGGCCACCCCGACTGGAAGGCCTCCGCGTGAACCGCCGCCCTCTGAACGTCGTACGGACAACCGCCGCTGCCGCCACCGCTGCCGTCCTGGCCGCACTCCTCTCCGCCCCGGCCGCCCTGGCCGCACCCGGGGTCCGCACGCTCTACGCGGCCCCGGACGGACACGGCAGCTCCTGTACGGCCGCCCGCCCCTGCACCCCCGAAGGCGCCCGGGACGCGGCCCGGACCGAGACCGGGCGCGATGTCCGCGTGCTCCTGAAGAACGGTACGTACAAGCGCGACGCCCCCCTGAAGCTCGGCGTCGCCGACTCCGGGAAGGACGGACACACCGTCACCTGGGCCGCGGCGCCGGGCGCCCGCCCTGTCCTCTCCGGCGGACAGGACATCACCGGCTGGCGGCAGAACGCCGACGGCACCTGGACCGCTGACGTCCCGGCGGGCGTCACTCCCCGCCAGCTCTTCATCGACGGCCGGCGCGCGACCCGCGCCCGGGGCGCGGCCTGCGCGGCGAGCACCTGCGACGCCACCAGGACCGGCATGACCGGCGCGACCGCCACCGGCATCGCCAAGTGGCAGCACCCCACCGACGCCGAGGCCGTCATCCGGGTCCGCTGGCGCAACTACCACTGCCGGATCACGGACGTCAGCGGCGATGTCATGACCTTCGCCCAGCCCTGCTGGACCAACTCGGCGAGCGGCACCAACCGCACCGGGCCGGCCTGGGACTCCACCACGGTCGACTCCACCCGCTACAGCGGCGTCGCCTACTTCGAGAACGCCCCGGAACTCCTCGACGAACCGGGCGAGTTCGTGTGGAGTTCGCAGGACCGCACCGTGACATACCTGCCGCGCAAGGGCGAGAACATGCGCCGTGTGCAGGCCGTCACCCCGCACACCGAGCAGCTGCTCGTCGTCGACGGTGCCCACGACCTCACCGTCAGCGGAATCGGATTCGCCTACGCGGCGTACCGTCAGCCGGACACCGACGAGGGCTACGCGGGCATGCAGGCCGGTCTGACCCTGACGGGAGCCACCGGCCCCGTCGACCACGCGGGCCGTTTCTACACCAAGCCGTCCGCCGCGCTCACCGTGCACGGTGGCCTGCGCGTCAGCATCGACAACGCCAGGTTCAGCCGCCTCGGCGGGGCGGGCGCGATCCTGGAAGCGGGCACCAAGGACAGCTCACTGACCCACTCGTCCTTCACCGACCTGTCGTCCGGCGCGGTGTACGTGGGCGACACCGAGCCGATGCCCGGGGCGGCGCTCGCGGGGGAGCGGAACACCGTCGCGTACAACACCATCAGCCGCACCGGCGTCGAGTACACCGACTCGGTGGGGATCTGGGCCGGTTACGAGGCCCAGCTGACCATCGACCACAACAGCCTGGACCACCTCCCGTACTCCGGGATCTCGGTCGGCTGGGGCTGGAACCAGCCAGAGGCCCGGAAGTCCGTACTGCGCGACAACCAGGTGACCGGCAACCGGATCACCGACGTCATGGAGGTCGCACAGGCACAGCACGACGGCGGCGCGATCTACACCCAGGGCGCCCAGCCGGGCACGGTCGTCTCCGGTAACTACATCAACCGCTCCGCCTTCGGCAACACCGAGCGCGACGGCAACGGCATCTACCTCGACGAGCAGTCCTCGCACATCGTCGTCGAGCGGAACGTCGTCACCCGCATCGGCTACAAGTGGGTCTCCAACTGGGCGGACTACGGCATCCAGAACACCGCGCGGGGCAACTGGACCGACACGGCCGCGCCGGCTCTCGGCGGCAAGGGATCGGTCATGACGGACAACCTGACCGGCCTGGACCGACTCCCGGCCGAAGCCCTCGCCGTCGCCGCGCGAGCGGGTGTCGACGGCGGCACGGTCGAGCAGTTGAGGACCGACCTGGCCCGAACCGGCACCGCGACCCAGTCCTCCACCGAGGGCACCGCCGCGGCGGCACTCGCCCTGGACGCCGACACCAACACCGACACCCGCACGCTGTCGGAGGCGGGCGCCTGGTGGCAGGTCGACCTGGGCCGCGAACGACACATCCGGCAGATCGAGATCTGGAACAACTCCTCGTCCACGACGGCCGACTTCGATGTCGTGACGGACGACGGAACGGTCCACGTCAGCGGGAAGGCACTGCGTCCGACCGTGCTGAATCTGGACAGCCGGACCCGCACGGTTCGGATCGTGACCTCCGGCACGGGCCGCGTGGCACTCTCCCAGGTGCTCGTCCACCCGTAACGGTCCGCTCTCCGTCGCCGGACACCCCGGCACCCGGGCGCCGCCGGTCACCCGACCGGCGGCGTTCCCGTGCTCTCCCGCACCACCACCTTTCCCGCGACCCGTACCACCCGGGCCCGCCGCCGCGCGGACCGCTCCCGCAGCGCCAGCGCGATCACGTCCTCGCCCATCGCGGTCAGCGGCAGCGCCACCGTGGTGAGTGCCGGTGACAGTTCCCGTACCAGCGGAATGTCGTCGAAGCCGGCGAGCGAGACATCCTCCGGTACCCGCAGTCCCCCTTCCCGCAGCGCGGCGAGCGCACCGACCGCCATCACATCGGTGACCGCGAACACACAGGTCGGCCGCGGTCCGTCGCCGACCAGCAGCGCGCGGGCCGCCGCGTACCCGCCATCACGGGTGAACGCGCCCTCCACGACCCGGTCGAGCCCGATCCCCGCCTCCGCGAGGCCTTCCCGGAAGCCGGTCAGCCGGTCCGAGACCGTGGTCAGCGCGGGCGGACCGGTGAGCACCGCGAATCTCCGGTGTCCGAGCGAGACCAGCCTCCGGGCGAGCGCGGCCGCCCCCGCCCGGTTCTCCGGCTGCACGGTGTCCACGCGCAGGCTGCGATGCCGGCTGACGACGGCCACCCGGCCCCCGCCCCGTACGTAAGGCTCCAGTTCGGCATCCAGGGCGCGCTCCCACGCCCGGTCCTGGAACCCGGAGCCGATGAGCAGGATCGCTCGGGCGCGCTGGGCCCGCAGCATCGAGACATAGGCGATCTCCCGGGCGGGTTCCCGGAAGGTGGAGGCCAGCATCACCAGCAGGTCCTGCTCGGCCGCGGCCCGCATCACACCACTCGACACGGCGGCGAAGTACGGATCACTGACGTCATGACAGATGAGTCCCACCGTACGGTTGTTGGCCGAACTCGCGAGTGCCTGCGCGTGCGCGTTGGGTATGTAGCCGAGCCTGTCCGCAGCCGCCCGTACCCGTTCGCGCAGCTCGTCCCGGACCCGGGTCGTGCCGTTGAGAGCGCGCGAAGCGGTGGCGGAGGAGACGCCTGCCTCCCGGGCCACGGCGTCGAGCGTCACATGCGTCGCTGCGGGAAGGCCGCCGCGCGGCTCCGGACGGTGCGCTGTTCCCCGTTCACTCAACTCGACCCCCAAGGGCGCGGTGGTGGAAGGCCACGAAACTTGTCGACGACCTATTGACCGTGCGTGCAGGCAGTCATTAGCGTGGCGAAAACCTTATCAGAAAGCGCTTTCTGAAAGCGCCTTCTCGTCATCGCAGGATCGCACAGCTCTCCACAACTGCACCCGAAGCGGCGGGAGTTCATAGTGAGCCAGAGCGCGTTGACCAAAAGTCCCCCTGAGGCGGAGGGGGTTGTCCGACGGGCCGGTCCCTCGGCGGGGGAGCGGTTCGCGCGGGCGGCCGAGCAGAGCTGGCGGCCCGTCGCCCTGCTGCTGGCCTGTTTCGCCGTCTGGTGGGTGATCTCGGCGGCGGAGCTGGTGAAGCCGTATCTCGTACCGTCACCCGGGGCGACCCTCGATGTCCTCACCGGCAAGGCCGGCTATCTCTGGCAGCACACCTGGGTGACCACATACGAAACGCTGCTCGGCTTCCTGATCGCCGTGGCCGTCGGTGTACTGGCGGCGGTCGTCATGGTGTACTCCTCGACCGTCGAGCGCACGCTCTATCCCATTCTGCTGTTCGCCCAGGTCGTACCGAAGATCGCGGTCGCGCCGCTGTTCGTCGTGTGGCTCGGCTTCGGCATCGAACCGAAGATCCTCATCGCCGTGCTCATCGCCTTCTTCCCCGTCGTGATCTCCATGGTGACCGGCCTCAAGGCGGTCGACCCGGAGATGCTCCAGCTGTCGGCGACGATGGGCGCCAGGCCCTGGCAGACCTTCCTCAAGATCCGCTTCCCGGCCTCGCTCCCGCATCTCTTCTCCGGGCTCAAGGTCGCGGTCACCCTGGCGGTCACCGGCGCGGTCGTCGGCGAGTTCGTCGGCGCCAACGAGGGCCTGGGCTATGTGATCCTCCAGGCCAACGGCAACCTCGACACCCCGATGCTCTTCGCCGGGCTGCTCGTGATGTCACTCATCGGCGTCGTGCTCTTCGTCGCCGTGGAGATCGCCGAAATGCTGCTGCTCCCGTGGCACGCCAGCCGCCGGGACACCTCCGCCACCACCACGTACTGACTCCGTCATACCGACTTCGTCGCGAGAAGGGCCAGCCCATGCATGCGCGCAGACTCCTGATCGGTGTCGTACCCCTCGTCCTGGTGGCCACGGCCTGCGGCGGCAACGACGCGTCGACCACCACGAGCGACTCGGGCAAGAAGCTGGACAAGGTCACGCTGACGCTCAACTGGTATCCGTACGGCGAACACGCGCCGTTCTACTACGGCAAGCAGCAGAAGATCTTCGAGAAGCACGGCATCGATCTGAGCATCCAGGCGGGCCAGGGCTCGCAGAAGACGGTGCAGGCGACGGCCGCCGGTCAGACCGACTTCGGCTGGGCCGACACCCCGGCACTGCTCGCGGGTGTCGATCAGGGCGTCCAGGTGAAGAGCCTCGGGGTCTTCCTCCAGACCACCCCGGCGTCGGTGCAGTCCTTCGACGCCGAGGGCATCGGGTCGCCTGCGGATCTCAAGGGAAAGACCATTGCGGGGACCGCCGGTGACGCGCTCTCCAAGACCTTCCCGATCTTCCTGAAGAAGAACGACCTCGACGCGTCGGACGTCAAGGTCCAGAACACCGATCCGGCGGGCAAGATCGCCGCGGTGATCTCCGGGAAGACCGACGGGCTCCTCGGCTACGCCAGCGACCAGGGCCCCACCATGCAGGAGAAGGCCAAGAAGAAGGTCTCGTATCTGCGTTTCTCCGAGAACGGCCTGAACTTCTACTCCAACGGTCTGCTCGCCGGACAGAAGATCCTCACCACGAAGTCCGAACTCGCCGGACGCATGGTGCAGGCGGTCAGCGAGTCGTGGGCGGCCGCCGAGAAGGCCCCCGGGCCCGCGGTCGCGGCGATGAACGGGGCCTCGGAGCAACTGCCGCCGGCCACGGTCCTGGCCGAGCAGTTCAAGACGACACTCACACTGCTGCACACCCCGTCCACCGAGGGGAAGGCGCCCGGAGCGAACAACGAGGCCGACTGGCAGCAGACCATCGACGTCTTCGCCGAGGCCGGCCTGGTCGGCAAGCGGAAGGCCGTCGCGGAGTACTGGGACGAGAAGACGGCGCTGAAGGGATGACGATGCCGAAGCAGTACACGACGCGGACCAAGGCATCGGTTCCTGCCGCGGCGGCGGTCGGACTGTCCGATGTGGCGGTCCGTTTCCGCAGCAGGAAGCGCGATGTCACCGCGTTGCGCGAGGTCTCGCTCGATGTGGCGCCCGGTGAGTTCGTGGCGATCGTCGGACCGTCCGGATGCGGCAAGTCGACCCTGCTCAAGCTGGTCGCCGGACTGCTGAAGCCGTCCTCGGGCGAGGTCCGGCTCGGCGGCGAGCGGGTCGACGGGGTGCGGCACGACATCGGTTACGTGTTCCAGCGCGCCGCCCTCCTGGAGTGGCGCTCGGCGCGCGGCAACATCCTGCTCCAGGCCGAGATCCGGAAGATGCCTCCGGCGCAGGCGCGCGGCCGGACCGACGAGCTGATCCGGATGACGGGCCTGGCCGGTTTCGAGGACGCGTATCCGCATGAGCTGTCGGGCGGAATGCAGCAGCGTGTGGCGTTGTGCCGGGCGCTGCTGCACGAACCCCCGGTGCTCTTGATGGACGAGCCGTTCGGCGCGCTGGACGCGCTCACCCGCGAGCAGATGAACATGGAGCTGAACCGCATCTGGCGTCGGACCCGCACCACTGTCCTGCTGGTCACCCATTCCATCTCGGAGGCCGTCTATCTGGCCGACCGCGTGGTGGTGATGAGCCCGCGCCCCGGCACGATCGCCGAGATCATCGAGGTGGGGCTGGACGCGGAACGGGAGTACGGCGAGACGCTGGGCCGCCCGGAGTTCCGGGACGCGGCCGCCCACATCCGCGACCTGCTGGGTGCGGCTTCCGCGCACGACTGACGGTGCCCTGGCAGCCGGACGGGCCCAAGGACCGGGCCCGTCCGGCGCTGTGGCGGACGGAACGGCCGCTCTGCTCGACGAGGTCTTCATGGCCGAGCACGCCGAGAGGCGCTGTCGGCACACGAAGGCGCAGACCGTCGACCTCTCGGCCATCGCCAAGGCGTACGGTCAATTTCCCCAACCGCCTTGCGGGCACGCTGGATTCGACGCTCCACGCTCCACGCTCGTCGCACGGGGTGCGGGCCGGTGGCCCCGGCCCGCAGCCACCGGACCGGTCACCGGCGGAGGAACGCGCCGATGCGTTCCCGCAGGCCACGCGCGTCCAGGCCGTGGGCGGCGAGGTGCTCGTCCATCTGCCCGTACTTGCGCAGCTCGGTCCGCCCCACCCCGAGGCCCAGAACGCGATGGGGCAGCTCCACGAGCGCGTCATTGACGGCGGCGGTGGACGTGCCCGCCAGATACGGCTCGACGATCACCACATCGGCGGTCCCGCGGCCACCGGCCGCCCGGCGCAGCCCCGCCCCGTCGAACGGGCGGACCGTCGTCGCGTACAGCACGGACACGTCGAGGCCCTCGGTCGCCGCGAGGACGTTGTCGAGCATCGGCCCGACCGCGATCACCACCCCGCCGGTCCCCTCGCGCACCGTGAGGAACCCGGTCGTCGCGCCGACCGGTCGGGCGCGGTCGTTGGACTGCAGCGACAGCCGCACATACACCCGGCCGTCCCCGGCCGCGGCCTGCCGCAGCAGCGCCTCGGCCTCGTCGGGGTGGCCCGGCACCTGAATGGTCCAGCCGTCGAGGGTGTCCAGGAGGGCGACATCACCCGGTGCCATGTGCGTGAAGCCGCCGGCCGGCCAGTCGTACGAGGCTCCGGCGCTCACCAGCACCCCGCCCACTCCCTGGTGTCCGAAGTCCAGCTTGACCTGCTCGAACGGCCGCTCCACGAGAAAGCTGGCGAAGGTGTGCACGATCGGTCGCAGCCCGGTGAGGGCGATCCCGGCCCCCGCGCCGACCAGCAGCTGTTCCCTGATGCCCACATTGACGACCCGGTCCGGATGGGCCCGCTCGGCCCCTTCGAAGCCGTCCCGGCTGATCTCGGCCAGTACCAGCGCGAGGCGGGGGTCCTCGTCCAGCAGCTGCGATGTGGTCGAGATGAAGCGGTCACGCATCGTGTCCATGTGAAGTGTCCCTCTCCGATTTCGTCGGTGCCGCGTCTTCGGTCCTCGCCCGACGCGTTCAGTTCTTGGGGGCGACCCGCGCGACGACGGCGCGCGGCCGTCCGGGATGGGCGGCCGTGAAGGCCGCGTGGAGCGCCTCGTGGTCCCGGCCGTCGACGGACTCGACCGACCAGCCGGCGGCCTCGAACCGGGCCGCGATCCCGCCGGGCAGTCCGTAGGACGCCGACGCGTTGTCGATCACCACGGTGTGCAGCTGCTCCAGCCCGGCCGGGCCCGCGTAGGCGAGCGCCTCGTGGTTGCTGCCCTCGTCCAGTTCGGCGTCCCCGATCAGCACCCACACCCGGGGATCGGTCAGCCCCTGCGCCCGCAGGCCGAGCACGCTCCCCACGGCCAGCGGGAGCCCGTGCCCCAGCGATCCGCTGCCGATCTCGACCCCCGGCACCAGCGTGCGGTCCGGATGGTGCCCGAGCGGCGAGTCGTACGAACCGAAGCCGGGCAGCAGCTCCTCGTCGAAGAAGCCGTGCGCGGCCAGGACCGCGTAGTACGCCATCGGCCCGTGCCCCTTGGACAGCAGGAAGCGGTCGCGGTCGGGTGCGTCGACGGTGCCGGGCGTCACCCGCAGCACCCGGTCGTAGAGGACCCAGAGGGCATCCAGGGTGGAGGTCGCGGCGGGGCCGTGTTTCTCGTCCCCCGTCATCAGGCCCATCAGCCGGTTCATGTCGCCGTAGTCGGCCGTCGGTGCGGCAGTCGTCCTCGTCATGGGTCCAGCGTGAAACATCAAGTTCGGTTGAGGTCAAGCGGAGAAAGCGGTTCGTGACCACCCGCCCGAGTGCGGTATTGTTCTCATGCGCGTTCGGCCAGGGGAAACCCCAGGTCAGACGGGCATCGGGACGTGGCGCAGCTTGGTAGCGCACTTGACTGGGGGTCAAGGGGTCGCAGGTTCAAATCCTGTCGTCCCGACTGTGCGGAAACGCAGGTCGGAGGTCGTTCTCTCATCCATGAGAGGGCGGCCTTTCGTGCGTTCGGGAGCGTGGTGGTCGCAGTGTGGTCGCAGGCCCGAGCTCGGGTTGGTTCGCCGTGGTGCTGGTGGCGCTTCCTCGGGCAGCCGGTGCAGTCGGTCGAGCACCGGATGCGGACCGAGCGGTCTGCCATCGAGCCGGCAGAAGGCCGGCCGGGTGAACGGGTCGTTGGGGTCGCCGCGGGTCCGGGGCGCCGATCGAGCCCGGTGCCGGGGGGCTGTGGCGACGCGGGGCACCGGAGCGGTCGCGAGTTCGAGCCGCACCGCCTCCGCCTCACGCACACGAGCGATGGCATGGCGCATCGCGTGGTAGCGCGGCGCTGACCGTCAGGTGGCGGTACGTGGCGTGGAAGCCGTATGGGGCATACGGAGTGAGGCAGGCCCGCGGTGCCGCGTGGCGGCGCCGCACCGGAAGCGTGCGGTCGAGCACGAGCCGGCGGTGCGTCAGGAAGCTCGCGATCAGCTCGGCTTTCGCAGTGGTGCGGTGATTGCGAGCGACCGGTCGACCGCACTGACCAGTGCCTGCGCCGACTGGGGCGCGTGCTGCTCGGCCCATGCTGCGACCAGGAGGAGGAAGTCCGCGAGGTCCTGCTGGACCCCGGCGAGCAGCCGGGGGAGCTCGGTCCGGGCGACCTCGATCACGGGGCCCGGGTGCTCGCCGTTCGGGTGGAGCCGGACGGTGTCGCCGAGTTGTTCGGCCCACGGTGTCGGGTCGTGGCCGAGCCACAGCTCGCTTCCGTCGGCGACCTCCAGCCATCCGCGCCAGTCCTCCAGTCCGCAGCAGCAACCGGGCGTCAGCGTCGTGCCGGTGCCCGTGTCCTGGACGCGGAGCCCTCCAGGGGCGACGAACCCCTCCTCGTGCAGCAGTGAGCTCAGGAAGGCGTCGGCCGGGTCGGTCGGGTGGTTCTCGACGCGGCTGGAGTTGTAGCCGGCCATGGTGGCTATTGCCGTGCCGACCTGCTCATCGCTCAGCGTGCCGTTCAGTGGGAAGAGGTGGTGCGGCGGTTGCTCGGCGACCGGCCAGAACTCGAAGCCGGGGAGCGCGCCGGTCCCCAGCACGGGGCGTATGACGATCACCGGTCCAGTGTCACGGACACCTGCCCCGGGCGCCGCCGAATATCGGCGCCACTGATGGATGGCTATGCAGGTGACAATGGACGTTTGTCGGCAGATACGGAGAGCGGCCGCTTCGTCCAGGACGCTCAAATGTTGCCGAGTTCTGAGTGGGCGTTTGATGTTGATTCGCGAGGGGTGTTTCGACCCGCTTTTCCGTATTTATCACAAACGTGCACAGCCTGAAATGCTGAAAGCTCCGCACTGGTGGGAATCTTCCGCCCCATTACTGAACCAGACGGAATCCAGTGCCGAGCATCACAATTCATCCCTAAACACCCAATCACGGATCGGAAGGCGGCCTTTCGTTTGTCCGGGGGCGTGGTGGTCGCAATGTGATCGCATGCCCGGATTGGGGCTGGTTCGCGGTGGGTGGGCAGCATCCGACAGAGTCAGTGGCCCCCTGGTGCGGCTGAGTGTTGCAGGTGGCCAGTCTGAGCACTCTCGTTGGCGACTGTCCGCTGTCGGCGTCGCTCGCGCTGCCCTCGACCGCCACGGTCGCCGTCGGGCTCGCCCCGACACCCGCCCTCCCGTCCATCGGGCCGCCTGCGCCGCCCTGATCAGGGGCCGTGCGGGGTGCGCGGCGTTTCGGGTCCGGCCTGGCCGCGGGAAAGGGGGGGCTGATCGCTGTATTCGGCGTACCTGTGATCAGCGAAACGCCCCCGTTCCGTTAGCATGTTCGAGCTCGCAACGATCGCATTGAAATATGACAAAGCGGCTGAAAATTGATATCCACGATAACGCGAATGTTCTCGCGAATAGACCTCGGAACCAGGTTCGCTGCATGGCGTCAACCACGCGTCATGCTGTGGGTCGCGGTGAGTGTGGCGGCCCTCGGATTCCTCATTGCACTGGAGGTCGCCGCGCGTCGGTACGGCGAGCGGGGGCCGATCACCGACCAGGCGCGCGAGGTGATATTCGCCCCCAAATCGGGGACGGTGTTGTACGTCAGTATGGCGTTGATGACGGTGGTGCTCACCTGGCGGCAGCGGTTCATCGCCGCCGGCGCCGCGATCGGCATCGACGTCGTCTTCTGGCTCGTGCGGCGGGCGGTCGACGCCGAGATGATGTTCGGCAACGGCGCGTTGTGGGTGACTTTGGCCTGTGCCGTCATCGCTGTCACGCGCCGCACCGGCCGGGACCGTGTCCTGCTGCTGAAAGGCGTCGGACTGGCCCTGCTGCTGGTGGCCGGCCGCAAGACCGGCTACACCTGGCTGCTGATCACGGCGAAGACCCGCCCGGAGGTGCTCGACCAGTACGTGGCAACCGCCGATCATGCGTTGGGCAACCCGTCGTGGCTGGTGGGCCGGATTGTCGCGGCCACCGGCACGGTCGGCGCCCACGTTCTCGACTGGGTCTACATTCAGCTCGCGGTGGCCGCGGTCGTCGTCGCGCTCTACCAGCTGCGCAACGTGGCGGTCGAGCGCCGCTTCCCGGGCCATCATCTGGTGCGTACCTTTCTGGTCATCGGCCTGCTCGGGCCGGGCATCTACATGATCTTCCCGGTGGTCGGACCGATCTTCGCCTATGGCGCGGACGGGGGGCACTGGGCGGTGGCCAACCTGTGGCCGGACACGCCGCCGCCGGTCAATACCCCGCACCCGATGCTCTTCGACGAGATCACCCCGCGCAATTGCATGCCGAGTCTGCACACGGCGTGGGCTACCGCGATCTTCCTTCATTCCCGCAAGGGCCCGCTGGCTCTGCGATTCGCAGGGGCGTTCTGGCTGATCGCCACGCTCGGCGCGACGCTGGGCTTCGGCTACCACTACGGCGCGGACATCATTGCCGGTGTGGTGTTCACGCTCACGATCGAGACGGCGCTGCGCTCGCTCGACCGCGGCTGGGACCGGTCGGGAATCCAGCTGGTCGTCTACGGCGCCGCAGTCTTCGCTGGGCTCTTGGCTTCGTATCGCTATCTGTCGGTGGAGATGGCCGGACATCCGTGGGTGTTCGGGCCGCTGCTCGTTCTGGCGATGACCTCAGTGGTCTACGGCTACGTACGGACCACCAAGCTGTGGGAACGGAAGGCCGCGTCGGCGTATCTGCCGGAACCGCGACGCGAACCGCGGCCCGAACTCGTTTGAGTCACGTTGCAGCGGGTTGTGGGCTGAGCGCCTCCCGGGTGGGGCCGGGAGTGTGGCTGAGCGCTGTGGTTGGCCGGTCCGAGCGCTTTCGCCGGCGACTGTCCGCTGCCGGCGTCGCCGGCGCTGCCTTCGGCATCGCCACGGTCGCCGTCGATGGAGGCCCGGACGCATGGGGCATGGGGCTGGTGGTGGGGACCCGAAGCCGCATGGCGCCGGGAGCCCGCTCGCCATCGTGTACCAGGACGTCAGCGCGAGGGGGCACCGGGCATGCGGCACGCGCCGATCCAGATGGTCGTGACGGCGCTGACGTAGCGGGCGCCGCAGCGGTCGGACGGGACGACGAGCTGGGTGCCGGCCGTGTCGAGATCCTTGTCGTCCATGCACGTCGCGAGGAGCATGGGGGCGTTGCCGAAGTCGGTGTCGATCTCCGCCCACGACAGGACGGTGTGGTGGCCGTCGCCGCCGCTCACGGCGAGCAGGAAGCGGGAGCGGTCCTTGCGCCGGGCCGGGTCGAAGTGCGGCCGCGTCCGGCTCACGACCTCGCGCAGCAGCGGTCCTTCGAAGGTGTGATGCTGCGGCCCGGCGGTCGCGCAGTCGAACACGACGTCGGCACGGTGCTGGGTCCAGCCCTGCCGCAGGTCGGCGACGGTCAGTGTCGTCGGAAGGGCTACCTCCCCCCAGAGTGCGAAGGTGCCGTGCCGGGCGGTGGTCGAATGCGGTGGAGTGCTGAGCCGGCTCATCGTCAATCCCCTTCGGGCGGTCGGTGCCGCGACTGCGCCCAGTGATACCCGACCGCCCGGGGCGGGAATCGTGATTGCCACCCAGAACACGCTGTTTCGCGTGCGATTGTGAGCTTGCTACGAGTGAGGCGTTCGCATTCTCCAGGTTCATGAACCAAGAGGCCGGTCCTCGGCGGCGGTGTGTGCGTGCCGGCTGAGAGCGAGCCAGACGCGATCGCGGGTGAGGGGGAGTTCGGTGAAGCGGATTCCGGTCGCGTCGCGCAGAGCGTTGGCGAAGGCGGGCGCGACGGGGTTGAAGGGGCTCTCGCTCATGGATTTGGCGCCGAGCGGGCCGATCGCGTCGGTGGTCTGCGTGAAATGGACCTCGGTCCGGGGGACGTCGGCGTACTGGGGGAGCCGGTAGCGGCGGAACGCGGCCGTGGTGACCTCGCCGCGCTCGTCGAGTCGTACGTTCTCGAAGAGGGTCGCCCCCAGTGCCTGGGCCACCCCGCCCTCGACCTGCCCGAGGCACTGCATCGGGTTCATGACCTTGCCGGCGTCGGCGGCGTGGACACTGCGCAGGATGCGGATCTCTCCGCTGCCGGGGTCGACGGCGATCCGGAACCACTGGGCGTTGAAGGCGACGGAGCGGGGCGAGCCGCCCCAGTGGCCGTCGGCGGCGAGTTCGTCCGCGGCGCCGGTCGTGTGAGCCATCTCGTGCAACTCCTTGAGCGTGACGAGCCGGCCGGCGCAGTCGACGGCCTCGGCCCCGAGCGCGCACAGGTGCCGCGCCACGCCGGTGTGGCGGGCGGCGAGCGTGCGCAGCCGCTCCGCGAGCGACTGCGCGGCCAGCAGAACGGCCTTGCCCGCGACCACGGTGCCGGCGGAGCCGAAGGCCCCGGTGTCGTGGCGTACGACGTCGGTGTCGGACTGCCGGATCGTGATCCTTCCCTCGGTGGTGTTCAGGGCGCCGGCGGTGATCTGCTTGTGGACGGTGGTGGTGCCGTTGCCGAACTCGGCGGTACCGACGGCGATGTCGTACGTGCCGTCGGGCAGGAGGGAGACGCGGGCGTCGGCGTAGTGGCCGCCGGGCGGGCCGGTGGCGATCATGGCCATTGCGGTGCCCTGGCCGGTGAGCCACCCCTCGGGCACGTCCTGGTCGCTGGTGTCCTCGGCGATGGCCCGGCGGACCACGGACAGGCACTGGTCGAGTCCGTAGGAGGCAATGTGCAGGTCCTCCTCCTCGCCGATGGGGCTGTGCATCGGCTCGCCCGGACCGATGATGTTCTGCTCGCGCAGGGCCAGCGGATCCATGCCGAGGCGGCGGGCGAGCTCGTCCATCACGGACTCGACGGCGAAGGTTACCTGGCCCAGTCCGTACCCCCGGAACGCGCCCGCGGGGACGGCGTTGGTGTAGACGGAGTAGGCGTCCACCTTCTTGTGCGGGGCGCGGTAGACGGCGAAGGACTCACCCACGCTGTGGAACATGACGGCCGGGCCGTGGTTGCCGTACGCGCCCGTGTTGGAGACCACCCGCATCTGCACAGCGGTCAGGGTGCCGTCCGCGCGGGCCCCGACCTTGATGCCGATGATGAAGGGATGCCGGGTGGTCGCACCGTGGAACTGCTCGGCGCGGGTGTACTCCAGCTTCACCGGCCGACGCAGCTTCAGCGCGGCAAGCGCCACGATGTCCTCGGTGAGCATCTCCTGCTTGCCGCCGAACCCGCCGCCGACACGGCCCGCGACCACACGGACCTCGTCCTCCGGCAGGCCGTACAGCGCGCACAGGGCGCGCCGGGTCAGGAACGGTGTCTGGGTGGAGGAGCGCACGGTCAGGCGCTCGCCCGTCCCGTCCTCCTTCGGCTCGAAGTACGCCACGCAGCCGTGGGTTTCGAGGCTGGCGTGCTGCACGCGCTGAGTGCGGAAGGTCTCCTCGTGCACGACATCGGCCTCGGCGAAGCCCTGCTCGACGTCGCCGATCTCGCCGTGCACCTCGCCCGCGACGTTGTCCGCGGCGCGGGCTATCCGCGACCGGGGCCCCTTGTCGCCGTGCAGCGCCGGCGCGCCGGGCAGCATCGCGGCCTCCGGGTCGGTGACGTACGGAAGTTCCTCGTACGTCACCTCGATCCGGCGGCAGCCCTCCTCGGCCGCCTGCTCGCTGTCGGCGACGACGGCGGCGACCCGCTGTCCGACGTACCGGACGACGCTGTCCAGGACACGGGTGTCGTCGGGGTCCTCCGTGGGGTGCTCGTGGCGG
Source organism: Streptomyces sp. NPDC093149 (assembly GCF_044754145.1). Classification (NCBI taxonomy): domain Bacteria; kingdom Bacillati; phylum Actinomycetota; class Actinomycetes; order Kitasatosporales; family Streptomycetaceae; genus Streptomyces; species Streptomyces sp. NPDC093149. Next base: position 104,484 of record NZ_JBIVON010000015.1, read on the forward strand.
GCACTGGAGTACAGCGTGGCAGGGGCGTCCTCGTGAGTGAGCACGACGTGTACGCCGGGGACCCGCAGGGCGGCGGAGGCGTCGACGGCGACGATCCGGGCGTGCGGGTGGGGGGACCGCAACAGCTTCATGTGCAGCAGGCCGGGCACCTCGATGTCGAAGGTGTAGCGGGCGGTGCCGGTGACGACCTGGGGGCCGGCCGGTGCGCCGACATTCCTGCCCACGGCCTGTCCCGCACAGGGGCGTTCGGTGTGCTGCACGCCCCGTACGGCGTCCTCGATGGCGCGGTAGCCGGTACAGCGGCAGATGTTGCCCTTGAACGCGCGGGGCAGATCGTCGAGCTTGCCGTCGTCGTGCGCGGTGCCCCGTTCGGCTTCGAGTGCGGCGGTGGTCATCAGGAAGCCGGCCGTGCAGAAGCCGCACTGGTATCCCTGTGCGTCGAGGAACTTCTGCTGTACGGGGTGGAGTTCGCCCCCGGACGAGGCGAGACCCTCGACGGTGGTCACATCGCGGCCCGAGGCGCGTACCGCCGGATACACGCAGCTGTGGACCGGTTCGCCGTCCACGTGGACGGTGCAGGCGCCGCAGTCCCCGGCGTCGCAGCCCTTCTTCACGCCGAACCAGCCGCGTTCGCGCAGGTAGGTGCGCAGACACTGGCCGGCGCGCGGTGCGTCCTCGAACGTCTGCTCGTTGATCCGGATATGGAAGCTCATCGGGCACCCTCCTGAGCGGGGCGGGTCAGTTCACGGCGGACCTCTTCGGCGAGGCGGAAACCCATGTGCCGCCGCCACTCGGGCAGTCCGTGGATGTCGTCGAACCAGTCGTTCGCGCCGATGCCCGACGCGATCGCGTCCCGAAGCCCCTCGGCGTCCGGCGGCAGCGGAAACCAGAGGCGGAACGGGCGTACGGTCGCCGCGCTGATCGTCACCGCCAGTGAGCCGTCCACCGGATCGAGCGTCCCGATCACCAGCGCGCCCGAGCGCCCCAGCCCGTACAGCGACGCCTGCCGGAACGCCGTACGGCATCGCATCGCCCGGCCGGTCAGCGTGACGGAGCGCAGCAGTTCGCCCTCCGCGAGGTTCTTGCGTCCCGCACCGGTGATGAAGTCGACGACCTTCACGTGCCGCAGCGAGCCGTCCTGTGCCCGCAGGCGGCACTCCCCGTCGAGCGCGGCGGTCAGCGAGATCATCGGCCCGGCGGGCAGGCCGTTGCACAGGTTCCCGCCGACGGTCGCCATGTTCCAGATCTTGAACGAGGCCAGAAAGGCCCGGCAGCACTGCTCGAACAGCGGACCCGCGACCGTGCCCGGCGTCCGCGCGAAACGGGAGAGCCGAGCGATCGTGCAGGTCGCGGCGATCTCCAGCGACCCGTCCTCGTGGAGTACGAGCGGCTCCCAGCCCATCCGGCTCAGGTCGATCAGCCGCCGCAGGTGCGGCTGTGGCTCGGAGAACAGATACGTCCCTCCTCCCAGCCAGGCGTCGCCCGGCCGCCACGGCTCGCGCAGACACGCGTCCCGTACGTCTGTGACCGTGTTCAGATCCATCTCGCCCCACGCCTCCCGACCGGTGTGTTCACGCCAGTGAAGCCCGGAAGGGCCCAGGGGGACGACTGGTTCGAAGCCCGGAAAACCTCCACCCGGCAAAGTCACGTTCTGGAGGATCCACCAAGAGGCATTTTGTGCCTGCATTCGGGCATCTACGATGTCCCCACTCGTATTTGCCTCGTAAATGTGAGATGCGGGCTTGCCCCGCGACCGCGCAAGGAGCCCGCATGCACGTCGAACATCTCCTCCGGCTCGACCGCCTCGACCTCGCTCTGCTCTGGGGCGAGAAGGCGCTGCTCGGCCAAGAGATCAGCGGGGTGACGGCCACCGACCTGGAGGACCCGGCCCGGTTTCTCCAGCCGGGGGAGATCGTCCTCAGCGGCCTCGTGTGGTGGAGTCCGGACGGCGGCCGGGACAAGACCGAGCGTTTCGTCTCCGCCCTGCGCGCCGCCGGAGCCGTGGCACTCCTCGCGGGCGAGGAGACACACGGCGAGGTCCCCGGCGAGCTGGTCGACGCCTGCCGCAGGCACCGGATCGCACTGCTGGCCGTTCCGGCGCACACGAGCTTCCGGGCGATCACCGAAGCGGTCTACCTCCGCCAGTGGGGAGACCTCAGCCGCCGCCCCACGGACCACTACGCGCTCCCCGAGAACGTACGCGGGGAACTGGGCCGCGAACTGGAGCGCGGCGCCTCGGCGGCCGATCTGCTGGACCGCGCGTTCGCTCATCTCGGCACGCCCCCCTGCTACCTTCTGACCGGCAGCGGCCGTACGGTCGCCCGCACCGCCGCGGCACCCGAACTGCCCGCCCGGCAGGCGGCGGAGCGTCTGCGCGAAGCACGCGGCACGACGCTGCGGATCGAGGCCGACGACTCCGCCTTCGACGCCTGGCACCTCCATCTGCCGGACGAGGGACAGGCGCCACCGCGCGTTCTGCAGGAGATAGCCGAGCTTCTGGGGCGGCATCGGCGCCGCGGCGACCGGCGAGGGGCCGCGGGCCGAGAAGCCGGCAGCCGGCTGACGGGACTCGTCGGCGCGGCGTACCCCGACGTGAACGCCCTGCAGAATGCGCTGAGTTCGTGCGGACTGGCGGAGAAGGGGCCCTACACCGTCGTGGTCGCTTCGCCGACGTCGCCGGAGGACGGCTCGGGAAGCCGTGACGCGCTCACGGAGGCGCTGAACCATCTTTCTTCGCTCTCCTTCGCCGTCGCCGAGCGTCCCGGCGGCGAGGCGGTGGCGGTCGTCGCCCCTCGGACGAAGGAGGGGGAATGCGATGTCCGGGCAGGGCTGGGGGAGGTGTGGCCACTGCTGCAGGCCTGCCGCCCCGATGCCGTTCTGCACGCAGGGGTCAGCCGGCCCGTCGCCGCCCCCGAGGAACTGGGCACGGCCCTCGCGCAGGCCCGCCACGCGCTCGCCGCGGCCCGCACGACGGCCCCGCACATCGCGCGGGTGGCAGCCGTCGACGACCTCTCCAGCCTGGAGACGCTGGTGGCGGGCGTGCCCCACGACGTGCGGGCCGTCTACCGCGAGACGGTGCTCGGCCCGCTCCTGCACGCCGATCGATCCTCGAACGCCACGCTGCTCGCGACGCTCGAAGTCTTCCTGGCGCACAACTGCTCCTGGGCCAGGACCGCCGAGGCCCTGCACCTCCACGTGAACACGGTCCACTACCGCATCCAGCGCATCGAAAGTCTCACGGGCCGGGACATCTCCCGCCTCGACCACAAGCTGGATCTGCGCGCGGCACTGCTGTGCCGCTGACGGCCGTGGGGGTCAGGGCAGGTCGATGTGGACGTTCGTCGACTTCACCCGAGCGGTGACGGTGACCCCGACGGCCAGCCCGAGTTCGTCGACGGCCTCGCGCGTCACGAGCGACACCAGCCGGTGCGGCCCCGACTGGACCTCCACCTGTGCCGTCACGTCGTCGACCCGTAGAGCGGTCACGATCCCCGCGAAGGAATTGCGCACGGACGTGGGCACTTCGTCCGGCACGGCGTGCAGGCCGGACCCACGCTCCTTGGCGAAGGCCGCCAGACTCGCTCCGTCGATCACCCGGTTGCCCGAGCCGTCCCGGCCCATGCGCAGCCTGCCGCCGTCCGCCCACCGGCGGACGGTCTCCGAGCTGACTCCGAGCAGCCGCGCTGCCTGCCCAATGCTGTACGACGGCACAACCGCACTCTAGGCCACAATCCCCGGGCCCCTGCGCGCCGAACACCGCGAACGGCGCGCAGGGGCTTCCCGCGGACCCCGCCGACCCGGGGCGTGAGAGCCGTACGGTCCCGGTCGGTGGGGTCCGCACGCAGTGAATCAGCGAGCACTGTCCCGGGTCGACCGGTCGCGTACACGAAGACGGGTGCCGAATACCGCACCGGGCCCGGTGGATCGACCAGGGCGGCTCGGTCACACGGCCCGCATGGCCGCTGTGCACGCGGCGGTCGTGCCGGCCCCGCCCGCGAACGGGCAGAGCCGGCACGGTCACTACCGGGCCGATGCCCCGGCGGATGACACCGCGCTCGGCACCGGGGCGTAGCCGGTGGCCCGGGTGGTGAACGTTCCCCGGCCACGGGTGCGGCTGCGCAGCCGGGTGGCGTAGCCGAACAGCTCCGCCAGCGGCACGGCAGCGGTGAGCACCGAGGTGCCCGCCCGCGCCGTCGAGCCCGAGACCCGCCCACGCCGTGCCGCCAGGTCGCCGAGCACCCCGCCCACGGCGTCGTCGGGCACGGTGACCGTGACCTCGGCCACCGGTTCCAGCAGCACCATCACGCTGCTGCGCAGCGCTTCCCGCAGCCCGAGTCGGCCGGCCGTCCGGAACGCCATCTCCGAGGAGTCCTTGGAGTGGGTCGCCCCGTCGGTCAGCGTGACCCGGAGCCCGGTCACCGGGTGCCCGCCCAGGGGGCCTTCGGCCAGGGCGTCCCGGCAGCCGGCCTCCACCGCACGGACGAACTCCTGCGGCACCCGGCCACCCACGACGGTGGACCGGAACACGAAGTCCGTCGCCCCGCCACCGCCGTCGTCACCCGTGGCATCCCACGGTTCCACGTCGAGAACGACATGAGCGAACTGGCCTGCGCCTCCGTCCTGCTTGACATGCCGGTACACCAGCCCGGACACGCCCCGGACCACCGTCTCCCGGAGCGCCACCTGCGGACGGCCGACGCCGACATCCAGCCCGTGAGCTCGCCGGATCTTCTCCACCGCGACCTCCAGATGGAGTTCCCCCATGCCCGACAGCACCGTCTGACCGGTCTCGGGATCGGTCCGGACCGCCAGCGACGGATCCTCCTCCACCAGCCGTGCCAGCGCCGACACCAATCGGTCGGTGTCGATGCTCCGGCGGGCCTCGACCGCCACGGAGACGACCGGATCGGCCACGGAAGGCGGTTCGAGGACCAGGGGCGTCGCGGGCGCGGACAGGGTCGCCCCGGCGCGGGCCGCCTTCAGCCCGATCACCGCGACGATGTCCCCGGCGACCGCCCGGTCCACATCCGAGTGCCGTCCGGCCTGCACCCGCAGGATCCGGCCGATCCGCTCGGTGCGCCGCGCGCCCACGTCCAGCACGGTGTCCCCCTTCCGGATCGTTCCCGAGTAGACACGCAGGTAGGTCAGCCGCCCGGTGGCGGTCGAGTTCACCTTGAACACCAGCGCGGCGAACGGCGCCGCCGGGTCGGCGGGCCGCTCCTGCACCGCGCCGTCCAGCGTGCCGCGTACCGCGGGCACATCCAGGGGCGAGGGCAGGTAGGCCACGACGGCCTCCAGCAGCGGCTCGATGCCCCGGTTGCGGTAGGCCGACCCGCACAACACGACGACGGCCTCACCGGTACGGGTCAGATCGCGCAGTGCGGCGGCGAGGGTCGGTGCCGAGACCGTCGACCGAGCGCAGAACTCCTCCAGCGCCGCCGGGTGCAGTTCCGCCACGGTCTCCTCGAGCAGCCCGCGCAGTCGGTGCGCCTCCTCGCGGAGGTCGTCGGGTACCCGCCCCTCCTCGAACGCGGCGCCGTCGTCGGACCAGACCAGCGCCCGCATGCGCAGCAGGTCCACCACTCCGGTGAATCCGTCCTCCTTCCCGATCGGCATCTGCACGGCCAGCGGAACCGTGTGCAGCCGCTCGCGTATCGAAGCGACCGCCGTGTCGAGGTCGGCCCCGGCGCGGTCCAGTTTGTTGACGAAGGCGATCCGCGGTACCCCGTGCCGGTCGGCCTGCCGCCACACCGTCTCGCTCTGCGGCTCGACCCCCGCGACGGCGTCGAACACCGCGACGGCGCCGTCGAGCACCCGCAGCGAGCGCTCCACCTCGTCGGAGAAGTCGACGTGGCCGGGGGTGTCGATCAGATTGATCCGGTGGCCGTCCCAGGTACAACTCACCGCGGCGGCGAAGATGGTGATACCGCGATCGCGCTCCTGGGGGTCGAAGTCGGTGACGGTCGTCCCGTCGTGGACCTCACCCCGCTTGTGAGTGGTGCCGGTGAGGTAGAGGATCCGTTCGGTGACGGTGGTCTTTCCGGCGTCGACGTGGGCGAGGATGCCCAGATTACGAACGCCGTTCAGCGGACTGATGGGATGACGGTGCAGGTCGGTACGCACGGCCGGTTGCCTTTCGGGGTGATCCGGATGAAGCGGCGCGATCGCCGGACGAACCGGCCCGTCGGCGGGCCACGCGGATGCCCCCCGATGCGGCGCACCGCACCGGTGACGAGCCGTCGGATCGGCCCGGAGCACCTCGGGAGGACGTCAGTCGTTCGTCACGGACATCCGGTGCCGGCCGCGCAGCGGGCACCGGGCGGACGAAGACACCAGGATCACCTCGTACCGGGACCGGGGGACGACCACGGCGGTGCGATGACGCATGGCCGGCCTCCCCTCGTTGTCACGGTGCGCGCCGCGATGCGACGTGCGATTCGTGGCGAGTGTAGTGAGACGGGCGCGGGCCGGGCACCGGATTTTTCTCTCCGGGCCGCCGGACGGGAACGAGGCCGCCGGACCGCTCGCCGTGCTGCTGCCGGATTCGCCATCTTCACTGCCAGGGTGGTGCGTTGAACGGATTCTCGAAGGATGGAACGATCCCGGGAGCCGTCCCGGACAACGGAAGGAATCACATCGATGGACGACGACCACGGCCTCGCCGCCGCCAGGGTGTTCGACGCCCTGGGGGCCGAGTACGAGCGGGCGTTCGCCGGATCCACCACCCACCATGCCTCGCTGCGCCGGCTGCTGGAGCACCTCGCACCGCACAGCAGGGTCCTGGACGTGGGCAGCGGAACGGGCCGGCCGACCGCACAGGTCCTGGCCGAGGCCGGTCATGACGTGCTGGGAGTCGATGTCTCGCCCGTCATGGTGGAACTGGCGGCGGGGCAGGTGCCCGGCGCGTCCTTCGAGTGCGCGGACATTCGTGAACTCCCGCTGGAAGAAGGGAGTTTCGACGCGATCTGCGTGTACTTCTCGTTGCTGCAGATGTCCCGCGACGACCAGTCCCGACTGATGCGGAAGCTGGCGCGGCTGCTGGTCCCCGGCGGGCACCTGGTCGTCGCGACGGTACCGGTGGACGCCGAGGACGTCAGTGTGGTCTTCATGGGCCATGAGGTGCGGGCGACCAGCTTCGGCGCCGAGGAGTTCACCGAGTTGGTCGCCGGGGCCGGATTCACGGTCCTGTGGCAGCAGGCCGGCCTGTTCACCCCGGCCCATGAAGCGGCGGTGGCCGAGCCCCAGTTGTTCCTGCACTGCCGACGGGACTGATACGTCAACCCCGCCCGGGTGCGCCGGGCGCGCGGTTGTCTCAGCGCTCGCGCGACGGTACCCCGGGGCACCGTCGCGCGAGCGCTCGCGGGCGCTTGTACGCGATCAGCGGGCGCTTCCACCCGCGCAGCGCATGCCTGCCGCATCGGCCCAACTGCGTGGGCGACACGGGTACGGGCTGCCCGCCCCTGGTGACCATCGCGTTGACCGGTGTCATGGGGTCCGTCGCCATGGACTTGGCGAGCAGTACACCGATCACCAGCGGGGTCAGGGTCACGGCAAGGGCCGTACCTGCCGTGGTGACGTGCTGCAGGCGGGGGCGGTGCGGTGCGTCAGGAGCCATGGCCGCCATTCGACCAGCCGCGGCCCGCCGGTGAATCGGCCGACGTACTCAGCCGGTTGATCCCTTGTACTCACACCCGTCGACCGTCCCCGCACGCTCGGCGTGATCGCGGTCAGCCCTTATGCGGTGGTGCCGGGGCCCGAGCCCGCGCCCGAGGCGGCCTTGATGCCCTTGGTGATGTCGTCCATGACGGACAGCGCCGGTGCCTTGGCGTTGATGTCGAAGCCGGAGCGGACGACGATCATCATCTCCTTGGAGCGGGGGGACGGAAAGGCCAGCGACTGCACGTACCCGTCGTCGCCGTTCTTCGTCACCACCTTCCAGCGCACCAGGTAGCCCTGCTGGCCGGCCACCGTGACCGGCTCGGACCTGAGTTCCTGATGCGAGGTGATGCCCCCGTAGATCTTCTCGCCGTAGGACTCCGTGGCGTTGGCGGAGATGTCCTTCGTCGCTGTGGCCTTGGCCGTGGTGGTGTCGAGCTTCAGGGCCGTCGCCGGCATGGAGGAGACGCCGCCGCGCACACACTGCTGGGACGTGTCACCGGGGCAGGCGTACTCACCGGTGGTCACGTCCGCCCCCGCGATTCCCGACTTGCCCTTCCAGCCGTCGGGCACGGGGAGGCTGATGCCCCCGGCCAGATCGGTGGCGTAGCCGTCCTCGGTCTGCGGCAACTGCCGCTCGGGTGCCCGGCTCTCGCCGCCGCCCCCGCGCCCGCCGCCACCGGGAGCGCCGGAGGGCGCGGTGGACGGAGCCGTGGCCGCGTTCTCCTCGGGGCCGCCGGAAGGATCCGACAGAAGAAGGACGCCTGTACCGATCGCGGCGAGCGCCACCACACCCGCGGTGACGCCGATGCGTATCCGCCGACGCCTGATCGTGGCGGGCGGCAGTCGGAGATGGTCGGTCCACTGGTTGCCGTCCCACCAGCGTTCCTGAACGGGGCCGATTCCTGTATACCCGGGGTCTGGATGCCAGCCGGGCGGGCTCGTCTGGGTCACGCGATCCACGGTAGAACGGTTGCGTGAGAATCAGATGAATCCGGCCGCACCCGGACGGAGGGCCGTCGCCCAGCGCACGGGGGTGAGGCCACCCCTGCGCGGCGGCCGGAACAGGCTCCGAAGAACGCGCGCTTCGTGGCCACCATCCCGTACTCCCCGGTCGGGAAGATCCTCCCCCGGGACCCGCGCGACCCCTGTGGAGGGCGACGATGATCGAGACACCTGCGGTACGGATCGAACGCGACGGCCCCGTCCTCACGGTGATCCTCAGCCGGCCCGAGGTCCGCAACGCCGTGGACGGCCCGACGGCGAACCGACTGGCCGCCGCCTTCCGCGAGTTCGACGCCGACCCGGATGCGGCCGTCGCCGTGCTGTGGGGCGAGGGAGGTACGTTCTGTGCCGGTGCCGACCTGAAGGGCATCGGTACGGAGCGTGGCAACGAGGTCCGGGCCGAGGGCGACGGGCCGATGGGCCCGACCCGTATGAGCCTGAGCAAGCCCGTCATCGCGGCGGTCTCGGGGCATGCCGTGGCAGGGGGACTTGAGCTGGCCCTCTGGTGCGATCTGCGCGTGGCGGAGGACGACGCGGTGTTCGGGGTGTTCTGCCGCCGCTGGGGAGTGCCACTGGTGGACGGCGGAACCGTACGGCTGCCGCGCCTCATCGGCGAGAGCCGGGCCATGGACATGATTCTCACCGGGCGCCCCGTTCCGGCTTCCGAGGCCTGCGCCATGGGGCTCGTCAACCGGATCGTGCCGCCCGGCGAGGCCCGGCGCGCGGCGGAGCGGCTCGCCCGGGAGATCGCCGCGTTCCCCCAGCTGTGCCTGCGTCACGACCGGCTCTCGGTCAGGGAGCAGCACGGTCTGAGTGAGGCGGAGGCCCTGGCGGGGGAGTACCGGCACGGCATGGTGCCCCTCACGGCGGGGGAGACGCAGGCCGGTGCGGACCGGTTCGGCGGCGGCGCCGGTCGGCACGGTTCCTTCGACGACTGAACGGCGGGCCGCATCACGCGACAGCGGGGAACCGCACGGGCGGCGAGCCGCGCACGGGGCCCGGTCCGGCGCGCGGCCCGACATTGCGGTGGCGACGGTCGCCGTCGGCGGACCGCGTCCGAGCGCGGCTGCCGGGCAGGTACGTGATTCCGGCAACCTTTGGTCCGACCATACGTGATGTGTGACATAGTTGAAGATCGGCGGCAGACGAGACGACACCGGACGATTCCGGCCGAGGCAGGGGGTGACGGGATGCCCGTCGAGTGGCAACCCGTACGGCAGTCCCGTACGCATGAACTCGTGCTCCGGAGCATCGAGGAGCGGGTGTTCGCCGGGGAGCTCAGGGCCGGTGACCGGCTGCCGCCCGAGCGGGAGCTCGCTCCGGTGCTCGGGGTGAGCCGGTCCGCACTGCGCGAGGCGCTGCGCGTGCTGGAGACCATCGGTGTGCTGGTCGCCCAGCCCGGCCGGGGGCCGGATGCCGGGGCGCGGATCGTGCGGAACCCAGACGACGCCCTCGGGCGGCTGCTTCGTCTGCACTTCGCTCTGGGAAGCTACAGCCTCCAGGACGTCCTGGAGGCGCGTGTGGTGCTGGAGAGGTCCAGCTTCGAGGCGGCCGCACGGTACGCCTCGGAGGAGGACCTCGACGAGGCGGAGACCCTGGTCGTGCGCATGGGGGAGCCGGATGTCGCGGTGTCCGAGTTCAATGACCTGGACACCCGTTTCCACGTGCATGTCGCGCGCGGTTCCGGCAACGCGCTGACCTCCACGCTCACCTCCGCCGTACGCGAGTCGGTGCGTCCCTTGATCCTGCGCGCCCTGGAGCGGGCCGAGGACTGGCCGGCCACGGCCGCCGCGCTCAACGCGGAACACGCCGAACTCCTGCGGCTGGTGCGCGCGGGCCAGGGCGAGAAGGCCGCCGACCTGGTCGAGCGGCACATCCGCAGCCTCCACGGCACGCTGGTCGACGAGAACGCGGAGCGTCTTTGAGAGTGGGGCGTGCGCATCATCAACGCCTCTTCGGCCCCGGATTTGTCATGTATATGACCGACATGGCGCGCCGCCCCGAGCGCCGCATCCTTCATGTTTCGGACCGAGGCTAGTATGGTCGGACCATATAAATGGAGAGAAGATCGGAGAGACCCATGCGCATCGGACTCTTCGCCACCTGTCTGGGAGACACGCTCTTCCCCGAGGCGGTGAAATCGACCGCGGTCCTGCTCGCCCGACTGGGCCATGACGTGGTGTTCCCGCCGGGGCAGACCTGCTGCGGCCAGATGCACGTCAACACCGGATACCAGCGCGAACCCGTCCCCCTGGTAAGGAACTTCGCCGAGCAGTTCGGTGACGCGGCGATCGACGCCGTCGTCATGCCGTCCGGATCGTGTGCGGGTTCGGTCCGGCACCAGCACGAGATCGTCGCCGCGCGGTACGGGGACGCGGCGCTGCGCGCGGGCGTCGCCACCGTCAAGGCCAAGACGTACGAGTTGTCGGAGCTGCTCGTCGACGTCCTGGACGTCACCGACGTCGGTGCCTACTTCCCGCACCGGGTGACCTACCACCCCACCTGCCACTCCCTGCGCATGCTCCGCGTCGGCGACAAGCCGCTGAAGCTGCTCCGCGCCGTCGACTCCATCGACCTCGTCGAGCTCCCCGAAGCCGACTCCTGCTGCGGATTCGGCGGCACCTTCGCCGTCAAGAACGCCGAGACGTCGACGGCCATGCTCCAGGACAAGATGCGCAACATCGCCACCACCGGGGCCGATGTCTGCACCGCGGGGGACTCCTCCTGCCTGATGCACATCGGCGGCGGGCTCTCCCGTATCGCCTCGGGCACCCGCACCCTGCACCTCGCGCAGATCCTCTCCGCCACCCGCACCTCGCCGTACGTCCCGACGGAGGCCGTCCGATGAGCAGCACCTTCCTCGGCATGCCCGCGACCCCGCCCCGTTCCCCGTACGGAACGGGCAATCTGCGCGGCGACCGGAAGTTCCCCGCCGCCGCCCACGACGAACTGCGCAACGAACAACTGCGCCGCAACCTCGGCCGGGCCACCCGTACGATCCGCGCCAAGCGCCTGAACGTCACCGGCGAACTGCCCGACTGGGAAGAACTGCGAGACGCCGGCTCGGCCATCAAGACCGACACCATGAACCGGCTCCCCGAACTCCTGGAACAACTGGAGCACAAGGTCACCGAGCGTGGCGGCACCGTCCACTGGGCGCGGGACGGAGTCGAGGCCAACGAGATCGTCGCCCGGCTGGTCCAGGCGACGGGCAGCCGCGACGTCATCAAGGTCAAGTCGATGGCCACCCAGGAGATCGGCCTCAACGAGCACCTCGAATCCGTCGGCATCACCCCGTACGAGACGGACCTCGCCGAACTGATCGTCCAGCTCGCGCACGACAAGCCGTCGCACATCCTGGTCCCCGCCATCCACCGCAACCGCGATGAGATCCGGCAGATCTTCCTCAAGGAGATCCCGGGCGTCGATCCGGGCCTCGACAACGTACCCGCGCATCTCGCCGCCGCGGCCCGCGCCTATCTGCGCGAGAAGTTCATGACGACCAAGGTGGCCGTCTCCGGGGCCAACTTCGGTATCGCCGAGACCGGAACCCTCTCCGTCGTGGAGTCCGAGGGCAACGGCCGTATGTGTCTGACCATGCCCGACACCCTGATCACCGTCATGGGCATCGAGAAGGTGCTGCCGCGCTACCAGGACCTCGAAGTGTTCCTGCAGTTGCTGCCACGCTCCTCGACCGGGGAGCGCATGAACCCGTACACATCGATGTGGACCGGGGTGACACCCGGCGACGGACCGCAGGACTTCCATCTGGTCCTGCTCGACAACGGACGCACCGCGGCGCTCGCCGACCGGATCGGGCGCGAGGCGCTCAACTGCATCCGCTGCTCGGCCTGTCTCAACGTCTGCCCGGTGTACGAACGGGCCGGCGGCCATGCGTACGGATCCACGTACCCCGGGCCGATCGGCGCCGTCCTCACCCCGCAGCTCGCCGGCATGCACGCCGCCAAGGACGACCCCAACAGCTCGCTGCCGTACGCCTCCAGCCTCTGCGGCGCCTGCTTCGACGCCTGCCCGGTCAAGATCGACATCCCGTCACTGCTGGTCGAGCTGCGCCACCAGCACACCGAGCAGGCCGGTACGACGGCGGAGAAACTGGCCATGAAGGCCGCGGCCGCCGTCATGAAGCAGCCGAAGCTGTTCACCGCCGCGCAGAAGGGGGCGGGCCTCGGCCGGGTCATCGCCGGGCGGGACGGGAAGATCTCCCGTCTCCCGCCGCCGTTCAACGGCTGGAGCGACAGCCGCGACACGGCCGCCCCGCCGAAGCAGACCTTCCGCTCCTGGCTGGCATCGGCCGAGGGCGCCTCGGCGATGCGGGCCGCCAGCGACGAGTACGGGAAGAACCGGAAGGACGGGGAGAAGTGACGACCGCTCGTGAAACGGTGCTGGGCAGGATCAAGGACGCCCTGGCCCTCGCCCCCACCCCGGACACCACCGTTCCCCGCGCCTACCGCACCGGCCGCACCCTCCCCGACGACGAGCGGCTGGCACTCTTCACCGACCGGCTCGCCGATTACAAGGCACACGTACGCACCTGTACCGCCGACCGCACGGCGGACGCCGTCGCCGAGGCACTGCGGGAGCGCGAGGCCCGACGGATCGGTGTGCCGGCCGGACTCGACCCGGCCTGGCTCGGCAGCTACGAGGGCGAGGTCGAGCAGGACTCCGCCGCCGTCCCGGCGCCCCGTCTCGACGCGCTGGACGGGGTCGTCACCGCCTCGGCCGTCAGCTGCGCCGAGACGGGCACGATCTTCCTGGACGGCTCGCCCGACCAGGGGCGGCGGGCGTTGTCCCTCGTCCCCGACCTGCATGTGTGCGTCGTCGATCTGTCGACCGTCGAGGTCGGCGTGCCGGAGGCGGTGGCCCGACTGGTGCCGGAACGGCCGACGACGCTGATCAGCGGCCCCTCGGCCACGTCCGACATCGAGCTGGAGCGGGTCGAGGGCGTGCACGGACCACGCACGCTGGTGGTGGTGATCCGGACCGACACGTAGGGGTGAAGGGGTCGCGCGACCACGCGCCGCGCGACCCCTCCGCTCAGCCGTGCGTGACGCTCAGCGGCTCGAAACCGATCCGGGTCGTCGTACCGTCCTCGGCCCAGCGGACCTCCACCGTGTCCCCGTTCACCCGGACCCCGTTCACCACCGTGTCCAGCGGTCCGGGGTCGGGCTCCGCGGTCAGCGAGGCGAGCGCGACCAGCACCGTCGTGCCCTCCGCGTCCGCGGACAGCCGGGGCACCACCGCCCAGCGCGTGTACGCCGTGCCCTGCGGGGCCCGTACCCCGTCCCGGGTCCCCCAGCCGTGCAGTCCGTGCAGCGTGGAGGTCAGTGTGTCGTCGGGGCCGGTCGCCCAGCCCGTCTGCTCCACCCGGGCCCCGGCGGGCGCGCCGAGCACCCGATGCACCCTCAGCTCGTAGCGGGCGCGTGCCACGGTGACACTCTCCACGCGCATCCCCGGCACCATCGGCGCGCCGGAGGAGAACACCGGTCGGTGCCACGAGGCGGCCCAGCCCCAGTCGTCACCGCCGCCGGCGCCCAGCGGGCGGATGGAGCGACGGCCGCTGCGCGTTCCGGCGACGACCACGGCCAGGTGGTTGTCCGCCTGGTTGCCCTTCGCCGTGGGGCCCGTCACCGTGGAGTACGACTGACGGCTGTACAGCGGGTCGTCCGCCACCCCCGACTCGCCTTCGTGCGGGCGGACATGGTCGCTGCCGTGATTGTGCAGCCGTACGATTCCGTCCGCCCGGGTGGACTGGACGAGCAGTCCGGGAGCGGGCAGCGCGAGCACCCGGTCGGGGCCCTCGCTCGGCGCGGGCTCCTCGGTCGCGGTCCACAGCGGATGGTTGTCCGGGGCGAGCAGGGAGACGAAGGCCTTGGACGCCCAGTACGGCGAGGCGGGTGCCGAGTAGTTCTGCAGTGACGCCTCGTGCGGGCCGTGCCAGCCCAGGCTCAGCAGCCCGTCCGTACCGGTGGCGCCGCGGTCCAGGAAGTAGCGCAGCGATCCGTTGATCACCCGCCGCGAGGCGCCGGGCGTGAGCGGTGTGTGCCCGGTGACGGCGCCGAGCGCGACCGACGAGGCAGCCGCGAACCGGTAGGTCAGCGACCGGCCGAAGTGGATCGGCGCACCGTCGCCGCCGAACAGCAGGGAGAAGCCCTCCAGGTGTTCGCGCAGCCGGGAACCGTAGTGCTCGGACAGCTCGGAGTCGCCCGACAGATGTGCGTCGAGTACGGGGTAGAGATGCAGGGCCCAGCCGTTGTAGTGGTCGAAGGCGCGGCCGTCGCCGTCCGCGTACCAGCCGTCGCCGCGGTACCAGCCCTCCAGCAGGCCGAGGGCGCGCTCCTTCGCGCGGGCCGTCTCCGCGTCCCCACGGCCCACGGATTCCAGGAACGCGGCCACGGAGTAGGGGAACAGGTACCAGTTGTTGGGCGCGGGGGTGTGGCGCAGCGCGCCGCGCAGCCACTCCTCGGCACGGTCCCGGACCCCGGACTCCAGCCGGTCCCAGAGCCATGGCCGGGTCAGCCGCAGACCGATGGCGACCGAGGCCGACTCGACCATGGGCTGGCCGAAGACGGTGTGGTCACGGATCAGCGGCCAGGACTCGGCGTCGTCGCGGCCGGGGGTGAGGGTTCCGGCCGCGAGTCCGTCGGCGTACCGGTCGAGCCAGCCGTGCGGGTCCTTGCCGTCCGCGCCCGCGACCCGGAAGGCGGCGGCGAGGAACGTACGCGCGTATCCCTCCAGCCCGTCGGAGCGCACCCCGGAGGCGGACGGCCGGCCCGGCAGGTCCAGCAGCGCGCCGCCGGGTGTGGCCCACTGCCAGGCCGCCTTGAGCAGTCCGTCCGCAGCGGCCTCCCAGTGCGCGCGGGTGTAGCCGGTGTGCGGGCTCGACGCCCGGTCCTCGGCGGGAAGTTCGAGGGGGGAATCCGGATGGGGTGCGGTCATGCGAGGAAGGCCAGCCTTTCGCGTCGTACGGGATGGGCGAATCCGTCGCCCGCGGCCCAGCGGCCGGCCTCACCGACCGCCAGATCGACCAGTCGCCGCCACTCGTTGCCCTGTGAGCCTGCGAGGTGCGGGGTGATGGTGACGTTGTCGCACTCCCAGAGGGGGTGTGCGGGGGGCAGCGAGTCGGGCACGGTGACGTCGAGGATCGCCCGGATCCGGTCCTGCCGGAGTACGTCGACGAGCGCGTCCTGGTCGATCACGGCGCCCCGTGCGGTGTTGATGAGCACGGCGTCCCTGCGCATCGAGGTGAGCAGCTCACGGCTCACGAGCCCGTGGGTGGCCGGCAGCAGGGGAGTGTGCACGCTCACCACGTCGCTGTGCGCGAACAGTTCACCGAGACCGACGGACCGGACGCCGAGCGCGGCGGCCTCCGCCTCGGAGACGAACGGGTCGTGGAGCAGGACCGGCAGGTCGTACGGTCGCAGCAGTTCGATGACGCGTCGGCCGATCATCGAGGCGGACAGGATGCCGACGGTACGGCCGTAGTTGCCCACCTCGGTCGCGGTGGCGAGCCAGTTGTCGCGGCGGCGTTCCGTCCGGTAGTCACGGGCCCGCTCCAGGGCCCGCTTGCCGGAGAGGAGGATCATCGCGACGGTGTACTCCGCCACCGGCAGCGCGTTGGCGGCGGCTGCCGACGACACCTCGATGCCGCGGTCCCAGCAGGCCTCGGTGATGTGCCCGCGGACACTGCCCGCGGTGTGGGCGACGGCGCGCAGCCGCGGTGCCGCAGCCAGGGCCGCCTCGTCGAGCGGCGGGCAGCCCCAGCCCGTGACCAGGATCTCCACATCCGCCAGAGTGGCGCGGGCCCGGTCGGTGGTGAAGTCGTCGAGGACGGGTGGCGGAGCGAGATCGCACACCTCGCCGAGCGCGGCCAGGGACCGGGCGTCGAGGAGGGCGGTCGCGGCGTCCGGCTTCATGGCGACGGCGGCGCGCGGTCGGTTCCGGCCGGTGGGTGGGGTGGCGTAGGTGCCGTGCATCTCTCTCCTGGTCGGCCTGGTCGGGGATGAGGACGGTGGCGCGGCTACTCGACCGCGCCCGCGGTGAGCCCCGACTTCCAGAACCACCCGCGGCGAGCACCGGACCGAAGAGCTTCTCCTCGTGCGCGAATCGGTACTTGTCGAAGGCGTACCCGCAGGCGATGCTCACCGGCGCGCCTGTCAGCGGCAGGGCGGCGATCGTGGCGAGCACGGATCGACGGCTCTGTCGACCGGGCATGTGCGCCTCCCGCGGCTCCTGATTCGGGTCACGGGGAATCCTGATCGGCTGATCGGTACTGGTCAAGAGATCGCTCAGAAGAAAATCAAAGCGGTCAAACGCTCATCTCGCGGAAGGGATCCTCTCCTGCGCGGATCCGCGCACCTTGAGCGTGGGCAGCAACTCCGTCCGGCGTACGGGTCCATTCGCGCCGACCGCCCCGGACAGCCTGTGGAGCAGCAGTTCGGCGGCGACGCGTCCGATCGCCGTCTTCGGCGGCGCCACCGCGGTCAGGGGCGTGCTGCCGAGGGCAGCGACCACATCGTCGTACGCCACCACGGAGCAGTCGCGCGGCACTTCGATACCGCTCTCCGCCAGCCGCTGCACCAGCATCAACGCGTCGACGTCGCCGTGCAGCACGGCCGCCGTGGTCCCCCGCTCCCGCAGCAACGCCGCGAGGTCGAGGCCGGCACGGCCATCGGCTCCGGGGCCCGGCGGCGCGACGGCTCCCGAGGCGGCGGAGTCGGGACCGGGGCCGGGCACCGCCGCCGGGGAACTCAGCACCACCGACCAGTCCTCCACCTCCGCACGGGCCGCTGCGATCTCGGCGAACGCCGCACGGATGCTGCGCGCCGTCGGGCTGTCGTCACGGGCGGCCAGCACGATGCGGCGATGCCCCAGCGACACCAGGTGCTCGACGGCGAGGTGCGTCCCGTACCAGTGGTCGGAACAGACGGAGTCGAGGGCGTGCAGCGCGCTGCCCGGCCGGGGCCGCCGCTCCATGAGCACGGTCGGCACCCCCACGTCCGCGAGCCATGCGTAGTCCAGTTCCTCCGAGCGCGCGTTGCGCCAGCGCGGCGCGATCAGCAGCCCGCGCGCCCCGTCCGCCAGCGCCCGCTCCACCAGTGGCCGTTCGGCTCCGGCCGCCTGGGGGGCGATGTGCAGGGCGATGCGCATGCCGGACTCCTCCAGAACGCTCCGGGCGCCGTGCAGGGTCTCGTACAGGTACGAATGCCGTTCGGGTACGACCAGGGCCACCGCCCCGCCCTCCCCGGCAGGTTCCTCGCCCCGCGACGCGGGCACCGCGGCGGGCGGCTGCGCCTCCCCGACCGGCCGGGCCACCCCGTGCCCGCGCCGCAGCCGCCCGGCCTGGGCGAGCTCCTCGACGTCCCGCCTGATCGTGACCACCGAGACATCCAGCTCGGCCGCGAGCACGCTGACCTTGACGGCGCCGCGCGACTCCACCACCGACAGGATTCGTTGTCGCCTGAGTTCGACCGGCTCCCGCATGCTGTTGGCCCCCTCGCCGTACCACCATGTGTTGTTCGTTTGAGCGCTTCAGGTGAGCGTTCGGGTCGCAGCATAGCGATCGCCCCGGCTCCGTCCACGCGCGTGGATCGTCCCGTGGGCCTCACCCGTCCCAGGTTGGTCCTGCGGCCTTGGTTCAACGGCATCTGGGGTCCTTCGTTCGAGTCGGGCCTGATCGGTGAGAGGGTTCGGCGTCGAGGATCGCGAGCCGGAGGAGGGGGCCGTGGCGGAGTCATGGCGACCGACGGGAACGCGGCGGGCGTGGCACCGGGGCACGTGAGATCGGTTCGAGCAGCTGGTCATCGGCGCGACCGTCCTCGGCGGACTCCAGCTGCTCCTGCGCTGAGCGCACCCGACGTTCTGAACCCGCCGCCGCACACACGCCTCAGCCCTCCCCGACAGCTGCTCGCTGCGATTGGGGAGGGCTGAGAAGAAGGCGTGGGCGGGGCCGGGTCAGACGATGCCTTCCTCGATCTCCGCCTGCTCGCGTGCGTTCCCGTACGCGGACGGCGTGCTGTACGAACGACGCGCGACGAACCACCAGATGGTGGCCAGAACCAGCACGGCGACCAGCGCGATCGACGCGTAGTTCATCGAGTCGACCGTCACCGGGGACGACTGGGGGAGCAGGAACAGCACGGTCACGATGGCGACCCACACCACGGCGATCCAGCCGATCGGCTTGCTCCAGCGGCCCAGGTGCCACGGCCCGCGCTCGAACCGGCCACCGGAGCGCAGCTTCAGGAAGATCGGGATCGCGTAGGCGGGCGTGATGCCGATGACGTTGATCGCGGTCACCGCACCGTACGCCGTGGCGGAGTACAGCGACGGCAGCGCCAGCACTCCGGCGACGACGACCGACAGCCACACCGCGTTGACGGGCGTCTGGGTGCTCGCGCTCACCTTGCGCCACAGGGCCGAGCCCGGCAGGGCGTTGTCCCGGCTGAACGCGAACACCATCCGGCTGGCGGCGGCGACCTCGGCGTTGCCGCAGAACAGCTGGGCCGCGATCACGATCAGCAGCAGGGCCGTGGCTCCGGAGGTGCCCAGCGCGTCGATCATGATCTGGGCCGGGGGCACCCCGGTCGCGCTGTTCTGGGTGCCCGCGTAGTCCTGGATCGCGAAGGTCAGCCCGGCGAGCAGCACGAAACCGGCGACCCAGGAGACCCAGATCGCGCGGACGATGCCCTTGGCGGCCGTCACCGAGGCGTTCGAGGTCTCCTCCGACAGATGGGCGGACGCGTCGTAGCCGCAGAAGGTGTACTGGGCGAGGAGCAGACCGATCGCCGCCACGTACAACGGATTGTGCCAGCCCGTGTCGTTGACGAACTCGGTGAAGACGAACGAGGGCGACTGGTGGTGCGAGGGCACGACCGCCAGCACCACGACGATCACCGCGACACCGGCGAGATGCCACCACACGCTGATGGAGTTGAGCACACTGACGAGGCGGACACCGAAGAGGTTCAGCACGGCGTGCAGCAGCAGGATGCAGAGGAAGATGATCATCGTCTTGCCCGGTGTGGGGGTGAATCCCCACTGCAGATTCATCAGCGCACCGGTGAACAGCGCGGCACCGTAGTCGATACCTGCGATCGCACCGAGCAGACCGAGCAGATTCAGCCAGCCGGTGTACCAGCCCCACTTGCGGCCACCGAGCCGGTCCGCCATGTAGTAGAGCGCTCCCGAGGTCGGGTAGGCGCTGGTGACCTCGGCGAGTGCCATGCCGACACAGAGCACGAAGAGCCCGACACCGGCCCAGCCCCAGAGCATCACCGCCGGACCACCGGTGGACATGCCGAAGCCGTACAGGGTCATGCAGCCGGACAGGATGGAGATGACGGAGAAGCTGATGGCGAAGTTACCGAAGCCGCCCATGCGCCGGGCGAGCACGGGCTGATAGCCGAGTTCACGCAGCCGCTCCTCCTCGTCCTTCGGCAAATTGGCCTCCGCACCCGACTGGGTCGGGGTGGATATGGACATGGGAAAACCTCCATGAGGAGTGATGGGGACGGGAAGGAAAGCGGTCGGTCCGGAACGGGGATGGGGCTCGGCGCGCGGCGCCATGGCTCAGCCGTGCGGCCCCCGTCCGGGGTCGCGGGACACCGCGAGGCAGCGGCTGCGGGCACGCAGGAAGACTTCCTCGGCGCCACCGGGGACCTTGGGGTCCCGTGTGCGATACACCCAGGGAACGGAGGTGAAATAGGGCCCGAGTTCCCGGAACACCGGTGCGGCGTCGGCGAACTGGAGGGCACCCCACAGGGCGTGGGCCAGATGGTTCAGGTCGAGCAGGGAGTGGGAAATCGGAGGCGTGCGACGGAACCAGAGCTCCAGCGCCCGAGCCGCGTCCCGTTCCGCGTCCTCGGTGACCCAGTGGAGATCCAGGGCCTTCTCGTGCCCGTGCTCGCGCCGGTAGCGCTCGACCCGCACATACAGGGGAAGCGCGTGCAGCGCGGATCCGTCGGGAGCGGAAGAGGCCGCCCACTGAACGAAGTTGACCGCCTCCGAGAGCGATCCGCCGGCCTTCCGCGCGTACACGAACTGAAGCATCCGGTGGTAGGCCTCGCGGTTGTACGGATCCCGTTTGTCGGCCTCCGCCAGCAGCCCCCACGGGCCGGGGAAGAGCATCGGCCCCGGTGGATGCAGCCGGTGCTCCTCCAGTCGCTGGTGCTCGTCCAGCTGCGACAGGGCCAGCAGGCACACCCAGGGCACAGGGTCGGCGGGCGAGGTGTGTGCGGCTGTCCGGCAGGCTCCCCAGGCTTCCTGCCACAGTTCCTGCGCACGGTGATGGCCCTCGCGATGGGCCCGCACGGCGCGCTCCACGACGACCCGTGCGTGCATCACCGAGGCGGCGACACTTCGCGGCTCCTCGGCCAGCCAGGCCTGTACCGCGTCCGAACCGGCGGCGATGGCTCCGAGCACCTGGGTGCGTTGCGTCCACAGGGTCCAGTCCGGCGTACGTTCCAGCAGGTCGCGCATGGAAAGCCAGCGCCCGGTGCGCAGATCCTGTAACGCGACACGCAATTCGTTGTCATGGCCGGCCGGGTGATAGACCGGCCGGAATTCACTGTTGGCCATGGACACGCCCTGCCCATGTGCGGCCGGACGGGGTGCGACGGTCGGGAGATTTCCTCAGCACGTCACGCAGCCCGGCGGTGGCACGGAACCCGTGCGGAAGCGGAAAGCCCGGGGTTCGAGGTCTCGGAGCTCGGAAGGGAATGTCGGTGTCATCAATCCTCAAGGGCGTGGGGGGTGCAGCAGCTGTTGAACGACGAACTGCTCGAAAGCGTCCGGTTGTTGCTCGGCGGTGAGTGTAAGGCCAGTTGCCCCGAACTCCGGACCGATTCGCGGATCTTACTCAAGTCGACTGACCCGTACGGACGTTGATCAGCAGCCGGTTGTTCCGGACGTGCACCCGGACGGCCCTTGACGTACGCGGTGGTCTGCACCACTCTGGGCGGCGGAGACCAATGATCACGATTCCGTTCAAGCCGTAGGGCTTTCGCACGACTGGAGTGTCGATGACAGGCCCGGTACTCGCCGTGGACCAGGGCACGTCGGGAACGAAGGCGCTGGTGGTCTGCCCGGAGCGTGGCGTGATCGGTTCCGGTTCGGCTCCCGTGCGGCCGCGTCACGGCGCCGGAGGGGCGGTCGAGGTCGACCCCGCCGAACTGCTCGGCTCGCTCGTCGAGGCCGGACGTCGGGCGCTGCGCGAAGCGGGCGAACCGGTGGCCGCCGTCGGCCTCGCCAACCAGGGCGAGACGGTGCTCGCCTGGGATCCGGACACCGGGCGCCCGCTCACCGAGGCGATCGTCTGGCAGGACCGGCGCTCCGCACCCGTCTGCGCGGAACTCGCGTCGCACGAGGAGGAGTTGACCCGCCTCACGGGGCTGCCGCTCGATCCGTACTTCGCCGCCCCCAAGATGGCCTGGATCCGGCGCGAGCTGACCCGCGAGGGCGTGGTCACCACCAGCGACTCCTGGCTCGTCCATCAGCTGACCGGTGCGTTCGTCACGGACGCGGCGACCGCGGGACGCACCCAGCTGCTCGACCTCGACCGGGTCCGCTGGTCACCCGAGGCCCTGGACGTCTTCGGCCTCGGCGACGAGCGCCTCCCGGCCGTCGTCGACTCCGACGGCGTCGTCGGTACCACGACCGCCTTCGGCGGCGAACTCCCGCTGACCGGACTCCTCGTCGACCAGCAGGCGGCCCTGCTCGCCCAGAACGCCCTCGACCCCGGCAACGCCAAGTGCACCTACGGAACCGGCGCCTTCCTGCTCGCCCAGACCGGTCCGGCGCCCCGCCGCGGGTCCACCGGACTGGTCAGCTGCGTCGCCTGGCGGCTCGGCGGCCGCACCAGCTACTGCCTCGACGGACAGGTCTACACCGCCGCGTCCGCCGTCGACTGGCTCACCGGCCTGGGAGTGATCTCGGGTGCGGCGGACCTCGACGCGGTCGGCGCCGGCGTCCCCGACTCCGGCGGTGTCACGTTCGTACCGGCGCTCGCCGGTCTCGCCGCCCCCTGGTGGCGCGGTGACCTGCGCGGATCGGTGACCGGCCTCGGTCTCGACACCACCGCGGGCCATCTGGTGCGTGCGCTGTGCGAAGGCATCGCCGCACAGGTCGTCGAACTCGCCGAGGCGGTCGCGACCGACCTGGGCTCCCCGCTGACCTCACTCCGGGTCGACGGAGGACTGACCCGCTCGGCACTGCTCATGCAGACCCAGGCCGACCTGCTGCAACGTCCCGTCGAGGTGTCCGCGCTGCCCGATGTCACCGCACTCGGCGTCGGAGCCGTCGCCCGCCTCGGCCTCGACCCCCGGCTCCCGCTCCGGCAGGCCGTACCCGAGTGGAAGCCCGCCGCCGTGTACGAACCCCGGATCGGCGCCGACGAGGCGGCCGAACGCCTGGCCGGATTCCGGGCCGCGGTGCAGACTCTGCTGGACCATGCCTGATGTGTGCGAGAGTCACGCGATGAACCGCGCGATCAGCACCGCCGGAGCACTGCGCGACGACCTGCCCGGGATCCCGTCGGCGGGCCCGGCCGATCCGCCCGCCGACGACGTGACCGTCGTCGGCGCGGGGCGGCAACGGCTGCTGCTGCCCGCCGTGCCGGGCCGCCCGCTCCATCTGCGCGCCGTCTGGCTCGACCGGTTCGGTCCGCACGGCTCGACCGTGCGGACCGCATGGTCCTGACCGCGCGTCAGGGAATGAGCAGCCAGTCCGAACCGATCGCCGCCAGCAGCCCGACGGCCAACAGCCAACTGCCCAGCCGGGTGCGGCCGTTCCTGCTGAGCTCGATCACGATCCCGCACAGGATCAGCGCGAGCCCGTAGACCCCGACCACCAGCACGGACGACCGGCTGGCGATCCGCAGTCCGAGCACGACCGCCATCGCCGCCATGCCGATCGACGAGAGGACGATGCGCAGCCGCCTCGCCTGACGCGGTGTCAACCGGCGCTCTCCCGTATCGGCAGCGGTCTCCGGATCGGCTGCGGGAGCCACCTCGGGGGCGGTCTCCGCAGCGGTCTTCGCCGAGGCCTCGGGAGCCGGGTGCGCCGACGTCCGCGAAGCAGATTCCGCAACGGTCTCGGGAGCCGTCGTGGGAACGGCCTCCGGAACAGTTGCGGGGGCCGTCTTCGACGCGGCCTCCGGAACAGTTGCGGGGGCCGTCTTCGACGCGGCCTCCGGATCGGCTATCGGGCTGTCCACGGCCTGGTCCTGGTCAGAAGTGCTCATGACGCCGGATCGTAGTGGCTGCGGGCAGCCCTGTTCGCCGCTCCGGGCGGCGGGCGGCCGAAGTGACGTAGGTTCGGTGCATGCCCGGCCACATTCTCATCCTCGGCGGTACGACCGAAGCCCGGCAGCTCGCCGCCGAGCTGACCGGGCACGGCGGCGAGGCGACCGCGCGCGTCACCACCTCGCTGGCCGGCCGGGTCGCCCGGCCCCGGATGCCCGCGGGGGACGTACGCATCGGCGGCTTCGGCGGCCCCCTGGGCCTCGCCGACTGGTTGCGAACCCACGCCGTGGACACCGTCGTCGACGCCACCCATCCGTTCGCCGACACCATCAGTGCCAACGCCGCCGAAGCCGCGAAGGCCACCGGCACCGCACTGTTCGCACTGCGCCGCCCCGGCTGGACGGCGGGCCCCGACGACCAATGGCATCAGGCCGACGACCTCGCCGACGCCGCTGCCCGACTGCCCGGCCTGGGCCGCCGGATCCTCCTCACCACCGGCCGTCTCGGCCTGGCCGCCTTCGCCACCGCCCCCGGCGCGGACCGGCTCCACTTCGTCGTACGGTCCGTGGATCCGCCCGAGCCGCCGCTGCCCCGCCACACCGCGGTGGTCCTCGACCGCGGTCCGTACACCGTCGACGGCGAGACGGCGCTGCTGCGCCACCACACCATCGACGTCCTCGTCACCAAGGACAGCGGCGGCCCCGCCACCGCGGCGAAGCTCACCGCTGCCAGGAACCTCGGGCTGCCCGTGGTCGTGGTCCGCCGACCGCCGCCGCCCGACGGCGTGCGCGTCGTGCACGATGTCGCCGAGGCGCTCCGGCTGCTGTGCCGGGAAGGCGGATTCAGTCGCGACGCAGCAGATAGGTATCCATGATCCAGCCCTTGCGGGCCCGCGCCTCGGCCCGCAGTTCCTCGATCCGGTCCGACACCTCGGCGAGACGTCCGGAGACCAGGATCTCGTCGGCGGTCCCCACGTACGCCCCCCAGTAGATGTGCAGATCCTGGTCCAGGTGGCGAGTGAACGCCTGCCGGGCATCGAGCATCACCACGACGTCGTCCACCCCCTCGGGCCAGCCCTCTGCCAGCCGTCGGCCCGTCGTGATCTGCACCGGACGCGCCACCCGGTTCAGCCCCGTCCGATGTCTGGCGAGCAGCGCGGAGACGCTGCTGATCCCGGGGACCACCTCGTGGTCGAAGGCGACCGCACCCCGGTCGAGGATCTCTTCGAGGATGCCGAGCGTGGAGTCGTACAGCGCGGGATCGCCCCACACCAGGAACGCCCCGCACTCGTCCTCGCCGAGTTCCTCCGCGATGAACCGTTCGTACAGATCCGCACGGCGCCTGCGCCAGTCGTCCACCGCGGGCGAGTAGTCCGATGTCCTGCGATCCCGCTCCGGATCCCGTGCCTCGATCAACCGGTACGCGTTCTTCACATGTACGTCGAGGATGTCCCGCCGCAGCCCGGTCAGATCGGACTTCTCCTCGCCCTTGTCGAGGATGAAGAAGGCGTCCGCCCTGTTCAGTGCCTTGATGGCCTGCAGGGTCAGATGGTCGGGGTCGCCCGCGCCGATACCGATGACATAGATCTTTCTCACCGCACCGAGTCTGCCCCATGCCCCACCGCCCGCGCCGTCCGGGCCGTCGGCCGTGCGCCACCGCCCCCGGTCTTCCGGGCCAAGGACTGTCCCACAACCCCTGGCGGGCGCACGAGGACAGCCACGACGCCTCGCCGCGTTGTCGGAACGTCCACATACATCCGGTACATGGACGCCCCACCGCCTTGCGATGCACCGCATCCGACGCCGCGCGCTGACCCACCAGGGATTACGGGACAACCCTCAGGGCTCCAGCCGCCGCAGACGGGGCGCCTCGACCGCCGCGTCCACGGGTTCGGCACGCGCCCCCCGCACGTCGGTCGCGTCGCCGCCCGGTTCCATCCGCCCCGCCAGCTCCCCGGCCCAGCCGATCAGTTCCTCGACCCCGATTCCGTGGGGCCGGGTGGTCCCGTACTCCGCGAGCGCCGCCGCGCCGCGCCGCAACAGCCGGGCCCCGCCGGTCGTGTTGCCCCGCGCCGCGTGGGTCAGCCCCACGGCCAGCTGCGCGAGCCCGCGCCACAACTCCCGCTCCGCCACCGGCCGCGACTTCCACGCGTCCTCGAACACCTCGTGCGCATGGAACGGCAGCCCCGCGTCCAGCAGCCGCTGTGCCTCGCGCAGGGTCTCCTCGGGCGTACGTACGATCCCCTCCGGCTGCCGCTCCACTCCCGGAGTCCCGTACGGCAGCGGGCGTCCCAGCCCGTCACGGGGGCGCGCATTGCGCGCCCGGCCTTCGGCATCGCGGTCGCGGTGAGTCTCATCCACCCCTCGATTGTGCCCCGCACCTGCGGCGAACTGTCCGAACCACTGTCCGTGGACCCCCGCGCACGACTAGTGTCGACAGTCATCCGCACCACTTTGGGGAGGGTAGGGATGAAGCAGTCCCGGCCGCTGTACGAGCGCGAACCGGAACTCGCCGCTGCCGCACAAGCCGTGGATGCCCTGTGCGGCGCCCAGGCGGCCGGCGGGCTGCTGATCTTCAGCGGTGAGGCAGGCATCGGCAAGACAGCACTGCTCGCCGAGATCCAGGCGATGGCCGCCGACCGCTGCACGGTCTGGTCCGCACGCGGCGGTGAAACCGTCACGTCCGTGCCGTTCCACGTCGTACGCCAACTGCTGCAACCCGCCCTCGACCAATTCCCGCCCGACGAGGTGCGGACCCTGTTCGGGGCCTGGTACGAGATCACCGCGCCCGCACTCGGGCTCGCTCAGCCGACCGGCCCGCAGGCGGATCCGCAAGGGGTACGGGACGGCCTCGACTTCGTCGTCTCCCGCCTCGCGTCCCGGCTCAGCCACCGTCCGCTGCTGCTCGTCATCGACGACGCGCACTGGGCGGACGGCGAATCCCTCGCCTGGCTGGCCTCGTTCACCGCCCGCCTCGGTGAACTGCCCGTCCTGGTCGTCCAGGCCCACCGGCCGGAGGAACTGGCGGCGCGGCAGAAGGAGAGCGGAGTGGGCAGCTCGCATCCTTCCCAGGTCCGGGTGGCGCTGCGCGCCCTCACCCCGGACGCCACCGCGGAACTGGCCCGTGCGGCCCTCGGGGAACACGCCGACGACCCCTTCTGCCGCGAGGTGTGGGCCGTCACCGGCGGCAACCCCTACGAGGCGGTCGAACTCGTCGCCAAGGTCCAGGACCGCGAGCTGGCGCCGCTGGAGGAATCGGCCGGGCTGCTGCGCGAACTCGGCGCGTCGGCCCGTGGCAGCGGCCTCGTCGCGCGGCTCGAACGGCTCGGCACCAACGCCACCCGGTTCGCCTGGGCCGCCGCGGTCCTCGGTACGGACATCTCGCAGGATCTCGCCGCCACCCTCGCCGGAATGAGTCCCGCCGAGGCGGCCGACTGCACGGCGCGGCTGCGCGAGGCCCGTATCGTCACGGGCTTCGACCCGCTGGAGTTCGTCCATCCGCTGATCGCCACCGCGGTGTACCGCTCGATCCCGCCGGCCACTCGTACCGCCATGCACGGCCGGGCGGCCTGGGCCATCACCCGGGCCGGCCTCGGCGCCGCGGCGGCTTCCCGGCACCTGCTCGAAGTGCACCCGGACGACGACCAGGAACTGGTCGAACAGCTCCGCGACGCGGCCAAACAGCATCTCGCGGTCGGTGCTCCGGAGGCGGCCCGCCGCTGCCTCGAACGCGCCCTGGAGGAACCGCCGCGTCAACGCGTGAAGGCAACCCTGCTGTACGAACTGGGCTGCGCCACGCTGCTCAGCTCCCCGGCCACCACCGTCCGGCATCTGCGGGCCGCGCTCGACATGCCCGGACTCGACGACGACCAGCGGGTCGACGCCACCTACCGGCTGGCGGCCGCGCATTCCCACAACAACCAGCTGAAGGAGGCGGCCACCGCCCTCGCCGCCGAGGCCGCCCGCACCGAGCCCGGCCCCGGACTGATGCGGCTTCAGGCCGCCCACTTCCTCTGGGAGGGCATGCAGTCCACCGAGGACGACGGACCCGCCCGCTCCAGCAGGCTCGCCCGGAACGCCGACCACCTCTCCGGCCGCGACAACGCCGAGCGCGCCCTGCTCACGCTCCGCGCCTTCGACGCCATGATGCGCGGCGAGAACTCCCAGCTCATCGTCGACCTCTGCGAACGTGCCCTGGTCGACGGCCACCCCGCCCGCGGGCTCGGCTGGACCGACACGGAATGGGGCTTCGAACTTCCGACCCTCGTCGGCATCACCTACGCCTTCACCGACCAGCTCGACCGTGCCGAGGGACTCTTCGGCGAGGCCGTCAGGGCCTTCGAGATCTCCGGCTGGAGCGGTGCCCACCTCGCGTTCGCGCACACCCTGCTCGGCCTGGTACACCGTCGCCGCGGACGACTCGCGGAGGCGGAGGGCTTCCTGCGTGAAGGGCTGCGCCTCGCCGACCGCGTCGGCAGCGGACTCCCCGTCCACTGGGACGCGGCCTGCCTTCTGATCGACACGCTGACCGCCCGCGGCCGTGTCGCGGAGGCCCGCGAGATCGCCGACCGCTACGACTTCGGTCCGCCCTATCCCAGCGCGATGGTGCTGCCCGACGCCCCGTGCCTGCGCGGTCGGCTGCTGCTGGCCGAAGGCCGTACGGAGGAGGCGGTCGCCGAACTGGAAACGGCCGGCCGCGCCCTCGAAGCACGAGGCAGGTTCAACGGCGTATGGGCTCCCTGGGCCGGCGATCTCGCCCGCGCCCTGGCCGAGGAGGACCCGGGCCGCGCCGCCCAGATCGCCGGCGCCGCCCGGGTGCACGCCGAGCGCTTCGGCACGGACACCGCGATCGGTGAGGCCCTGCGGTGTGTCGCGCTCTTCGCACGTCCGGAGGAAGCCGTCCATCTGCTGGCCGAGTCGGTCCGTCATCTGGAGGCCTCCCCGTCCGCGTACGAACACGCCCTGGCTCTCGTCGACTACGGCATCGCGATCCGCTCCCCGCGCGAACTCGCCAGGGCCCACAAACTGGCCACGGCGTGCGGCGCCGAATCCCTGGCCGACCGCGCCCACCAGGCACGGGCGTCGATCCAGCCCTCGGAGTGAGGTAATGTTTGTCCTGCGCAGCCGCCCGGGAAGACCGGGGGGAATCGCATCGGGACGTGGCGCAGCTTGGTAGCGCACTTGACTGGGGGTCAAGGGGTCGCAGGTTCAAATCCTGTCGTCCCGACAGTGATGTCGGAAATTTCCGTAAGTCAGGGGCTCTCTTCGGAGGGCCCCTGATGCGTTGGAGAGAGCGGGCTGGGAGCCCTCTTCTGCTCCCTGTGCTCCCCTCGCTCCCAGCCGTGGTCGCCGGCGTCAATTGGCGTTGACCGCCTGTCGCCCGATCCGGTCGAGTTGGCTGTGCTCCCATGGCGGTGGGCCTGCTGCTCCCGGCTTCTACTGGTCAAGGGGTCGGTTTGCCCCCAGTCCTTCAAAGGGGGGGCGTGTGTATGGGCGACCCCCGACCCCTTGTTTGATTTCGGCGTCCCCTTGACTGCGAAAGCTCCATGTCCGGGTGAGTAGTACATGAAGACCTTGAACACGACGGCCGGGGTTTGCACAGGTCAAAGGGGGCATGGCTGGGGTCGGCCCGGCGTTGTCGGTGAGGGGTTGGCAGTACGCGGCGGTAGCGGGCGGTAAGGAGCGACTGCTCGGCCGGACGCCTGTGCGTGCGCGGCGCGCACTCCACGTGGCCGTGCCGCGCCCTGCTCGGCGCCGGTCCCTTTGGGTCGCTGGTGATGACGACCGACCGTTTCATGCTGGTCAGCCAGGCTTCGTGCCTTCGCCGACCAGGCACGCGAGATCGTGCCCGGCGCGACGATCACCGTCGCCGCGACACCCCAGGAGGCCATGGCAGCGCATCGCCCGGTGTCCCTGGCCACGACCGCGTCCACCCCGCACCTCGACCTCGCCGCCGCGCGCCCCGGCACCACCGTGCTGCATGTGCCGCTTCGCGACCTGACCGTCGACGCCGTCCTGGGTGCGCAGAACATCGTGGACGACGCCGACCATGTGTGCCGCGAGCGCACCTCGCTTCACCTCGCCGAACAGAACACCGGCGGCCGGGACTTCACCGACAAGCCCATCGGTGCGCTGCTGTGCGACCCAGGCGCTTTGCGGCGCGACCCCGACCGCGTCCTTGTCTGCTCACTGCTCGGTCCCGGGGTGCTCGACCTGGCGTTGGCCACTGGGTGTGGCAGCGTGCCGAGGAGTCCGGCGCCGGGGCACGGACAGACGGGTTCCTTCCCGTCCCCGCAACCCGACCCGCGCCCGTGACCTCAGGTTCCCCCTGACCCCCTGCGTCGTCATTCCTCAGCGGCGGCCCCGCTTCGGCGGTGCCGCCGCGCCGTTGTTCGGTGCCGGGCGGCCCGGTCTTCTCAGCTCGGCTCCGGCGGATGAAATCGATCCAAAATCGCGCGCGCATAGCGTGCGGAGAAGGTGGGCGGCGTCCGTGTGGCCCCCCTTGGCCACAGCATCCCTGACGAAAGACAGAGGCGTATGAGCAACGACGCAGTCCGGCTCACGGCGGTGAGCAAGACCTATGGAACAGGCGACCATGCGGTCACAGCCCTCCAGGAGGTCTCGCTCGTTCTGCCCCGTGGCTCCTTCACCGCCATCATGGGCCCGTCAGGCTCCGGCAAATCCACCCTCCTCCAGTGCGCAGCGGGGCTGGACCGGGCTGACTCCGGCAGTGTGACGCTGGGCGACACCGAATTGACCGGGCTTTCCGAGCAGGCGCTGACCCTGCTGCGCCGGGACCGGATCGGCTTTGTATTTCAGGCATTCAACCTGCTGCCGACGCTCACCGCCGAACAGAACGTGATGCTGCCACTGCGGCTCGCGGGACGTCGGCCCGGCCGCGACGAGGTGCGCAAGGCGCTGGCCCAGGTCGGGCTCGGCGACCGCGCCCGGCACCGGCCGGCGGAGCTGTCCGGCGGCCAGCAGCAGCGGGTCGCGCTTGCCCGCGCACTGATCACCCGCCCCGAGGTGCTCTTCGGTGACGAGCCGACCGGTGCCCTGGACTCCGCCACCAGTCGCGATGTCCTCGCCCTGCTGCGAGAGCTGACCGACAGTGAGCAGCAGACCGTGGTCATGGTCACCCACGACCCGGTGGCCGCGTCGTACGCGGACCGCGTGGTGTTCCTCGCCGACGGCCGGCTCATCGGGGAACTGGTCTCCCCGACCGCCCAGGACGTCGCCGAGCGGATGACCAAGCTGGAGGAGGTGCCATGCTGACCATCAGCCTGAGCACGGTACGGACCAGATGGACGCACTTCGTCGGGGTCTTCCTCGCAGTCGCGCTCGGCGTCGGGCTGACCGCTTCCATGGGGCTCGCCCTCGCTGCGACTCTCGACGCCCCGCAGCGCCTCAAGGAACAGGACTCGGACGCGGTCTTCACGGTCAACGCCATGCTGGCCACGGCGGCCACCGTCACGACCTTCACCTCGGTGTTCATCGTCGCCTCCACCTTCGCCTTTGCGGTGGCGCAGCGACAGCGCGAGTTCGGGCTGTTGCGTACCGCCGGGGCCACACCACGTCAGATCCGTACTGATGTGGTCGTTGAAGCGCTGCTGGTCGGCGCAGTGGCGGCGCTGGCAGGCTGCCTGCTGGGACGGCTGGGCGGCCCGAAACTGGTGGCCTGGATGGTCGACGAGCACCTGGCGCCTTCGTGGTTGAGCGTCGACGACCAGTTGTGGCCGTACCAACTCGCTTTCTGGTCAGGACTGTTGGTGGCGCTCATCGGGGCACTCGCCGCCTCTCGCCGCGCCTCGCGTACCAGCGCCGTGGAGGTGCTGCGCGAATCCGACGTGGACCGGCGCATCATGACCGGCGGCCGTTGGGTGTTCGGTGGGCTGCTGCTCGCCGTCGGTGTGGTGCTGCTCGTCCAGAAAATGGCCGCTGACCCGGCCGACCTGCTGAAGCGCAAGACATACACCACCCAGCCGTTGCTGCTGATCGGTGCCTTTGCGCTGCTCGCGCCCGTCGCTGTGCGCCCGTTGGTACAGCTGGTTGCCTGGCTGCCTTCTCGGTTGCCTGGAGCCATCGGAATGCTGGTCCGGGAGAGCGCCTCCGCAGGACTGCGGCGTACGGCGGCCGTGGCTGCGCCGGTCCTCGTCTCCGTCGGCCTTGTCGGCTCGCTGCTCGGCGCCTCCGGCACGGTCGGCGCAGGCCGCGCCGACGAGATCCGCAACCGCACGACGGCCGACTGCGTCATCACCGCGAGCAGCGGGGGGCGGGGGCTGTCCGACGAAGTGGTGAAGGCGGTCCGCGCGGTTCCCGGCACCCGTTCTGCGATCTCCGCCTCGACCACGGTCGAGTACCTGATGGAAGGCGTCGTACGCGTCCCCGACTCGGGGCGCGTCGTCGACCCCGCTTCCTACGCAGAACTGGCAAGGCTGCCAGTGGTGGAGGGCTCCTTGGAGAAGCTGGACGACCGTTCCGTCATTGTCAACGAGGAGTGGCCTGCCACGGCCGTCGGACAGCGGGTCGACGTCTGGCGAAAGGACGGTTCCAAGGTCCGGCTGACCGTCGCCGGTGTTCTGCGCACCGGTACCGGCTCCAACGGCGTGTACGTCACGGCCGCCAATGCGCCCGGCGCCGTACCGGACCGCATCGAGGTGCGGCTCGAACCGGGCGCGGATCGCGCCGCCGTCGCCGCCGGCCTGCGAGAGGCCGTGCGCGGCTCCGGTGCCACCCTCGCCACCATCGAGCAGTGGATCGCCGCCTCGCAGCCGGACACGAAGCGGGAGAACCGGCTGGCTGTGACGGTGGTGATGGGTCTGGTGGTGCTGTACGCGCTGATCGCCCTGGCCGGAACGATGGTGATGGCCACCGCTGACCGGACGCGCGACCTGTCCGTTCTCCGCCTCACTGGTGCCACCGGTGGCCAGGTGCTCCAGGTTGTCGCGTGGGAGGCCCTGACCGTCGTCGTGACAGGTGCGGTGCTGGGAGCCGTTGTCAGCGGCGTCAACATGCTGGGCGTCTGGTCCGCCCTCTCCATCCTGGTGGGGGGCGCCGCGCCGCTGTCGGTGCCATGGGGTGCCATGGGTCTCGCCGCCGCCGCGTGCACGGTGGTCGCGGTGTCGGCGGCGGTGCTGTCCGCCACGGTGGTGGTACGGCGCGCAGCTCAGGCACCACGGGTGGTGTGACCGGGCACCCGCCTGCGTGGCGATCCACCGAGTAGCCCCAGGGGTGCTGTCCGTGGAGCGTGGCGATGGGGATCACCGCGTTGCGACCGTGAGATGAGCAAGGGCCTTACGGCACGGTGCGGATTGCGGCATCCGCACCGGTGACCGGTGAGGCCCGGAGGCCTCACCGCGAGCGCTGTAGTCGACGAGGGGTCAGATCGCACAGCGCCACGTCAACAGCGGTACGGCAGACCACGGGACACGGTGGGCGCCCTGAACGTTCTACGGGCCGGGCCGGGTCGGGCCGGCCCGTCGCGAAGCCGCATCGGCATGGCGAGAAACCCCCGGCTTCAACCGGGGGAGGAGTCGCCAGCAACACGAGGCCACCAGCGGGCTCCCTCAGCTTTCCATCAGCGCCACCAGGTCCCCGGGCGATGTCATCGGCCGGGGACCTGACGCGTTCGGGTCCCGATCTGCGTCCACAGCGTCCAGGATGCGAACCATCCGCCGCCGCCAGGTCTGCGCCTCCAGCTCCTCGAACGCCGCGAGCGCCGACCGCAGCAGTCCCACAGCAGTCGGCCGCGCCCCGCTCATCAGCCGTGCGCACCCGAGGTCAGCCTGGATTCGCGCCCGGAGAAAGCGGTCTGCGACCTCCTCGGCCACCTCCAGCGCCTGCTGGAGCACCGGGACCGCTGCCTCCGGATCGCCCTGCCTCCAGCACGCCTCCCCGATGCCCCGCAGCGCATGCCCCTGCCCCAGCCGGTCGCCCACCTCTCTGGTCAGCGCCAGCACCTCTACGCAGGCCTGCTGCGCAGCCGCCGGGTCGCCCTGCCGCATCAGAGCCTCGGCGAGCCGGTAGGTGTTCTGCGTCTCGCCCCGCATCGAACCGGCTTCGTGGCTCTTGGCCATGGCCTCCCGGCACAGTGAGATCCCGCCCGGTACATTGCCGAGCTCCAGCTCGATCTGGGCGAGCAGGCCCAGCACATGCGACTCGCCCGCGAGATCCTCGGCCTTCCGGAAGTCCTCCAGGGACTGCCCGGCTTCCCGCCGCGCGGCCTCCAGATCCCCGGCGAACCGGGAGCACAGCGCGAGATTGCGCAGCACCACCGCGCGACCGTGCACCTCCCCGCACTCCTCGAACAGCTGCAGCGCGGGCAATAGGGAGGACTGTGCCTCCCGGTACTTCCGCTGGTAGATGGCGAGGGTGCCGAGCGAGCGCAGCATGGTCGCCTCGCCGAGCCGGTCCCCGACCCGCCGCGCCGCCGCCAGGGCACTCGTGGCGCACGAGTGCCAGTCCTCCAGGTAGTTATGAGCTTCGAACAGGACGGTGCCGTTGAAGGTCAGCCCCCACGCGTACGCCGCGTGGTTGCTCTCGGCCGCCTGGTGGATGACATCAGCGATGGCGGTCCGCTCCGACTCAAGCCACGCCATCGGGTCTTCCAAAAGCTCGTCGACCAGCTCCTCGGGCAGCGGGAACCGCCGCACCGGCCCATACGCCACCGAGTGGCTTCCCCCATAGGCCCGTTGCCGGGCCGCGTCCGCCAGCATCAGCCAGCCGCTGTACGCGCGTTCTGTCGTGGCGGCACGCTCCTCCTCGCTCTCCTCCGCCTGCGCGCACTCCCAGGCGAAAAGCCGCAACAGATCCTGGAAGCGGTAGCGGGTGGCCGGCCCCGATCCCCAGGCCACCTCCAGCAGATGGGCGTCGACCAGCCGCTCGAGCAGGTTCTCCGCCTCCACCGGATCGGGGATGTCCAGCAAGGCCGCTCCCACCCAGGCCGCGAAATCGGGCACCGTCAGCAGGCCCAGCCGCCGGTAGAGCCGCTGGGCGGCAGGCAGCAGATCGCGGTAGCTGAGGCGGAAGCCCGCCCGTACCCCACCCTCCCCGAGGCTGAGCTCATCGAGCCTGCGCCGCTGGTTCTCCAGTCGGGACACCAGGCTCCGCACCGACCAGTGCGGCTTGGCGGCCAGTCGGGCACCGGCGATGCGCAAGGCCAGCGGAAGCCGGTCGCACAGCGTGCCCAGCCGGGCCGTGGCCGCCGGATCCGCGCCGATCCTGGCCTCGCCCGCGACCTCTGCCAGCAGCGCGGCCGCCTCGTTGGGAGCCAGGACGGTGAGCCCGATCTGGAGCACGGCGTAGTCACCGATCAGATCGTCCATCACATCCCGTCCGGTGATCAGCACACAGCAGCGTCCACTGCCCGGCAGCAATGGCCGGATCTGCTGGAAGGAGCGGGCGTTGTCCAGGACGATCAGCACGCGCTTGCCGCCGAGCACGCTGCGGTAGAGCGCGGCCCGGTCGCCCAAGTCGGCGGGGATCTGCGCCCCCGGCACTCCGAGGGCGCGTAGAAACCGGTCGAGGACGGCTGCGGGCGGAGCCGGGGCGTCCTTCTCGTCGTACCCGCGCAGATCCGTGAACAGCTGCCCATCCGGGAAGCGGCCGGCGACCTGGTTGGCCCAGTGGATGGCCAGCGCGGTCTTGCCGACCCCACCCACCCCGCTGATCGCCGCCACGGGCAGCGGCGACTGGCCCAGCCGCTCGTCCAGCATCCGGTCCAGCGCCCGCAGCTCGCCCGCCCGTCCGGTGAACGAGGCGGAGTCGACCGGCAGCTGCGCCGGAACGTTGGTGGCAGGGGCCGACACCGGGTCGGCGGGCGGTTGTGTCAGCTCGGGTGAGTCCTGCAGCACCAGGTCGTGCAGCCCCCGGAGGACCGGACCGGGTTCTATACCCAGTTCCTCCACAAGGAGATCACGCCCCTCCCGGAAGACTGCGAGCGCCTTGGCCCGCCGCCCCGAGCGGTAGTGCACCAGCATGAGATGCGCCCTGCTCTGTTCCCGCAGCGGATGCTCCTTCACCAGCGTCGACAACTCGGACAGCAGCGCATGGTGGCGCCCCAACCGGATCTGCAGGCCCGCGTGTTGCTCATACGCATCGAGCCGCACCTCCTCCAGCCGTGCGGCTTCCTCCTCGATCCGATCTCCGGTCACCCCGTCCAGGGCTCGGCCCCGCCACAGGCTGAGTGCCTGGGCGAACAGATCGCACGCCTCGGTGGTCCGGCCGCCGCGTGCCGCGTCCTGTGCCTGGGCCACCCGCTCCTCGAAGTCGACAACATCGATACCGTGTTCAAGTGAATTGAGGATGTAGCCCGGATGCGAGGTGACGATCAGATCGGCCGCCCCGACGGCCTCCTTGAAGACCTTGCGAAGACCGGCCACGCAGATGGCTATCTGGTTGCGCGCGGTGGTGGGAGGCCCCTGCGGCCAGACGGCCTCGATCAGGCTGTCGACAGAAACGACCCGGTTCGGCGCCAGCAGCAGCATGGTCAGAACGGTCCGCTGACGAGGGCCACCCAGCTTGAGCGCTTTCCCGTGCGCCCGTACCTCCAAGGGCCCCAAGAGCCGGAACGCGACCTGACTCATCGATGTTTCCCCCGATCCGGCTGGTCCCCGACTCCAGCTCTGTTCCTACATTGTGATCTATTTGTCGACCGTAGGTTCCATCGTCCGGCGGCCGGGCAGGCTGCTGCCTGCCGAGGATCAGCAGTACGGCGTCGGTGAGCGAACGTCGTGTGCCGACCCTTCCGGGCACCACACTGTTGGTGCTGCCAATTCCCCAAACCCGCGGCTTGGGCTTCTCGCGGGCCAGCGGCACCAATCAGTGCTATGCGTCGCGTCGGGTGAGGGTGAGCGCGGCCAGGCTCAGCGTGAGGGGAGGCATCCGGCAAGCGTCATGAAGCATCCTGCCGCGCCGAGCCGTTCATCGGTGCCCGCCGAGGCGACCGTCGTTCCCAGGCCTTCGAAGACGCTTTGCAGGCCGAACTTGGTTACGCCGTCGCCGAAGGGCGCGAGCAACATCGATGACAGGAAGGGCAGGTCGAACAGGGCTGCGACCGCACCGGCCGGGTCACCGCACTGGAGGCCCGGTTCATCGCTCCACCCCAATCGAGCACTTCGATATTGGCCGACCGGACAGATCCCACCGCGGCGCAGCTCGCGATGCTGGGCAGATGCGTCGACTGGAGGTGTCCGCCGTGACAGAACACCGCGCCGTGGTGAATCGAACCACTGAGCAGGAGGACGGTGTCCGGCCGGAGAGCCGGGGACGAGAGCGTGCGGCCGCGATGATCGCAGACGTCGAGCGGCTGGTGCGCTGCGAGTCCCCCTCGGACGACCTGGCCGCAGTCGCCCGCAGCGCCGAGCTGGTGGCCCGGATCGGCGCCGGTCACCTCGGGGCCGAGGCGGAGCGGATAGTCATCGACGGATGCACGCATGTGCGGTGGCGCTTCGGCCGGACCCCGCGCGTGCTGCTCATCGGGCATCACGACACGGTGTGGCCGGTCGGGTCGTTGAAGAGTCATCCGTTCGAGGTTCGCGACGGAGTGCTGCGCGGGCCCGGTTGCTTCGACATGAAGGCCGGCCTGGTGATGGCGTTCCACGCCTTGGCGGACCTGATCGGCACGGGGACACGGACGAGTGTGTCCGGACCCGGGGCCGCGCATCCGCTGGACGGTGTCACCCTCCTCATCACCGGTGACGAGGAGCCGGGTTCGCCCTCGTCCCGGGAGCTCATCGAGGGCGAGGCCCGCTCCTGCGATGCCGCCCTCGTACTGGAGGCCGCCGGACCGGGTGGGGCCCTGAAGACGGAACGCAAAGGGGTGTCGCGCTATGAGGTGCTGGTTCGAGGACGCGCCGCCCACTCCGGCCTTGAGCCGGATCGTGGCGTGAACGCGACGGTCGAGGCCGCCCACCAGATCCTGGCCGTGGCCGCACTGGGCGATGCGGCACACGGTACGACTGTCACGCCGACCCGCCTGGAGGCGGGCACCACGAGCAACACCGTCCCCGCCTCGGCGCGCTTCGACGTCGACGTCCGCATACGGGACGCGGCAGAGCAGCACCGTGTGGACCGAGCGATGCGCGACCTGCGGGCCCGGCTGGCCGGCGCAGTCGTGGAGGTCACAGGTGGTCCGAACCGGCCGCCTTTGCAGGCCACCGCATCGAAGGATCTTTTTGCGCGGGCGAGCCGGCTCGCGACGGACCTCGGGATCGGCCCGCTCACGCAGGTGGCCGTCGGCGGCGCCTCCGACGGAAATCTCGCCGCGGGAGTCGGCACCCCCACCCTCGACGGACTGGGAGCGGTGGGCGGCGGCGCGCATGCGAACGACGAACATCTGCTCGTCGCGGAGATGCCGCGGCGGACCCGACTGCTCACCGCGTTGGTGGCCGACCTCCTGGCCCCGCAGGACGACTGTCCGCCCGGACGAAGCGGGAGCACGCATCCTGTGCCCTCGAACCAGCTGCGCGGAGAACGGGGTTGAAACCATGACCTGCGTGACCGATCTCCTGCGCGACCGCACCGAATCCCCGCCCGTCGACGCGGCGTACGCCGCGGCTGAGACCGCCGCGCGCGTCGCGGGCATCGACATCCGTTCCCTGGACAGTGTCAGTGAGCTTGAGGCCGCTCGGCGCCTGTACGAGCAGATCTGGCGCACCGGCGAGAACAGTCCGGTGGTGACCGCCGACCTGCTGCGCGCACTGGCGAAGGCGGGAAGTTACGTCAGTGGCGCCTTCGTGGAGGACGAACTGGTCGGCTCCTGCTTCGGGTTCTTCTCCCCGCCGACGCGCGCGACCCTGCACAGCCACATCGCAGGAGTGCTGCCCCACGTGCGGCGGCGCAACGTCGGATTCGCCCTGAAACTGCATCAGCGGGCCTGGACGCTGGCGCGGGGTGTGGGCGAGATCTGCTGGACGTACGACCCCTTGGTGCGCCGCAACGCGTACTTCAACATCGCCAAGCTGGCCGCCGAGCCTGCCGAGTACCTGCCGGACTTCTACGGCCCCATCGACGACGGGATCAACCGCAGCGACGACAGCGACCGGATTCTGGTGCGGTGGCGTCTGGCGTCTTCGGACGCCGAGTCGGTCTGCGCTGGGCGGCCCAGACCGGCCGACGCGGAGGTCGCCCGGTCGCGCGGAGCGACCGTCGCCCTCGGGGTCTCCGCCACGGGTGCGCCGTCGGTGGGGCGTGCCGACGGCAACGCACGCACCGTGCTGGTGGCCGTACCCGAAGACATCGAGGCACTGCGCGAGAGCGACCCGGCGTGCGCCGTGAGCTGGCGCACGGCGGTACGGGACGTGCTGGGCGGACTGCTCGCCGACGGCGCGCGGGTGCGTGGCTTCGACCCGGCGGGCTGGTACGTCGTGGACCGCGGAAGCCCGACGCAGGTCGTCGACGGCACGCGCCGGCACGGAGCACGCCACAACGAAGCGCCACAGGAGACAGCGTGAAGGTCACCGGAGTCGAACTGCGCACCATCAAGGCACCCCTCATATCCCCGTTCCGTACCTCGTTCGGCACCGAGACCGTGCGGGAGGCCCTCCTGGTGCGCGTTGTCACCGACGAGGCCGAGGGCTGGGGCGAGTGCGGCGCGGGCACCGCTCCTCAGTACTCGTCGCAGTACACGCACGCCGCCGCGGACGTCCTCAGCCGCTTCCTGGTCCCGGCGCTCGCCAGGGTGGCGGATCTCGATGCCTACCAGGTCGCCCCGGCTCTGGCCGCGTTCAAGGGGCACCGCATGGCCAAGGCCGCCCTGGAGACGGCGGTGCTGGACGCGGACCTCCGAGCCCGGGGGGTACCCCTCGCACACGCCCTCGGCGCGGTCCGCGACAGAGTGCCGTGCGGGGTGTCGGTGGGGATCACGGAGTCGATCCCCACGCTCCTCGACGCCGTCGCCGGATATCTGGACGCCGGCTATCTGCGGATCAAGCTGAAGATCGAACCCGGCTGGGACATCGAGCCGGTGCGCGCCGTCCGCGAACGGTTCGGCGACATCCTGCTGCAGGTGGACGCCAACGCCGCCTATCGCCGCGGCGACGCCCGCCATCTGGCCCGGCTCGACCCGTTCGCCCTCCTGATGCTGGAGCAGCCTCTCGCGGAGGACGACCTCCTCGGCCACGCGGAACTCGCGAAGCGCATCACCAC
The DNA here is from genome assembly GCF_044754145.1 of Streptomyces sp. NPDC093149. NCBI lineage: Bacteria > Bacillati > Actinomycetota > Actinomycetes > Kitasatosporales > Streptomycetaceae > Streptomyces > Streptomyces sp. NPDC093149. The sequence goes on from NZ_JBIVON010000015.1 coordinate 144,550, forward strand.
CCCGATCTGCCTCGACGAGTCGATCGTCTCCGCCCGCGCCGCCGCCGCCGCGCTCGCGCTCGGTGCCTGCCACGTGGTCAACATCAAGCCGGGCCGCGTCGGCGGCTACCTGGAGGCGCGGCGGATCCACGACGTCTGCGCGGCGCACGGCGTCCCCGTCTGGTGCGGCGGCATGCTGGAGACGGGACTGGGCCGCGCCGCCAACGTGGCGCTTGCCGCACTGCCCGGGTTCGTGCTGCCCGGCGACACCTCGGCCTCCGACCGCTACTACCGGACCGACATCACCGCACCGTTCCACCTCGTGGACGGACATCTCGCCGTGCCGACCGGGCCGGGCCTCGGCGTCACCCTCGTCCCGGAGATTCTGGACGAGGTGACGGATTCGACGACCTGGATGCCCGTCCCCTGAGGCCTCACCGTGCCGGCCCGTTCGTCCGTGTGGACGAACGGGCTGGCATCATTACGTCATGCGCGACCAACTCCGACGCCGGTGGGCCGGGCTAGTTTCGGCCCCGTGCTCATTCCCGTGACCAGCCTTCCGCGAGCGAGCCTCGCGCGCGTCCTGGAGGAACTCGGTTCCACCCTGCTCGACGTGGTCTGCGGTGACGTAGAACGCGCCGACGGCATCGGCGGCATCGTCATCCACGACCCACTCGACGAGCCGGAACTCCCCGACAACGCACTGGTACTGGGCGTAGCCCTGCACGACCTCTCCGACATCGCCCGAGTCGTCACCCGCCTCGGACAGCGCGGCGCCGCGGCCCTGGTGGTACGCGCGCCCCTCACCGCAGACAAGGCGCTGATCGATGCGGCCGAGGCATCGGGCGTGGCCGTGCTCTCCTTCGCCCGCGGCGCCTCCTGGACGCACCTGGCGGGGATGCTCCGGACGCTGACGACCGACAGCAACCGGCATGACATGGATGGTCACACGACCCGGATCGAGTCCGGCGACCTCTTCGCGGTCGCCAACGCGATTGCCGCGCTGCTGGACGCGCCCGTCACCATCGAGGACCGCAACTCGCGCCTGCTGGCTTTCTCCAGCCGGCAGGAGGACACCGACCCCTCGCGGGTCCAGACGATCCTGGGCCGGCAGGTCCCCGAGCACTACACGCGCATCCTTGAGGAACGCGGAGTGTTCCAGGCGATCTACCGCAGCGACCGCCCCGTCTTCGTCGCGTCTCTCCCCGAGTCGGGCGACACCACACAGCCGCCCGAACTGCCGCGCGCGGCGATCGCCGTGCGCGCCGGGGACGAGATCCTCGGCGCGATCTGGGTGGTCGTCGCCGAGCCACTGAGCGAGGACCGCAGCGAAGCGCTCTACGAGGCGTCCAAGCTGGTCGCGATGCACATGGTGTGGCAGCGGGCGGACGCGGACATGGAAAGGCGGCAGCGCGCGGAGCTGCTGGCCACCGCACTGGAGAGCGGCCCTGGATCACCCGAGGCGATCGGCCGCCTCGGCCTGAAGGACGAGCCCGCCGTCGTTCTCGCACTCACCGTCGTCGACAGGGCGAATGAACACCGACTGCCCGCCCGTACCGCCACCGAACGCAAACGCCTCGCAGACGCGTTCGCCATGCATCTGGCCGCGGTGCACCCGCGCGCCACCGCGGCGCTGATCGGCGACATCGCGTACGGCATCCTTCCCCTGCTTCCGCAGAACCGGCACGACGCCGAGGAACGGGCGGCCCGCATCGCCACCGAGTTCCTGGCCCGCGTGGGCTCCCGGCTGCGCCCCGTGATCGGCGTAGGGACGTACGCCGAGGACAGTGCGGCGCTGGCCCGGTCGCGTACCGGAGCCGAACGGGCGTTGCGCGTCCTGCGGTCGGGAACCGCCGGGCAGCCGGTCGCCCGCCTGGACGACGTCCACGTCGAGGCAATGCTGCTGGAGCTCGCCGACCTCGTCCCGCGCGGGGACCTGCCCAGCGGCGTCGTCGCACGCGTCATCGCCTACGACGAGATCCACGAGACCAACCTGGCCGAGACGCTGCGGAGTTGGCTCGACGCCTTCGGCGATGTCGCCACGGCCGCCGCCTCGATGTTCGTGCACCCCAACACGTTCCGCTACCGGCTTCGGCGCGCGGCGGAGGTCGGCCGGATCGACCTCAATGATCCGTCCGCACGTCTCGCGGCCATGCTGCAGCTGCACCTGATGTCGCTCAGGTCCACCCCGGACGGCGGATGAGCGGACAGGCCGTCCCGCCCGCTCATCCGGAAGCTTCCTGACGGCCCAGACCGAGTGTCCTGATCAGAAAGGCCAGCCACTCGGCGTCCTGCGCGGCCGCGACCTCGTACGACGTCGCCGCGCCGTGCCCGGCGTTGTCGAAGACGTGCAGGAGGATCGGCGCGTCCCCTTCCTGCGCCGCCTGCAGGCGGGCGGCGAACTTGCGCGCATGCCAGGGAGGACACCGCGGATCGGTCGCCCCGGCCTGAAGATAGATCGCCGGGAAGACGCCGGGTCCCACCAACTGGTAGGGCGAGAGCCGCAGCAGCCGCCGTACTTCCGCAGGATCGTCCGGATCCGCCCACGCCTTGCGGATGACGAAGTCCAGATAGGGATCGCGGGTGCCCCCGATGAGGTCGAGGAGCGGCGCCATCGGCAGCACGGCACACCACAGCTCGGGGCGCGTCGTGAGGGCGACCCCGCACATGAGACCGCCGTCGGAGCCACCGGTCAGCGCGAGCCGTTCGGGTGCGGTGAGCCCTGTGGCGACGAGGTGCTCGGCGACGGCGATGAGGTCGCGGTCGCGCACGTGCTTGCGCTCCCGGTGCGCGGCCAGGTACCAGTCGCGGCCGAACTCGCCGCCCCCGCGCAGATGCGCCCGTACGAGCACGCCGCCGGCCGCGACGAAGGCGGCCATCTCGGGCTGGTACTGCGGCAGCAGAGGCACGTTGGCCGCTCCGTACGCGGAGATCAGCGTGGGCGCGGGCTGTGTCGGATCGCTGCCCGCCGGTCGCACCACGTGGTAAGGGATCTCCACGCCGTCGAGTGCGACGGCCCGCTCGAACGTCACGTCGGCGTCGAGGGTGACCGCCGGGGCCGACAGCGTCTCGATGTCCGCCTCTCCCGGACGGTGCCGATAGACGCCCCAGGAGCTGGTCGGAGTGGAGAAGGCGAAGACGAAGTCGTCCGGGGGAGAGCCCACGGCCAGGCCGGTCAGGGCGAAGAACGGTGCGGAGAGCGCCCCCTGCCCGGGCAGCGGAACCTCCCCCGTGACCGCGCCGGAGTGGTCGAGGATCCGTACCCGGGCGCACGTCTGGTCGAACTCACTGAGGTACAGATGGTCACCGACCGGAGACAAGGACCGCAGCACCGTCTCGCCCTGTGGCACCAACTCCGTCCACGAGGCGGGGTCGTTGGGGTCGGCGGCGTCCAGCGGGAGCGCAACCACGCGCCCGCGTGGTGCCGCTACATCGGTCACCGCGATGTAGCGGTCGCCGACGATGTGTCCGGCGACGGTCCCGGCGCAGTCGGTGACGAAGGGACGCCAGGGGGTGGCGGGCCGGGACAGATCGCGTACGGCGACCGGAACAGGACTGCCCACCCGGTGACTTGCGACGGCCCAGCGGCCGTCGGCCGAGAACTGCACGAGTGTGTACTCCCGGGAGCCCTCACCGACCGGGATCGGTTCCACCACGGTGCTGCCCGCGCTGTCCCGCGTGGCGAGCCGGTGACGGTACACGGCCTGCCGGAACTGATGCGGCGAACCGGTCAGGGCGAGGAAGAAGAAGCCGCTGCTGTCGGGCAGCCACGACACGCCACCGGCCCACGCGCTGTGCAGGACCTGCCGCGGCGCGCCGTCCAGTACACGCCCCGAGTCCACCTCGATGAGCCGGACCGTGTTGTGCTCGCTGCCGTCGGTGCAGACGCCCAGGGCCAGGACGCGACCGTTCGGCGACGGCGCGAACCACGACAGGAACGCGGGGCTCTGCCCGTCGCCGAACGCGGTCAGGTCGACCACCGGTCGGCCCGCGCCGAACGGCCGGTCGGCGACGACCACGCTGGGCGCCGCCACACCGGGTGCGTTCACGGCGCGGAACCAGCGGCCCGCCGCGAACCTCGGCAGTGCCGGGCGGGACCCGGCGTCGTAGGTCTCGATCAGCTTCCGTACGTCCGCAGGGTCCTGCCCGTCGTAGGCGATCGAAGTGGCGAGTTCGGCCTGTCGGCGCTGCCACCGCTGTACCTCGTCGGTCTCCGGCTCCAGCCATCGGTACGGGTCCGGCACCCGGACGCCCGCGACGTCCTCGAAGGCGTCGACGGTCCGCGCGGGCGGATACGACGGAGGGCTGCTGTTCACTGTGACTCCGACTCCTCGGTGTCCGGGAGACCGTCAAGGTTCCCGGGACGCATGGACTGATCTGCTGGTGCATCTGCATCCGGGGCCGCCTCGAAGCCCGCTCGCGCAGCCGCGGCGAACTCGGCATGCAGCCGCTCGAACGCCCCCGGGATCCGGTTCACCTGCCGGACGTGGAGCAGTGCGTCGTAGGCGGCCGGGAAGTCGTCGACGGGGTCGAGCCCCCCACCGGCGAGCGTCCCCTCGACGCCGTCGAAGAACCCGGCGGGCGCGCGGCGCGGATCGAGGAGGGTCACCTCCGGGCCGAGACGGTCGAGCCGCGACTCGACGGACTCCGGCGTCAGGGTCCGCGCCCCGAGCGTGACGTCGCAGTCGAACGGACGCGACGACCGTTGGGTGAAGGTGACTTCGGGCCCGGAGCCGTACGTCATCCCGATGACGACGAGGTCCGCTCCCAGCTCGGAGGAGAGCAGGCCGCCCAGGGTCGGCCGACCGTGCAGCGGTGTCCGGCGGACGTGTGCGTTGTGGGCGCTCACCACGATGCGCCGCTCCCGGCGCAGGATCCACTCCACGCTGCGCGCCATGAATGCCTCCCGCGGATAGGGACCCTCCGAGGAGGTCCCGTCCTCGTCGGCCTCGGCGACGAAGGCTTCGAGCGAGGCCGCGCACCACAGGGCGATCTCGGCGTCCTCGTCGTCCGGGCCGCTGTGCCGGCGGGAGCGGAGTGCGCGCTCGGCCAGTCCACGAAGGCCGTCGAGCAGCCGGGCACGGTCCGAGGAGGACATCGCCGCGTAACGGACCGCCGCCTGCGACCGGTTGCCCAGATCGCTCAGCCGCAGCAACTCCTCGTCGCCCGGGCGTGCGGGCAGCCGGTCGAGGCAGGCACGGACCGCCGGGCCGGGGGAGGTGGACGAGCCCGGCAGGTCCATTCCGTAGAAGGCGACCTTCGCCGACCCGCCGGAGTTGCGCCGACGCATCCAGCGCAGTTGCCTCCACATGGGCTCGCACTCGCCGAAGCGGTAGGTGACGCCGTCCCGGGCGACGGTCTCGACCCGTCCCGGCCCGCCGTCGATCCACTCGTCGACGGCCAACCCCTCGGCGAAGCCGGACTCCAGGACCAGCCCGGTGAACCCGCACTCCCGGACCAGGAACCGGAACAGCAGGTCCCTGAACCCGTAGAACTCCGTGATGTTGTGCGCGCCCTCGCCGAGCGCCACCACCCTTGCTCCACCGATCAGTTGACGCAGCGCAGCCATGTCGGCAGACATGTCGTGGAACGTATCCATGACGGCTCACCACCTTCCCGCGCGCGGCATTCAGTTGTGGAAGTACCAGAATTCCGGCGTGTACAGGAAGCTGAGCAGCGAGCTGAACGACGACGGCGGCCCGGAGAGGCTGTTCTTCCACACGACGAGGGTGTGCGGAGTCGGGAAGTAGAGCACCGGCAGATCCTTGCCGAGGTGGGTCACCTCGGCCGACAGGGCCTTGGAATCCGCTCCGAACGTCGACGCGTCGATCAGCTTGTCCGCCTCGGCGTCGCGGTACCCGCCGAGATTGAAGCTGCCTCCCGTGTTGAACACGGTGTTGCTGCTCGGGTATCCGGCCGCCAGGTACAGCGGTCCGTAGTCCTGTGCCGCCCACTTGTTCTTGTTGGCCGGTGCGAAGGAGTTGCCGTAGTTGGTGTACAGGTAGTTGAGCGACTTGCTCACGAGTGTGACCTTGAGGCCCAGCTTCTTGGCCTCCGACGCGAAGGCGGTGTCCCGGGCGCCGACGTGCGCCGGGGTGTTCGCGGAGGCGAGGGAGAAGTCGACCGTCTGCCCGCGCGGGATGCCCGCCCCGCACTCGCCGGCCCCGGTGCCCGGGCGTCGGCAGGTGGTGGTGCCGCCCGGCTCGACCTTCCAGCCGTGGTCGGTGAGCAGGTTCTTGGCGGCGGCCGGGTCGTACGGGTAGGGCGCCTCGGCACCGAACGCGGGCGGGTATGGGGAGTCGTTGCCCGCGGTGGTGTAGTTGGGGGAGGCGGCACCGTTGTACACGCCCCGGCTTCCGATGTACCCCTGCTGGTCGATCAGGTGTTGCAGGGCCTGGCGGAAGTACGGCTGCGCGATCACCTTGTCGAAGTGGTGGGTGGTGTTTTCGAAGTTCAGGACCAGCGGGTCGAGCCGGGCGGGCGCCGGGGCGCCGTAGACGTGGTAGCCCTTCTTCTTCAGCGCGTCGATCTGCATGATGAAGCTGGAGTCCAGGGTTCCGACGGTCAGGTTGCCGGCCTTGAACTGGTTGAGGACCGCCGGGGCGGAGGTGAACGACTTGAAGTCGACGCGGTCGAGCCGTGAGCCGCCCGGGCCGCTGTAGGACGTGTTGGGGACCAGGGAGAACGAGCCGGTCGTGGGGTCGAAGCTCTTGAGACGGTACGGGCCGTTGACCACCTGCCAGAGCGGGTTGTCGGCGAATGTGGCCTGGGACTCCGACTGCTCGGTGAGGTAGGTGTAGATGGCCTTGGCGTTCTTCGGCTGCGTGTAGTCGAGGTGCGGCCCCGAGGTGCGGGCGATGTTCCACTCCTTGGCGGGCATCACGTACAGCAGGGTCAGCATCGACATCAGGTAGGACGGGTTGTACGCGGTCGTGGACCTGAGGGTGAGCTCGTCCGACGCGGTGGCCTTCGCGGTGACGCCGTCGGGGAACTGCCCCGGGGTGTAGAAGCTCCAGTTGGCCGGGCTTTCCTTGAGTGCGGCCTTCAGCAGGGCCAGGGAGAAGACGACGTCGTCGGCGGTGACCGGCCTGCCGTTGGACCATGAGTAGTGCTTCATCTTGATGCTCACGGTCTTGCGGTCGGTGCTGTAGCGGGGCGCCTCGGCCAGGCTCAGTGCGGCGTCCGCGATCTGGTCGCCCTCACCACTGGGGCGGTAGAGGGAGCGCCACATGAGTCCCCGGGCGATGACGGTGCCGTTGGCGGACGCCGGCGGATACGGATAGATGTAGTTGGGGCTGAGCCCCGGAGTCAGCGCGACCGTGGCCGTGCCGCCGTCCTTGGGCTTCCCGGATTCCTTCGGCAGGGTCTTGTAACGGCCCTGCAGATCCTTGACGGGGTCGACGCCGGTGCACGCCGTGGCCAGTACGGCGAGCACGGCGGCGAGCACCGCGAAGCGGCGGCCTCGCGCCTTGCCGGGCACATGTGTCATGGATGGCTCCCTGCGAGGTGTGGTGGAAGAGGGTGAAGAGGCGACGGTTGTGGCGAGCGGCCTCAGCCGGCGCGGTGACCGACCGCGTCGCGGAGCGCGTCCGCCAGCAGGTTGAGCCCCAGCACCGTGACGACGACGCAGATGCCGACGGGATACACCAGCCACCAGTAGTCGGCGGAGATGAACGTCGCGCCATTGGCGAGCTGGCTGCCCCAGTCCGCGGTCGGGTATGTCAGGCCGAAGCCCAGGAAGCCCAGAGCGGCGACGACGAGGATCGCGTCGGCCACCTGGAAGGTGATGACGACGATGATCACGCTGAGTGCGTTCGGAATCAGATGGGTGAGGATGAGCCGTGGGCGGGAGGCCCCCATCACCCGGGCCGCCAGCACGAACTCCCGTACCCGCAGGGTCAGGACCTCGCCGCGGACGAGCCGGGCGGAGACCAGCCAGGAGAACCCGCCGATGACCAGGCTCAGCGACACGGCGTTCGGGTGGAAGCGCACCGAGAGGATCAGGACGAAGAAGAGGAAGGGGACCGACAGCAGGGTGTCGACCACCCGCATCAGGAAGCCGTCGACGACCCCGCCGGCGAGTCCGGCGACGGCGCCGTAGACCGTACCGATCGTGGTGGCGAACAGCGCGGCGAGCAGCCCGATCTGCAAGGACACCCTGCCGCCCGCCATGAGGCGGCCGAGCACGTCGAACCCGTTGAGATCCGTTCCGAGCGGATGCTCGGTGCTGGGCGGCAGGGCCGCGTTCACCAGATCCACGTCGGTCTGGTTGGTCCGGTAGAGCAGGGGGCCGAGGAAGCAGAACCCGACGACGAGTATCAGAAGGAGCCCGCCGGCGAGGCCGAGCGGGTGGTGCCGCAGTTCGCGCAGCACCGGCTTCAGAGTGAACCGCTCACGCGTGTCGTTCAGTTCGGCCGGGTCGGCTGCTGACGGCGCCGTGGCGCCCGCCTCCAGGGCCCCCGCTGTGTCCGTGTGTCGTGAGGTCATTTGTTCAACTCGATTCGTCTGTCGGCGGCGGCGACCGCGATGTCGGCGGCGAAGTTGCCGGCCACGGTGAGGACGCCGCCGATCAGGGTGTAGGCGAGGAGCACCGGGTAGTCCTCGTGCTGCAGGCTGTTGAGGAACAGCAGGCCGAGGCCGGGGTAGTTGAAGAGCGACTCGACGATCAGGTTGCCCGCCAGGAGGCTGGGGATGAGCGTGCCGACCAGCGTGATCAACGGCAGACAGGCGTTGCGCAGCAAGTGGCGCGTCAGGATGCTCCGCTCCGGGAGCCCTTTGGCCCGGGCGACCCGGATGTAGTCCTGGCCGAGCTGGTCGAGAGCCGACGAGCGCTGATACTGGGAGAAGATCGCGACGCTGGTGACGGCGAGCGTGATGACGGGCAGGGCCATGGCGCGGGGATCGGTGAGGACCACCCACGAGGAGTGTGACTGGGACGCCTCGGCAGGGAAGAACGGCAGGGACTGGCTGAACACGGCGATCAGGATCAGGCCGAGCAGGAACGACGGAGTCGCGTAGAGGACATAGGAGGCCGCCGTGGTGGCGCGGTCGACGAGACTGTTGCGGCGCACCGCCTGGAGGATGCCGAGCGGGACGGCGATCAGCAGCGCGAGGACCAGGCCGGCGATCGACAGCATCGCGCTGCGGCCGGCGTTCTGCTGCAGTACCTCCCCCACGTTCTCGTTGAGCTTGTAGGACCTGCCCAGGTCACCGTGGGCGAGTTGGCCCAGATAGCTGAGGTACTGCACGACGAGCGGCCGGTCGAACCCGTGCTCCCGGTTGAAGTCGGCCACGGCCTGGGGGGACGCGCGCTGTCCCAGGACCACGCGGCCCGGGTCGTCCGAGACCACGTGCAGCAGGAAGAACACCACCGCGGAGATGCCCAGCACGACGACGAAGGAGATCGCCAGCCGTCGGACCACGTACCAGCTCATGCGTGACCATTTCCTCTCCGGGAGATCCGTGGGGTCCCTGACGTGCAGGGGAGTGGTGAGTGACGGTTCATCGTGCGGAGAGCTCCTCGGGCTGTGCGGCCGGCGAGCGCAGGGGGTGGTGGCAGGCGACCTTGTGCGTGCCGGAGAGGGTCGCGAAGGCGGGCTCCGTCGCCGCGCACACCTCGGTCGCCAGCGGACATCGGGTGCGGAACCGGCAGCCGCTGGGCGGATCGATGGGACTGGGCAGCTCGCCGCGCACACGCGTGCCCGACCGGGGGCGCGGCGCGGCCGGGTCCGCCTCGGGAACCGCCGCGAGCAACCCCGCGGTGTACGGGTGCGCGGTGGACCCGTACACCTCGTCGGTGGTGCCGGTCTCCATCAACTTGCCCAGGTACATGACTCCGACACGGTCGGCCAGGTACCGCACGACCGCGAGATCGTGGGAGATCACGACACTGCTCAGTCCACGTTCACGTTGGACGCGGTGCATCAGATTGAGGACCTGGGAACGGATGGAGACGTCCAGCGCGCTGACCGGCTCGTCGGCGACCAGCACCTTCGGGTCCAGGGCCAGCGCGCGGGCCAGCCCCACCCGTTGGCGCTGTCCCCCGGAGAGTTCGTGGGGGTAGCGCTCCAGGACGCCCGACGGCAGCCCCACGTCCCCAAGGAGCTCGCGGGCCCGGGCGGTCCGGGAGGCGCGCCTGCCGATGCCCTGGATCGCGAGGGGCTCGCGCAGGATCGCGCCGATGCGCATGCGGGGGTCGAGCGAGGAGTTCGAGTCCTGGAACATCATCTGCAACTGGGCCCGGCGCGGAGCGAGTTCACGGGCACTCATACCGGTCACCGACGCGCCGTCGAAGATCACCTCGCCCGACGTGGGCCGGTTCAGGGCCACGAGCATGCGGCCCAGCGAGGACTTGCCGCACCCTGACTCCCCGACCAGACCGAACGTCTCACCCGGCGCCACGTCGAAGCTCACTCCGGAGACCGCCTTGACAGTGCGGCGCCGCCCGAGGAGGCTCCGTCCGCCCACCGGGTACTCAAGTCCGAGATCGACGATCCGCAGCCGCGGCGTCGTCTCGCGTGCGGCAGCGGCCTCGGGGGAGACGACGGGCCGTGCGACGGCCGATGCCCTTGAGCCGGTACGGACTGCTGCCGTGGCGACCGGATGCCAGCACGCGTGGGTGTGCCCGTCATCCTCCATCGAGAGCGGCGGCCGTTCCTCGTGGCAGCGGTCCGTCGCGGCCGCGCAGCGCGGCGCGAAAGGACAGCCCGCGGAGGAGGCGGCCAGATCCGGCGGTGTGCCGGGAATGCTGAAGAGCTGTTCGCGCCGGTCCTGGGTGAGCGAGGGGATGGAGGAGAGCAGCGCATGGGTGTAGCGATGCCGGGTATGGCTGAAAAGAGCTGGTGTCGGCCCGGTCTCGGCCACGCGCCCGGCGTACATCACGCCCACCCGGTCGGCGTGCCGGGCGATCACTCCCATGTCGTGGGTGATGAGGATCATCGACATGCCCAGCCGGGACCTGAGGTCGTCCAGGAGATCGAGGATCTCTGCCTGGATGGAGGCGTCGAGCGCGGTGGTCGGCTCGTCCGCGATGACGACCCGCGGCTCGCACGCCAGGGCCATCGCGATCATCACGCGTTGCCGCATGCCGCCCGAGAGCTGGTGCGGATAGTCGTCCAACCGCTCCAGGGGCTTCGGTATCCCGACCAGGTCGAGCAGGTCCGCGGCACGTGCGCGCGCGGTCTGCTTCGACGCGCCCTGGTGCAACCGCACCGGTTCGGCGACCTGTTCACCGATGCGGCGGGTGGGGTTCAAGGCCGTCATCGAATCCTGGAACACCATCGCGATGTCGTTGCCGCGGAGGGTCCGGTACCGGTCCGCGGGGAGTCCGACGAGCTCCGTACCGCCGAAGTCGATCGAGCCGCCGGTCACCCGGCCGCCGGCCGGCAGCATGCCCATCACGGCCAGGCCGGTCATGGACTTGCCGGATCCGGTCTCCCCGACGATCCCCAGGGTCTCCCCGCGATCGAGCGCCAGGCTGACGCCCGAGACGGGGTGGACGATCCGGTCGCCCCGGCGGATCTCGACCGACAGATTGCGGATCGTCAGCACTCGGTTGCCGTCCGCGGGCTCACGTGCGTTCTCAAAACCATCGCTCGCGCGCACGATATGGCTCTCCATCTCCTCGATCATCCGACGATTTTGAGACACGTACTTCAGGCGTCGTTCGTCGGGTTCACTGAACATTCAGGTGTGCGTCGTTCCGATCGCACGAAGGGAATCTCCTGCCGCGCACGGCTCTCGGAGCCTGTCGGGCGACCTCTGATCGGGCAGCCACGGCGTGGCGCGTACTCCCCCAAGACCTTGAGGGCCAGGGGACCCCCTCCGGCGTTGCCGAAATGCCCTGGTAGCTCCTTCCCCGAGCTCTCAAGGAGCAGGGGAGACTCCGCCCGAGGCCATCGCGGCGCCTTGGAATCGCACCCGCCACGCCGTGTCCGCTCTCCGATCGAAGGTCACCCGACAGGCTCTCAGCCGGCGGACGCGGGCCGGCCCAGTTCGTTCCGCAACAGGCGCCGTACGTTCTCCCCCAGGACCGCGACGATGTCGCGCTCCGGCCACCCTCGTTGTTGCAGTGCATCGGTGACCAGCGGCAGCCCGGCCGGACCCGCAAGCCCGGGCAGACAGGCGTCGGCCGGCACACCCTCGACGAAGACCGGCTCGCAGCACCGAGGGGTGGTGTCGGCAAGTACTTCCTTGATGAAGTCGGGACCCAGCCCGACGTGCTCGACGCCGGCCACCCCTGCAATGTGCTCGATGTGGTCGATCAGTCGGCCGATCGAGTAGTCGCTCTCGTGCAGGTACGGAGCGAAGAAGTTCACGCACACCACTCCGCCGCCCGCGGCGACGCCCCGGATCTGCTCATCCGTGAGGTTGCGGTGGTGGTCGAAGAGCGCTCGTGCGCTGGAGTGCGTGGCGATCAACGGCCGTGAGGACAGCTCCAGGACGTGCTCGACCCCGGACGCGCCGAGATGACTGATGTCGTAGAGCATGCCGAGGCGCTCCATCTCGGCCAGCGCCGCGACCCCGGAGCGGGTCAGCCGGCTGCCCGTCGCGTCCTCGCCGCTGCCGTCGGCCAGGGCGGTGCGACCGAAGTGGGCCAGGGACGCGATCCTGACCCCCAGCCGGAACAGGGTCTCCAGCAGCTCCACGTCCTCGCCCACGCCGGGCGCGCTCTCCAGCGCCAGCACCAGGGCGATCCGGCCCTCGGCCAGCGTCTGGTCGATCTGGGCGCCGTCCGTGCACAGCGTGACGGCATCGGCATTGCCGGCCGCGAGTCGGTGCGCCGCCTCGATCATGCGCAGCGTGCGGCGAAGCGCCCCCTCCGGCCGGTACGGATCTTCGACGAACACCGGCAGCGCCTGAAGGTTCACCCCGCCGGCCCGCAATTGCGGCAGCCAGCGCTCGCGGAAGAACTCCGCCCAGTGGTCCACCGGCCGGGCGACCACCGCACACAGCAGGTCGTTGTGCAGGTCTGCCACGACCGCGCGCCGGTGCATCTCGTTCATCGCTGTTCCCGCCGCTCGGCCCGGCCGGTGTGCAGATACAGCGCGTGTCCCTGCCCGTCGTCACCGAGGAAGGCGAGCGGCGCGTGGACCCCGCGCTCCGGCTCGACCGGGATCAAGGTGTCACCGCGCCTGCCGACCAGCTCCGTGCGATACGGCGCCTCGTCCAGCTCGGCGATGGCTCCCCGGGGAGTGCGCTCCAGCCACAGCCGCCCGGCGGTGTCCCGGATCACCGTGGTCTCGGCGGTGCTGGACGTGTACGTACCGACGTACCGGGACGTCTCCGCAACGGGAGCGCCCACGTCCGGCACCGGCGAGGCGGGCAGACCGACCCCCGCGAGTTCACTGAGGACCCGGCCCGCGATCTCCGTGTACACGCGCCGTGACAGGCCGCCGTTGGTAACAATCGCCACGGCGACATCCCGCTCCGGCACCAGGCGCAGGAACGCCGACTGACCGATGGTGTTCCCGTCGTGTCCGATGACCGTGCCGCCCGACAGGTCGAAGAGTTCCCAGCCGAGCCCCCAGGCGGTGCCCTGGTCGATGTCGGGCAGCGTGACCTGCGGCCGCTGCATTGCCTGGACGGTCTCCGGGCCGAGCACGGTCACCCCGTCGGGGCCCCGGCCTCCGGCGAGGTGCATCCGGGCGAAGGCCAGCAGATCGCGCGCACGCATCGCCAGCATCGATCCGGCCGGTGCGTTCGAGCGCGCCAGGGCCCACACCGGCGTCGGCTCGAGCGGCGCCCCCGGCACCGTCTCGATGTGACCCACTGCCGTGCGGTGGACGATCGCCTCGTAGGGGTCACTCGCGGTGTGACTCATACCCAGCGGAGTGAACAGGTGCTGCCGCGCGCAGACGTCGAACGGCTCCTCGCGCAGCACCTCGACGATCCGCCCGAGCACGCAGTATCCGGCGTTGTTGTACGAGAACATCGCACCCGGCTCGAAGAGCTGGGGCACGTCGCGCAGGACGCCCAGGTACTTTTCCAGGCAGTCGTCACCCTTGCCGGTGTCGGTGAAGATGTCCCCCTCGAAACCCGCGACGTGACTCAGCAAATGCCGCGTGGTGATTCCTCGCGCCGCTTCCTCGTCGGCGATCCGGAACTCCGGCAGGACGGCCCGTACGGGAGCGTCCAGATCCAATCGTCCCTCGTCGGCCAATTGCATGACCAACGTCGCGGTCATCACCTTGGTGATCGACCCGATCTGGAAGAGTGAGTCCACCGTGGCGTCGACCCCTGTGGCTGTACTCAGCACACCGGCCGCGGATTCGACCCATTCATCACCGGATTGGACCGCCACGGCTGCCCCGGGCACCTGGCTCTCGACGAGCAGATCCGGCAACCTGCGGCGCAACCAGGCACCGACCTCCTCCAGCTTGTTCAGCTGATCCGCCCCGTCCAGCTTCTGCACGGCATCCCTCCCTGCTCGACTGCGCAGGAGCTTAGGACTTGCGGAAACCGCCCTCTTCGTCCACTCCCACCACATGCGGCCCCAGCGTTGGTGCGACTGGCCGAACCGGTGGGGAAGCAGGCTTGTGACGAAGCGGCCTCCCAGAGGGCGGTTCGCAAGTTGATGTCCGTTTCGAAGCGAGGTCGGGGCAGGGCTGCGGTGAGGACCAGTTGGGAACCACACGGCAGGCGCGATAGCGCGTGACGGAGCCTCGGACGCACAACTCACGCCCCAATTGAGTCTGTTACGTTCCGAGAACTGGAGATCAAGGGGTCGCAGGTTCGGATCCTGTTGTCCCGACTCGTATGAGTCGCAGGTCAGAGGTCGTTTGCGGAGTGATCCGGAACGGCCTCTTGATCGTTTGTCGGGTCGGACCGGGGATCAGTTCTCGACGGGTGGCAGCCCACCCCGACCTGGTCGAAATACGTTGTCGGCGGTGGGGCGTTCGGGGACCGTCCGTGAGGGTGTTCCCGCCTTCCCCGACTCCGGATCGTGACCCGGCGTCTCGGTAGAGTGCGCCGGGTGAGCGACGTGTATGAACTGGTGGTCACGGTCGATCTGCGGGACGAGATCACCGAGCAGGAACTCGCCGAGCTGCGCTGGCATCTGGGAATCGGGCCGCAGCCCGAGCGCCTGTCCATCGTGACCCGGTTCCCCTTCGTGGTCGTGGACGACTCGGGGGATCCGGTGGTCGTGGACGAGCCGCATCCCCTGCTGGCGGAGAGTGGCGCCGCCTCGCGTGTGGGCGGAGCGCTCTGCTCTGCGCTGGCCGGTCGCGTGGACCTGCCCGGGAAGGGCTGGTCGCTGACCTCTCGGCAGGAGATTCACCCCGACGCATTCGACATCGTCGGCGAACTGCTCAGCTGGCTGGCCGCCCGAGCGCACAGCACCCACCTGATCGCGGATCACGCCGCGGTCCGGATCGGCTGCATCAGGTTCCACGAAGCCCTGACGCCACATGTGCTCAAGGTGGAGAACGGGCAGGTCGACTGGCCGGCCTAGGGCCAATACCGGTGATTTAGGTGTTTTTCTGGTGCTTGCTGGTTGGTTTGGTGGGTGGGACCAGTGTGATTGCTGCTGTGGGTGGTCGGGGTGGGTTGCGGTGGTGGGTGTGTTTGAGGCGCCAGTTGGCCATCTTGCGTTTGATGACACGGGGGTTGGAGCGTTGCCTGCGGGGTGGCAGGAGTCGTTCCAGCAGCTCACGGATGGTGTGAGTCAGGGCTCGACTGAGTCGTGAGGGGGGAAAGTGCCGCCTGGTCGGTGACGTGGCGGCGAGCGATGCGAAGGGTGCGGGTGAAGGACAGCCTGTCGGGGTCGAGGCCTGCTTGGTGAGCGGTGTGGTGCATGACGTCCCGAAGTGCGTGGTGGACAAGAAGGAAGCCGTAGATTTCCTGCTCGACGCCATCGGGGTACTGCGAGCGGAGGACGAGGCCGTGTCCGCCCTGATGGGTCTTGATCTCGTCCAGGGTGTTCTCGATCTCCCAGCGCTGATGGTAGAGGCCCGCCAGGTCGGCCGCAGCAGCCTCCTGCGGGTTGCAGATGGTCGTGATCAGCCGGTAGACCGTGTTGTCGTCACGGCCGAGGGTGTACTCGATGACGCGGACCCGGACCGGATCCCGGCGCTTGCGGTCGCCTGCCGCAACGATCTCGGACAGGTAGGAGCCGTCGTCGAAGGCTTCGAGGACCGGGAGCACGATGTTCTTGCGGACGCGCCACAACAGGTCCGCGCCCGTGTCAGAGGCGGCCCGCCACAGCTCGAAGCCAGTGATGCCGCGATCGGCCATCAGCAGCATTCCCGGCTCGAGCCGGCCCAGCAGGGCGGGAATCAACTGCTGTTCATGAACCGACAGCGGGCCGGTCGCCGCGGCGAACACCGCGTGTGTCCCGCACTCCACCAGCGCAGCAACCCTCACCTGCGGGTAGGCACTGCGCTGCTGTCCCCGGCCCGATCCGGGACGGCCGAAGAAAGCGCTATTCGCCCCGGTGTCCGGCACATCGAAGACCGTGCCGTCCACCGCAACCAGACGCCACCGCCGAAACCAGGCACCAGCGGTGTCCTCCACGGCCACCGGCCGGCACACTCGCGCGAACAGCACCTTCAACGGCTCCGGCCCCAACCGCCGGCGGGCCCGGCCGATCGCCGCTGTCGTCGGCACCCGCCACGGCTTCTCCCACCGCCGCACCCGCTCCAGCCCCTGCGTCAGCAGCCGGGCCACCTCCTCATAGCCCTGCCCGGAGAACAGACACATCGCGAGCACGAAATAGACCACCACCCGGGCCGGCAACAGCCGCGACCGCTGTTCCAGACGCCCACATCCAACAACCACCTCATCCACCAACTCGGGCGGAAACACCCGCGTCAGCACACCCAGAGCGATCCGGTCCGACAACCGCTCACCCGACGACTTCACCTGTCCAGGCCTTGGCACACCACACCCAACGACCCACCACCAACAAAGTCACCGGTATTGGGCCTAGTGTCCTGCGCCGGAGATTCGTTGGCAGAAACGCGCGAGGGAGTCGAGGATCTCGTCGGCCGTCTTGGTCCAGGTGAACGGTGTTGGGTTTTCGTTCCACTCCTTGACCCAGGCTCGGATGTCGGCCTCCAGGGAACGCACGCTTTTGTG
>NZ_JBIVON010000016.1:0-120919 GCF_044754145.1 Streptomyces sp. NPDC093149
GCCTTTCGGGCTATGGGGGAGTTGTCGACCGACGACAACGCCGCAGATGCGCGTGCCCAGCCCCGCGACGCCGCCCCCCATGTGCCGGTCGGTCTAAGCTTGACGGCTGTGTCGTCCTCCACCGCCGTGCCGGGGCAGAGCCCCATAGCCGAAACGGCCCCGCTGTCCCTGTGCGCGCTCGAACCGCACGTTCCCGCCGACCGACTGGTCGCCGAGATGGTGCCGCCGCCGCGTTTCGACTCCGTGCGTTTCGATACGTATGTCCCGGACCCGGGCCGGCCGAGCCAGACCGAGGCGGTCGAGGTCCTGAGCGGCTTCGCGGCCGGGCTCGGCGGCGCGCATGCCACCGGCTCCGGCAAGAACAAGAGAGCGCGAAGCGCGTCCTCGGAGGGGTGGTGGCGGGCTACGGGTGGGCGGTTCAGCAGGAAGCCGTCGGCGCCCGCGTCCCCCCTCGGGGTCTATCTCGACGGCGGCTACGGCGTCGGCAAGACCCATCTGCTGGCCTCCCTCTGGCACGCCACGCCCGCCGCGCCCTCGCTGAAGGCGTTCGGCACGTTCGTCGAGCTGACGAACCTGGTCGGCGCGCTGGGCTTCCAGCAGACCGTGCGGACGCTGAGCGGGCACCGGCTGCTGTGCATCGACGAATTCGAGCTGGACGACCCGGGCGACACCGTCCTGGTGTCGTCGCTGCTCAGCAGGCTCGTCGAGGCGGGGGTCGCGCTCGCCGCCACCTCCAACACGCTGCCCGGCAAGCTCGGCGAGGGCCGGTTCGCCGCCGCCGACTTCCTGCGGGAGATCCAGGGGCTGTCCGCGCACTTCCGTCCGCTGCGGATCGACGGCGAGGACTACCGCCACCGCGGGCTGCCCGAGGCCCCCGCGCCGTACTCCGACGAACAGGTCACCCGGGCCGCGTACGCCACCGAGGGCGCCAGCCTGGACGACTTCCCCTCGCTCCTCGACCATCTCGCCCGGGTCCATCCGAGCCGCTACGGGGCGCTGACGGACGGCCTGCGGGCGGTCTGCCTGACCGAGGTCCAGCCGGTGCCGGACCAGTCGACCGCGCTGCGGCTCGTCGTCCTCGCCGACCGGCTGTACGACCGTGAGGTCCCGGTGCTCGCCTCCGGGGTCCCGTTCGACAGGCTGTTCAGCGAGGAGATGCTGAACGGCGGGTACCGGAAGAAGTATTTCCGGGCGATCTCCCGGCTGACGGCTCTGGCGCGCGACGCGAAGGGCCTGGTGGCGCAGTAGGTTCGGGGCACAGCACCCTTCGGGGGCGTACCACCCGAGGTGTCCTGCGGGGCGCCTCGTTCCTCCCGTAGCAACCGCGCACACCGTTTGAAGGGATCCAGCATGGCTACCACGCGTCAGGCGCACACGGTCTGGGAAGGCAACCTGATCCAGGGCAAGGGCGTCGTCACCTTCGACTCCTCGGGCATCGGCGATTACGAGGTCTCCTGGCCCTCGCGCGCGGAGAAGGCGAACGGCAGGACGAGCCCCGAGGAGCTCATCGCGGCGGCCCACTCCAGCTGCTTCTCGATGGCGCTGTCCAACGGTCTGGCCACGGCCGGTACCCCGCCGACCCGGCTGAACACCCGGGCCGAGGTCACCTTCCAGCCCGGTACCGGCATCACCGGTATTCACCTCACCGTCCAGGGCGAGGTGCCGGGACTCGACGAGGCGGGCTTCGTCAAGGCCGCCGAGGACGCCAAGGCGAACTGCCCGGTCAGCCAGGCACTGACGGGTACGACGATCACGCTCGCCGCGTCCCTGGCCTGACCCCACGGGCCCCCGTGGGGCCGTGACACGCACGAGGCACGGTGACCCGCATGGTTTCCGCGCGACGATACGCGTGGTACACACATGCGGGTCACTTCTCCTGTCCGCCAGCAGGGAGTTGCCTCATGTCATCAACAGCAGCACGACACCTCGCGACACGACGACAGGTCCTGGCCGGCAGCGGCGCGGCCGTTGCCTCGATCGCCTTCGCCGGGGCGTTCTCCGAACTCTTCGCGGGTACCGCCGCCGCCCGGGGACACAGCGGCTACGGCCCGCTGGTGCCCGACCCCGACGGGCTCCTCGACCTCCCGAAGGGCTTCCGCTACCGGGTCCTTTCCCGGGAGGGCGACCCACTGCGCTCCGGCGAGGGCCAGGTTCCCAGCAACCACGACGGGATGGCCGCCTTCGCGGGCCGGCACGGTCACGTCCGTCTGGTGCGCAACCACGAGAACCGCGTCACCGCCAGGATCCCGGTCCCGGCCGTCGAGGGCCTCACCTACGACCCGATGGGCAAGGGCGGCTGCACCGCCCTGGAACTGGACGGCCGCAACAACGTCCTGGGCGAACGCGTCGCCATCGCCGGTACCGCGGTGAACTGCGCGGGCGGCCGCACCCCTTGGAACACCTGGCTGACCTGCGAGGAGACCGAGGACCGGGCCGGTACCAACGGCTACACCAAGGACCACGGCTTCGTCTTCGAGGTGGACGGCGCCGATCCGCGCCGTACCGGCGCCGTGCCGCTCACCGCGATGGGCCGCTTCCAGCACGAGGCGATCGCGATCGACCCGAAGAGCGGGATCGTGTACGAGACGGAGGACGCGTTCGACAAGCCGTTCGGGCTCTTCTACCGCTTCCTGCCGAACAAGCCGCTCGGCGGGACGGGCTCGCTGCGGGCGGGCGGTCATCTGGAGGCGATGCGGGTGCCGGGCGTCCCCGACCTCTCCGTGGTCCAGGAGACCGGCGCGAGCTTCGAGGGCGTCGAGTGGGTGCCCGTACCGGATCCGCAGGCGGCCGTGACCCCGATCCGGTTCCAGGACTTCGGCCCGAAGGGCATCACGCACGCGCAGAAGCTGGAGGGCTGTTACTGGGGCGGGTCCGCGGTCTACTTCGTCTCCAGCTTCGCGCACAGCTCGCAGGGTTCGGCGGCCGACCACTACGGCCAGGTGTGGCGGTACGAGCCGAAGCGGCGCCGCCTCACGCTGGTGATCGTCTTCGGTCCGGGAACGGACGTCCAACTGCCCGGCGAATCCCCGGACAACATCTGTCTGGCCTCCGACGGCGGGCTGATGGTGTGCGAGGACGGCGACGGCGCCCAGCACGTGTTCGGTCTGACGCGGGGCGGCGAGGTGTACGCGATGGCGCGGGGCCGCCAGAACATCGGGACGCCCCAGGAGCCCGCGTGGGGCGAGTTCGCCGGGGTCACGTTCGCTCCGGACGGCGGGACGATGTTCGTCAACTGCTACACGCCGGGGACGACGTTCGCGGTGACGGGGCCGTGGCGCTGACGCGCTGACGCGCGCGTGGGGGGCGGGCCGTTGTCGCCCGCCCCCCGCGCGCCGCCCGGGGCGAGATCTCCCATCAGTTGGTGAACGCCCCGTCCGCCGTGCGCAGATGAGGCCGTTCGGCGGCAGTGGCCCGGTATTACGGCCCGCTGTCACCCGACCGCCCGGCTGCCGCGCCCGCTGCCCGGACGTACCTCGCCGGTGGACACCACGGCCGCGCGACGACTCCTCGGCTTCACCGCGGAGCATCTGCTGGACGGCCCGAGTGAATCCGGGAGCGACTTCGATGCGCAGGAGCGCCGCACACATCCCTTCATCGGATAGTCCGATACTTTCCGTGAGTGATCAACTCTGCACGAAAATTTACGGCTCTGACTGTTCTGGGTACGGTGCTCGGCAGTCTCGCCGGCTGTGGGAGCGGCGGAACGTCCTCCGGCGACCACCCCTCGGCCGGAGGGCGGACCCCCACTGCCGTCCGTGCCCCCTCGGCATCGTCGTCCGTGGGCGCGACCCCCACCACGACCGAGCAGCCGCCCACACTGGCCCCGGCCCCGGACGGACTGACGCCGGTCTTCGCACACGGGGCACGGACGGGCGAGAAAGTGGTGGCGCTGACCTTCGACGCCGACATGACGGCCGACGAGGGCCGACGCGCGGCTGCGGGTGAGCACTTCGACAACCCCGAACTGATCGCGCTGCTGCGCCGGTTGAAGGTGCCCGCGACGGTGTTCATGACGGGGCGGTGGGCCGATGAGTACCCGGCACAGGCCCGGTCCATCGGCGCCGATCCGCTCTTCGAGGTCGCCAACCACTCGTACAGCCACTACGCCTTCGCGTCCCCCTGCTACGGGCTGCCGACCGTGGCGAAGGGCGACATGCGCGGTGATGTGGAACGGGCCTTCGCCGCGTTCCGGAAGGCCGGTGTGCGCAATGTGGTGCCGTACTTCCGCTTCCCCGGCGGCTGCTACGACGACGCGGTGCGGCGCGCGCTCGCGCCCGAGCGGGTCACGGCGGTGCAGTGGGACGTGGTCAGCGGCGACGCGTTCGCGACGAACGCGGACGCGGTGGCGCAGCAGGTGCTGGACGGGGTGCGTCCCGGCTCCCTGGTCGTCATGCACTGCACCCGCAGCGCGGCGCCGGTCACGGACCGGGCGGTGGGTCAGGTGGTCCCGGAGCTGCGCAGGCGCGGGTACCGCTTCGTGAAGGTCTCCGACCTGATGCGCGGCTGACCGGGCGTCGTCAGCCCGAGCACGCCGAGCGCTGGGCCTCCTGCCATTCACAGACCGGGCAGAGCGTGATGCCCTTGACGGACTCGGGGTACTCGGTCGGCTTGCGGCACAGGACGCACTCGGCGTACGGAGGTCCCGCGGCGGGCTCCGCCCCGGCGGATGCGGGGGCGGCGGCGGGCGCCCCGCAGTACGACTCGTCCTTGCGCTCGTCCATGCGCAGGAGCCTACTCAGCCGCGCAGCGAAGTGAGTCTGCAGGTGAACGCGACCGCCGCCGCCGCGAGGGCGGTGGCCGCGAGCAGCGGCAGGACCGGCAGGTGCACCGTGCCGGTCCGCGAGCCGGTGACCAGCTCCGTCACGGCGTGATGCGCCGGCGAACCGCTGGTCACCAGGGCCAGCAGGGCGGCGGTCACGGTGGCGAGGACGGACCACCCGCGCCGGTTCAGCACCGGCCGGGTGCAGAGCGCGCCGACCACTGCCCCCAGCAGCACGCAGCAGGCGGCGGCGAGCAGACCGGCGAGCCCGGCGGCCGGTGGCGGCACCCGGACGGCGTTGTCGGTGCTGGCCGGCTTGCTGATCAGCACGACGAGCAGGGTGCCGGCCGCGCCCAGCAGCCCGGCGCACCCGAGCGCCGCGAGCAGCGCCGCCAGATGGACCCGCGCCGCCCCCACCGCCGCCGCGGCGACGGTCCGGGCGGCGGGCGGCTCCTGACCGGCGCAGAGCTGGACGAGCCAGGCGGTGACAGGCAGGAGCCCCGCGGCGGCGTACCCGAGCGAGTCGAGAACCGGCTGCCCCGACTGCACGCCGATTCCGAGGAAGGCCGCGTACAGCAGTACGGGCGCGAGCCAGCGCTGGGAGCGGACGAGCAGGTCCGCCTGGTAGCGGAGGAGCGCGGTCATGGTGCCTCTCGGGTCGGACGGCCACCCGGCTCGGGGGTGGTGGCAGCAGGATCCGGGGCGGACGTCAGTCGCCGGACGTGCCAGGGCGGGCGCGCGGTGAGCAGGGCGAGCAGCAGCGCGTCGGAGTGCGTCGCCGCGACGGTGAGACGTACGCCCCCGTCGGACATGGGCGTGCGCTCGGGTGCGCCCGGCAGGTCCGTGGGGAGTGCGGCATCCCGGGGGCCCGTCACGTCGATCCGTACGCGCGGGCCCTGCTCCGCGGCCGGTACGACGGGGACGGCGAAGAGCCCGTGCGCCTCGACCCGGAACACGGTGTCGACCGCCCCGGCGAGCCGACGCGGATCGTGGTCGACGAAGACGACGGTGGAGCCCGCCGCGACCCGTTCGGCCACCGCCCGGTCCAGTTCGTCACGTGCCTCGGCGTCCAGGCCGGTCCATGCCTCGTCCAGGACCAGCAGCTCCGGTTCGGCGAGGAACGCCTGGGCGACGGCGACCTTCTGGCTGGTGCCCTTGGAGAGTTCCGCGAGAGGTGTGCGGGCGTGGTCGGCCGCTCCGAAGCGGACGAGCCACGACTGCGCCCGCGCCGCCGCCTGCGCAGTCCGCAGGCCATGGATCCGGCCGAGGTGCACGAGGTACCCGGCCGCGGTGAACGGCATTGCGGCCGGGAATCGTTCGGGGACGTACGCGGTCCGGGGTCTGCGGCCGGAGATCCGCCCCTCCGTCGGGGTGTCGATCCCGGCGAGCAGCCGTAACAGCGTGGACTTGCCGGTGCCGTTGGCGCCCTCGATCCGGACCAGGCCGTGCGGCGGCAGGTCGAGGTCGACCCCGCGCAGCACCCATGGCCCGCCCCGGCCGTACCGGCGGCCGACCCCACTCAGTCTCAGTTCGCTGATGCCTTCTCCTGCTTGAGCTCGCTGGGCCGTACGATCACGAAGCCCTCACCGTCCAGCCGCAGCTGGACGGCCTCTCCCGATCCGCCGCGCATCATCGAGCCGAAGCTCTGCGAGCGGTGCAGCGACGTGGTCAGACTGGCGCTCCAGCCGACCACCGCGTCCGTGTCGACGCACACCGGCTGCTGGGGCGTGACGGGTATCACGATGGGGTGGCCCTCACACATCAACCCGAGCTTGCCGTACCCGGTGAAGACGCTGTTGAAGATGCCGCCGCCGGTCATTCCGGCGCCCTTCACGGTCTTGATCTCGTAGGAGAGCGTGGCGTCGAAGCAGAGCACGTTCCGGCCGTTGATGGTGAGGACGTCGCCCTGTTCCATCTCCACGATGAAACAGTTCGCGGCCTCGTGCGCGAACCATGCCTCGCCCTGGCCGCGGACCGCCATCAGCGGCAGCCCCTCACCGGTGACGGCGCGCTTGAGCAGCCCGCCGATGCCCTGCCCCTTGCGCTCGAACTGCAGATCACCGCGGAACGCGATCATCGATCCCTGGCGGGCGTGCATCTCACCGTTGACGGCGTACTTGATGGATTTGGCGTTCTGCAGGGTCATCCCGGGGGCTGTCGCCTGCTGCGCCAGGTTCTCGCTGGAAAAGAGATCGCTCTTCATGCGCTGCATCCTCACCCGGAGCGATTCATTCCGCCAAGAAGCGTTTCCTCGGCGGCTGGCAGACTGGACCGGGTGAGCGACAACAACACCCCCGCACTCCCCTCCGAATCCCCCGCCACGTCCCTGCCGGAGTCCGGCACCGCTGTGGCGGACAGCCCGTTCAGGTCCGGGCGGACGAGCCGCGACGAGGCCCCGCAGTACGTGCTGCCGCTGGTCGTGCACATCGAGAAGACGACTCCCCCGGCGCGCAACGACGCGCTGCGGACCGCCGCCCGCGCGGTGCTCGTGATGCTCTCCGACGAGCGGTCGGCCGGCGAGGGCGAGTGGGCGCGGGCGATGCGGGACTGGCAGGACGCCCGGATCCGCAAGGTGGTGCGTCGGGCGCGCGGCGCGGAGTGGCGCAGGGCGTCCGCGCTGCCCGGCCTCACGGTCACGGGCGAGAGCGCCGAGGTCCGGGTCTTCCCGCCGGTGCCCCTCGACGGCTGGCCGAAGGAACTGGCGAAGCTCCAGGTGTCGGGGACGGATCTGGACGACCCCGAGCCACCGGCCGCTCCCGACCTCGCGGGCCCGGTGCTCTGGCTCAATCCGGAGCTGGAGATGTCCGCCGGCAAGGCGATGGCACAGGCCGGGCACGGCGCACAGCTCGCCTGGTGGGAGCTGTCGGAGACGGAGCGCAAGGCGTGGCGCGAGGCGGGCTTCCCGCTGTCCGTCGCCACCCCCGGGGCGGGCCGCTGGCGGGAGCTCACGATGAGCGGGCTCCCGGTCGTGCGCGACGCCGGATTCACCGAGATCGCGCCCGGGTCGTGCACGGTGGTCGCCGACCATCCCGCGCTGCGGGGGTGAGCGGGGAGGGGAGGACGGGTCCGGTCGCCCTCCCGCCCCTCCGCCGTTCCGTGCCCCGGTCGCCCCGGGCACGGAACCTCAAATGAAGCTCTGAACGTCCCCCTGTTCGGATTGACCACTGCTCGCCGGGGCCATCAGCCCTGCATCGAGTGGAGGAGGGGGACGGCATGAAGCTGGGAATCGGTATCGGCTGGCGGCCGGAGATCGCGGACGTGATCGAGGCACTGCCGGGGATCGACTGGGTGGAGACGGTCGCGGAGAACATCTGCACCGGTCATCTGCCCGACTCCCTGGTACGGCTCAGGGAGCGCGGTGTCACCGTCGTCCCGCACGGCGTCGCGCTGGGGCTCGGCGGGGCCGAGCGCCCCGACGCCGGCCGGCTCGCGGATCTCGCGGCCCGCGCCGAACTGCTCGGCACTCCGCTGGTCACCGAGCACATCGCGTTCGTACGGGCCGGGGGGCCGCGCACCGCTTCACCGGGACTGGAAGCGGGCCATCTGCTGCCCGTCCCCCGGACCTGGGACGCACTGGACGTGCTGTGCGAGAACGTACGGATCGCGCAGGACGCGCTGCCGGTACCGCTGGCACTGGAGAACATCGCGGCGCTGATCTCCTGGCCCGACGAGGAGCTGACGGAGGGGCAGTTCCTGGCGGAACTGGTCGAGCGCACCGGCGTCCGGCTGCTGATCGACGTCGCCAATCTGCACACCAACCACGTCAACCGCGGGGAGGACCCGGCCACCGCGCTCGACGAACTGCCGGTGGAGGCCATCGCGTACGTGCATGTGGCGGGGGGCGTCGAGAAGGACGGCGTCTGGCACGACACCCACGCCCACCCGGTCACCCGGCCCGTCCTCGACGTCCTCGCCGAACTCCGCTCCCGGGTCGACCCGCCCGGTGTGCTGCTGGAGCGGGACGACGACTTCCCGCCCGCCGCGGAGCTGGCGGACGAACTCACCACGATCCGCGCCACGCTGGACCGGGCGGCCGCCCGCAGCATCCCGGCCCCGTCCGCCGGAGGGGGCGCGAGCCGGCCCGCCCCGGGCGCCGAGGAGTCCTCGCACCCCGACTCGGCGCGCGACCGGGTCGCGGTCGCCCAGACCGCTCTGCTCTCCGCCCTCGTCGCGGGCACGCCCGCCCCGCACGGCTTCGACCACCACCGTCTCGGGATCCAGAGCCGTGCCCTGGCCGCCAAGCGGGCCGGGGTGGTCGCCAAGGTGGCCCCCGAACTGCCGGAGATCCTGGGCACCGGGTACCGGGACGCGTTCCTCGCGTACGCCAGGACCCGTCCCATGTCCGCCGGATACCGGCGCGACGCACTGGACTTCGCCGAGGATCTGCTGATCGCCGGCCGGCCCGCCGACGACGCGGCACGGCGCCGGCTGACGTACTGGTGGCAGGACCGGGCCGGCGCGCGACCGCCGCGCCGCACCACCCGGCTGGTACGTGCGGCCCGCGCGGCCCTGGTCGGAAGGTGACCAGGGGATGACCGGCACGAACACGCTCGCGCTGCTGGTGGACCTCGCCGTAGCCGTCTCCTGCGTCCTCCTGGTCGTGGGACTCGTCCGTGCCCGCGGCGGGTCCGGCGGCTCCGTCCACGATCTCCTCGAAGTCGCCTTCCTGAACGGGGGGCCGGGCAGGGTCGTGGACACCACGCTCACCGCGATGCACACGGACGGACGGCTCACCGTCGGCGGCCCCGGCATCGTCGCCGTCCAGCAGGTGGACGCCCGTGACCCGGTCGAGCGCGCGGTGCTCCAGACGCATGCCACCGCTCCCAGCGGCGCCCTGCACACCCTGCGCGACGCGGTGATGCGGCACCCCGCGGTGCAGGAGATCGGCGACGGCCTCGCGGCCCGCGGGCTGCTGGCTTCGCCCACCACGACCCGCGTGTGGCGCCGCTGGGGCGTCGTACAGGGCCTGGTCTGTCTGCTGGCCATCCCGCTCACCGTCGTGGTGACGGCCGTGCAGTTCATGGCCGACGACTCGCCCGAGGTCGATTTCTCCGTACCCTTCGCCTTCAAGGTTCTCCCGGCCCTGATCATCGGCTTCCCGATCGGCTTCGCCTGCGCGGCCGTCGCCCGGGGGCGCGTCACCGGACCGGGGCGGCGGGCGGCCGGGGTGTACCGCGCCGCCCACGCGTACAACCCGCAGCCGGCCCACCTGGTGGCCACACTCGGACTGCGCGCCCTCCCCGATCCCGTACTGCGGACACAGCTGATCGCGGCGGCCGGGATGCGCCCGGCCGGACGGTCTCGGCTCACGGGCCCGGGTTCGGGCTCGCACGCGTCGTCGGACTCCTCGATGCTGTTCGCCGCACCGGTGGTCTGGTGCGCCGGTACCAGCCTCGGCAACGGCAGCTGCGGGAGTTCCGGCGACGGAGGCAGCGGCGGCGGGAGTGGTGGCGGGTGCGGTTCGGGGGCGAGCTGCGCCTCGGGGTCCGGCTGCGGCGGATCGAGCGGCTCCGGTTGTTCCGGCAGCAGCGGTTCCAGCTGCGGTGGCGGTTCCAGCTGCGGTGGCGGGGGTTCCAGCTGCGGCAGCGGTTCCTGAGCGCATGCGGTGCCCCGCGCCTTCGCCCGCGGCGCCGCACCGTCCGCATGATGAACAGGCCGACCGGCTCGTCGCCACGGGGCCGGCCGTCCCCGGCGGCGTCGGGACCGATGTCGCGGCCGCGGTCCGCGCGGTGCAAAGAGCGGCTCTGCTGGTGGTCGCGATGGGCGCTGCCGCACTGCTGATGCCCGGTCAGGAGGAGTGCTCCGGCGGCCGGGTGGTATCCATGCCCGTCCGGTTCGGGCTGCCGCTCGCGCCGACCCCGGGATGTCTGGCCATCGCCCGGATGGAGGTCCATCCGTACAGCTCCTGGGCCTTGCCCGCCGGCCGACGGCTGCTGGCCACGAACGAGACCTCGGTGTCGGACGCCGGCCACGACGTCCTGGCGGCGATGGCCCTACGGGGCGTCCGCGCCGTGCACGATCCGGCACTGCGTGCCGCGCTCGGCGCCAGGCGTCCCTCCGGCCGGGCATCGCCCGGCCGTCCGGGAAGCCGGCGAAGCGGAGCCGTACTCCGCGTGCTTGTCCGTGGGTTCCGGGGTCGCCGCAGGCCGGTGCCTGCGGCGAACCCGGATCCGAACCCGGTGTCGCTGGAACGACGGGCAGCGCGGAACGCGCCGGCGCCCGCCGTCTGATCTTCCGGGCTGGGGTGGTCGGAGCCCGCTCGCTACGCGAGCCCGGCCACCAGGTCTGCGACCGACTTCCTGCGTCCCGTGTAGAACGGAACCTCCTCACGGACGTGCATCCGGGCCTCGGAGGCCCGCAGGTGGCGCATCAGGTCGACGATCCGGTACAGCTCGTCGGCCTCGAAGGCGAGGATCCACTCGTAGTCGCCGAGCGAGAAGGAGGCGACGGTGTTGGCCCGGACGTCGGGGTAGCCGCGGGCCATCTTGCCGTGGTCCGCGAGCATGCGGCGGCGGTCCTCGTCGGGCAGCAGGTACCAGTCGTAGGAACGCACGAAGGGGTAGACGCTGATGTAGTTGCGCGGCGTCTCGTCGGCCAGGAACGCCGGGATGTGCGACTTGTTGAACTCGGCGGGGCGGTGCAGCGCCATGTTCGACCAGACCGGCTCCAGCGCCAGGCCCAGCTTGGTGCGCCGGAAGAGGTTGTACGCCTCCTGCAGCTCGTCAGCGGTCTCGGCGTGCCACCAGATCATGACGTCGGCGTCGGCACGCAGGCCGGAGACGTCGTAGGTGCCTCGGACGGTGATGTCCTTCGCGGCGAGCTGGTCGAACAGCTCCTGGACCTCTTCCGCGTAACCGGCACGGTCCGCGGGCAGGACGTCGCGGAGCTTGAAGACGGACCACAGCGTGTAGCGGATGACCTCGTTGAGGTCCTTGGCCTTCTTGCCGGCGTTGGGGATCTTCTCGGGCGCACTCATACGGCTATTGTCCCGCCTCGCTCCGAGTGCCCTGAACCAGGGTCGACGTGGCGATGATCTCTTCCCCGGGACCGCCCGAGATGTCGCGGACGATCTCGTCGGCGGCACGGTGGGCGCTGGCGATGCACGCCGGGATGCCGACGCCGTCGTAGACCGCTCCGCAGACCCGCAGCGCGGGCAGCTTGGCGACCTCGTCGCGGATCCGGGCGACCCGGGAGAGGTGGCCCACGGGGTACTGGGGCAGTCCGCCTATCCACCGGGTGACCTCGGTGTCCACGGGCTTCGCGGTCAGTCCGGTCGCCGCAGCGAGGTCGCGCAGCGACACATCGACCAGTTCGCCGTCCTCACGGTGCAGGTGGTCCTCCTCGCCGTACCGGCCGACGGAGGTGCGCAGGACGAACAGGTCGGGCGCGCCGTCGGCGACCCAGTTCCACTTGTGGGTGGAGAAGGTGGAGGCCTTGATGGTGCGACCGTCCACCGGGGGCACGAGGAAGCCGGAGCGCCCGTGGAGTGCGTCGGTGGCGGCTACGTCGGAGCGGCGGAACGCCATGGTGACGAGGGCCATCGACGCGTACTCGACACCGGCGAGCTCGGCGGAGGCGGCCGGGGACTCGGCGGCGAGCAGGGTGGAGGCGGACCATGCGGGCGCGGCCAGCACGATGCCGTCGGCGGTGATCACCCGGGCGTCCGTGCGGACGTCCCAGCCGTCGGCGGTACGGGTCAGGCCGAGGACGGGGGTGGCGGTCAGGATCTCCCCGCCCGCCGCGCGCACGGCGTCGGCGACCGCGGACGGCAGGGTGCCGATGCCGCCGTCGATGCCCTGGAACACCGGTCCGGTCTGCTGCCGGGCGGCGGCCCGTTCCTGGACGCGCCGGACACCGTCGAGCAGTGAACCGCCCTCCCGTGCCACCTCGAAGAGCTGGGGCACGGCGGCGCGCATCGAGATCCGGTAGGCGTCGCCCGCGTACACCCCGCCGAGCAGCGGCTCCACGAGCCGGTCGACGACCTCGCGGCCCAGCCGGTCGGCGACGTACGCACCGACCGCGACATCGTCGCCGACGGGGGTCGGGGTGAGGTCGCGCTCCTGCGCGATGCGGGCGAGGCCCTCCGGGGAGAGCACCGCGCCGAGCGCCGCCGGGTCGCTCGGTACGCCCATCACATGGCCCTTGGGCATGGGCCGCAGGGCGTCGCGCGTCCAGACCGATGCGGTGGCGGTGGCGGGTGGCCGGAGGCGGTCGCCGAGCCCGACGGCGCGCGCCAGGGCGACCGCTTCCGGGCGCCGGGCGAGCATCGACTCGGCACCCAGGTCGACCCGGGTCCCCGCGATCTCACCGGTCATGAGCTTGCCGCCGAGCCGGCCGGTGGCCTCCAGGAGGGTGACCCGCAGCCCGGCCCCGAGGAGCCGGTGGGCGGCGGCGAGCCCGGCGATGCCGCCGCCGATGACGACGACATGACCCGTACCTGTGTCCGCGCGGTTGTGTGAACGCTGCATGCCCCCACTCTCTCAAACCTCATCCGAGTCCTGAACGTGACCGCTTCGAAACCGGTATCGGGCAACCCGCACCCCTGCCCCGCACGTCGAACCGGCATCATCAACCACCCGTCCCGGGAGAGC
The DNA here is from genome assembly GCF_044754145.1 of Streptomyces sp. NPDC093149. NCBI lineage: Bacteria > Bacillati > Actinomycetota > Actinomycetes > Kitasatosporales > Streptomycetaceae > Streptomyces > Streptomyces sp. NPDC093149. Next base: position 13,351 of record NZ_JBIVON010000016.1, read on the forward strand.
AGTTATGCAGACAGACCGGCATTCCGGCCGTTCATCCGTCCGTCGTTCACGCACGGTCCTGGCCGCCGGGCTCCTGGCCGGGCTCCTCGCTCTCAGCGGCTGCGGCGCCGGGGGCGGCGCGAGCGATTCGGGTTCCGGCGACAGCAAGAGGGCGGTCTCCGCGGGCGAGCGCAGCGCCGCGGACACCGCGGACGGAAAGGCGGCACAGGGCCCGCAGGAGGCGGGCGGTTCGCCCGCGCAGCGGAAGAAGTCCGATGCCCTGCCCGTCGGCACCCATGTCATCCGTACCGCCTCGCTCTCGGTGGAGGTGAAGAGCGTGCCGAGGGCCGCGGCGGCCGCCCGCTCGGTCGCGGAGAGCGCGGGCGGTCTGGTGGCGGGCGAGGAGACCGAGCGGGTCGACGACACGCATGAAATGTCACATATCGTGCTGCGTGTCCCGCAGGGCGAGTACGACGCGGTCCTGCGGGATCTCGCGGGTACCGGGAAGCTGCTCTCGCGCAAGTCGTCCGCGAAGGACGTCACCGACGAGGTGGTCGACGTGGAGAGCCGGATCGCCACCCAGCGGGCGAGCGTGGCACGGGTGCGCAAGCTGATGGACCGGGCCGAGAAGCTCACCGACGTGGTCGCGCTGGAAGGGGAACTGAGCAGCCGTCAGGCGTCCTTGGAGTCGTTGCTCGCCCAGCAGGCGTCGTTGAAGGACCGCACCACGCTGGCCACGATCACCCTCGACCTGTCCGAGCCGGAGACGGCGACGAAGGACAGTGACGACGACCCCGGCTTCCTGGACGCGCTCGGCGGCGGCTGGCACGCGTTCGTCACCATGCTGCGGTGGCTCGCGATGGCGGTCGGTGCCGCGGCCCCGTTCCTGGCGGCGGTCGCCGTTCTCCTGCTGCTGTGGCGGCTGCTGCGGAACCGGTCGGCCGCACACCGTGCGCCGCGTGCGGCCGAGCCGACCGAGCCGACGTCCGCGCCCCCGGCGTCGTAGCGTGGTCCCTTCGGACTCGATGTCGAAGGGACCAGGTATGACGGCGGAGCGACTGGTGGTCATCGGCGGTGACGCGGCGGGCATGTCCGCCGCGTCCCAGGCCCGCAGGCTCAAGGGCCCCGACGAACTGGCCGTCGTCGTCTTCGAGCGCGGCCACTTCACCTCGTACTCCGCCTGCGGCATCCCGTACTGGGTCGGCGGCGATGTCGCGGAGCGGGACGACCTCATCGCCCGTACACCGCAGGAGCACCGGGCCCGCGACATCGACCTGCGGATGCGCACCGAGGTCACGGAGATCGATGTCGCCGGACACCGGGTCCGGGCGCTGGACCTGGAGACCGGCGAGACGTACTGGACGGCCTTCGACAAGCTGGTGATTGCGACCGGCGCCCGGCCGGTGCGTCCGGCGCTGCCCGGCATGGACGCGCCCGGGGTGCACGGAGTGCAGACGTTGGACGACGGGCAGGCGCTGCTGGATTCGCTGGACCTGGCACCGGGACGCAGACGAGCGGTCGTCGTCGGAGCGGGCTACATCGGCGTCGAGATGGCGGAGGCGATGCTGAAGCGCGGCTTCGAGGTGACCGTGCTCAACCGCGGCGAGCAGCCGATGGCCACGCTCGACCCCGACATGGGGCGGCTGGTCCACGAGGCGATGGACGGCCTGGGCATCACCACGGTCAACGGGGCCGAGGTCACCGCGATCCGCACCGGACCGGACGGCCGGGTCGACGCGGTCGTCACCGGCGACGGTTCCTGCCCGGCGGACGTGGTGGTGCTCGGCATCGGCGTGGAACCGGAGACGACGCTGGCGCGCGCCGTCGGCCTCCCGCTGGGCCCGCACGGCGGTCTGCTCACCGATCTGTCGATGCGGGTGGTCGGGCACGACAACATCTGGGCGGGCGGCGACTGCGTCGAGGTTCTCGACCTGGTGGCGGGCCGCACCCGTCATATCGCGCTCGGCACCCACGCCAACAAGCACGGCCAGATCATCGGGGCCAACGTGGGCGGCGGGTACGGGACGTTCCCCGGTGTGGTGGGCACCGCGGTGAGCAAGGTGTGCGATCTGGAGATCGCCCGCACCGGGCTGCGCGAGAAGGACGCCCGCGCGGTGGGGCTGCGCTTCGTCACGGCGACCATCGAGTCGACGGGCCGGGCGGGCTACTACCCGGGGGCGCGGCCCATGACGGTGAAGATGCTCGCCGAGTACCGCACGGGGCGGCTGCTGGGTGTGCAGATCGTGGGCCGGGAAGGGGCGGCCAAGCGCGTGGACATCGCGGCCGTGGCGCTCACCGCCGGGATGACGGTGGACCGGATGACCGCCCTGGATCTGGGCTATGCCCCGCCGTTCTCCCCGGTCTGGGACCCGATCCTGGTGGCGGCCCGCAAGGCGGTCACAGCGGTGCGCAGGGCGGGCACGGCCTGAGAGCCTGTCGGGTGACCTCCGGCCGGGCGGTCACCCGACAGGCTCTGAGTCGCGGTGCCCGCCCCGCGTCGCTCAGTGCGCGGTGCGCTCGTGCACGTACTCCACGAGCCGCGTCAGGGCGTCCGGGTCCATCGACGGCATCACGCCGTGGCCCAGGTTGAAGACGTGCCCCTCCAGGCCGGCGGCCGCGTCCAGCACCTCCTGCGCCTTCTCCTCCACCGTGGCCGTCGGTGCGAACAGCACGGCGGGGTCGAGGTTGCCCTGGAGCGCCTTGCCGGGACCGACCCGGCGCGCGGCCTCGTCCAGCGGGACCCGCCAGTCGACGCCGACGACGTCCGCGCCGGCCTCGCCCATCGGCCCGAGGAGTTCACCGGTGCCGACACCGAAGTGGATGCGCGGGACCTCGTACGCGGCGACGGCCTCGAAGACCTTCGCCGAGGCGGGCAGCACCGAACGCCGGTAGTCGGCGGGGGACAGCGCGCCCACCCAGGAGTCGAAGAGCTGGACGGCCGAGACGCCCGCCTCGATCTGCACCTTGAGGAAGGCGCCGGTGATCTCGGCGAGCCGGTCGAGGAGATCCGCCCAGAGCTGCGGGTCGCCGTACATCAGGGCCTTGGTGTGCTCGTGGTTGCGCGACGGGCCGCCCTCCACGAGGTAGCTCGCGAGGGTGAAGGGCGCGCCCGCGAAGCCGATCAGGGGGGTGGCGCCCAGTTCCGCGGTGAGCAGGCCGACGGCCTCGGTGACGTAGCCGACGTCCTCGGGGGTGAGGTCGCGCAGCCGGGCCAGATCGGCGCGGGTGCGGATCGGGTCGGCGATGACCGGACCGACGCCGGGCTTGATGTCGAGGTCGATACCGATGGCCTTGAGCGGTACGACGATGTCGCTGAAGTAGATCGCGGCGTCGACCTTGTGGCGGCGCACGGGCTGCATCGTGATCTCCGCGACGAGCTCCGGCATCATGCAGGAGTCGAGCATCGGGATGCCCTCGCGAACCTTGAGGTACTCCGGAAGCGAACGTCCGGCCTGGCGCATGAACCAGACCGGCGTGTGCGGCACCGGCTCGCGGCGGCAAGCCTTCAGGAACGCCGACTCATGGGTGGCGGATGTCTTCGTCTGCTGGCCCATGGGGCGATCGTTGGCACTCACACCCAGAATCTTCGCACGAAGCCGCAAGCCGCCGGGCCCGCCCGGGTGTCCCTCCCTGCGCGAGGCTCCGGTTCCGCCTACTCTTCCCCGCATGGCTCCGGCTCAGGGACAGTTCTCCGATCAATCCGATGGCGCTGACAGCAAGGACAGCGCGGAGGGTGGTTCCGTCCCGCCCGCTTTCCGGTCGGCGGTGGACGCGTTGCACTCGGCGCGGCTCCGCCCGGAGCTGGAGGTGGAGTCGACACAGCCGCCCAAGCGGCTCGCTCCGTACGCGTACGCCCTGGAGGCCGCGGTCGTGGAGGGCGAGGACGATCTCGCGGACGGCCGTCTCGTGCTGCTCCATGACCCGGCCGGGCACGAGGCCTGGCAGGGAACCTTCCGCCTGGTGACTCTCGTACGGGCCGAGCTGGAGCCGGAGATGGCTTCCGATCCCCTGCTGCCGGAGGTGTGCTGGTCGTGGCTGACCGGCGCGCTGGAGGCTCGCGGCCTGTCGTACGGGGAGGCCGGCGGCACGGTGACGCGGGCGGGGTCGCACTACTTCGGCACGCTGGCCACGAGGCGTCCGGCGACGCAGATCGAGATCCGGGCGTCATGGACACCGCGCGAGGGCCGCGGCGGGGTGCCGGACGCGGCGGCGCATCTGATGGCATGGGGCGATCTGCTGTGCCAGATCGCCGGGCTGCCTCCGTCGGGTCCCGCCGACGCGGCGGTGGTGACGCTCCCCCAGCGGCGCGGCCCCCAGGTCTCCTGAAGTCTCACCCCCGAAGGCCGGTAACACTGCGTGACTTAAAACGCGGCGCTACCGGCATTTTTTTCGTACAATCGATCGCATGTCCGATTTGCCCTAATTATTACTCAGCAAATCGTGATCTTCCCCTAAAGGAGGACGGGTCTGCTGCCGAAGAGGTCAATGACCCTTCAAGCACGGTTCGCCCCGGCTTCATCCCCGAGCCGGCCCGTCCCGCCACTCCCCAGGAGGCCTGGTGTCCGTTCTCCTAGAGCAGCCCGCAAGCCTGGTCGCCTACCGCCCGAACAAGCCGACGGCCATGGTCGTCGTGGCCGACCCGCGCGTCCGTTCCACCGTCACCCGCCATCTGTGGGCACTCGGAGTACGTGACGTCATCGAGGCGTCGTCCATCGCGGAGGCCCGTCCCCGCGTCGGCAATCCACGCGACATCTGCGTAGCCGACGTCCACCTGCCCGACGGTTCCGGGCTGACCCTCTTGTCCGAGACCCGAGCCGCCGGCTGGCCGAACGGCCTCGCCCTTTCCGCCGCCGACGACATCGGCGCCGTACGCAACGCCCTCGCGGGCGGCGTGAAGGGCTACGTCGTCACCGGCACCCGAACCAACATCGGCCACCCCACCCGTCCCGGCGTCGCCCCCATCGGCGCCAATGCCGCCCGTATGCACCGCCGGCCCCCCGGCACCCCGAGCCACCCGGGCGGTTATCGCGAACTGTCCGGCCGCGAGGTCGAGGTCCTCCGGCTGGTCGCCGAGGGCCAGTCGAACAAGGCCATCGGCGTCTCCATGGGCCTGTCCGCCCTGACCGTCAAGAGCCACCTCGCCCGAATCGCCCGCAAGCTCGGCACCGGAGACCGTGCCGGAATGGTCGCCGTCGCCCTGCGAACGGGCATCATCCACTGACCCTCGCTCCCAGGCAGGTCCGCGCGGCCTCACGGACCGGCTGGTTTACATGCATCGGCGCCCGTCGACGGAACGTTCCGTCGACGGGCGCCGCACTTACACGGATACCCTTGACACGTGACCGACGCCCAAGAGACCGCAGCAGACACTTCACTGCGAACCACCGGGGGCGCTCCCCCGGACGACGTCGCCCCGGCGCCGATCCCCTTGCTCGAACCGCGCGAGGGCATTCCCCCGGTGGTGGCCTCCGACGACGCCCTCGCCCGGGTGATCGCGGCCTTCGCCGCGGGCTCCGGACCGGTGGCCGTCGACGCGGAGCGCGCCTCCGGCTACCGCTACGGCCAGCGTGCCTACCTCGTGCAGCTGCGCCGCGACGGCGCGGGCAGCGCACTGATCGACCCGGTCGGCTGCCCCGACCTGTCGGGGCTCGGAGAGGTCCTGCACGGCAGCGAGTGGATCCTGCACGCCGCCACCCAGGACCTGCCCTGTCTGCGCGAGATAGGGATGACCCCCAGCGGACTCTTCGACACGGAGCTGGCCGGGCGCCTCGCCGGCTTCCCGCGCGTGGGCCTCGGGGCCATGGTCGAGAACGTGCTCGGCTACTCCCTGGAGAAGGGCCATTCCGCCGTCGACTGGTCCACCCGCCCGCTGCCCGACCCGTGGCTGCGTTACGCGGCGCTCGATGTCGAGCTGCTGATCGATCTGCGCAACGCCCTGGAGGACGAGCTCGACCGGCAGGGCAAGCTGGAGTGGGCGCGGGAGGAGTTCGACGCGATCGCCTCGGCACCGCCCGCTCCCCCGCGCAAGGACCCGTGGCGCCGCACCTCCGGCATGCACAAGGTCCGCCGCCGCCGTCAGATGGCGGTGGTACGGGAGCTGTGGACCGCCCGCGACGAGATCGCGCGGCGCCGGGACGTCTCCCCCGGCAAGGTCCTGGGCGATGCCGCGATCGTCGAGGCCGCGCTCGCGCTTCCGCCGAACGTCCACGCGCTCACCGCCCTGCCCGGATTCGGCCACCGCATGGGGCGGCGGCAGCTGGAGCAGTGGCAGGCGGCCGTCGACCGGGCCAAGGCGCTGCCGGACTCGGAACTCCCCCAGCCCGGCCAGACCGTCGCCGGTCCGCCGCCGCCCCGCGCCTGGGCCGACAAGGACCCGGCGGCCGCGGCCCGGCTCTCGGCCGCCCGCACCGCCGTGTCGGAGCTCGCCGAGCGACTGCACATGCCGCAGGAGAACCTCATCACCCCGGACACGGTGCGCCGGGTCTGCTGGGAGCCGCCCAGGAACCCGACCCCGGACGCCATCGAGACGGCGCTCACCGGGTACGGGGCGCGACGCTGGCAGATCGAACACGTGGCCCCGCTCCTGTACCGCGCGCTGACGTCGGCGGCCTGACGCTGAACCCGCCCCCGTGGACGGCACCTGCTTCTCCTGGGGAGCGGCGGGGATCAGGGCACCCAGCCCACGCCCCAACCCTCTTCGAGCTCGCCGACGAGGGTCGTATTCACGCCAGGTTGCGCGGCCCCGGCCGCACCGCGTCCTTGATCGCCGGACGGGCTCTTCTTCCGCCCTGTCCGGCGATTGCCGTTCACGGCACCGTCGACACTGCCGCTCACGGCACCGCCGACGACCGGACCCGCAGCCCGTCCGCGCCCCGTCCGGCATGCGCGGCGTCTGCGGCCCGTCCGGCTTTTGGGGCGAAACGGCCGCCGCACCCGCCCCGTTCGCATGTGACCTTCGCCGCTCCCGCCGCAAGGGGTGGGCAGCGTGGTTACCCGCAAGTAGCATGAGGGGGTGGCGCGCCGGTGGGCGTGCCCCGCAGCAGTGCCATCCCGCACCCTGGAGGAGAGCCACCGTGCCTCGTACCATCCGGGACGTCGTCTTCGTCGACGGCGTCCGCACCCCGTTCGGCAAAGCGGGCCCGAAGGGCATTTACCACGAGACCCGCGCCGACGATCTCGTCGTGAAGGCCATCCGGGAGCTGCTGCGCCGCAACCCGGACCTGGACCCCGCGCGGATCGACGAGGTCGCCATCGCTGCGACCACGCAGATCGGTGACCAGGGTCTGACGCTGGGCCGCACCGCCGGAATCCTGGCCGGCCTGCCGCAGTCCGTCCCCGGTTACTCCATCGACCGCATGTGTGCGGGCGCCCTGACCGCCGTCACCTCGACGGCCGGCTCCATCGCCTTCGGCGCGTACGACGTCGTCGTCGCCGGTGGTGTCGAGCACATGGGCCGCCACCCCATGGGTGAGGGCGTGGACCCGAACCCGCGGTTCGTGTCGGAGAAGCTGGTCGACGAGTCCGCCCTGTTCATGGGCATGACCGCGGAGAACCTGCACGACCGCTACCCGCAGATCACCAAGCTCCGCGCCGACGAGTACGCGGTCCGCTCCCAGGAGAAGGCCGCCAAGGCGTACGCCGACGGCAAGATCCAGCAGGATCTGGTGCCGATCTCCGTCCGCCGCACGAACGCCGAGGCCGGCGAGACGGGCTGGGGTCTGGTCACCGCCGACGAGCCGATGCGTCCGGGCACGACCCTGGAGTCCCTCGCGGGTCTGAAGACCCCGTTCCGCGCCCACGGCCGGGTCACCGCCGGAAACGCCGCGGGCCTCAACGACGGCGCCACCGCCTCGCTGCTCGCCGCCGAGGACGTCGCCCGCGAGCTGGGCCTCCCGGTCAAGATGCGCCTCGTCAGCTACGCCTTCGCGGGTGTCGAGCCGGAGGTCATGGGCTACGGTCCGATCCCGTCGACCGAGAAGGCCCTCGCCAAGGCGGGGCTGACCATCGACGACATCGGCCTGTTCGAGATCAACGAGGCGTTCGCCGTCCAGGTGCTCGCCTTCCTCGACCACTACGGCATCGCCGACGACGACGCGCGCGTCAACCAGTACGGCGGCGCCATCGCCTACGGTCACCCGCTGGCCTCCTCGGGTGTGCGTCTGATGACGCAGCTGGCCCGCCAGTTCGAGGAGCAGCCGGAGGTCCGCTACGGCCTGACCACCATGTGCGTCGGCTTCGGCATGGGCGCCACGGTCATCTGGGAGAACCCGCACTTCGAGACCGCAGACGGAGGCAGCAAGTGAGCTCCACCACCGAGCTTCTGAAGGGTGCGGCCGAGCTGTTCCCCGGCGAGGTCGTCACGCAGGCACACGTACGCCACCTCGACCTGCCGGCCGGTGCGGGCCGCTTCGCCCTCATCACGCTGGACAACGGCCTGGACCACACCAAGCCGACCACCTTCGGACCGCAGTCGCTGGCGAACCTGAACGCCGCCGTCGACCAGGTCGAGAAGGAGGCGGCCGACGGTGCGATCACCGGTGTCGGGATCACCGGCAAGCCGTTCATCTTCGCCGTCGGCGCCGACCTCAAGGGCGTCGAGCTGCTGAAGAACCACGACGACGCGCTGGCCATCGGCAAGGGCGGCCACGACGTCTTCCGCCGGCTCTCCGGCCTCGCGGTCCCGACGTTCGCGTACTACAACGGTGCGGCGATGGGCGGCGGTGTCGAGGTCGGTCTGCACTGCACCTACCGCACCGTCTCCAAGGCGCTGCCCGCCTTCTCGCTGCCCGAGGTCTTCCTCGGTCTGGTTCCCGGCTGGGGCGGCTGCGCGCTGCTGCCGAACCTGATCGGTGCCGACCGCGCGGTCTCCGTCATCATCGAGAACTCGCTGAACCAGAACCGTCAGCTCAAGGGCAAGCAGGTCTTCGAGCTCGGGATCGCCGACGCCCTCTTCGACGGTGCGGACTTCCTGGAGCAGTCGCTGATCTGGACCGCGGACGTGCTGAACGGCACGGTCAGGGTGGAGCGCCCCGAGGTCGACCGCGGTGACGCCTGGGACCAGGCCGTCGCGCGGGGCAAGGCCATCGCCGACTCCAAGGTGCACGGCGCCGCCCCGGCCGCGTACCGCGCGCTGGAGATCATCGCCGCGGCGAAGGACGGCGACCTGGGCGCCGGCTTCGACGCCGAGGACCGGGCCCTGGCCGACCTGATCATGGGTGGCGAGCTGCGTTCGGGGATCTACTCCTTCAACCTGGTCCAGAAGCGCGCCAAGCGCCCGGCCGGTGCCCCGGACAAGAACCTGGCCCGCCCGGTCACCAAGGTCGGCGTCGTCGGTGCCGGTCTGATGGCCTCGCAGCTGGCGCTGCTGTTCCTGCGCCGCCTGGAGGTGCCGGTCGTGCTGACCGACATCGACCAGGAGCGCGTCGACAAGGGTGTGGGCTATGTCCACGCCGAGATCGAGAAGCTGCTCGGCAAGGGCCGCGTCAACCAGGACAAGGCCAACCGCCTGAAGGCCCTGGTCTCCGGTGTGCTGGACAAGGCGGAGGGCTTCTCCGACGCCGACTTCATCATCGAGGCCGTCTTCGAGGAGATCGGCGTCAAGCAGCAGGTGTTCGCGGAGGTCGAGGCGGTCGCCCCGGCGCACGCGATCCTCGCCACCAACACCTCGTCCCTCTCGGTCACCGAGATGGCGTCGAAGCTGCAGCACCCGGAGCGGGTCGTCGGCTTCCACTTCTTCAACCCGGTCGCGATCCTCCCGCTGCTGGAGATCGTCCGCGGCGAGAAGACCGACGACGCCTCGCTGGCCACGGCGTTCGGCGTGGCGCGGAAGCTGAAGAAGACCGCGGTGCTGGTGAAGGACGCCCCGGCGTTCGTCGTCAACCGCATCCTCACCCGCTTCATGGGCGAGATCCAGAACGTCATCGACGAGGGCACCCCGGTCGAGACGGCGGAGAGGGCCATCGAGCCCCTCGGCCTGCCCATGTCCCCGCTGGTGCTGCTGGAGCTGGTCGGCCCGGCCATCGGCCTGCATGTCTCCGAGACCCTGAACCGCGCCTTCCCGGAGCGTTTCACCGTCTCCGAGAACCTCGCGGCGGTCGTCAAGGCGGGCAAGCGCGGCTTCTACGTGTACGGCTCCGGGAAGCCGGAGCTGGACCCGGAGGTCGCCGCTCTCCTCAAGCAGGGCGACGCCGTCCTGTCCGAGGAGCAGGTCCGCGACCGCGTCCTGGACGCGGTGGCGCAGGAGATCGGTCTGATGCTGGACGAGGGCGTCGTCGCCGAGGCCCAGGACATCGACCTCTGCCTGATCACCGGCGCGGGCTGGCCCTTCCACCTGGGCGGCATCACGCCGTACCTGGACCGTGAGGGCGTCTCGGAGCGGGTGAACGGCAAGAAGTTCCTGGCGCAGGGCGTGGCGAGCGTTCCCGCGTAACACGGCGAGCTCGACGACGGAGGGTACGGCCCGGTGGACGGGACGTACCCTCCGTCCGTGTTGCCCGGGTCGTCCGGGCCCGACGGGGGCGATGACAGAATGTCCGACCTCACCCCAGGGGCGGACGACGTCCCCTCCCCGAGCAGAGACGGGTCACGATCAGGCATGGCGGGCACCGGAAGCCGCATCAGTCGCAGAGCGCTGCTCCTGGCGGGCGGCGGGACCGCGGTGGCGGCGGCCGGCGGCGTCCTGCTGGGCGGAGCTTCGGGTGACGGTGCGGGCGACGGACTGCCACCCGCCGGATCCGTCGGACTGTTCGACATCGGCACGGCGTCGGAACTGCTCCCGCCGAGCCCGCTGCACCATGTCTCGGGCCCGCAGTCGATCTCGTACGGCAGTGCGGCCGGCGAGGTGTACGCGCTCCAGGTCGTGCCCGCCTCCGTCCGGCTTCCCGACGAGGAGCGGCCTCTCGGCGGCCGGGCCCGGCGGCTGGCGGGCGACATGTGCGTGACGGCGCTCTCCCCGTCGGGGGAGGAGACCGGGCACATGTATCTGCGCGGCTTCGGTCACGGGATCTCGTTCGGGGTGGAGCACTCGGACGGGAACGTGGCTCTGTGGGTGGAGTCCGACGTGGACGGGCGGACCGGGTACGGGCGCGCCGTCGCCCGGGTCCCGTTCCACGACGGTGCGGTGCTCGACAGCGCGTCGCCCCGGATACGGCACCATCGCCCGCTGCCGAGCAGCCACAAGGTCCATCCGACCCTGGATCCGACGGGCCGCCGCCTTCTGGTCAGCCACTGGATCGGCCGGACCCATCACTACGCGGTCCACCGTGTGGAGGACTTCCTCGCCGGGCGGTACGCGCCGCTGCACCGCGTGAGGGACATCGCGCTGCGGGACGGCGAGACGTTCCAGGGCTGCGCCCTGTACGGGGATCACATCTACCAGCTGACCGGGAAGCCCTACACGGACGCGGCGGGCGACAATCCGCCCTCCTCCGGGGGCAACACCTACGTTTCGGCGCTCGACGTACGCAGCGGGCGGGCGGCCGGGCGCCGCAAGGTGACCGTCGCACCTGGGCTGGACTTCCGCGAACCGGAGGGGATCGCCGTACGGCCGGGCCCTGAGCCCCGGCTCTGTGTGGGCTTCTCGGTCAAGACTCCGGAGCGACGGAACCTGACGGTCTACTCGTGTCAGCCGTGACCGCGAGCCATGATCGACAAACGCGGCAGCCGAACACGCGAGCGAGTGTAACGGAGATCACAGTGCACTCCCTCCGTTCATAACTGTTCGGTATCCAGACATCGAATGTTCGACTTTTCGGCCAATGGAAGTTCACCAAAAGCGTCAGCAGTGTCTAAAGTTCGGTCGGATGCTTCACAAGTTCCTTACGCACCGTCCGCACCCATGTTCGATTGCGGTTCGGCCCCCACTGTGACGTGCGGCAGACCCTGTCCGCACTGGCGACGCAGCCATGCGCCGCACCCATGCACAGAAGGAGGAGTCGGCCGCTCATGGGCAAAGCACGACGTCAGGCCGCGTTGGGTTTTCTGATCACCGCAGCCCTGGTGCTCAGCTTCGTCGCCATGCTGGCGGCGGTGGTGATGGCCTCCTTGCCCGTCTTCGCCTGTGCCGCGGCGGTCAGCTACGCGGCCGACCTGCTCCTGCACACCTCCGAGTCCTCGACCCTCGACCGGCTCCGGGACTCGCGCTTCGGCCTCACCATCCGGTTCCTGATACGGCAGTTCCTGCTGCTGGCGCTCTGCGGCTCCATCAACAACCTCGACTCGTTCGTCGTCCAGATGACGTCCGTGGGGCTGCTGCTGCTCTTCGTGCTGCAGCTCGCCTACGGCGCCCTGCTCAAGCGGGTCAAGTCCGAACGAGCCGCGCTGCCCTTCACCACGCGCGGACTCGACCTGGACGCACTGGGGATCCGTCGGCTGCCGCACCCGTTCCTGATGAACAAGCACGTCCGCAAGATGCTGCACCTGGACATCCCCCTGGTCGGCGGCGCGATCGGCACGATCGCCACCGACCGGTGGGAGTACGTGACATACGGCGCGATCGCCTCGGTCTGGTTCGCGTTCGTCGCCTTCCTGGTCCTGGTGCCCGGGGCACGGAACGCGCTCGTCCTGCCCACGGCCGACGACGCCATCGACGAGCTGAACTGGCAGCTGCGGCAGTACCGGCCGCAGGTCGCTCTCTACTTCACCTTCGCCGCCGTCTCCAGGGACTTCATGTACCAGGTGAACATGTGGCTGGAGTCGCTGGAGTCGCTGGATCTGCGTCCCATCATCGTGCTGCGCGAACGGGCCACCCTGAGGTACCTGGACGCCACCTCCGTACCGGTCGTCTGCGTCCCGAAGGCCGAGTACCTCGCCCGTGTGGAGATGCCCGAACTACGGGTGACGCTCTACCCCGGCAACGCCGGCAAGAACGTGCACATGCTCCAACGGCACGAGGTCAAGCACGTCTTCATCGGTCACGGCGACAGCGACAAGCTCGCCAGCAGCAACCGCGTCAGCAAGGTCTTCGACGAGATCTGGGTGGCCGGACGGGCCGGGCGGGACCGCTACGAGCGCATCAAGCACGCGGTCACCGCCCACCAGATCGTCGAGGTCGGCCGGCCCCAGCTGATGCCCCTGCACCGCTGGACCGGCTCCGTCGGCCAGGAGATCCCGACCGTCATCTACGCCCCCACCTGGGAGGGCTGGACCGACGACGCCTGCTACACCTCGGTCATCCCGGCGGGCGAGCACCTCATCCGGACCCTGCTCGCGCACGAGCGGCAGCTGCGCATCATCTACAAACCGCACCCGCTGACCGGCACCCGCTCCCCCGCCGCCGCGGCCGCGCACCGGCGCATCATCGCGCTGCTCCAGGACGACAACGCCCGCCGGTTCGGCCGGAAGATCCTGGACTCGAAGACCGCGGCCCGTCGGCTGGCCCGTATCGACAAGCGGCTCGCCGCACTCCAGGAGCGTGGCGTCCGCTCGAAGTACCCGGACCTGACCGAGGAGGAGCGGACCACCCGGATCCGCAAGTTCCGCGACCAGGCGGGCACCCTCTACTGGGACTCGCTGCCCGTCGACGCGCACCACGTCGTGACGGACAGGGTGCCCACGCTGTACGACTGCTTCAACCACTCGGACCTGTTGATCGGCGACATGTCGAGCGTGGTCTCGGACTTCGTGGCCACCCGCAAGCCGTACGCCATCTTCAACCTGGAGGGGCTGCCGGACGCGGAGTTCCGCAACGAGCAGCGCACGGCGTACGCCTCGTACCTGCTCGACTCCGAGTGCAACGGCCTGGAGACGGCGCTCTCCGCGATGTTCTCCCTGGACCAGGACGTCATGGCCCCGTACCGGGAACAGCTCAAGGACTATCTGCTCGGGCCGGACAATCCGCCGTCGACCGTGCGCTTCGCCGACGCCGCGAAGGATCTCTATCTGCGCGGCCTGCGGGACTTCCCCATCGAGTACCCGGAGCAGCCGGGATTCCCCGAGCCCCAGCCGCACCAGCCGGTCTGAGATCCGCCGCCGCACGCCCGTCACCCCGCCCCGCCCCGCCCACAGGAAGCAGCAGACCTTGACCATCCGTGCCTCCCGTCGCCGTACCGTCGCCGTCGTCCTCGCCGGTGGCACCGGGCAGCGCATCGGGCTCGCCACCCCGAAGCAGCTGCTGAAGATCGCCGGGAAGTCGATGCTCGAACACACCCTGCACGTCTTCGAGAACGCCCCGGACATCGACGAGGTGGTGGTCCTGATGACGCCGGACCATGTCGCCGACGCCGAGAAGATCATCGCGAAGGCCGGTCTGCGCAAAGTGTCCCGGGTGCTCGCGGGCGGCAGTACCCGGAGCGGGACCACACACCTCGCGATCGAGGCGGTGGCCGCCGGGCTCGACGGTGACGAGGACTGCAACCTGCTGTTCCACGACGCGGTGCGTCCGCTGCTGTCGCAACGCGTGGTCGAGGAGTGCGTACGGGCGCTGGAGCGCCACCGGGCCGTCGATGTGGCGATCCCCTCCTCCGACACCGTGATCGTGACCCGGACGCACGGCGACGACGGCGAGTTCATCACCGAGGTGCCCGACCGCGGACGGCTCCGCCGCGGCCAGACACCCCAGGGCTTCCGGCTCTCCACGATCCGCCGGGCGTACGGGCTCGCGGCGGCCGACCCGCTGTTCCGGGCCACCGACGACTGCTCGGTCGTCGTGAAGTACCTGCCCGACGTACCCGTGCACGTGGTCATGGGCGACGAGCACAACATGAAGGTCACCCAGCCCGTCGACGTCTTCATCGCCGACAAGCTGTTCCAGCTGGCCTCGACGACCGCTCCGGCGCACGGCTCCGGGACGTCCTACCGGGAGCGGCTGGCCGGGCGGACCCTCCTGGTGTTCGGCGACGCGTACGGGATCGGCGCCGACATCGCGCGCATGGCCGAGGAGTACGGGGCCCGGGTGTACGCCCTCGGCCGCTCCGCCACCGGCATCCACGCGGAGAACCCGCAGGAGGTGGAGGCGGCCTTCGCCAGGGCGTACGCGGAGACCGGCCGGATCGACCACGTCGTCAGCACCGCGGGCGTCCTCCCGATCGGCCGGCTCGACGAGACCGACGGCGCCACGATCCGCGAGGCGCTCCGGGTCGACTACCTCGCCCCGGTGAACATCGCACGCACCGCGTACAAGTACCTCGCCGAGACCGCGGGCCGGCTGCTGCTCTTCACCTCGGGCAGCTACACCCGCGGGCGCGCCGAGTACAGCATCTGTTCCTCGGTCGAGGCGGCGATGGTGAACCTCACCCAGGCGCTGTCGGAGGAGTGGGCCGAGGACGGCATCCGGGTCAACTGCATGAATCCGGCACGGACCGAGGCACCCGGGCGGGAGCCCACCGGTTCGTCGCCCGCCTCGCGGGAGGTCGCCCGCAGCTCGCTCGACGTCCTGCTCTCCGACATGACCGGCCAGGTGATCGACGTGCGCCGGCCGGGCCCGGCCCCGACGCCCGGCTCGGCATTCGAGTCCGCCCTGTCGCAGGTGCTCGACGACTCCGGAAGCCGACCCGTCTGAACCTCGTACCGGAGACCGGCGCCCACGGAATTCGGAGCTGAAGCCGCCACGGCCACGGATCCAGGAGGACCCGCGTGAAGATCGCTTTTCTGATGTACAGCGCCTACGGACAGGCCGGTACGTCCGTCGCCACCCAGACGCTGGCCAACGCGCTCGCGGCCCGGCAGCACGAGGTCGAGCTGGTGAGCCTGTTCCAGTACCACGACGTCCCGCCGCTCCGCTTCGGGCCGGGCGTCACCCTGCGCACGCTCGTGGACACCCGCGGCGGCTCGCCGGACCTGGAGAACCCGCTGCACTCGACGGCGTCCCAGCACTGCACGGGTTTCAAGGCCGACGACAAGAACCGCTACAGCCGGCTGATGGACGAACGGGCCGCCGCCTATCTCCAGAGCTGCGACGCCGACGTCGTCATCGCCACCGCCCCCAACACGGTGTCCCTGCTGACCGCTCTGGGGACCGGGCAGTACATCGCGCTGGGTCAGGCGCACACGCACTACCACCACCAGACCGCGGCCTCGCGGAAGATGCTGGACGCCGCGATTCCGCGGCTGGACGGCTTCGTCACCGTGACGGCGAAGGACGCCCAGACGCATCGGGACGCGTACGGCGCGGTCGGGACGGCTTTCCAGGCCATTCCCAACGCCGTCCCCGGCACCTTCCTGAGGGCCGACGTGCACGGCTCGCGCATCGTCACGGCGTCGGGCCGACTGGTCGACTGGAAGCGGTTCGACCTGCTCGTGAACGCCTTCGCGCAGCTCGGCGGGAAGCACCCGGACTGGACCCTGCGGATCTACGGGAGCGGCGACGAGAAGGGGAAACTGCGCAAGCTCATCGACGATCTCGGGGCGAACGAGCGCATCCTCCTCATGGGGCACACGAGGCAGCTGCGTGAGGAGCTGGCCAAGGCGGCGCTGCACACCTCGACCTCGACGGACGAGACGTTCGGCCTGACCATCGTGGAGGCCATGACCTGCGGTGTGCCGGTACTCAGCACGGCCGGCCCGCACGGCCCGTCCGAGATCATCTCCGACGGAGTGGACGGCGTGCTCTCGCCCGTGGGCGATGTGGACGCGTTCGCCGAGAACTTGGACCGGCTGCTGAGCGACGCCGAACTGCGCGTGCGGCTGGGCTCGAACGCAGTGGAGAAGTCCCGGCACTACAGCAACGAGTCGCAGGCGCAGGCGTACGAGTCGTACCTTTCGCGTCTGCTCACGGCGCGCGCCTACCGGCCCGAGGCACTGTGCCGGGCCACCCCCGCGGGGGACCTGGAGTTCGCGGTCGATCCGGCGCGGGCGCCGGGCAGCCGGTTCACCGTGCTGTGCGTCAACGCGGCGGACGGGCGGCAGGCGCTGCTGGCGGCGCAGGCCGAGCAGACGACCGACGGGCGCCTGTACGCCTGCGTACCGGCGCAGCTGCGGCTGGCCTCCGGGACGTGGAACGTGCTGCTGCGCCGCGAGGACGACGGTGTCATGCGCCGGGTGAAGGTCGACGAGCTCCAGCAGTCGGCGAATGCGCTGATCTCCTCCCCGGCCCAGGCCGGCCCGGTGCGGTTCCGCACGTTCAGGCGTTCCGAGGACGGGGGCTTCCTCCAGATCGTCTCGCGCGAGTTCCCCGCTCATGCGGAGGTGCTGTCGGTGGAGACGAGCGGCTCGCATCTCAGCGTCCGGTGCTACGTGCTGGGCGTCCCCTCGGTGCCCGGCGGTCCGCAGGTCGACCTCGCCGGTCACGGCGCGCAGGTGATCGCGCAGAGCCGGAAGAACGCGGACTCCTGCTTCACCGTCCCGTGCGCGTTCTCGGACGGCGGGGCCGTCTTCACCCTCGATCTCCATCAGTACGCGGACCGGATGATCGACGTCGACACCATCTGGGACCTGTCGCTGAGCATTCCGGGAAATCTGACGGTGACGGGCGAAGCGCACCGGCTGCGGCTGGGGCGGTTCGGCGACGAGATCATGCAGCGCAAGCACATCCACGTCTATCCGAAGAGGACCGTCACCACCGCGGAGGGACGCTCGGTGACCTTCAACCCGTACTACACCGACAGCAATTACCTGTCGCTCGGGCTGAAGTCCGCCTCCTGAGCCATGAATCCGCCCGTGGACGTGAACGGGGCACCCACCGCGGTGGGTGCCCCCGGTCCGTGCGGTCCTCGCGACTCAGACCCGCACCGAACGTTCCAGCGCCAGGCCCGGCTCACGGTTCTGCCGGGCGATGTGCAGAGCGCCGTCCTCACCGATCAGCGCGAGCACCACGCGGCCGTACGCGTCGTACGCGAGCGCCGGTCCGCCCGTACAGCGCTCGCCCGTCGGCGACCACCACACGCCCGCCCCCTCATTCTCCGTACCGCAGGCGGTGAGCATGATCTGGCCCTCGGGGTCGCGATGGGCCAGTACGGTGCAGTCGTAGCCGTCCAGCATGGCGCGCAGCGCCGCCACGGGGCCGTTCGCGGCGGAGCTGTTGAGCGGGATCGCCCAGGTGCCGGGGCGGTGCGCGACGACTCCGCCGGTGGCCTCGTCGGCCCAGTAGTACGTCACCCTGTCCGGTGCGGTCTCCAGGGCCGAGGCAGTGCCCGGGACCTGGGCGAACGGTATGTCCTGGTCCTGCGTGAAGGCGCCGCCGGACTCGTTCTGGCTCCAGCGCATCGCCCGCCCCTCTCCCGGGACGAGCGCCTCGACGCGTCCGGAGGCGGTGGCGGCCACGGCCGCCCCGTCCCGGAGCCGCCCGCCCTTGAGGTCCTGCCAGCCCTCCCATTTGCCACCCGGCTTCTCACGCCGCAGCGCGAGCCTGCCGTCGGCGTTGCGGACGAAGACGTGCAGCAGCCCTTCGGCGTTGACGACGGCCGTCGGCGCCCCGAGCCGGGCCGCCTTCTCGCGGTCCTTGTGCGGATTGCCGAGGGAGTGCCACGCGGTGACGGGGCGTCCGGACTGGAACTGGGTGGCGTGCACGAGGTCGACGACGGGTCCCGCGTCCTTGCGCACCGTGCGACGTCCGGTGAAGTACACGAAACCGTTGGGGCCCTGAGCCACCGACAGCCGGGTCAGGCCGGCCGCCGGGAAGAGGTCCGGTCCCTCCCAGTCGGGGCCGCCGGGACGGACCTCCGTCCAGCGGAGCATTCCCTCGTCGCAGAGCGCGTAGGCGGTGAGCCTGCCGTCCTTGCCGAGCACGAGCCAGCGGCCGTCGGCAGTCGCCCGCGCCGCTCGCTCCCTGCCTGCGTCGTGGGCGTCGGCGCCCGGAATCGGGGCCCTTCCCCGGGCAGCGCGCCTGGATCTGACCGGCATGACGTGAAGTCGTCCTTCCCCATGGTTCCTCGGCCCCGGCATCGGAGGCCGTTTCGGCTCTCCGGCACGCAAGGGGCCGAACCCACCCATCATAGATTCCTGGTTCGCCCCGGGAACCAGCGCTCCCCCGGCATCGGTGGGAGCCCGCCGGACAACCGCCCTGTCACAGAAGGAATAACAATTCGATTCCGGAGTTGAAGATCGTGCGAAGGATTACACAGGATTCGAAAACCTGTCTATAGTGCACGCTCAGCCCCCCACATGCGTGGACCGGCCCCACCCGAGTCCCCAGCCCCATCGGCCCTTCCGCGGCCACGAGATCAAGGGACTCGCAGGATGAGCCATGACGTCGTTCCCCCCGGCCCGCACCCGTCACGGCGGGCCGATTCCCGTAAGAAGGGGCGCAGCAAGGACGCCGGGAGCGGACGCCCCCGGCGCCGTACCGGCCGCATTGTGCTGATCAGCCTGCTCGTCCTGGTGCTCGCCGCCGGCGGCACCCTCTACTGGCTGTACAGCCGCCTCGACGGGAACATCAAGGGCGTCGACATCGACAAGGCGCTCGGCGACGACCGGCCCGAGAAGCTGCCGACCAGCGGTCAGAACCTGCTGGTTCTCGGCTCGGACTCGCGGGCCGGCGCCGAGAACAAGGAGCTGGGCGGCGGCGGCGACGTCAGCGGCGCCCGGTCCGACACCGCGATGGTGGTGCACATACCCGAGGGCCGCACCCAGGCCGTCGCCGTGTCCATACCCCGTGACACCCTGGTGACCCGGCCCGAGTGCACGAAGGCCGACGGCTCGACGGTGCCGTCGGCGAACCGCGTGATGTTCAACTCCGTCTACTCCCAGGTCGGCCCGGCCTGTGTGGTCAAGACCGTCGAGAAGATGTCCAAGGTCCGGATCGACCACTACCTGGAGATCAACTTCGCCGGGTTCAAGGATCTGGTCGACGCGATAGGCGGCGTCACCGTCGACGTACCGCAGGACATCGACGACAAGTCCTCCGGTCTCCACCTCACCAAGGGGACGCACAAGCTCGACGGCACCCAGTCACTGGCGTACGTCCGGACCCGGCACGGCATCGGGGACGGCAGCGACCTCGGCCGGATCGGTCTGCAGCAGCAGTTCCTGCTCGCCCTGCTGAGCGAGGTCAAGTCACAGGACCTGCTGGGCAGTCCGACCAAGTCGTACAAGATCGCCAACTCCGCCACCAAGTCGCTGACCACCGACTCCGGGCTCGCCTCGTTGACGTCCCTCGCGGATTTCGGCCGGTCGATGAACGGCGTGAACCCGAACACCATGGAAACGATCATGCTTCCGGTGGCGTACGACAAGCAGGACCCGAACCGGGTGGTGGCGGCCCAGCCCCAGGCCGGTGAGTTGTGGAAGGCCATCCGCGACGACGCCACGATCCCGGAGTCGGCGAAGAAGTCCCCCGCCACCGGCGGCTGACGGGGCGTCGGCGGCCGGCCCGTGACACGCTTGCGGCATGCCGACCGAACGGACCCTGGTGATCGTGGACGCGGCCAACGTGGTCGGGTCCGTCCCCGACGGCTGGTGGCGGGACCGGCGTGGGGCGGCCGAACGGCTGCGGGACTCCCTGGTCCCGTTCGCCGCGGCCGGTCTGCCGGGGTGCCCCGGACCCGTCGAGCTGGTGCTGGTCGTCGAGGGCGCGGCTCGCGGCATCGGATCGGTGCCCGGGGTGCGGGTGGAATCGGCATCCGGGAGCGGCGACGACCTGATCGTGGAGCTGACCGGGGCCCGCGGGGAACGCGCCTGTGTCGTCGTCACCGCCGACCGCGAGCTGCGGCGGCGGGTGATGGAGTACGGGGCGCGGTGCGTGGGGCCCCGTACGGTGCGGCCGTCGCGCACCCCCTGAGGTCCTCCGTCCGGATCAGGCCGCCCCGCGTGATCCGGGCGGGAGGTCCTGGCCCCCGCCGAGCGGGACGTTGATCCGGCTGTGTCCACGCCCGTACGCGAAGTAGATGATCACGCCGATGAGCATCCAGAGGGCGAACCGCAGCCAGGTCTCGGCCGGCAGGTTCAGCATCAGCCAGACCGAGGCCGCCACCGAGAGGATCGGGAGCAGCGGCACCCACGGGGTGCGGAACGCGCGGTGCAGATCGGGGCGGGTCCGGCGCAGCACGATCACGCCCAGGGCGACGACGACGAAGGCGAAGAGCGTGCCGATGTTCACGAGCGTCGCCAGTTCGTTGATGCTCGTGAAGCCCGCGACGATCGCGATGACCACGCCGAGCAGGATCGTCGGGCGGTACGGGGTGCGGAAGCGCGGGTGGGTCACGGAGAAGAACCTCGGGAGCAGCCCGTCGCGGCTCATCGCGAAGAACACCCGGGTCTGGCCCAGCAGCAGGATCAGACAGACCGTGGTGAGGCCGATGGCGGCTCCGAAGCTGATGAACCCGGCGTAGACGGGGTGGCCGACGGCCTTGAAGGCATCGGCCAGCGGAGCCTCGACCGACAGATCGCTGTAGTGCTGCATGCCCGTGACCACCAGCGAAACGGCCACGTAGAGCACGGTGCAGATGAAGAGCGAGGCGAGGATGCCACGTGGCATGTCACGTTGCGGAACCTTCGTCTCCTCGGCGGCGGTGGCCACCACGTCGAAGCCGATGAAGGCGAAGAAGACGATGGAGGCGGCGGTGAAGATGCCCATGACGCCGAAGTTCGTCGGGGCGTAGCCGAACATCAGCTGGATCAGCGGCGCGGTCAGGCCGGAACCGGAGGGCTGCGGCTGTGCCTCGGGGATGAAGGGCGAGTAGTTCGCGGCCTTGACGAAGAACAGTCCGGCGACGATGACGATCAGGACCACGGCGATCTTGATGGCGACCACGATCGTCGTGACCCGGGCGGAGAGCTTCATGCCGAGCACCAGCACGACGGTCAGCACGAGCACCAGCGCGAAGGCCAGGATGTCGAAGCCGAATCCTTTCGCCACATCCGTTCCGGAGAGCACTTCGGGCATGGTCCAGCCGAAGTTGTCCATCAGTGAGCGGACGTAGCCGGACCAGCCGACCGCCACCACCGCCGTGCCGAGCGCGAACTCCAGCACCAGGTCCCAGCCGATGATCCAGGCGACGAGTTCGCCGAGCGAGGCGTACGAGAAGGTGTAGGCGGAGCCGGCGACGGGGACGGTGGAGGCGAACTCGGCGTAACAGAGCGCGGCCAGGGCGCAGACGATGCCGGCGACCACGAAGGCGAGGGCGGTGGCGGGCCCCGCCGTCTCCTTGGCCACCTTGCCGGTGAGCACGAAGATGCCGGTGCCGATGATGACGCCCACTCCGAAGACCGTGAGGTCCAGCGCGGAGAGGGACTTCCTGAGTGCGTGCTCCGGCTCCTCGGTGTCACGGATGGACTGCTCGACCGTCTTGGTCCGGAACAGTCCGTCCCTGCTGGGTGGTGTGTCCTGCTGGGCAGTCACCGGCGTACCTCCACGCACTCGTCGTGAACGCCATGATTGGGACCGCCCCGGCGGCGAAGGGCCGCTATCGGGAGATTTCACACGAACGGGCCGGTCGGACCACCCTTACAGGGTGGCCGACCGGCCCATCGGCCGTAACGCCGTTCGCTCGTACGGACCCGTGCTCCGCGGGTCAGTCGCGGACGGGTTCGATCACGGCCTCACTGTCCGCGCCCGTCTCGTAGCGGCCGTCCAGCTTGGCGACGAGGCCGGTGACCTGGCGGGCGATGTCCGGTGCGGTCAGCCCGATCTCGGCCAGGACCTCCTTGCGGGAGGCGTGGTCGAGGAAGCGCGGCGGGATGCCGAAATCACGCAGCGGTACGTCGACCCCGGCGTCGCGCAGCGCCTGGGAGACGGCGGAGCCCACGCCCCCGGCCCTGCTGTTGTCCTCGACCGTGACGACGACCCGGTGCTGCTCGGCGAGCGGGGCCATGGCCTCGTCGACCGGCTTGACCCAGCGCGGGTCGACGACCGTCGTCGAGATGCCCTGGGCATCCAGCAGATCGGCGATCTCCAGGCACATCGGGGCCAGCGCCCCGACGGAGACCAGCAGGACGTCCGGCTGGGCGGTGCCGGGCTCACGCAGGACGTCCATCCCGCCGACCCGGCCGACGGCCTTGACGGCAGGGCCGACCGCGCCCTTGGAGAAGCGCACCACGGTCGGTGCGTCGTCGACCTCGACGGCCTCGCGCAGCTGGGCGCGGACCTGGTCGGCGTCGCGCGGTGCGGCGATCCGGAGCGTCGGCACGCACTGCAGGATCGACATGTCCCACATGCCGTTGTGCGAGGCGCCGTCGGTGCCGGTGACACCGGCCCGGTCCAGGACGAAGGTCACACCGCACTTGTGCAGCGCGACGTCCATCAGGACCTGGTCGAACGCGCGGTTGAGGAAGGTGGCGTACACCGCGAAGACGGGGTGCAGTCCGCCGGTGGCCAGGCCCGCCGCGGAGACCGCGCCGTGCTGTTCGGCGATGCCGACGTCGTAGATCCGGTCCGGGAACTCCTTCTCGAACCTGGTCAGACCGACCGGCTGGAGCATGGCCGCGGTGATCGCGACGATGTCCTTCCGTTCCTTGCCGAGCTTGACCATCTCCTCGCCGAAGACGGAGGTCCAGTCGAGGCCCGAGGTGGCGACCGGGAGGCCGGTGTCGGGGTGGATCTTGCCGACGGCGTGGAAGCGGTCGGCCTCGTCGAGCAGCGCGGGGGTGTAGCCGCGGCCCTTCTCCGTGAGGCAGTGCACGATGACGGGCCCGCCGAAACGCTTGGCGCGCTGGAGCGCGGACTCCAGGGCCTCGATGTCGTGGCCGTCGATGGGGCCGACGTACTTCAGGCCGAGGTCCTCGAACATGCCCTGCGGGGCGATGAAGTCCTTCAGCCCCTTCTTGGCGCCGTGCAGCGTGTCGTACAGCGGCCTGCCGACGACGGGGGTGCGCTCCAGGAGATCCTTGCCGCGGGCCAGGAAGCGTTCGTAGCCGTCGGTGGTGCGCAGTGTCGCGAGGTGGTTCGCGAGGCCGCCGATGGTGGGTGCGTAGGAGCGCTCGTTGTCGTTGACGACGATGACGAGCGGGCGGTCCTTGGCGGCGGCGATGTTGTTCAGCGCCTCCCAGGCCATGCCGCCCGTGAGCGCGCCGTCACCGATGACCGCGACGACGTGGTCGTCCTTGCCCAGCACCTCGTTGGCCTTGGCCAGGCCGTCGGCCCAGCCGAGCACGGTGGAGGCGTGCGAGTTCTCGATGATGTCGTGCTCGGACTCCGCGCGGGAGGGATAGCCGGAGAGGCCGCCCTTGCTCTTGAGCCTGGAGAAGTCCTGGCGGCCGGTGAGGAGCTTGTGCACATAGCTCTGGTGACCGGTGTCGAACAGCACCTTGTCCTTCGGCGAGTCGAAGACCCGGTGCAGGGCGATGGTCAGCTCGACCACACCCAGGTTGGGGCCGAGGTGGCCGCCGGTCTTCGATACGGCGTCGACGAGGAAGGTCCGGATCTCTTCGGCGAGCTGGTCCAGCTGCTCGGGAGCGAGCCGGTCCAGGTCACGCGGTCCACCGATGCGGGTCAGCAGAGCCACCCGTGCCTCCTTGCGTCTTGAGCTGGTCGAGCATGCCGATCCGATGAGTCTAATGTTCCGCTCGTCCTCCCGGGCATCGGGCATGGAGTGTGCTGTCCCACCCCGTGGCCCGGCACCCGGAAGTGCCCGGCGCCCGGTTCGGGGCGCCGGGCACAGGACCGTGCGGCGTGGTGGTTACGCGCGGCCCGCGGTCTTCTGGGTGCGACGGGAGACCGAGTCGATGACCACGGCGGCCAGCAGCACCGCGCCGGTGATCATGTACTGGATGGCGTTGGCCATGCCGATCATGTTCAGGCCCTGCTGGATCGACTGGATCACGATCATGCCGAGCAGCGCGGACCAGACCTTGCCCCGGCCGCCGAAGAGGCTGGTACCGCCGATGACGGCGGCCGCGATGACCAGCATCAGTGTGTTTCCGCCGCCGACGCTCTTGGTGGCGCCGCCGGAGAGGCTGGCGATGAAGAGTCCGCCGAAGGCGCCCAGCATTCCGGAGAGCGCGAAGACGGTGATCCGGATCCGGTCCACATCGATACCGGCGCGGCGCGCGGCCTCCGGGTTGCCGCCCACCGCGAAGACCTGGCGGCCGAAGGTGGTCCGGCGGGCCACGAAGTCCGCCACGACCAGCACGGCGAGGAAGAGCACCAGGGCCAGCGGCAGGCCGCGGGCGCCGGAGGGCTCGTTCAGGACGTACGCGACGGCGAAGCACAGGATCGCGACGATGCCCGTGCGGAGCAGGACCTCGGTGGTGGGACGCGCCGGCAGGCCCGCGGCCCCGCGGCGCCGACTGTCCATCAGGAGCGAGGCGGCGTAGGCGAGGACGGCGACCAGAGCGACGCCGTACGCGACGGCCTTGTCCTCGAAGAAGTAGTTGGTGAGGTTCTCGACGATGCTGCCGGACGGTGTGTTGATCGAGCCCTCACCGCCCATCATCCACTCCTGCAGACCGCTCCAGCCGAGGAAACCGGCCAGGGTGACGACGAAGGCCGGCACCCCGATCTTGGCGAAGAAGAAGCCGTGCAGTGCGCCGAGCACCAGCCCGGAGAGCACCGCGACGAGCACCGCCGACCAGTCGTTCCAGCCGTGGTTGACGTTGAGCACGGCCCAGACGGCCGCGCCGACACCGGCGACCGAGCCGACGGACAGGTCGATCTCGCCGAGCAGCAGCACGAAGACGATGCCGACCGCCATGATGCCGAGGCCGGAGCTGTAGACGGCGACGTTGGCGATGGAGCTGGCGGAGAGGAAGTTGCTGTTCTGGAACTGGAAGACGATCGCGATGACGATCAGGCCGACCAGGACCGGCAGTGAGCCGAGCTCGCCGCCGCGCACCTTGCGGGTGAACTCGGACCAGTAGCCCTTGAAGCCCTCCTCGCGGACGAGCAGGCGCGGGTCCACCGCGGGGGCTGGGGCCGCCGACGGCTCGGCCGCGGGTGTCGCCGCGGGCTTGTGATCGGCGGTTTCGGGGGTCTTGGCGAGGTCGCTCACTTCGCGTCCTCCTTCGTGGCTGTGCGGGCCTGGCGGCGCGTGACGGCGTTGTCCGTGGCACCGGTGATCGCGGAGATGATCTCCTCGTGGGACGTGGTCGCCATGTCGAAGACTCCGTTGTTGCGGCCCAGCCGCAGCACCGCCACCTTGTCGGCGACGGCGCGCACGTCGGCCATGTTGTGGCTGATGAGGATGACGCCGTGGCCGCGCTCGCGCAGCCGCTCGACGAGGTCGAGGACCTGGGCGGTCTGCTCGACGCCGAGGGCTGCGGTCGGCTCGTCGAGGATGACGACCTTGGGGTCACCGATCAGGGCGCGGGCGATGGCCACGACCTGGCGCTGGCCGCCGGAGAGCGAGGCGACCGGGATACGGACGCTGGGAATCCGGATGGACAGCGTGTCGAGCAGTTCCTTGGCGCGCTTCTCCATCCCGATCTCGTCGAGGACGGAGGCCTTGCGCAGTTCGCTGCCGAGGAAGAGGTTGGCGACCACATCGAGGTTGTCGCAGAGCGCCAAGTCCTGGTAGACGGTGGCGACTCCGAGTTCCTGGGCGTCGTTCGGCCGGTTGATGCGGACCGGTTCGCCCTCCCACTCGATGGCGCCTTCGTCGATCGGGTGGACACCCGAAATGGTCTTGACGAGGGTCGACTTGCCGGCGCCGTTGTCGCCGACCAGGGCGACCACTTCGCCGGAGCGAATCTCCAGGTCCACATCGGTGAGCGCCTGGACGGCGCCGAACCGCTTGGAGATTCCGCGCAACGCCAGCACGGGCGTAGCGGACACGTGAATCATCTCCTTCGCCGCCTGACCGGCGGGGATGGTGCTGCTGAGCACAGGGGCGGTGCCGGTCACCGGGCCGCCGGGAAGAACGGAACGTCTCCGGGGCCGCCTCGGAACGTCGTCGCCGGGGGACGACCACGCGCCGAGACCGCGCCCGGTAAGGAGTTCCGTGCCGGCCGGGGCCTCGCGGGGCGCCCCCGAGGGCAGCCGCGTGCGGTGACCGGAACCGGTGGGAAGTCCGGCGCCCGCCCCTGCTGCGGGGCATGTGACGGGGCGGGCGCCGGACCGGACCGGGGTGACGTCTGCCGGCGGGTGACTACTTGACGCCGGCAGCGTCGCAGGCCGCCTTGTACTGGGCGGTGCAGATCTCCTCGATCTTGTAGACCTTGTCGGCGACGATCGTGGAGGCGATGTTCTCCTTGGTCACGACCGAGGCGTCGTACAGCTTGGACGGGGTGCCCTTGAACTCGCCCGAGAGGCTGTCGACCTTGACCGGGGCCAGGTCGTCGATCTTCTCGCCCTTGAGCAGCCGGACGGCGATCTCGGCGGTGGTCTCGGCCTCCGGCTTGATCTGCTTGTAGATCGAGAAGGCCTGCTCGCCCGTGAGGATGCGCTGCAGACCGGCGAGCTCGGAGTCCTGACCGCCGACCGGAACCTTCACACCCTGCTTCTTCAGGGCCGTGATGATCCCGCCGGCCATGCCGTCGTTGGCGGAGTAGACACCCTGGAAGCCGTCCTTGCCCAGGGAGTCGATGGCCGCTCCCATCTTCTTGTTGGCCTCGTCCGCCGACCAGTCCGGGATGTCCTGCTCGTAGACGACCTTCTTGACCTGCTTGTCGAGGACGCTGTGCGCGCCCCTCTTGAAGAAGGGGGCGTTCGGGTCGGTCGGCGAGCCGTTGATCATGACAACGTTGCTGTCCTTGGCCTTGGCGCCCATCGCCTTGACCAGCGCCTCGCCCTGGAGCTGGCCGATCTTCTCGTTGTCGTACGACACATAGGCGGAGATCGGGCCCTCGGCGAGACGGTCGTACGCGACGACCTTGACGCCCTTCTTCGCGGCCTGCTGGACCCAGGACTTCGCGGCCTTGTAGTCGACGGTGTCCAGGATGATGACCTTCACGCCCTGCGTGACGAGCGCGTCGAACTGCTTCTTCTGGGTCTCGCTGTCCTGCGCGGCGTTGTTGTACTTGACTTTGCAGTCGGAGCACAGCGCCGTGATCTTCGCCTCCATGATGGGGCGGTCGAACGTCTCGTAACGCGTGGTCTTGTTCTCCGGCAGGAGCAGACCGATGGTCTTGCTGTCGCCGCCGCTGCCGGAGTCCTTGTCGTCACCGGCCTTGCCACAGGCGGCGAGGGAGACGGCCATGGAGACTGCGGCCGTGCCTATGACGATGCGTCGCGTCGTTGCGTTCATGCGGGTTGCCTCCCTGACGAGGCCGCGACGTCGCGGCCGAGGTGGCTGGAAGTCAACTCGGCTGCGACGGCAGCGTCAAGGAGTAAATCCTTAACGAGATGACAACGGTGCCATCCGTTATCTAAGTGAAGGCAGGGGTGGCCGTCGACAGGGTGCTTTCCAAAAGGGTCGAATCCCCCATCTCGCTCAGCACCAGCGCCAGCGCACCCAGCACCTCGGCCCGGCCGCCGAGCGCTCCGGGCAGCACCGAGAGCTGCCGGGCGGCGCTCGGAATGGCGTAGCGGGAGACCGAGTCACGGATGGGCGCGAGCACCAACTCGCCCGCCTCGGCGAGCGAACCGCCGAGCACCACCCGGCTGGGGTTGAGCAGATTGCAGAGATTGGCCACCCCGCTGCCGATGTGCCGTCCGACGTCCCCGACCACCCGACGGCAGCCCGGATCGCCCTCACGGGCCAGCTGGACCACCCGTTCCATGGTGAGGCCGGGCCCGTGACTGGGCTGGAGCAGCGGCAGCACGTAGCGCGCGGCCGTGAAGGTCTCCAGGCATCCCCGGTTGCCGCAGCGGCACACCGGGCCCGATTCGTCGAGCGTGATGTGCCCGATCTCGCCGGCCGTGCCGCCCGGCCCCCGGTAGATGTGCCCGTCGATCACCAGACCGGCCCCGACCCCGCTGGCGACCTTGATGTAGGCGAGGTCCCTGACCCCCCGGCCGCTCCCCCACACCAGTTCGCCGAGCGCCCCGAGGTTGGCGTCGTTGTCGACGTACACCGGCACTCCGAGCCGGCCCGCGAGCTCCTCGCTGGGGTTGATGCCCGTCCAGCCCGGCAGGATCGACGTGGAGCCCAGCGTGCCGGACTCGACGTCGATCGGGCCGGGAACGCCGAGGCCCACCCCGATCACCTTCTCCGGGCTGATCCCGGTCGTCTCGATGAGCCGCTTGACCAGCCGCTCGGCCCGGCCGAACCCCTCGGCCGACGAGGCGTCGACATCCAGCGGCTCGGACTCCTCGGCGAGCACCTGGTGGGCGAGATTGCCGACCGCCACCCTCAGATGCGTATGACCGAAGTCGACCCCGACCACGATGCCGGCGTCGCCGCTGAGCGAGACGCTGCGGGCCCGGCGGCCGCCGGCCGAGGTGGGGGTCACCTCGACCGTGCCGCCGTCCTTCAGTTCGCGAACGATGTTGGAGACGGTGGCCGCTGACAGGCCGGTGCTCCGTGCGATCTCCGCCTGGGTGAGCGAACCGGCCATGCGCACCGCGCGCACGACCCGCTCAAGGTTGGCGCGATGCAGAGATGTCTGCGACCCCGGAGTCTCCATCGACGCTCTCACTCCTACCGTTTTCTCTAACATGTGAACTCTAAGCTGACCGTTTTGGGGTACTCCCCGTCAAGACCTTGAGCATGCGAAGCCTCGGATGAGCACCGTGCCCTCACCTGGGCGGTCTTCCGCACATGACGAACCGCCCGTCGGCGCGTGGCCGGCGGGCGGTTCGGATGCCTACGGAGGTGACGGGCGCTACTTCACGGCACCCGCGGTGAGGCCCGCCACGACCTGCCGCTGGAAGACGATGTAGGCCGCGAGGACCGGCAGCATCGCCATCACCAGACCGGCGAAGAGACCGGACCAGTCACCCTTGTATCCCTGGCTGTTGGCCAGTTCGACCAGCCCCTGGGAGAGCACCCGGTGGTCCGGATCGGTGTTCAGCACGGTCGGCAGCATGTACTGGTTCCACTGCCCGAGGAAGTTGAAGATACCGACGCTGATCAGGCCGGGCTTCGCCATCGGCAGCATCACCTGGAAGAACGTCCGGCTGTGGGAGGCCCCGTCGAGCATCGCCGCCTCCGCCACCGAGGTCGGCAGCGTCCGGAAGAACGAGGTGAGGAAGAAGACGGTGAACGGCAGCGAGTACGCGATGTAGACCATGATCAGTCCGTGTCGCGTGTTCAGCAGGGCCATGTTGTTCATGACGAAGAACAGCGGGACCAGCGCCAGGATGATCGGGAAGCTCATCCCACCGATGAACAGGTAGTAGAGGAAGCGGTTCCCGGGGAAGTCGAACCGCGCCAGTACGTACGCCGCCATCGACCCGAGCAGCAGAGTCCCGACGAGCGAACAGCCCACCACCACGATGGTGTTGAAGAAGTAGTCGCTCATGTGCGCCTGGCTCCAGGCGCGCGACCAGTTGTCGAAGTGCAGCTTGTCGGGGAGCGCCAACGGCGTCGACAGGATCGAGTCGTCGGACTTGAACGACGACATGACCGCCCACAGCAGCGGCATGACGACCAGGATCGCCCAGATGATCAGCACACCGTGCGAGAAGACATTGAGGACCTGGCCCTCGCTGCTCTTCTCCTTGCCGACGGCGGCGGGCGCCTTGGACACGGGGGCCGGGTCCGCCGCCGGAGCGGGGGGAGCGGTGTCAGTGGTCTTCACGTGTACTCACCTCGTACTGTCGAGCCGGACGCGGAGGCCGACCTGTGGTGCCTGCTGGGGGTCCGGGCGCCGTCTCCCGTCGGTCGCGGCATCAGAACTCCAGCCGCTCGCGCCGGCCCAGTCGCATCACGATGGCGGCGAAGGCCATGGTGACGATGAGCAGTCCGACACCGATCGTCGTCGCGTATCCGGCCTGCCCGTCGCGGAAGGCCGTCTGGTACACGTACAGCGGCAGAACCGTGGTCGAGTAGTCGGGGCCGCCGGGGCCCACGGTCATGACCTGTACGGCGGTGAACGCCTCCACGCCGAGGGCCAGGATCCCCATGTAGACCCAGCCCGACTGCACCGTGTCCCAGAGCAGCGGGAGGGTGATCCGGAAGAACGTGGTGAAGCGGTTGGCGCCGTCGAGGAGCGCCGCCTCGTAGAAGTCCTTCGGGATGGACGCCATGCCGGCGGAGAAGAGGACGACGAAGAACCCGACCGTCGACCAGACCAGGACCGACATGACGCAGATGAGCGCGAGGTTCGGATCGCCCAGCCAGTCCGGCTGGATGGAGCCCAGACCGATCGCCTTCAGAGTCGAATTCAGCACCCCGCTGGTGGGGTTGAACCCGAACTGGAACAGCAGGGCGACAATGACGATCGACAGCACCTGCGGAAAGAAGTAGGCGATCTTGTAGAAACTCGACCCGCGCACACCGGAGACCGCGGCGTTCTTGCGCCGCCGGCCTCCGACATTGAGCATGAAGGCGAAGAACAGCGCCAGGCCCAGCGTCACCAGCGGCAGCAGCAGCACGAGCAACACGCTGTGCTGCAAGGACTTCCAGAAGATGTCGTCCTTCAGCATCCTCGTGTAGTTGTCGAACCCGACCATCTTGAAGTCCGGGCTCAGGCCGGTCCAGTCCGTGAACGAGTAGTAGATGGACTGGATGAACGGCCAGATGACGAAGACCGCGTACAACGCCAGTGGGACTACCAAGAATCCCACGATGAAACGGTACTTGCCGTGCTGCATCGTTTACCGACCCCGATCTTTCCGCGGGTGCCGCCGCTGGTGACGGTTGCTCACTGGTGCTTGTAGTGCTTGATGGACTGGTCCTTGGCCGCCGCGTCGGCGAAGGCCTGGATCTTCTTGATGGCTTCCGCAGGGGTCGCGCGGCCGGCCATCATCTCGCCGATACCGGCGACACCGATCTGCTCCTTCTGGAGCTTCACGTACCAGTCCTGCAGACGCGGGTTCACCACGTTGTCGCCGGCCTTCTTCAGCGAGTCGACGCCGGACTGCATGGCGGTCGACAGGGTCAGACCGTCGGTGCCGCCGTTGAACGCGCTGAGTGACTTGACCTGCTTGGTGAAGTTCTTGGAGGACTCCTCGGAGAGCATGATGCGCAGCTGCTCCATGCCGCCCTCGGGGTTCTTCGCGTTGGCCGGGACGACGAAGGGCTCGCCGCCGGAGGCCCAGATGGTGCCGAACGGCATCTTGTCGGACGAGTCCAGGCTGGACGGCGGCGCGACCATCATCTTGAAGTCCTTGGGCGTGGTCGGCGCCGCCTCGTTCTCCACCCACGAACCGTTCGGGATGAAGAGCGCCTTGCCCTTGGTCCACTCGGTCTGCGACTGGATGTGGGTCAGGCCGGGGGTGCCCTTGAGGATGTACCCCTTCTGGTACAGCTCGTAGTACGCCTCGAACGCCGCCTTGACCGCGGGGTCCTTCCAGGCGTTCGGCTCCAGGTTGTCGATCTTGTCGAGAACCTCCCGGCCACCGATCTTGGCGATGAACGGGTAGAGCGAGAACGGCAGGTAGTACGGGTACTTACCGGCGTACGTCCAGCCGGCGATGCCCTTCTTCTTCGCCTTCGCGCAGAGGGCGAGCATGTCGTCCCAGTTCTCGGGGTACTGCGCGTCGAGGTTGTCGAGCGCGGTCTGCGAGTACCAGACGCCGTACACGGTGTACGCGTAGTACATGATCCAGACCGGGTCGCCGTCGAACTGGCCCATCTCCAGGACACCCGGGCGCAGTGTGTCGCGGACCTTCTTGGTCGGGTCGTCGATGGACGGGGCGTCCATCAGCGGCGTCAGGTCCGCCAGCTGCTTCTTGCCGACCAGGACACCCATGTCCATCTGCTCGGCACCGGAGTTGTCGATCAGGTCCGGCGGGGTGCCGCCGTTGAAGCGCGGCTGCAGCTGCGACTGGATCTTCTGGGTCGCGACGTGCTTGACCTTCGGGGCCTTCGGGAACGCCGCGTTGTACTTCTTCTCCGCGTCGATCGCGTACTGCTGGCCGAAGCCGCCGTCGAAGATGACCACCTCAAGGGGGGCCGTCTCGTTGACGCCGAGCGGGTTCGTCTTGCTGACCTTGCCCTTCTCGACCTTCTTGTCACTGCCGCTGTCGCTGCTCGCACACGACGACAGGAAACCCATCGTAGGAACGGTGAGCAGGCCGAGCGCGGCAGATCGCTTGATCACATCGCGACGGCCGAGGCCCTCATTCTTGTGGGCGGAGGTGGATCCCATGCTCAAGTCCTCGCCTTCTCCAGGACTCAGGCGGTGTGTACCGGTCGCCCGTCGATATTCGCCTCAGGCGAAGGGCCCCGCCACCGCGGTCAGTTGCGCTTGGGTGGTGCTGATTTCAGGCTAGCCATGTGCAGCGGGGGTTTCGGGAGATCGGGCAGCGGATGCACTTGTCGTGCCCCGCGACCGTTCCCCCGTGTCCCCCTTGTCCGCGGCGCCGGAAACGGCTGTGCAGA
The DNA here is from genome assembly GCF_044754145.1 of Streptomyces sp. NPDC093149. Lineage (NCBI taxonomy): Bacteria > Bacillati > Actinomycetota > Actinomycetes > Kitasatosporales > Streptomycetaceae > Streptomyces > Streptomyces sp. NPDC093149. Next base: position 46,503 of record NZ_JBIVON010000016.1, read on the forward strand.
CGCCGACAGGTATAGTCCACTTGCGCCCGACTGAGCAAGATCGAATGCAAGGTTGAGCAGCAGTCTTTCCCGAGTTGAGACCTCGCGGATACCTGGACCCCGTGCGCCTCCGTCCGGGTGTAACGATTTCCGCATTACGGTCGATTCGACTGGCGGTTCGCACTCAACACCCTTGACACATCACGCCACTTGGCTCCCTACTGGACCTTGCGCATCTCCCTGACAACGTTGTCCAAGCGCACTTCCTCGGGAGGAATGGCTCCGCATGCAGCCCCGACATGGTTCACGCAGGAGACAAAGCCGTACGGCCGCACTGGTCGCGGCTTCACTCGTTCTGGTCGTGACAGCCCCCACCGCGGCCGCCGCTCAGTCGGCCGGGACAGGCGAAAAGCGCCAAAGCACCTCGGGTGAACGGACATTCAGCTCGTCATTCGAAGCGGACGAAAAGCAACCGGACTGGCGCAACACCGTCGAAGAAGGCCCTGACGGAAAGAAGCGGTCATCGGGTGTCGACGGCGGATTCTCCACTGGAATACCGGGCAATGTCACCGACAAGGTGACAGACGTCCGTGCCAGTGGCGAGAACACCGGCGGCGGGGAGGTGAAGGAGAACCTGGTCGACGGGGAGTCCGGCACCAAGTGGCTGACTTTCGCGCCCACCGGCTGGGTCGAGTTCGATCTCGTCGAACCGGTCAAGGTCGTGACCTACGCGCTGACCTCGGCCAACGATCACGACGAACGCGACCCGAAGGACTGGACCCTGCAGGGCTCCACGGACGGCAAGGACTGGAAGGACCTCGACTCCCGGACCGGCCAGAGCTTCACCGAGCGGTTCCAGACGAAGTCGTACGATTTCACATCGGACGCCGCCTACCAGCACTTCCGGCTGCAGATCACGAAGAACAACGGCGCCTTGGACGCCACCCAGCTCGCCGACGTCCAGTTCTCCGACGGCGGCACCTCGGCCCCGGCGCCGGAATCGATGCGCAGCCAGGTCGACCGCGGCCCGTCCGGCTCCCCCACCGCCAAGTCGGGTGCGGGCTTCACCGGCAGGAAGGCCCTGCGGTACGCCGGCACGCACAAGGCGGACGGCCGGGCCTACTCGTACAACAAGATCTTCGATGTGAACACAGCTGTCACCCGTGACACCTCACTCTCCTATCTGATCTATCCCCAGATGGGCGAGACGGACCTCTCCTACCCGGCCACGCACGTCTCGGTGGACCTGGCGTTCACGGACGGCACGTACCTGAGCGATCTGCGGGCCACCGACAGCAACGGCGGCCTGCTGACCCCGCAGGGTCAGGCCGATGCCAAGCGGCTCTACGTCAACCAGTGGAACAAGGTCGACTCGGCGATCGGAACGGTCGCCGCGGGCAGGACTGTGGACCGGATCCTGGTGGCGTACGACTCCCCCGAGGGCCCGTCGAAGTTCCAGGGCTGGATCGACGACATCAAGATCGCCCCGAAGGCGCCCGAGAAGCGCCGGGCGCACCTCTCCGACTACGCGTCGACGGTCCGCGGCACCAACTCCAGCGGTTCTTTCTCGCGCGGCAACAACTTCCCCGCCACCGCGCTCCCGAACGGCTTCAACTTCTGGACCCCGGTCACCAACGCGGGATCGACCAGTTGGCTGTACGACTACGCGCGCGGCAACAACGACGACAACCTGCCCACCCTCCAGGCCTTCAGCGCCAGCCATGAGCCGAGCCCCTGGATGGGCGACCGGCAGACCTTCCAGCTGATGCCGTCGGTGGCCCCCGGCACCCCGGACGCCTCCCGCAAGGCGCGTGCCCTGCCGTTCCACCACGAGAACGAGACGGCGAAGCCGCACTACTACGGTGTGACATTCGACAACGGCCTCAAGGCGGAGATGACACCGTCCGACCACGCGGCCCGGATGCGGTTCACCTACCCCGGTGCCGACGCGAGCGTCGTCTTCGACAACGTCTCCAACGACGGCGGGCTCACCCTGGACCCGAGGACCAGTTCCTTCACCGGCTACTCCGATGTGAAGAGCGGCGGCTCGACCGGCGCCACCCGGCTCTTCGTCTACGGCGTCTTCGACGCGCCGGTCACCGCGAGCGGCAAGCTGTCCGGCGGCGGGGGCGACGACGTCACGGGCTACCTCCGCTTCGACGCCGGCAAGGACCGCACGGTCGAGCTGCGCCTGGCGACCTCGCTGATCAGCGTCGACCAGGCGAAGCGGAACCTCGCCGCCGAGATCCCCGCCTCCCGCTCCTTCGGACGGGTCGAGGACCGGGCGCAGCGGGCCTGGGACGACATCCTGGGCAAGGTGGAGGTCGAGGGGGCCACGACCGACCAGCTGACCACGCTCTACTCCAGCCTGTACCGGCTCTACCTGTACCCGAACTCGGGCTTCGAGACGGTCGACGGCAAGGACAAGTACGCCAGCCCCTTCTCCCCGCAGGTCGGCTCCGACACCCCGACCCACACGGGCGCGAAGATCGTCGACGGCAAGGTGTACGTCAACAACGGTTTCTGGGACACCTACCGCACGACGTGGCCCGCGTACTCCCTCCTCACGCCGGACAGGGCCGGCGAGATGGTGGACGGCTTCGTCCAGCAGTACAAGGACGGCGGCTGGATCTCCCGCTGGTCGTCCCCCGGTTACTCCGACCTGATGACCGGCACCTCCTCGGACGTCGCCTTCGCGGACGCCTACGTCAAGGGCGTGAAGTTCGACGCCGAGGCGGCCTACGACGCGGCGCTGAAGAACGCCACCGTCGTCCCGCCGTCCTCGGGCGTCGGCCGCAAGGGCATGCAGAAGTCCCCGTTCGTCGGTTACGCCGACACCTCCACGCACGAGGGCCTGTCCTGGTCGCTGGAGGGCTACCTCAACGACTACGGCATCGCGCAGATGGGCCGGGCGCTCTACAGGAAGACGAAGAAGGAGCGGTACAAGGAGGAGTCCGAGTACTTCCTGAACCGCGCCCGCAACTACGTCGGTCTCTTCGACAGCAAGGTGGGCTTCTTCCAGGGCAAGGACGCCAAGGGCGACTGGCGGCTCCCCGCGGACCGGTACGACCCTCGGGTCTGGGGCTACGACTACACGGAGACGAACGGCTGGGGCTACGCCTTCACGGCCCCGCAGGACAGCCGGGGCCTGGCGAATCTCTACGGCGGGCGCGCCGGCCTGGCGAAGAAGCTCGACACCTACTTCGCCACTCCGGAGACGGCGGGCCCCGAGTTCGTCGGCTCGTACGGCGGTGTCATCCACGAGATGACGGAGGCGCGTGACGTACGGATGGGGCAGTACGGCCACAGCAACCAGGTCGCACACCATGTCGCCTACATGTACGACGCGGCCTCGCAGCCCTGGAAGGCCCAGGAGAAGGTCCGTGAGGTACTGGGCCGGCTCTACACGGGCAGCGAGATCGGGCAGGGTTACCACGGTGACGAGGACAACGGCGAGCAGTCGGCCTGGTACCTCTTCTCCTCGCTCGGCTTCTATCCGCTCGTGATGGGCAGCGGCGAGTACGCGATCGGCTCGCCGCTGTTCACGAAGGCCACGGTCCATCTGGAGAACGGCCGCGATCTGGTCGTCAGGGCGCCGAAGAACAGCGCGAAGAACATCTATGTGCAGGGCCTGAGGGTCAATGGCAAGAAGTGGACCTCGACTTCGCTGCCGCACGAGCTGCTGGCCAAGGGCGGTGTGCTGGACTTCGACATGGGTGCGAAGCCTTCGTCGTGGGGCACCGGCAAGGACGCCGCGCCGGTCTCGATCACCACGGACGACAGCGTGGCGACGCCGAAGGCGGACGTGCTGAAGGGCGCGGGCGCCCTGTTCGACAACACCTCGGCCACCTCTGCCACGGTCGCCTCGGTGGACCTGCCGGTGCCCTCCGCCACGAACGCGGCCCAGTACACGCTGACATCGAGCGCGGCGGACCGTGCCCCGACGGGCTGGGTCCTGCAGGGCTCGTCGGACGGCACGACGTGGAAGGACCTCGACAAGCGGTCGGGCCAGTCGTTCGCCTGGGACCGGCAGACGAGGGTGTTCTCGGTGCGCGCTCCGGGCTCGTACGCGCACTACCGCCTGGTGTTCGCGGGTGAAGGGAGCCTGGCGGAGGTGGAGTTGCTCTCCTGATCCTCCGCCCGCTCGGGGGTGCGCGGGCGGCCGGTGTCTCGCTCCGAGGCGCCGGCCGTCCGCATGCCGGGCGGCCGGCGGGGTCTGGAGCGGACGGGCCCCCGTTCGGTCAGTCCCGCCCCGGGTTGTCCGGAACGGCCCGGGGGAACAGACTCTCGGGCAATGTCACATTCCACGCCGTGATCACCGGATTGCCGTGCTCCGTGCCGAGCCGCGAGACCGCTCCCGTGGCGAGCTGGAAGAGCGTGCCCTCGGCCGGGGTCAGGCCGAGGTAACGGGCGGTGAGTACGCGCAGGAAGTGGGAGTGGGCGACGAGCGCGATGTCCCCCTCCGTGGCGCGTTCCGGCGTCTTGGCGACTTCGGCCAGCACCCGGTCGGCCCGGGCACCGACCTCGGCGGGTGTCTCCCCGGGGTGCGCCTCGGGACCGGGGGCGACCCCGTCGGTCCACAGATTCCAGTCGGGGCGGGTGCGGCGGATCTCGTCGGTGGTCACCCCTTCGTAGCCGCCGTAGTCCCATTCGCGCAGTTCGGGGGTGACACGGGGTGCGGCGAGCCCGGCGAGCTCCGCGGTGCGCCGGGCGCGTGCGGCGGGGCTGACCAGGGTGAGCGCGATCCGCCGGTCGGCGAGCAGCGGAGCCAGCGCGCGGGCCTGGCGTTCACCGAGGGGAGTGAGGGGCAGATCGGTGTGGCTCGTGTGCTGCCCGGACCGCGACCACTCGGTCTCGCCGTGCCTGATCAGGATCAACTCGCCCATGGGTGCCATCCGCTCTCTGTGCTGTTCGTACTGCGTAACCGGCAAACCCCCTGGTCCACGATCGCATTCCACGCGCCCGGGACGCGGCGGCCGATGCCTCGTTTCCCGGGTACGGCAGGCCGATGTCCCGATCAACGACACCGCGTCATCGCAACCGAACAGCGAGGCCAAGGGGTGTCCGGGCCACCAGGAACCGGGGGACCGTCGAGTTCGCGCAGGAGTACACGGGCCCGCTCCACTTCCGGATTGAGAACACGGAGGTCGAGGTAGATGCCGAGGGCCTCGCGCAAGGCGCCCCTGGCCGGTTCGACGGATTCCGTCGCACGGTAGGTCTGGCCCAGGTGGACCGGCGTCGAGGCCTCGTTGTAGCACTGCTCCAGTGCACGGTTGAGGTCCAGGCTGTGCTGGTGGCAGTCGATGGCCTTCGCGTGTTCGCCGAGTTGGTGGTAGGCGTAGCCGAGGGTGTCCCAGGTGTTGGCCTGGCCTCGCTCGTCGCGCGGCTCCCGCTGGATGGCCGGCGCCTCCTGGCGTCGTACGTCGTCGGCTACACCTCGCCCGTCAAGCTCAAGTCGCCCTGACGGTGGCCGCGGAACGGTGAGCCGGCACGGGAAAGGGCCGCACCCCTTCGTCCTGCGAAGAGGTGCGGCCCACTGCCCTGCCGGATCGCCTACTTGCGGATCAGGTTGCGGAGCACGTACTGCATGATGCCGCCGTTGCGGTAGTAGTCCGCCTCACCGGGGGTGTCGATGCGGACGACCGCGTCGAACTCCACACCGGTGTCGGTGGAGACCTTGACCGTGCGCGGCGTGGTGCCGTTGTTCAGCTCGGTCACGCCGGTGAAGGAGAAGGTCTCCTCGCCGGTCAGGCCGAGGGACTCGGCGGTCGCGCCCTCCGGGAACTGGAGCGGGAGGACGCCCATGCCGATGAGGTTCGAGCGGTGGATGCGCTCGTAGGACTCGGCGATGACGGCCTTGACGCCGAGGAGCGCGGTGCCCTTGGCGGCCCAGTCGCGGGACGAGCCGGAGCCGTACTCCTTGCCCGCCAGGATGACCAGCGGGGTGCCCGCGGCCTGGTAGTTCTGCGAGGCGTCGTAGATGAACGACACCGGCGCGCCGTCCTGGGTGAAGTCGCGGGTGAAGCCACCCTCGGTGCCCGGGGCGATCTGGTTGCGCAGGCGGATGTTCGCGAAGGTGCCGCGAATCATGACCTCGTGGTTGCCGCGGCGCGAGCCGTAGGAGTTGAAGTCGCGGCGCTCGACGCCGTGCTCCGTGAGGTACTTGCCGGCCGGGGTGTCGGCCTTGATCGCACCGGCCGGGGAGATGTGGTCGGTGGTGACCGAGTCGCCGAGCTTGGCGAGCACCCGGGCGCCGGTGATGTCCTCGACCGGGGTCGTCTCCATCGTCATGCCCTCGAAGTACGGGGGCTTGCGCACGTAGGTGGACTGCGGGTCCCACTCGAAGGTGTTGCCGGTCGGGATGGCCAGGGCCTGCCACTGGGCGTCGCCCGCGAAGACGTCCTGGTAGGACTTGTTGAACATGTCCTCGCCGATGGCGTTGGCGACGACGTCGTTCACCTCGGCCTCGGACGGCCAGATGTCGGTGAGGTAGACCGGCTTGCCGTCCTGGTCAATGCCCAGGGCGTCCTTGGTGATGTCCACCTTCATCGAACCGGCGATGGCGTACGCGACGACCAGCGGCGGGGACGCCAGGTAGTTCATCTTGACGTCGGGGTTGATCCGGCCCTCGAAGTTACGGTTGCCGGAGAGCACCGAGGTCACGGCCAGGTCGTGCTCGTTGACCGCCTTGGAGACCTCCTCCGGCAGCGGGCCGGAGTTGCCGATGCAGGTGGTGCAGCCGTAGCCGACGAGGTTGAAGCCGACCTTGTCGAGGTACGGGGTCAGGCCCGCCTTGTCGAAGTAGTCGGTGACGACCTTCGAGCCCGGGGCGAGGGTGGTCTTGACCCACGGCTTGCGGGTCAGGCCCTTCTCGACCGCCTTCTTCGCCACGAGCGCCGCGGCGACCATGACGTACGGGTTCGAGGTGTTGGTGCAGGAGGTGATCGCGGCGACGGTGACGGCGCCGTGGTCGATCTCGTACGACGTGCCGTCGGGGGCCGTGACCGTGGTCGGACGCGACGGGACACCGTTGGTGGAGGCGGGGGCGTCGGAGGCCGGGAAGGACTCCTTGCCCGACTCCTCGTCGTCGGAGACGTAGTTGCGCACGTCCTGGGCGAACTGCTGCTTGGCGTTCGCGAGGACGATGCGGTCCTGCGGGCGCTTCGGGCCGGCGATCGACGGAACGACCGTCGACAGGTCCAGCTCCAGCTTCTCGGAGAAGTCCGGCTCGGCGGCCGGGTCCAGCCAGAGGCCCTGCTCCTTGGCGTACGCCTCGACGAGCGCGACCTGCTGCTCGCTGCGGCCGGTCAGCTTCAGGTAGTTCAGGGTCTCGCCGTCGATCGGGAAGATCGCCGCGGTGGAGCCGAACTCCGGCGACATGTTGCCGATGGTGGCGCGGTTCGCGAGGGAGGTGGCGGCGACGCCCTCACCGTAGAACTCGACGAACTTGCCGACGACACCGTGCTTGCGGAGCATCTCGGTGATGGTCAGCACGAGGTCGGTGGCGGTCGTGCCGGCCGGAAGCTCACCGGTCAGCTTGAAGCCGACGACGCGCGGGATGAGCATGGAGACCGGCTGGCCGAGCATCGCGGCCTCGGCCTCGATGCCACCGACGCCCCAGCCCAGCACGCCGAGGCCGTTGACCATGGTGGTGTGCGAGTCGGTGCCGACGAGGGTGTCGGGGTACGCCTGGCCACCCCGGACCATGACCGTACGGGCCAGGTGCTCGATGTTGACCTGGTGGACGATGCCGGTGCCCGGGGGGACGACCTTGAACTCGTCGAAGGCGGTCTGGCCCCAGCGCAGGAACTGGTAGCGCTCCTTGTTGCGGCCGTACTCCAGCTCGACGTTCTGCGCGAACGCGTCGTTGGTGCCGAACTTGTCGGCGATGACGGAGTGGTCGATGACCAGCTCGGCCGGGGCGAGCGGGTTGATCTTGGCCGGGTCGCCGCCCAGTTCCTTGACGGCCTCACGCATGGTGGCGAGGTCCACGACGCACGGCACACCGGTGAAGTCCTGCATGATCACACGGGCCGGGGTGAACTGGATCTCCTGGCTGGGCTGCGCCTGGGAGTCCCAGCCGCCGAGCGCCCGGATGTGGTCGGCGGTGATGTTCGCGCCGTCCTCGGTGCGGAGCAGGTTCTCCAGCAGCACCTTCAGGCTGTAAGGGAGGCGCGCGGAGCCCTCGACCTTGTCCAGCCTGAAGATCTCGTACGACTCGTCGCCCACGCGCAGCGTGCTGCGGGCGTCGAAGCTGTTCGCCGACACGACAGTCTCCTTCATCAATGTGCGCGTACTCCGCGCCGCGCCTCATTACGGCGGGCGCCGCGTGGTGCCGCCTACGGCCCCTCGACCATCCGCTAAGGTAAGGCTTAGTTAGGCAACCCTTACCGAGTGGCGGACTGCGGTGCGCCTTCGGCATATATCTCGATGTCGAGATAACTCTAGTACATCACCGCCGCACGGTCATGTGCGGGCGGGGTGACCGCTCTCATCCGATCAAGGCGTTCATTCAGCGAACCCAGTCGTTCCGCCTCCTGTCCCGGTGAACCCGGCCGCACGGGCAGAACGTGCTGGGGGTGCGGGGTGGCTGCTCCCGCCGGGGCGGATCTCGCAGCGCCGTACGTGGAGCTGTCGTACGTGGAGGCCGCACGCCGGTGACAGCGCCGTCCGCTGCGGGACGGCCCGCTTACGTGGCTCCGGTGCGGCCGTTTCGGTGGTCACGTGGTGAGCGTCACTTGGCAGGTTGCTACCGGGTGGCCACGACCGGGCAGCACGTCGGCTTCGAGTCCTGGGTATGCCGAACGGCCAACGAGGTGAACCTGGTCGACCGGAAGGCGGGAAAAGCACCGGACGACGCAGAGGGGAGGTCTGATGGTGTGCGATCCAATCCGACGGCCGGTTCGGCACAGATCTGCCCTGATGCTGCCGAGAGGCGTCCCGCCTCCGCACCGGCAAAACATCCGAGGAGCAGGAACGACGATGGCGCCCGATCCGACAATCGCCCAGGTGACCATGACCCTGGCTGCCCTTGCAGCCACCGGGGCCACCCCGCGTCCGTCCGGGGAAACCCTGGAGCATCAGACCGAGCGAATCATCACCGGCATCGACGCGCAGCTGAACGATCCCAGCCTTGCGACGCAGGGCGCGTGGAAGCTGGTGTGGCTCGCCCTGAGCGAGGCCAACGCCAATATGGCCTACATCGCGCAGAGCACCAACGACTCGAACGAGTTCGCCGTGGTCGCTCGCGGAACGGACGCCGATCTGACCGACATCCTCGAGGACCTCGAGGTCGGCACAGTCGTCCCGTTCCCCGAAAGCGGATCACCGAAGCCCGTCGCCGTTTCCAAGGGGGCGATGGATGCGTTCAAACGGGTTGTCAACGCCCGCTCGATCGCCTCCCCCTCCCCGAACGTCACGCTCGCTCAGGCGCTCGCCGTCGCGCTCAAGTCGGCGCCCTCCTCGCCGCAGCCGACCGTCTATCTGACCGGTCACAGCCTGGGCGGTTGCATCGCCACCATGCTCGCGCCGTACCTGCAGGCACAGACCTGGCCGAAACAGCCGAAGTTCGCGGTGATCACCTATGCGGCTCCCACCGCCGGCGTGCAGAGCTTCGTCGACTACTTCGACTCCGTGCCGTGGGTCATCGACGAGCGCCAGAACAACGCCTACGACCTGGTACCGCACGCGTGGGTCGATCTCGACACCACCGCAGACTGGTACCCGAGCCCGGGACCGCAGGCGACCGAAGAAGTGAAGCTGCTCATCGGGGCGATCTCCGAGCGCACCAAGGGCAACGTCTACGTCCAGCCCGGCACGCTCTGCCTGATGAACACCGGATACACGAGCTTTGCCAAGAACCTGGTCAACAAGACCACCCAGGACTTCCTCGGCCAGATCGCCTTCCAGCACGCCAACTCCACCTACCTGGACCTGGTGGGGGCGCCTGCCGTCCCTTCCGGGCCGGTGGTGACCGACGTGAGCCCCACCTTCGGCGCACCAGGCTCCACGGTGACCATCAACGGCAACGGTTTCAGTCCGGACAGCGTGGTCGACTTCGGACACTTCGCCTGCACCAAGCGCGACATCGACCCCTCCGGCATCAGGATCACCGCTCAGGTCCCCGACGGAACCGGCGTCGTCCACGTCCGCGTCACCAACACCCTCGGCACCTCCCCGGCCGTCGCGATGGGGCAGTTCGCCTACGGCGGACCCGCACCGGTGGTGGTCAGTGCGGTCAGCCCGACCAGCGGAAAGGTCGGCACCCCGGTCACCATCAGCGGCTCGGGCTTCGCCGATGGCGCCACCGTGCACTTCAAGGACAAGGCGGCCGATTCCGTCAAATTCGTCTCCACCGGCCAGATCACCGCAACCGCGCCCGGTCAGCTCGACGACCGTCAGACGGTCAACGTCACCGTGACGGTCGGCAAGGCCACCTCTCCCACCAGCCCGGCCGACGAGTTCACCTACACCGGACGGTAGCGTCCGCACGTCCCCGTTCCCGGGGCGGCCCTTCGAGCAGCCCCGGGCCCTGGCCGCCGACGGGGTCGAACCGTGCCCGGACGCGGGATCGCCGCAGGACCGTTCGCCCCGCGGCGAGCAGGCCACGGAGCTGTGCGGCACGGCCGGGCAGCTGTCGAGCCCGGCGGAACCCGCCGCAGGATGCTCGGCGGAGTCCGCCGTAGGGGTCGCCGCGGACGGCGCTGCGGTCGGCCGCGGTGATCCCCGCCGGACCGACCGCACTCCACCGGGTCACCGGGGCGCGCAGGCCCGCGGCATGCGCCTCGGTCGGGCCGAGCACCCGTTGAGGCACCCGGGAGATCAGGCGCGGACCAGTTCCAGCGCCTGCTTCAGGTTGTACTCAGCGATCCCCGCCATGAAGGCCCGGTCGGGGAAGTCCCCGTCGAGCAGCCGCAGCGGGCCTGCCGTCAGCGAGAGTCGCTGTGCGAGCATGTAGAGCGCGAGCCGGTGCTCGTCCAACCCGGCCACCTCCAGCGGCCGGTAGGCATCGTGCAGGCGGATCCGCAGAAACACGTGCTCCCACTCGACGTCGAAGTACATCCCCCCCTCGATGTCGATCACCACCGGATTCCCGTCCGCGTCCACCAGCACATGGTCGGGCCCGAGTTCGCCGTGCACGACCGTGTACTCCGCGCGCGGCCGCACCGCCGCCGCCAGGCTCAGCAGCCGTTCCTCCAGCCGGTCGCGGGCGTCTGCGATGCGCAGATCGCGCGAGGCCGCCTCGGCGAGGTCCCGCAGCGCGCGGTCGAGCACCACCCCCTCGCACGACGTACCGCGCGACGTTCCTCCGCCGTCGACCACAGCCACCTTGCCGTACGCCGGTGCCCGGTGGCCCCGCATCGCCTCCAGCGACTCCGCGAGCCGGGCCATGACCGAAGCAGCGGCGCGCCGGTCGCGCGCGAGCAACTCCTCCAGGCTCTCCCCCTGGAGGTCCTCGACGATCGCGAGGTCGGCCGGGCAGTGGGCGCCGTCGCGGTCGACAAGACGGATCGCCGGGACGCGGACGCCCAGCGCGTCCAGCCGCGCGTGCGCGGCCTGGAAAAGATCGAGCCCGAGGCCGGGCGAGAACGGGTCGGTGAGGTCGTCGTCGCCCTCGGCCGCCGGCCAGTAATTCTCGGCGTCGTCCCACAGGTAGGCGATCGCCGTCGTCGCGTCGTCCATCACCAGGCGGTACACGCCTTTCTTGCTGCCGCCCGCGACCGGCTCGGCCGTCTCCAGCCGCCGCCCGCCGCCCAGCGCGGCCTGCGCCGCACCCGCCAACTGCTCCCGCGTCACCGACCTGGGTGTCACGTTCCGAACCGCCTCTCCGCCAGGACAACCCGCGCACCTTACGGGAGCGTCGACGTGAGGGCGAATGGTTTGTTCCGGATCCGAGCGCCCGCTGACTCCGGTTCCCCGGGACGTCCCGCTGCCGACCTGGATCACCGGCGGCGGCCGCCGAACCGGGCTCTGTGGAGAACCGGCGACGGTGGGATACGCGAGTTCCCCGTACCGATGGATACGCGAGCTCCCCGCACCGAGGAACGACAGTGCCCGGCCACGTGTGGCGGTCGACGTCTCGTGGTCCCGCGACGCCCGCCACCGCCACCGCCCGCGCCCGCGCCCGCGCCCGCAGAACGGGCATCGCGCCCTTCCGGCTCCGGGAACCTTGGCCGTCGGCACCACGGAGGTGGTCGTCGCCGGACCGCTCCCCGGGGTGCCCCCGCACTTCGGCGTCCCGCTGTCGCGGCGCCCGTCCCGCCGATGCCCCGCCAGCCGGTCGGCCTCGCCCGGTGCTCGCCGCCGCGGCCCGGACCCGCTCTGCCGTTCGGTAGTCTCGCCGCCGCACGCCGCACGCCGCACGCCTGGTGCCCCGACGGGCGTATCGGCCTCCGGGGCGGAACGGGTGCCCGGACGAAGGAGGAACATGAACGACGTCACCGAGTTCAAGGACATCTCCCCGACCACCCTCGCCGATCTCCTCGGGCGGGAACAGGTCATGGACCTCGGCATCCGCCCCCTGTGGCCCTCGATGCCGCGCGTCGCCGGCCCGGCGTTCACCGTGCGGTGCCCCCCGGGCGACAACCTGATGCTTCACGCGGCCATCCACCGCGCGGAACCCGGCTCGGTCGTCGTCGTCGAAGCGGGCGACGTGGACTACGCGCTCGCCGGCGGAAACGTCTGCGCCGTCGCGCAACGGCGGGGAATCGTGGCGTTCGTGACCGACGGGGTGATCCGTGACCTCGCCGAGGTGCGCGGCATGGGCTTTCCCGTCTTCGCCAGGGGGGTCGTCCCCATCCCCGGAGCCAAGAAGGCCGTCGGACCGCTCAACGGTCCGGTCCGGTGCGGCGGCGTGGACATCCACGCCGGCGACATCGTGGTGGCCGACGAGGAGGGCATCGTGGTCACTCCCCGTGCCCGCCGGGCGCAGGTACTCCTCGATGCCCGGCAGAAGTTGGCCAAGGAAGCGGGCGAATCCCTCGACCACTGGGAGAAGGCGCATCGCGCCCGCATCGACAGGATCCTGGCGGAAGGCGGATTCGAAGGCGCCGTCGAGGACTGAGTCGAGGACCGGGGCAGCGGACCTGGGGCCAGGACAAGGCCGCCGGGAACAGCGTGGATCGGGCCGGAGCGCAGCGTCGGCCCAGTCCCCCCGTTCCCCGTTCCCTGTTCCCCGTTCCCCGTTCCCCGTTCCCCGGATGGATGTACACCGTTCGCGGTCACGCCGGTCCGGGTGAACCATGGAACGCACGATGCGCCGTTCATGGCACCCTTCACACGCGACCGGCCGCACAGCTTCCGCGCCTCCACGCCCTGCCGTCACCCGAATGCCACACCCCACCACAGGTCTCATCTCATATCTGAGATAGCCTTTCGCCATGTCAGACGATTACCTCGTACGCATCGGCAAGCTCATACGTGACGCCCGTCAGCACCGGGGCTGGACACAGAGTCAGCTCGCCGAGGCGCTCGCCACCAGCCAGAGCGCCGTGAACCGCATCGAGCGCGGTAACCAGAACATCAGCCTTGAGATGATCGCGCGCATCGGTGAGGCACTCGACAGCGAGATCGTGTCGCTCGGTTACGCCGGGCCCATGCACCTGCGAGTGGTCGGCGGTCGCCGTCTCTCGGGCTCCATCGACGTCAAGACGAGCAAGAACGCGTGCGTGGCCCTGCTCTGCGCCACACTGCTCAACAAGGGCCGTACGGTGCTGCGTCGGGTGGCCCGTATCGAGGAGGTCTACCGCCTGCTGGAGGTGCTGAACTCCATCGGCGTGCGGACCCGGTGGATCAACGACGGTACCGATCTGGAGATCGTCCCGCCCGCCCGGCTCGACCTGTCCGCCATCGACGCGGACGCCGCCCGCCGGACCCGTTCCATCATCATGTTCCTGGGCCCGCTGCTGCACCGGATGGACTCGTTCAAGCTCCCGTACGCGGGCGGCTGCGACCTCGGTACGCGGACCATCGAGCCGCACATGATCGCGCTGCGCCGGTTCGGCCTGGAGATCGCCGCGACCGAGGGGCTCTACCACGCCCGGATAGACCACTCGGTCACGCCCGACCGTCCCATCGTGCTGACCGAGCGCGGGGACACCGTGACCGAGAACGCGCTGCTGGCCGCCGCCCGGCACGACGGCACGACCGTCATCCGCAACGCATCCTCCAACTACATGGTCCAGGACCTGTGCTTCTTCCTGGAGGCGCTGGGCATACGCGTCGACGGCATCGGCACCACCACTCTGACCGTGCACGGCTCCCCGCACATAGACGTGGACGTCGACTACTCCCCCTCCGAGGACCCGGTCGAGGCGATGAGCCTCCTCGCCGCCGCCGTGGTGACGGAGTCCGAGCTGACGATCCGCCGGGTACCGATCGAGTTCCTGGAGATCGAGCTCGCGGTGCTGGAGGAAATGGGCGTCGACTGCGACCGCACGACGGAGTACACCGCCGACAACGGCCGTACCCGGCTGGTCGACCTCACGGTCCGGCCCTCCAAACTGGAGGCGCCGATCGACAAGATCCACCCCATGCCGTTCCCCGGGCTCAACATCGACAATGTGCCCTTCTTCGCGGCCATCGCCGCCTCCGCCCAAGGTCAGACCCTCATCCACGACTGGGTCTACGACAACCGGGCCATCTACCTCACCGACCTGAACCGCCTGGGCGGCAGGCTGCAACTCCTGGACCCGCACCGGGTGCTGGTCGAGGGCCCGACCCGGTGGCGCGCCGCCGAGATGATGTGCCCGCCCGCACTGCGGCCCGCGGTGGTGGTGCTGCTCGCCATGATGGCGGCGGAGGGCACGTCCGTACTGCGCAACGTGTACGTCATCAACCGGGGTTACGAGGAGCTCGCGGAGCGCCTCAACTCGGTGGGCGCGCAGATCGAGATCTTCCGGGACATCTGAGGGGTCCAGCACTGTAGTGCCGTCGCACCTTTATTCGACCTGCTGAAATGCAAGCAGGAAGGGAGGTGCGACGGCACCCGTGGGACACCTGGAACTTTGTGCCTGCTCACGTTCAATGACAGAAAGTACGTCTCGACGAGGAGCCGGGTCGCCGTACGCGGGGTACGGGTCGATCCACGACTTCCCGCACCCGCACTCAGGTGTCCAGGTGATCCACGAAGATACCGATGAGTATGCGACCGCCTAGGCGGGGCTCAGGCAGACTGAAGTGGACGCGGTTGCGGTGCCGTTCTTTCTTGCCGTGCCACTCGCATTGGTAGGTCTCGCCCTCATGGTCGACATCCCGCTGCTTCATGATCGCGGGCTTGGAGCGGGTGTTGGGGCTCTCGGGCGACAGGTCAAGGCCGAAGCGGCCCAGCTCCGCCTGCACTTGGTGCGGCTGCCCCGAGTGCAGGGC
Source organism: Streptomyces sp. NPDC093149 (assembly GCF_044754145.1). Taxonomy (NCBI): domain Bacteria; kingdom Bacillati; phylum Actinomycetota; class Actinomycetes; order Kitasatosporales; family Streptomycetaceae; genus Streptomyces; species Streptomyces sp. NPDC093149. The sequence continues at coordinate 61,848 of NZ_JBIVON010000016.1, forward strand.
CATGGCGTCGGCGAAGTGGTCGTGCACCACGCTCAGAAGCCGTGCGACCCAGTCACGCATCTCCGCGTAGGTACCGTCGAACTTGCGGAAGGAGAGGGAGTCGGCGAAGACCAGCCCCGGAAAGCTCCGGCGGGCGTGGTCGAAGAAGTTCTGCTCCGTGATGTTCTCCCGCTCGAAGAGGGAACGCCAGAACTCGGAGAGCGCGGGGGCTTCGGCGAGATGGAATACCTCCTCGGCCATCGGCTCATCCGTGGCCCCGCCGATGACGGAGACCGGAAGCCAGCCGCGACGGTCTTCGGTGGGGAAGACCAAACATGCGACATGGCGCTTCTGCCGCGTCTGCCACCAGGCGTAACAGAGGGACAAGGCGAGGTCCCGGCCGGTACCCGCCACTTCGACGCCGTCGGGCAGGCCGGGGAGGTCAGTGTCCCAGGTGGGGCAGCGGTCCATGAGGCGGACCATCCTCAGCCGTGCGTCCCGCCCTGCCCGCGGCGCCTCCCCCTCGTAGAGGACGTCGTAGACCACCCGGTCGTCCGCGCACTCCACATCCCACCAGAACGGCGAGACGGCAACCGCCTGCTCTTCGGACAACTCCTCCAGCGTGTCGCTGAAATCGTCCAGCAGGTCCGTCAACCGCTTCTCCGTCAGCCCCCGGAAGTCGAAGGACGACTCGTCCACGACGATCCGGTACGGCTCACCGCCCCCTGCGCCTGGCACGTGCCAACCTCCCCAGGTCCTGCTCGATCTGGTCGAAGAAACCCCGCGGCCACTCGCTCAGTTCGCCCTTGGCGGTGAACTCGATGGGCACGGAACCGGCTTCCTCCTCGCCGAAGTAGTGCACGACCGCGTCCTCGGGCCGCAGGCTCTCCTCCTCCGCCACGGCCAGCCGGGCACCGTTGAGGACGTGGTCACTATGTGTCTCCACGATCACCTGAGCACCGGTCCCGGCGACTCGGGCGAGGAAGCGGCCCAGCTTGGACTGGCCGCCGGGGTGGAGGTGCGCCTCCGGGTTCTCGACGATCAACAGGTCCCCGGGACCGGTGAGAAGGCCCGCGACGATCACAGGCAGGGCGTAGGAGAAGCCGAAGCCCATATTGGCCGGTCGGATCGGCTCGCTCAGCAGGCCCGGCTCCTGGAAGCGGATGGTGCTTGCCGTGATCCCGGGCGGCCACTGTGCGGTGATCTTGATGGGGCGGATGATGTCGGAGGCCCAGGTCTCCACCTGTGTGCGCAGGGTGGTGACGTTGTGCGTACTCCAGGTCGACGGGTGGAGCAGCGGCTCGGACACCGCCCGGGTCTCATGCAGGGCGAGCACTTGCGCGGTGTATTCCCCTTGCACGCCAACACCGAGGAGATCGGGATGCTCGGCGGAGACACCCAGCTGGTCACGGGGCCCGAGACGCTCGGCGCACAAATAGGTGAACGCGCTTCCCATGCCGCACAGTCCTGCCGGTGGCAGTCCGCCCTCGTCGGCGACCCGCAGGTAGAGCGCCTGCTCGTCAGGGACCGTGAAACGGTGCACGCTCGGCGCCTCGGCGCCGTCGTCGGCGATCTCGATCTCGATGGTGGAGTCGGGGGCGTCCGGGTGGAGGACCTCGTGTGCCTCGCCCAGGGCGAGTCCGTAGGGGCCATTGAGCTGCACCACCTGGCCGGCCGGTGCGTCCACGAGTTGCCGGGCCAGCAGCAGGCTCTGGATGGTGGTGCTCTTACCGGTGCCGTTGAGTCCGGTGAGTACGGTGAGGGGACGCAGGCCGAAGGACTCGTCGGCGAAGCGTTTGAAATACCGGACTCGGAGGTTGGTGATCATTTACCGGCCCTCCGCGATCCGGGCAGTGGCCTCGAACCGGTACATCACCCGGCGGACGTCGCCCGTGGAGGAGGTGATGGCCTCCAGGTAGCGGTAGTCGGCTGTCATCAGCTCGCGTGCGGAGGCGACAATCGCCTCGCGGCGCCGTTCAAGGTCCGCGGCCTCGTACTCGGCGAGGGTGATCGACCAGGTCTCGAAAAGCGCCCGGTTGATCGGGTTCCGGCCGGACATGCCCAGCGGCCACTTACGGAACGCCTGGTCGCCGAAGACCAGACGGGCATTCACCATGGCCTTACGGAAAGCGGCCATGAGATCCGCGCTCCTGGCCTTGGTCACCTCCTTCTCGTTGTCCAGCATGATGGTGGTGCGCTGGAGGAACGGGTCCATCGCCGCGTACTTCGCGTACCCGTCCGTGCCCATCAGCCAGAACGCGGCGAAGCGCAGGGCCATCTCCCGGTCGTTCATCCGGATGTGGCCGCCCATGTCGTTGGTCGCCGCGTTGAACTCTGCCGTGGAGGTCATCTGCTGCAGGAGGTCCCGGCTGCGGTCCTTGCTCATGCAGTGCCGGATCTCTTGTGCGTTCAGGGGCGTGCCACCCGTGTTGATGCGCTTGAAGATGTCGTACATGACATCCGACGGAGTCGTCGGGTCGATGACGTTGGTAACGATCTGAGTGTTGTAGATGCGCCGCCTCCATGGGGCGGGGAGGTCCTCGAAGCGCTTCCCTTCCACCGCACCCTTCAGATACTCCAGGCCCTTCAGCGCGAATCCCCCCTTCTCTCCCCCTCGCACGAAGTCACGGATGGTCGATAGGCGCTGGAGGCCGTCGACCACGCGCATGAGCCCGTCGGTGTCCTCGGCGAAGTAGAAGGCGGGGAGGGGAATCTGCAGGAGTACGGACTCGATGAGCCTCGACTTCTGCACGGGCTTCCACACCTGGCCGCGCTGGAAGTCCGGAGCCAGTTCCAGCGACTCGTCCTCGATCATGTCCAAGACGTTGCGCAACGAGAACTGCTTCGTGTTGACCCGAATCTGCTCCGGATTCCACGGTCGCTCGATCTCCGGTGGCGTGTCCTCGGTTTCCGTCTCCGCCTCGACTCCGGTGCCCGCGTCGAGGAAGTGCTCCTCCGTGATCTTTGGTGGCTGGGGGGTGTCCGACGTCGTCATGGGACGATCGTAGCCGGGCAGTCGGCGCTACCAGGGGCCTTCCCTGCCCAGGGAGGGCTGGGTTGTACGGCCCGCCTGGTCGGTCTCACTCGCGCTCACCGACCACCTCCTGCAGTGCCACCTGCCTGATCCCGCCATGTCGCCGAAGCCGTGTCCATGAACCGCATGATCAGAGTTAGTTAACAACGTCAACGCGACTGTGCAACCCCCTTGATGCGACGAAGGTGTACACTCCCTGCGGGATGTACGCGACGGGCGGGACGGGGAGGGCCATGAGCCTGGGGACGGTCGACGCACGATTCCGGATCACGGGAATCGTGGGGCGCGGGAACATGGGGGAAGTACACCGGGCCGAGGACCTTCAGGCCGCCCCGGACTCCCCGCACAGGGAGGTCGCGATCAAGACCGTGCTGCGCGGCCGGACCGGGATCGCCGTCGACGCCTCGGGATCCAACAAGGAGATCGACCGCTTCCGCCGGGAAGTGCGGATCATGCGCATGCTCTCCCAGGGCCACCCGAACCTCACCCGGCTGATCGACGGCGGCGTCGACGAGACTCTGGGAGGCACCGGTCTGCCCTACCTCGCCATGGAACTGCTGGACGGTCATCCGCTCGCTGACCTCATCGACGAAGAGCCTCAGCTCCCGGTCTCCTGGGCCGCCGCAGTCGGGGCGCAGATCGCCGCCGGTCTCGCCGCCGCGCACACGGCCGGGGTCGTCCACCGCGACCTGAAGCCCGCCAACGTGATGCTGACCCGCGACGGCACCGTCAAGATCCTCGATTTCGGCATGGGCTCGATCGTCGACGATCCCGACCAGACACGGCTGACCAGCACGGGCGTCAGTGTCGGCACGGCCCGCTACATGGCACCCGAGCAGTTCCGCGCCGAACGCGTCTCCGCCCTCGCCGACCTCTACGCGCTCGGCTGCATCCTGTACGAGCTGCTGATCGGGCAGCCGCCGTTCTCCGCCAGAACCCCGTTCGAGCTCTCCCAGCAGCACCAGCACGAGCGGCCGCCGCTGCTGACCCTGGTACGCCCGGACCTGCCCGCCGGGCTGGTCCGGCTCGTGGACCGTCTCCTGGAGAAGGACGCAGAGCTTCGGCCCGAGAACGCCGCCCTGGTCCGTGACGCGCTGGTCCCGCTCGCGCTCGCACCGGACGACACCGCCGCCCTGCTTGCTCCGCACTGGCAGGTGATGGACCCGGTGGCGCGGCTGCGTACCCTGCTCCCCCAGCGCACCCCGGCCGCGCCCGCACCCGTACCGCGCAGGGAGCCGCGCCTGCCCGAGACGATGGACGTCTTCGGTATCCATGCCGATCTGATCAGCGAGTACGAGGAGTTCACCAGAAGCGCGACGGTGATCCGGGACGCCCGGATCGAAGGCTTCGTCAAGGACGACCTGGCGGCGAAGTCGCAGTGGCCCGACCCGTGGATTTCGCTGAACCCGTTCTTCGCCGACGGCGGCCAGGTCACCGACCTCGTGCGGGACGGCGTGCTGCACCCCAGGTGCGCGGAGATCTTCCAGGCGGACAAAAAGGAGACCTCGCCGCGCCCGGACGGCCGTCCACTCACCTTCCATCTCCACCAGCGTCAGGCGATCGAGGCCGCGCAGGCGGGCGACTCCTATGTACTGACCACAGGCACCGGATCGGGCAAGTCCCTGTCGTACATCGTCCCGATCGTGCACCACGTCCTGAAGGAACGCGAGGCGGCCGGCGCAGGCGCGGGGGGCCGGGTGCGCGCGATCGTCGTGTACCCGATGAACGCCCTGGCCAACTCCCAGCTGAAGGAGCTGGAGAAGTACCTGCGCCACGGTTTTGGCACAGGTCGCGAGCCGGTCACCTTCGCCCGCTACACCGGCCAGGAGTCCGAGGAACAGCGTCGGGAGCTGCGCAAGAACCCTCCGGACATCCTGCTGACGAACTACGTGATGCTGGAGCTGATGCTGACCCGGCCTGACGACCGGTCCAGCCTGATCCGTATGGCCGACGGTCTGCAGTTCCTCGTCTTCGACGAGCTGCACACCTACCGGGGCAGGCAGGGCGCGGACGTGGCGTTCCTGATCCGTCGGGTCCGTGAGGCCTGCCGGGCCTCGGCGACCCTGCAGTGCATCGGCACCTCGGCGACCATGTCCACCGAGGGCTCCTGGGAGGACCAGCGGCGCGAAGTGGCCAAGGTCGCCGGCCGGCTGTTCGGTACGACGGTGCTGCCGAAGCGGGTCATCGGCGAGACCCTCGTCCGGGCGACCGAGGAGGCCGCGGTGGCCGTGCCCGCCGAGCGGCTGCGGGTGCCTGCGGCACCCCGCTCGTACGAGGCGCTGACGAAGGACTCGCTGGCCCGCTGGGTGGAGTCCCGATTCGGTCTGGAGCGCGAGGAAGGATCGGGGCGGCTCCGCCGCCGTGCACCGGGCACCGTGGAGGATGCGGCGGCCGAGCTGGCCGCGGAGTCCGGGGTGGCCGAGGAGAGCGTGCGCGAGGCGATCCGTACCACGCTGGAGGCGGGTGCGCAGGCGAAGCATCCGGTGACGGAGCGGCCGATGTTCGCCTTCCGGCTGCACCAGTTCCTCTCCAAGGGCGACACCGTCTACACGACACTGGAAGATCCGCTCACCCGGCCGCTCACCCGCACCTATCAGCTGGAGCAGCCGGACAGCGACGGCAAGCCGCTGTTCCCGCTGGCGTTCTGCCGTGAGTGCGGCCAGGAGTACCTGACCGTCTGGCGTTCCGGGGAGAGCGGCGCGTTCCGGTACGAGCCGCGTCGGAACACTTCCGCCTCCGGGGGCCGCGACGGCGAGGGCTACCTGTACCTGGGCATGCCCGGGGAGGACTACGAGTGGCCGGCCGATCCGCAGAGGGCCGTGGACGACAGGCGGTTGCCGGAGTCGTGGCTGGAGCCGGACGCGCAGGGCATGACCGTCGTCAAGAAGTCCTACCGGCCCCGGGTGCCCAAGCGCGTCGTCGTGGACGCCTTCGGGCGCGAGGCGGACGAGTCGGGCGAGGGGCTGGTGGCGGCGTTCGTCCCGGCACCGTTCCTGTTCTGCGTGCACTGTCAGGTCTCCTACGAGCAGACCCGCGGCCGGGACTTCGCCAAGCTGGCCACCCTGGACCAGGAGGGACGCTCCTCGGCCACCTCCCTGATCTCCGCGTCGATCGTGAAGTCCCTGCGAGCGGTGCCCGAGGAGAGCCTCGGCAAGGATGCGCGCAAACTCCTCACCTTCGTCGACAACCGGCAGGACGCCTCGCTCCAGGCCGGCCACTTCAACGACTTCGCGCAGGTGACCCAGTTGCGCGGCGCCCTCTACCAGGCCGCGGTGCGGGCCGGCGAGGAGGGGCTGCGCCACGACGACCTCGCCGAGGCGGTGACCGAGGTGATGGGGTTGTCTCCTCGTGAGTACGCCGGGGGTGCGTCGCTTGCTCCCTCGATGGAGCGTCGTGCGACGAAGGCCTTCCGCGACGTCGTGGGGTACCGGCTCTACCGGGACCTGGAGCGCGGCTGGCGCATCACGATGCCGAACCTCGAACAGACGGGGCTGCTGCGGATCGGCTACGAGGACCTGGACTGGATCGCCGCCCGGCCGGACCGCTGGCAGTCCGCGCACGCCGCGCTGCGCGATGCCGACCCAGCCCTGCGCGAGGAGGTGGCCGGCACGCTGCTCGACCACATGCGGCGGGCCCTCGCCATCGATGTCCAGTACTTCCGCGACGACTTCGACACCCTGCAGCGGGCGAGCGAGGAACGCCTCGTCGGGCCATGGGTCCTGAGCGAGAGCGACAAGCCCGCCGTCGGCACCGCCTACCCGTACGGTTCGAGGCCTGGCATGGAGCGCTCCGCGCTGTTCCTGTCGGCCCGCGGCAAGTTCGGCAAGTACCTCCGGCGGAACATGCCCGAGCTGCGTGCGTCGCTGGACGATGTCCAGCGCGTCATCGAGGACCTGCTGAAGGTTCTGCTGGAGGCCGAGCTGGTGCGCGAGGTGGAGGCGGCCCCCGAGCACTCCGGTCCCGCCTTCCGCCGTCGGACGGCCGAGAAGCGCACCGGATACCGGGTGTCGGCCGCCGCCTTGGTCTGGCGGGCCGGGGACGGTGAGCGGGGTGCGGTCGATCCGCTGGCGCGCACGTACAGCAGCGGTGAGGGTCCGCGCGTCAACCCGTTCTTCCGCGACCTGTACCGGACGGCGGCAGCCGAGCTGGCCGGCATGTTCGCCCGGGAGCACACCGCGCAGGTCACCCCGGAGGAACGGCTGGAGCGCGAGGAGCAGTTCCGTAAGGCCGAACTGCCCCTGTTGTACTGCTCGCCGACGATGGAACTGGGCGTGGACATCTCCTCGCTCAACGCCGTGCTGATGCGCAATGTGCCGCCGACCCCGGCGAACTACGCGCAGCGTTCGGGCCGGGCCGGCCGTTCCGGTCAGCCCGCGCTGGTGACCACGTACTGTGCCACGGGCAACAGCCACGACCAGTACTACTTCCGCCGTTCCCAGGACATGGTGTCCGGGCAGGTGGCGCCGCCTCGCCTGGACCTCGCCAACGAGGATCTGGTCCGTTCCCACCTCCAGGGCATCTGGCTGGCGGAGACCGGGATGAAGCTGGGCATCGCGATTCCGGATGTCGTAGACGTCGCCTACGACCCGGACGCCAGCGACCGCCCCGACCCGCGGATGCCGCTGCCGCTCCTCCCCCACATCCGCGACCTGTCCCTGGACGAGGGCGCGCGCCGACGCGCGGTCGCCGCCGCCCGTACCGTCCTCGCCCCGCTGATCGCCGACTTCGCGGCCACCACCTGGTGGTACGACGAGTGGATCGAGGACCGGATCGACCGGGCGCCGCACTGGTTCGACGAGTCCTTCGAGCGGTGGCGCGATCTGTTCCGGGCTTCCGTCGTCGATCAGTACGAGCAGAACAAGCGGGTCGTCGACCACACGCTTTCGCAGGGCGAGCAGGGCCGGGCACGAACCCGGCGCCGCGAGGCCGAGACCCAGACGAATCTGCTGCTGAACCGCTCGTCCGACAGCAAGTCGGTGATGAGCGACTTCAATCCGTACCGCTACCTGGCATCCGAGGGGTTCCTGCCCGGCTACAGCTTCCCGCGCCTTCCCCTGGCCGCGTACATCCCGCGTTCCGGCAACCGCCGCAACGCCGACGGCGACTACCTCCAGCGTCCCCGGTTCCTCGCGATCCGGGAGTTCGGCCCCGGCGCGCTCATCTACCACGAGGGCGCCCGCTACCAGGTCACCCGGGTGCAGCTGCCGCCGGACGCCTCGGGCGACCTGGCGACGGCGGAGGCGCGGCGCTGCGACGGCTGCGGTTACCACTACGCCGTCAAGCCCGGCACGGACCGGTGCGACATGTGCGGCGAGGACCTGCGGAACAAGCGCACCGGCCTGCTTCACCTGCACACCGTGTACACCACCCCGCGCGAGCGGATCTCCTCCGACGAGGAGGAGCGCCGCCGGGCCGGTTTCCGCCTGGAGACCTCGTACGCGTTCCAGGAGCACGGCGCCCGCAAGGGACGCCTCACCTCGCACGTCACCGACAGCGACGGGGCGCCGGTCCTCGACCTGGACTACGGCGACTCGGCGACCGTCCGCATCACCAACCTCGGCCGCGTCCGCGACAAGGAGGGCGAGCCGGACGGCTACTGGCTCGATCTCGGCGACGGCCGCTGGCTCAACGACCGGGCCGCCGCGGACGCCATCGAGGGCACCGGTATGCCGGTGGTCGACGAGGACGGCAACGAGAAGCGCCGTAAGAAGCGTGTCCTGCCCTATGTGGAGGACCGTCGCAACATCCTCGTGGTGACCTTGGACGAGCCGCAGCACGAACCGGTGGCCCTGTCGTTCCTGTACGCGCTGGAGCGGGGTATCGAGGCCGCGTTCGAGCTGGAGGACTCCGAGCTGACTGCGGAGCTGCTGCCGCCGGACGACGGACCGCGGCGTCACATCCTGTTCACGGAGGCGGCCGAGGGCGGCGCCGGCGTGCTGCGGCGGATCCAGCACGACAAGGGTGCCCTCGCCAAGGCCGCCCGGACCGCCCTGGAGATCTGCCACTTCGACCCGGAGACGGGCGAGGACGAGGGCGGTCCGGCGGAGGGCGAGAAGTGCGCCCGTGGCTGCTACGCCTGCCTGCTGACCTACGGCAACCAGACACACCACCGCGACCTGAGCCGGCACAGCGCCCGGCCGTTGCTCGTGCGGCTGGCCGCCTCCCGTACCGAACGGGAGGACCGGGGCGAGTCCCGCAGCGAACGCTTCCGCAGGCTGGCCCCGGTCGTCGATGTCACCGGTGACACACCCGACAGGGCCGCGACGCCCGCACCGACCCCGCTGGAGACGGATCTGGGGGCCCTCGTCGCGAGCGGCGACCTGCTCGGCTGGCTCAAGGCGAAGGGCTTCCGGCTGCCGGACGAGGTCAAGGTCCTCGTCCCGGAGGCGGCGGCCTGTCCCGACCTCGTCTTCCGCCTGGACGGTGCCAACCTCGCCGTGTTCGTCGACGCCCCCGGCCAGGCGGCAGACTCGACCCGTGACATCGAGGCCGGCTACCGCCTGGAGGAAGCCGGCTGGGACGTCGTGCGCTTCCCGACGGACGCGGACTGGGACGCCATCACCGAGCGCAACGCCTCATACCTCCACCTGCGTTGACCGCCGCCCCGCCTCTTCTCGATCCAAGGAACTGAGAAACCTCATGAGCCTCACGTACACAGCCGGCTCCCTGGTCGCCGCCCGTGGCCGGGAATGGGTGGTGCTGCCCGAGAGCGCCCCCGACATGCTGGTGCTGCGCCCCCTGGGTGGGAGCGAGGACGACATCGCGGCCGTTTTCCCCACCTTCGAAGAAGTGCGTCCCGCCGAATTCGCTCCACCGAGCCCGGCCGACCTGGGTGACCAGCGGTCCGCCAGTCTGCTGCGGACGGCGCTGCGCATCGGCTTCCGTTCGGGCGCGGGCCCGTTCCGTTCGCTGGCTTCGATCGCCGTGGAGCCCAGGGCCTACCAGCTGGTCCCGCTGCTGATGGCACTGCGGCAGCGCACCGTGCGGCTGCTGATCTCGGACGACGTCGGCATCGGCAAGACGGTCGAGGCCGGTCTGATCGCCAAGGAGCTGCTCGCGCAGGGCGAGGCGACCCGGCTGACGGTGTTGTGCTCCCCGGCGCTGGCCGAGCAGTGGCAGTCCGAGCTGCGGGAGAAGTTCGCCATCGACGCCGAACTGGTCCTGGCTTCCACGGTGTCACGCCTGGAGCGCGGCCTGGAGCTTGGCCAGTCCCTGTTCGACAAGCACCCGTACACGATCATCTCGACGGACTTCATCAAGTCGACCCGGCACCGTCAGGACTTCGTACGGCACTGCCCCGATCTGGTGATCGTCGACGAGGCCCACTCCTGCGTGGCCGCCGACGACGCGACGCAGGGCGCCGCATCCAATTCGAACCAACTCCGCTACGAGCTGCTGCGCAAGGTCTCCGCCGACGCGGACCGGCATCTGCTGCTGCTGACCGCGACTCCGCACTCCGGCAAGGAGTCCGCGTTCCGCAATCTGCTCGGCCTGGTGCGGCCCGAACTCGCCACGCTGGACCTGGAGTCGCCCGCGGGACGAGCGAGGCTCGCCGAGCATTTCGTGGCCCGCAAGCGCGCCGATGTCCGCGACTACCTCACCAAGGAGGACGGTCTCGCCGACGACTCCCTGGCCGAACGGACCGCCTTCCCGTCCGATCGTTGGACGAAGGACGAGCCGTACAAGCTCACACCCGCCTACCGGGCGCTGCTCGACGACGCCATCGCGTACGCACGCGACCGCGTCGCGGCCGCCGGGGAGCAGGGCCGTCGTGAGGCGCGGATCGCCTGGTGGTCGGTGATCGCGTTGCTGCGCTCGATGGTGTCCTCGCCCGCGGCCGCCGCGCAGACCCTGAAAACCCGCTCCGAGTCGGCCACCGCCCGCACCGCGCAGGAGGCGGACGCCCTGGGTTCCCCGGTCGCCGCCGATTCCGCCGACAACGACCGGCTCGAAGGCATGGACGTCGCGCCCGGCGCCGCCGAGTCGGAGGAGGCGGGTGCCCGGCTGCTCGAACTCTCCCAGCGGGCCGCCGCGCTCGTCGGCCCGGCCGAGGACGCGAAGCTGAAGACGCTCACCCGGCACCTCAAGGGTCTGATCGCCGACGGCTACCACCCGATCGTCTTCTGCCGCTACATCCCCACCGCCGAGTACCTCGCCACCCAGCTGGAGGGCAAGCTCGGCAAGAAGACGAGGATCGCCGCGGTGACCGGCACCCTCTCCCCGCAGCAGCGCCTGGAGCGCATCGAACAGCTCGCCACCGAGACCGCCGAGGCGTCCGGGGAAGCCGGGGACCCGGCGGTCCGCCGCGTCCTGATCGCCACCGACTGCCTCTCCGAAGGCGTCAACCTCCAGCACCACTTCGACGCCGTCGTCCACTACGACCTGGCCTGGAACCCCACCCGCCACGACCAGCGCGAGGGCCGTGTCGACCGCTACGGGCAGAAGCGCGACCAGGTCCGTGTCATCACCATGTTCGGCGAGGACAACGGCATCGACGGCAAGGTCCTGGAGGTGCTGTTCATGAAGCACCGGCAGATCATGAAGGACCTGGGCATCTCCGTCTCTGTCCCCGACGAGACCGCCTCCGGCGTCACCGACGCGGTGGTGGAGTGGCTGCTGCTGCACGGGCGGCAGGGCAGTCAGGAGAGCCTGTTCGAGCTGGACACCCACCAGGAGTCGTTCGACCGCATCGAGCGCGAGTGGAACTCGGCCGCCGAACGCGAGAAGACGTCCCGCTCCAAGTACGCCCAGCGTGCGATCCACCCGGAGGAGGTGGCGCGCGAGGTCGCCGCCGTACGGGCCGCGCTCGGCGGCGCCGAGGAGGTCCGCGGTTTCGCCCTGGAGGCGCTGCGCGACCTGGACCTGCTGGTCCGTGACCCGCGTGACGGTACCGGCGACTTCACGGCCCAGCCCGGCGGCGCCCCGGCCGGCCTGCGCGACGCGCTCGCCGCCACGCTCGGCGGACGGCTCGTCGAGGAGGACCGCCAGATCCCCTTCCGCACCACGCCCGCGATCGGTCGCGGCGAGGCCGCCCTGGTCCGCACCGACCCGGCGATCGGCGCCATCGCCTCGTACGTCCTGGACTCGGCGCTCGACGCGAACACCCCCGGCCCCCGCCCGGCCCGCCGCTGCGGTGTGGTCACCACGGACGCGGTGACCATCCGGACCACGCTCCTGCTGGTCCGTTACCGCTTCCACCTCACGCTGCCGTCCCGGACCGGCGAGCGGCAGCTGGTCGCCGAGGACGCCCGGCTGCTCGCGTACGAGGGAATGCCGTCGCGCGCCCGCTGGCTGGACGACGACGCGACCGCCGCCCTCCTCGCGGCCCGCGCCACCGCCAACACCCACGAGCAGTTGGTCCGCAACCAGATCGCGAAGGACCTGAACGGTCTGCCGGACCTGGCCGCGCACCTCACCGAGTACGGCACCCGTCTGGCCGCCGAGCTCGACGCCTCGCACCGCCGGGTCCGCAAGGCGAACGAGGAGATCGTCCGCGGCCTGAAGGTCGTCCCGCAGGAGCCCGCCGACGTCCTCGGTGTCTACGTCTACCTGCCGCAGCAGCCCGCCACCGTCCCCGCCGCGCCCGTCTCTACCGTGTCCGGAGCCGAAGCCTGATGTCCGCCGCCACCCGCACCGCCCTGGCCTTCACCGCCGTCACCACGGTCGGCGGCCTGCTCCCCACCGACATGCTGCTGCGCATCGCCGAGGCCCGGAACCTGCCGGGCACCAAGCCCGCCGACTACGGGCTGCCCGCCTCGGTGCCCGTACGCGACGAGGCCGAGCGCGCCTGGGAGTACCTCAAGCCTCTCTGGCGCGACCTGCGCACCGCGCTCCCCTCGGACCCGACGACCGGCGCACCCGCCGCCGACCCGACGGGCCGCGCGGGCACGGACTGGCTCGCCCAGCTCTTCCGCAAGCTGGACTTCGGCGCGCTGACGGAGGTCGGCGCGGCGGGGATTCCGGCGGATTCCGACCCGGAGAAGCGCTTCCCGGTCTCCCACCGCCACGGCCCGGCCCTCATCCACCAGGTCCCCTGGAACCAGGACCTCGACAAGCGCCCGGCCCCCGGCCTGGTCCCGCCCCAGTCGATGCTCCAGGACTGCCTCAACCGCACCGAGGCCCACCAGTGGGCCGTCCTCACCAACGGCCGCCGGCTGCGTCTGCTGCGCGACTCGTCGTCCTTCTCGACCGCGGCCTACGTCGATTTCGACCTGGAAGCTCTCTTCGACGGCGAGCTGTTCAGCGAGTTCATGCTGCTGTACAGCCTGCTGCACGCGTCGCGGCTCGCGGTGGCGGAGGGGGCCGCGGCTTCGGGGTGCTGGCTGGAGACGTGGCGCGCCGAGGCCGTCACCTCCGGCGCCCGCGCCCTGGACCAGCTGCGCCTGGGCGTGCAGAACGCCCTCACCGCCCTCGGCACCGGCTTCCTGCGCCACCCTGACAATGGAAAGCTCCGGGAGAACACCGACCCGAAGGCCCTCCGGGACGCCCTGCTGCGCCTGGTCTACCGCCTGCTGTTCGTCTTCGTCGCCGAGGACCGCGACGCCCTGCTCGACCCGGACGCCGACAAGCGTCAACGGGAGGCGTACGAACGGTACTTCTCCTCCGCCCGGCTGCGTGAACGCGCCCGCCGCCGTCAGGGCACCGCCCACGGTGATCAGTACGAGGCCCTGCGCATCGTCCTCGCCGCTCTTGGCACGGAGGGCGGCCGGCCCGAACTGGCCCTGCCCGGCCTCGGCGGCCTGTTCTCCTCCATCGAGGCCGACGCGCCGCTGGACGGCCTGAAGCTGTCCAACGAGTCCCTGCTCGCCGCCGTCCGCCACCTCGCCCAGGTCCGCGACCCGGGCGCGCGCCGCTGGCGCTCCGTCGACTACCGCCACCTGGACGCCGAGGAACTCGGTTCGGTCTACGAGTCCCTGCTGGAACTGGAGCCGAAGCACTCCGCGACGGACCGCTCCTTCGAGCTGGTGGAAGTGGCGGGCAACAGCCGTAAGACGACCGGCAGTTACTACACTCCGTCCTCGCTCATCGAGTGCCTGCTCGACACGACGCTCGACCCGGTGCTTGACGACGCCGTCAAGCGGGGCGAGCAGCGGGCCTCCGAGGCCGGCCGTCCCGAACCGGCCGACGACATCGTCGCCGAGCTCTTGTCCCTGTCGGTCTGCGACCCGGCCTGCGGCTCCGGCCACTTCCTCGTCGCCTCGGCCCGCCGCATCGCCAAGCGCGTGGCGTCCGTGCGTGAGCGCAACCCGGAGCCGACGGTCGACGCCATGCGCCACGCCCTGCACGAGGTCGTCGCGCGCTGCGTCTACGGTGTCGACCTCAATCCGATGGCCGTGGAGCTGGCGAAGGTCTCCCTGTGGCTGGAGGCCATGGAACCGGGCAAGGCGCTCGGCTTCCTCGACGCCCACATCAAGCACGGCAACGGGCTGATCGGCGCGACGCCGAAGCTGCTGGGGGACGGCGTCCCCGACGACGCCTTCAAGCCGATCGAGGGCGACGACAAGAAGCACGCGTCCGGCCTGGTCAAGCGCAACAAGGCCCAGCGCGGCGGCCAGGACGAGCTTCTGTTCGACACGGAGCCCCTGCCGGGCAACGAGCGGTACGCCGTCGAACTCTCCCGGATCACCACCGCCCCCACCGATTCGCTGGAGGACGTGCACGCCCAGGAGGCCGCGTACCGGGTGTACGTGGAGTCGTCGGCGTACGTCCAGGACCTCCACGCCGCCGATGCCTGGTGCGCCGCGTTCGTCTGGCCCAAGCACGCGGGGGCGCCGGAGGCCCCGACCGACCAGGTGTTCCGGGCTCTGCGCGGCCGGGACCAGTCGTCGGTGCCGGACGCGACGCACGAGGAGATCCTGCGGCTGCGGGACCAGTACCGGTTCTTCCACTGGCACCTGGAGTTCCCGGAGGTGTTCGCCGTCCCGGAGTCGGGGGCGGGCGTGCAGGCGGGGACGGGGTGGGTTGGCGGGTTCGACGCGGTGGTGGGGAACCCGCCGTGGGATCAAGTTCAGGTAGACGCACGCGAGTTCTTCGCCGCAAAGCGAGTGGACATCGCTGAAGCAGCGAACATGACAGCCCGCAACAAGAAGATCAACCTGTTGGCCACAGAAGACCCCGAGTTGTACGCGCGTTTCAAGGAGGAACAGCGCAAGAACGACGGGTTCAAGCACTTCGCGCACGCCTCTGGGCGGTTCCGGCTGACAGCCTTTGGACGACTCAACACGTACTCACTCTTCACGGAACACGCTCGCACCGTCATGGCCGCTCAAGGGCGTAGCGGTCAGATTGTGCCCTCGGGCATCGCCACGGACTCGTTCAACCAGTACTTCTTCAAGGACCTGGTCACCAAGGGCCATCTGGTCGCGCTGTATGGCTTCGAGAACGAGGAGAAGGTTTTCCCCGGTGTCCATCACAGCGTGAACTTCGCACTGCTCTGCATGGCTGGCTCCGGCTCCGCCGAAGCCCCGATCTCTATCGCATTCCGGGTCCGCCAGGTCGAGCACATCGCGGACCGCGCCTATACCCTGACCGGCCGCGACATCCAGGTCCTCAACCCGAACACCGGAACCTGCCCGGTCTTCCGCTCCCGCCGCGACATGGAGATCACACTTGGCATCTACCGACGCGTCCCGGTACTACTCAAGGAAGGCGCGACGGACGGCAATCCGTGGGACGTGAAGTTCCAGCTGATGATCATGATGAACACGGACTCGGACAAGTTCCGCACCCTCGAAGACCTCATCGCCGACGGCTGGCGCCTAGAAGGCAGCACCTTCATCAAGGCTGGATCGCACATGCTCCCGCTGTACGAGGCAAAGATGCTTCACCACTACGACCACCGCTTCTCAACGTACGAGAACGCAACCGAGAAGCAGCTTGCCGTCGGCACCCTCCCGCGCTTCACCGTGGAGCAACACCAGGACCCAGCGGCCGTCCCGCTGCCCCGCTACTGGGTCTCCGAACAGGACACCCCCACTGGCGAGTTCGACAAGTCCGGCCGGGAGATCAAGGCACCGGGTGTCCGCAGCCGCTTGGCGGCGAAGGGGTGGGACCGGGAGTGGGTGATGGGCTGGCGCGACATCTGCCGCGCCAGCGACGAGCGCACAATGATCTGTTCCATCGCCCCCGCCCACGGCTTCGGGCACCCCTTCCCTCTGGCATTCCCCGCCGCCATCGCGCACGCGCCACTCCTCAGCGCAGTGTTCTCCTCCATGGCCTGCGACTACGCCGTCCGCCAGAAGATCGGCGGCACCCATCTGACCTTCGGCTACGTGCACCAGCTGCCAGTCCCGACCCCCGGCACGCTCGCCCCCCACGCCCTCTTCATCGCCCCCCGCCTCCTCGAACTCACGTACACCTCGTACGACATGACCCCCTTCGCCCGCGACCTCGGCGACACCGGCGCCCCCTTCCTCTGGGACACCGACCGCCGCGCCGTCATCCGCGCCGAGCTGGACGCCCTCTTCTTCCACCTCTACGGCATCACCCGCGACGACACCGCGTACATCCTGGACACCTTCAACGTCACCCGCGACAACGACATCAAGGCGCACGGCGAGTACCGCACCAAGAACTTGATCCTCGCTGAGTACGACCGCATGGCCGCCGCCGGCCTCACCCTGGAAACCCCGCTCACCGAGGGCGAGTCCAGCACCTACCGTTCCACCCTCACCCCGCCCCCCGGCCACGGCCCCCGCCACACCTGATCACACTCAAGGAGCCGAGCACCCCGTGGTACGCCGAAGCCAGACCAGCAACCCGCGCACGTCCGTCGTCCTGACCTCGGGCGCGGACTGGGGGACGCGTGCCGCCGGGCAGCGCCGGAGCAGCGGGGCCGAGTCCTCGATGCCTCGGCGGCAGGCGGGGAAGGTCAAGGCATTGCAGCAGTGCCTCGGGGTGACTCGAATGGCGATCAACGCCAAGCGTTGGGCCCTGGCACGTTACGAGCTCGACCGGGCCAGGGCTCTCGTCAACGCCCTGCCCGCCGACCAGACCGTTCAGGAGCGCGAGCAACTGGCCTTGCTGCGGGCGAAGTTCTAGGCACGCGACACGACGGCTGCCAAGAACACCGCGAAGAAGAAGGCGGTTGCGAAACCCACTCCGAAGAAGGCCACGTCCAAGAAAGCCGCAACCAAGAAGGCCATACCCAAGAAGACGGCGCCGAGGCCGGAACCCGACCTCGGCGACCGCTTCATCAATCGTGCCGCTCTCGGCTACACCTCCGAAGCGCCCGACACGAACCTCACGAAGGGCGCCCACTCCGCGCGCCCCACGGCGAAGGCCGGGCGGGCCAGGTCCTTGGAGTCCCGTACGTAAACAGCCGTTTCGGCGACTGCGATCTCCACGCAGTCGTCGCCCTGGCTGCCGCTGTAGCTGGACTTGAACCAGGCGAGTTCCGTCGTACCGCTACTCATAGCTCTCCTCGCAGTCGCTCCAGCAGGTCCCGGGATTCCTTTGGACTCAGGGCCTGCGAGCGCAGTGTTTCATAGCGTTGGCAGAGCAGGCTCACCTCTTTCCGGTCCGAGATCAGCCGACCGTTCTGCTGGCCCTCCGAATAGCCGAGCCGCTGACCCGCAGGGGTCTCCAGGAGTCGCACCGGCCCGTCGAGGCACGTATGCAACCCCGCCTCCAATGGCACCACCTGAAGCGTCACATTGCGCGGAGCGCTCCGCTCCAACACGTGATCCACCAGCCCGCGCATCGCCTCCGCATCCCCGAACCGCCGCCGGAACACGTGCTCTTCTACGATGAAGCTGAACGGCACCGTGGGCCGCTCCCGCATCATCCGCTGCCGTTCCATTCGCGCGGTGAGCTGGTCCTCCAGTTCGTCGTCGGTCCGCAGCGGGATAGTGCCATCGAACACCGCCCGCGCATACGCCTCCGACTGCAACAGCCCCGGCACCAGCCGGCACTCGTATGTGCACAGGCTCACCGCCTTCCGCTCCAGCCGCGCCCAACGCCTGAACCATGCCGCAAGGCCGACCTCGCCGCGGCTGAGGTGGCAGGCCGCTTTCCGCAGGGCACCCGTGTTGCCGAGCGCCCCCCCCGCGCGCTCGACGAACTCCTCGTCCGGCATGCGGCGGCCCAACTCGACGGACTCCACGGTGTGTTTGGAGTACTGGACGAGGTCGCCGAGCTCGGCCCGGCTGAGCCCGGCGTGTTCGCGCAGGGCCTGGACGACCGCGCCGAACGTGCGCAGACTGTCCGACGGATGGGGTTCCCGTTCCCCCTCCCCCGCCTGGGCCGTCCGGGCTTCGGCGCCCCCGGCCGCCTTCCCTTCGACGATGTCCATCCGCCGCTCCTTTCTCCGTACCGCACCCGCGGCGGCTCCTCACCGCCGCCCGCGTTCACCACTCAGCGTGACGGCCAACCTCGCGTACTGTCCACTCCGTGTGCCCGCACGCTGACTCTCCGTACGGGGTGCGGCGCTCGCATCCGGCCATATCCAGTCGCCACGATGGCGCCATGAACCAATCCACTCCCCAACTGGTCGCATCGCAGCACACCTTCACGCAGCTTCTGTCGTCCACGCGGCGCGGCGCCCGGCTGGCCAGGCTGCTCGCCGTGACCGAGCTGCGGACCTGGGGCGCCCCGCAGGACCTCACGGAGCGTGCCGAACTCGTGGTCGCGGAGCTTGCCGCCAACGCCGTACTCCACGGCCTCGTGCCCGGTCGCTGTTTCCGGCTCACGCTCGTCTTCGACCCGGCGGCCGGCCGCCTTCGCGTCGAAGTCACCGACGCCCGTGGGGAGGTGTACCCGCAGCGCCCTCCGGCGGACACCGAACCCGAGGCGCTGCACTCCAGCGGCCGCGGCCTGCTACTCGTCGCCGCCCTCGCCGACCACTGGAACTGCGTCCCCCACCCACCCGGCGGCAAGACCGTCCGGGCCGAGCTGTCGACTCCTTGACCAGCAGGTGTTCGTCACCGTACACGCCGCCCCCCTCGACGTTCAGGACAGTCACGAGCAGGTCAACGCTGCGGCTGTCATCGTGCTGCCGGACGCTGTGAGGAGCACCGTGCTTCGGTGTGTCATCAGGTGCCCCCGCATGGTGAGTTCGACTCACAGGGAGGCTACGATCCGACTCAACGCAGTCGGCGGGTCTCAGGAACCCATCCCTTGCGATGGGCCCTCCGGTCCGGGGCACCTCGGTGCTGATCACATCGGGTGCTGGGGATCGGGCCCTGTGCTTGCACAGGGTGGCGGAGGGATACAGCGGCCCGCCCGTGGCGGGGCGGTGGAACCACTCAAGGTGAGGCTCGCCGGCTGCGTCTCACAGGTGAGGAACGAGGCGGTTCGGTGACGATGGCAGACAACTTCGTAGACCTCACCCCTGCGCAGTTCCTCGAGGCGGTGGTCAGCGGCTCGATCTTCCCGTACACCGAGCACCGGATCCCCAAACACAGCGACGGGTTGCGGACCTTGCATGCCCCGGTCCCGCGGTTGTCCGAGATACAGCAGGGAATCCTGGCCCGTCTGGAGACTCTTCCAGTCAGATTCCAGCCCCACCCGGCAGCGTTCGCCTACCGAGGTGGCCGCTCGGTCGTGGACTGCGCCGCCATCCATCTACGAGCCCACACCGTGATCCGCCTGGACATCGCCGACTTCTTCGGGAGCATCCGGGAACGGCACGTCCACGCCGCGCTGAAGGACGCCTGGGCTCACCCGACGGAGCGCGAGTACCGGATCGATCTTGTAGAAGACGTCAACGGTCGCCGGGAGATCGGCCTGCGTCGTATCGGCCGCACGCTGAGCACGTACACCACCGCCCGGCTGGTCACCGTGTCTCCGCCCGGGCCGAACCAGACCTGGCCGAACCGCGGCTCCGGGCGTCGCAGCGTGTACCTGGAGGCCACCGGACAGACCTTCTCCGTCAGCCGGCCCGACTTGCTCTACAAGCACACCCGCGAGGGGTTCCTGCCACAGGGCGCTCCTACAAGCGGATACCTGTCGAACCTCGTCATGCGCGACGTCGACGCTGTGGTCACCCACCTGGCAGAGTCCTTGGGTTTGCGCTACACGCGCTACAGCGACGACATGTACTTCTCCAGTCGTCGACTCGTTCGCCACGAGAAGGTCGACCGTCTCGTGGTCGGTGTGAAGAAGGCATTGGCCCCGCTGGGCATGAAACTCAACACGAAGAAGACCTACGTGGCGCGTCCCGGTGCACGCCGCAGCGTGCTGGGCATCCTCGTCGACGGCCCCACCCCTCGCCTGACGCGCGAGTACAAGCGCCGCATCACCAAGCATGTGCGAGGTGCTGCGTCGTTCGGTATCGAGCAGCACCGCCGTCACCAGGAGTTCAAGGGTCTGGCCGAGCTGGACGCCCACGTGACCGGGCTGCTGTCGTTCGCGCACATGGTCGACCCCGGCTGGGCCGGGAAGCAACTCGCAGACTGGAAGCGGCTGCGCGAGATTCCCCTTGAGTACGAAGAACCGGTGATCGCGGAGCACGGACTCGATCTGTTCTGGAACGAGGAGGTCGAGGTCTCGCAGGCAGACCTGGCCAAGGCCTCGATCGACGACCTCGTACGCGGCGCCCAGCGCTATCGCTCGTCCTCGGACTACTTGCAGATGCTCGAGTTCGTAGGCCGTTTCAAGCGGTATGCCCCGTTCAACGCGATGGTGGTCCACATCCAGAAGCCCGGCGCTCGCTACGTGCTTTCCTCCTCGGAGTGGATGTCGAAGTACCGGCGCGTGCTCAAGCCCGGTGCCCAGCCGCTGCTGATCTTTCAGCCGCGTGGGCCCTACATGCTCGTGTACGACGTCGGGGACACCGAAGCCCTGCCCGGGGCTCGGCCTTTGCCCAAGGCAATCACCGCCCCTGCGTCGGTGTCCTCCCGAGCCGGCGAGAAGGAACTCGTCGAGGTCTGGCACCACACCACGACGAACCTCGCACCCCTGGGAATCCGGCTCACCCTGGTCAATGACGGGGCCTCTTCCTACGGGCGTACGTACCCCAACAGGTCCGGCGCTTCCGTCGAGCGTTCTGGCAGCAGGCCCGGGGACCGGCCGGAGACATACCTGACGTTGTTCGAGATCGAGGTCAACCGGAACCTGCCTCTGTTGGACCAGTACGCCACGCTTGCCCACGAGCTCGGCCACTTGTTCTGCGGGCACCTCGGCGCAGGCCCCGGGGAAACCTGGCCAGACCGGCAGTTGCGGCCCCTCTCGGACAAGGAACGCGTCACAGCTCATGCCCGCAACGAGGTCGAGGCCGAGTCCATCGCCTACATGGTCCTCAAGCGGCTGGACCCAGATGTCCAGATGGGTGACTACATAACCGGACACCTCGGCCTCAACCAGCAGGTTCCCGAGAGCGTCGCCCTCAACCTCACGTTCAAGGCAGCGGGCCTGATCATCGAGATGGGCAAAAAGCGCCTCCCTGCTACCAAGCTCCAGAAGCCCAAAAAGTGATCAGGGTGCCAGTCCTGGACTCGACCGGTCCTCGCAGCACCGGTTTGTGCCGAGGCCGAGGCGCACCTGGCGACAGAGCCGGTGCAAGGCGGCTACGGAGTTGTCGACCAGCGTGGAGAGGAGCGGCTCGTCAGCCGGTGTGCCCCGGTCAGCCGCGACAAGCAACGCGACCTGATCATCGGGATGCAGGGGCGGAAGCTGCCCACCTGCCCCCTAAGCGGGCAGCGCGGGGAACACGACCACCGAGCCATCCCTGTTGCGGGCGATCTCAATCGCCACGTCTGCAGTGCGTCTGTTGACCATGACGCCGTCACCCAGCTGGTGAATCCGGTGTGTCGCGCGCATCAGGCGATCGACTTCACCAGGCGTGAAGACGGGCCGCAAACCGTTCGGGCGTGCCAGCTCCAGCGCCGACAGGCGTAGCAGGACACCAGCGATGCCCGACTCCAGTTCGTCGAGGCGCTGGTGGTCACGCTTGAGTGCGCGGGTGAAGCTCCCGAACAGGTTGTCAGGGTCGCTCTGGGCATGCTCGACGGCTTGCAGGACGATGACCCGCTGCTTCAGCGCAATGGCCAGGGCAGCGAGTTCGAGGTGGGCGCGGAACCTGCCGCCTTGGTCGTCGACGCCGGGGAACAGCTTGGTCAGCATGCCGATCTCGACGGCCTGGCCGTCGGGCAGCTTGTCGAGTGCGCTCTGCCACCGGGCAAGGCGGCGGTCAGCGGCGCCCAGCGCCGTGTTGATGGCATGCACCGCCGAGTCCAGTCCCAGCGAGACACCGAGCTTGCCCTGGTCGAGCAGAATAGCGGTGGCTTTGTCGATGGCATCGCGGCAGCCGTCCAGTTCGCTGTGCTCATCATCGAGCTTCTCTTCGTGCAGTTGCTCCAGCAGCTCTGTGATGTGCTCGATGGCCTGCTGGCGCTTGTGGTCGGCATGCGCACTCACCCCCACCGCTACGGCCATGAGCACGAGCGGCGCGGCCAAGGTAAGCGCCGCGCTGCCAGTGGCCGCGACGCCGGCTGTTGCACCGGCCCCACCGGCTGCGCCTGCTGCTGCCGCCTTTCCGGCCGGCATGAACGTCGCGCCGGCAGCGATGCGGCCCATCGGGTTCACGAGTGGGCCGCGGATGCCACCGGCCACCGCCTTCGACGCCATAGGGCGAACGATGCCCTGACCGAACTGGGCGGCGACCTTCGCCGGAACGACCATGCGATACAGGTTTTCGCCGGCGGCGGTCGCCCTGGCCGTCGTGGAGGAACTCCGCGCTGATTGCGTGACGAGCTGCGACAAGTGCTGTGCCAGGGGACTCACGGCATCGAGCGGGATGCCTCGGCTACGGTCGAGCTCGTCGGGCAGCGGATGCACCTCAAGTGTGGCGATCGGCTCGTCGGCCAGGACGGCCAGCACGCTGCGCAGTTCACCCAGGCGCTCAGCCGTCATCGGCCCGTCTCCGGCCAATGCAGGCACCCGGACGTCACCGGTCACAAGCGTCCACACCGGAACGGTCGCCTTGCGGTAGTCAATCATCGTCTCCCCCTTGCTTCCCACAGCAGCCTACGGCTGACTGGAATGATCCATTTACCTGAAGAATTTGAATCAATTGACAGCGTCAACAGGTAGGCTGCTCGGCGTTCGCCCAGGCTCGCGCCCCACGGAAGGTCACCCATGCCTCAGCCCGACCGTCTCCCCGGCGCGCCCGACTTCCGCATCAAGCTCCCCCAGGACGGTGGAGAGGCGCACGGGCATCTGCTCACCGAGTTCGGCGGGAACGGCACCCACAGGTTCCTCCTGCACGAGGGATCGTTCGTGGCGGCGGAAGCATCGCCGAGTCTCAACAACCACGGACGCCGGGTCCGTGCGGAGCTGCGGGTGAGCGGCTCGTTGGTCGACGTCCTGGCGGACCCCGACCGGTCCGGGACGCTGCCGCGCTGGGTGGCCACGCGTGACATCCCGTGCAACTCCTCCTCCGCTGCCGCCGCGCTGGTGTACGGCTACGACGCTTCCGGGCCGGAGTCCTGGCGGACCGCCGAGGGCCACCCGCTCGCCGACTACCTGTCCACCGCCTGGCGCGCTCCGCGCAAGGCGTGGCTGGTGCGCGGCAACAACGTCTCGGGGCACAACCTGGTGCGGCAGTTGTGGCTGAAGGAGGGGTTCGTCTCGCTCGCCGGTGCGCATCTGCCGCCCCTGGAGGAGGCCGATCCGACCAAGAGCGCGCTTCGCCGCTTCGTCGAGGGCGGGTACGAAGGAGCGGCCTCGTACAACCAGAAGCGCGGTCTCGTCGACGAGTTGCACGGATTCCTGACGCAGATGCGCGTCGGCGACACGGTGGTCACCATAGGCGACGGCCGGCTTCACCTCGGCCGGATCACCGGGGAGGCCGCGCAGACCGCGTCCCCCGGCGGCCTGTCCAATCTGCGGCGGTCCGTCTCCTGGCAGCCCGGTAGCCACCCCTACGAGGAACTGCCGGAGGAGGTGCAGCAGAAGCTGTCCGTGCAGCATGACGTAGTCGACCTGACCGGTGTCCTGGAGGCACTGGACGGGCTCGCCGCACCGGCCGGTCCTGTCGCACCCACCGACCCCGCCGCGTCCGACTTCCTGCCGGACATCACCGACGCGCTCGCCGCCGACCTCCTCGTCCACGAGAAGGAATGGCTCGATGATGTACGTGAACTGCTCATCGACGAGCGGCAGTTGGTCTTCTACGGTCCGCCCGGCACGGGCAAGACCTATCTGGCGATGAAGCTGGCCGAGCACTTCGGCGGCGGTCCCGAGCAGGTCAAGATCGTGCAGTTCCACCCGTCGTACGCCTACGAGGACTTCTTCGAGGGGTTCCGGCCCGTGGAGGACGACGAGACCCGGGAGGTCGCCTTCCGGCTGACGGCCGGGCCACTCCGGGAACTCGCCGATCTCGCCTCCCGCGAGGGAAATCGCAACGTCCCGCACTTCCTCATCATCGACGAGATCAACCGGGCCAATCTCGCGAAGGTCTTCGGTGAGCTGTACTTCCTGCTGGAGTACCGGCAGCGGTCCGTCCGTCTCACCTACTCCGGGGACGATTTCGCGCTGCCTCCCAACCTGTTCGTGATCGGCACCATGAACACCGCCGACCGCTCGATCGCCTTGGTGGACGCGGCGATGCGGCGTCGCTTCGCGTTCGTGGAGCTGTCCCCCCGTACCGAGCCGACTGCCGGACTGCTCGCGCGGTGGCTGGAGAGCGAGGGCAAGGACGGGGAACCCGCTCGTCTTCTCGACACGCTCAATGCCCGTATCGACGACCCGGACTTCGCCATAGGGCCCTCGTACTTGATGAAACCGGGCGTGTACCGCAAGGGCGGGCTCGACCGCACCTGGCGCACGAAGATCCTCCCGCTGCTGGAGGAACACCACTACGGCGAGGGGCTCGACGTCGCCGCCCGCTACGGCCTGGACTCGCTGCGCGAGCAGCACCCGTGACCGCGTCCGCGTCCGCGTCCGTGCCGGATGTGACGTTGCGCGAGTACGGGCCCGCGCTCTCCGTCCCGCTCGCCGCCGAGGCTGGCCGCGCCCTCATGACCTCCGGGATCCTGCAGAGCGCGACCCCGGATCCCCGCCGGGAGGGGCACTGGCTGCTGCGGGCTGGCAGCCGGGTCGGCGCCGTGCGCACTCCCGGCGGTCCTGTCGTCCGGATCATGCCCAAGACCCCTGTGAGCCGGCTGTTCTTCCTCCTCGGCTTCAGCCTCGACCCGGCGCGTGCCTGGCGCGACAGCCGGGAGGGCACCGTCGATACCGGCGCTCACGACGACATCGTCCCCGCGCTCGCGCACGCCGTGGAACGACAGGTCGACGCGGCTCTGCGAAAGGGGGTTCTCCAGGGCTACCGCGAGGTCGAGGAGTCTGCGCTGGTCGTGCGCGGGCGGCTGCGCGAGGCCGAGCAGATCAGGCGGCACTTCGGCCGGACGCCGCCCGTGGAGATCGTGTACGACGCGTTCACGGCCGACACCGCCGAGAACCGGATACTGCGCGCCGCCGTCGAGCGGCTGTTGCGGCTGCCCGGAGTTCCCGGGCCGGTTCGTCGGCGCCTCACTCATCAGCGCCTGCGTCTCGCCGATGCCCAGCCTCTGATACGAGGGCAGGAACTGCCGCGCTGGCAGCCGTCGCGTCTCAACTCCCGCTATCAGCCCGCGCTGCGACTCGCCGAGGCCGTCCTGCGCGGTGCCTCGCCGGAGCACCGGCCGGCCCAGGCCGAACCTCTTGCCGTGGACGGCTTCCTGTTCGACATGAACAAGCTGTTCGAGGACTTCGTCACGGTCGCGCTGCGCGAGGCTCTTCGTGAGCACGGCCTGACCGCGCGGCTCCAGGACCCCCACCACCTCGACACCGCCGGTCTGGTGCGGATGCGTCCCGACCTCGTCGTCCGCACCGGGGACGGTCGCACTCCGGTCGCCGTGGTCGACGCCAAGTACAAGATCGAGAAGGCCGACGGGCTCCTCAACGCCGACCTGTACCAGGCGCTCGCGTACGCCACGGTGCTCGGTCTGCGTGAGGCTCACCTCGTGTACGCGGCCGGACGGCAACCCGAGCGCTTCCACGAGGTGCACGGAACGGCTGCCGGACCGGAGCGTCGAGGAGTGCGTCTGTACCAGCACACCCTCGACCTCTCCCGTACGCCGGAACAACTCCTGTCGAGGATCCGGGAGCTTGCCGGAAAGCTGGCCTCGGCCTCGGCAGCACCACTTCCTCAATCCTCGGACACCGTCACGCTGTAGGAAAGGGACATCATGCCCCGGCTTGCCTTCGCCCAGAGCTTCTGGGACGGCTACGACATGCTGGAGAAGCCGGTGCGAGCCGGTGTACGCAAGGCCATGGGCAAATTCCATGCCCTCACCGCCGCCGAACTCAACGCGGACAAGGGCCTGCATCTGGAGTCGGTGAACAACGCCCGTGACCCGAGGATGCGAACCATCCGCATCACCGACTTCTGGCGGGGCGTCGTTCTCGCGCCCGACGACGGCAGTGATGTGTTCCTGCTGGTCAACGTCCTGCCGCACGACGACGCCTATACGTGGGCCGCGAAGCGTCTGTACAGCGCGAACACGGCGACCAGGGCCCTGGAAGTGCGCGACGCCGTCGCCCTGGACGAGCTGACGCCGCTGTACGAGACGGCTGCGGCGGACGCCCCCAGGCTGCTGTTCGCAGAGGTTTCCGACGGCGCTCTGCGCGAACTCGGCCTCGACGACCAGGTGCTGCGCGCCGCGCGTTCCATGGTCGACAAGGCCCAGCTGGAAGCGTTCTCCACGCTTCTGCCGGAGGACCAGCTGGAGGTGCTGCAGTACCTTGCCGAGGACTTCAGCCCGGAAGACGTCTACCGCGACGTCGTCGCCGTCCGCCGGCCCGCCGACGCACCCGCCGAGCCGGTCGAGGACCTCGCCACGGTGATCGCCAACACCGCGACGCGCATCCGGCTGGTCACCGGGCCCCAGGAGCTGGAGGAGGTGTTGCAGAAGCCGTTCGCAGCCTGGCGGGTCTTTCTCCACCCCTCCCAGCGACGCGCCGCCTACCGCACCTCGTACGGGGGTCCGGTCCAGGTCACGGGCGGGCCGGGCACGGGCAAGACGGTCGCCGCCCTGCACCGGGTCAAGCATCTGCTGGGGCGCAGCGAGGACGGCCGGGTCCTGCTGACCACGTACACGAACGCGCTCGCCGCCGGGCTGCGCGAGATGCTCGGCCTTCTCCTCGACGAGGACGAGGGGCTGTTGGCCCGGGTCGATGTGACGACTGTCGACGCCTACGCCAACGGAGTCGTGCGCGCGAAGTCCGGGGCGATGCCGCAGCCGATCGGGGACAGAGAGCAGCGGCAGTTGTGGGAGAAGACCGTCAAACAGCTTGATCTGCCGTTCACCGCCCAGTTCCTGGCCCAGGAGTACCGGCATGTCGTACTCGGTCAGGACCTACGCGATCTCGACTCCTACCTCGCCGCGAGCCGCCGCGGCCGCGGCACCGGCATGGGTCCCGCGCGCCGCCGAGAAGTGTGGAGCGGCGTCGAACGGTTCGAGCAGTTCCTCCGTGAACGGGGCGAGACCACACACCTGCGGGTCTGCATCCGAGCGGCGGAATTCCTGATCGGCGAGCCGGCTCCATACGCTCATGTCGTCGTCGACGAGGCACAGGACCTGCACCCCGCGCAGTGGCGTGTGCTGCGTGCCGCCGTGGCTCCCGGGCCTGATGACCTGTTCATCACCGGCGACCCGCACCAGCGGATCTACGACTCCCGGGTGTCGCTCGGCTCTCTTGGTATTGCCACAGCCGGCCGCAGCTTCCGGCTGCGCGTCAACTACCGGTCCACCGAGGAGATTCTCACCTGGTCGGCGCGGCTCCTCGCGCCTGTCACCGTCGACGCGCTGGAGGGCGAGGGAACGGACTCGTTGGCCGGCTACCGTTCCCTGCTCCATGGACGCCGCCCCCACATCCAGGGGTACGGAACCCGGCAGGAGGAGACCGATGCCCTGGTGGAGCGCGTTCAGGCGCTGCTCGCCGATGGTCTTGCGCCGCACGAGATCGGTGTGTGCGCACGCTTCAATCTCGCCCTGGACGCGGCCGAGGACAAGCTCAAGGCCTCCGGTATCCCGGTTCTGCGGGTCAAGAAGCAGTCCGCACCGGGGTCGCCGGGCGTACGGCTGGCGACCATGCACGCGATGAAGGGGCTGGAGTTCCGCGCGGTGTCCGTCCTCGGCGTCAATGAAGGCGCCGTACCGTTCGCCCGCGAGGTCACCCCACGTGAGGCGGACCCTCTCCAGCACGACGCCGACCTGCTCCGGGAACGCTGCCTGCTCTTCGTCGCCTGTACTCGTGCGCGCGAGTCACTGAGCGTGACATGGAGCGGAACCCCTAGCCCGTTCCTGCCGCGCCCGGCCTGACCGGCCCGGGCGCGGACCGGTGCGGGCTACCCCTCGGCGGGGTTTCCCGCACCGAACTCATTCCTCCGGTGTCAGGGCGCCCGTGGCAAGGCCGTCACGGGCGACTTCGGCAAGCTGCCTGCTCAGCTCGTCGATCCTGCGCATGCCCTCCTCGAACTCGGACAGGGCCCGGAAGGCGGATCCGTAGCGACGCTGCTCGTCGATGCCCATGCGGGGGATGCGTGACCCCCGGGTGTCGAGGCGGTAGGTCCCGCTGGCGCTCGTGGACCGCCGGGTGTTGACGGAGCTCCGCAGGAAACCCTGGAGATAGTCGGTGTCGAGTTGCTCGCTGGCCGAGACCGGCTCCGAGTCCTCGTACGCGACGAGTCCGGCGCGGGCGAGATCCGCGACGCTGGTCGTCGCGCCGTCCAGTGAGCCCGGTCCGCCCCCGGCCGTCAGCTCGGGCAGAAGGGCGGCGAGTCGGCGGATCCGGTCCTCCATCTCCTGGCGCAGGGCCGTGTACTCACCGCGATAGTCGCGGTGCCGGGAGCGGAGGTGACTGCCGGGGGTCAGATCGACGGTGTCGTCGAGGAGTTTGATCAGCGGCACGTCGGCGACCTGGTCGGAGCGTGGGTCCAGACCGTCGTCGGGGCTGTTGCCGGTCAGGTCGACCATGCGCACGGTACGGTTCGCGTCCGCGCTCCCTGGGTTCTCCGGGCGCTGCAGACACCACAGGTGGACGGGCAGGGAGTGAGATGTCGCCGTCCCCGGCGGCAGGGCGACCACTTGACGCAGGATGCCCCGGCGTACGAGTTCTGCCCGGATACGGCGGCCCGCCTTGCGGTAGGCGACCGAGGCAGGCATGACCATGAGGACCTGGCCGCCGGGCTCGGCGTGCGCATACGCGTGCTGGAGCCAGGCAAGCTCGCCCTCGGCCTTTGACGGGGTACCGAGCTCCCAGCGCGAGTCGAGCAGCAGCTCCTCCCGCCCCCACTCGGTCACACCGGCCGGCGGGTCGCAGACGACGAGGTCCGCCTTGAGATCCGCCCATTCGTCCGCGCGCAGGGAATCCCCCGCCACGATGCGGACTCCTGATCGCCCCAGGAGGTCGGCACGGAGCTGTGCGAAACGGGCGCTGTCGGCGTCCACCTCCTGACCGCGACAACGCATGCCCGGCTGGGAGGCGACGGACAGGAGCAGCACCCCGATCCCACAGGCGGGGTCGAAGACCGTGGCCCCTGAAGGAAGTTCGGGAGCGAAGTGGCACACGGCACGCACCACGCGCTCGGGAGTCACCTGATCCGATCCCGCCCGCCGAGCGGAGTCCATGAACCGTTCGGTCAGCCCGTGCACGAGGTCGGCGGGTGTTGCAGTACGAGCGAGCTTCCGTACTCGAGGAGCGATGTCGTCCGGCAGCTCCGGCGCAGGCTTTCCGGCCAGCGCCGCCGCCACCTCGGCCAGGCCCGCAACCATCTGCTCCCCGTAAGCGGCTCGCAGGGCCTGCCACAACTCGACCTCAGGTGACATTTCCTGACCCTTGCGCTGCTTGTCCAGCCAACCCTGAACCTCGGCGAGCGCGAAGAGCGGACTGTTCGCGGCACCTCCCGCCGGCGCCGGGAAGTCGTCATAGCGCCGACGCCAGTTGGAGACAGCAGCCCGGGTGACGCCGGCCAGCCGAGCGATCTCGGCGCCAGTGACAAGGGGGCCGGCCGGTGAAGCCGCGTTATCCGTCATGCGTCCAGCGTACACGGATCATCACGACCCTATCTAGAATGAACTCTGTTGACAGTGCGCACAGACCAGTGTCAATATCTTCCGTGTACCTGATCCGTTCTGGCAGGTGTGGGGCGCCCTCGGCGCAGCCGCTCTCGTCGTGTCGTGTCCCGCGACGTGGGACTACCTGAACCTGCCTGCTGCACCTGCCCTCGTCCCGTCCGGCCACGAGGCGAAGCACTCCGGTGCATCCCGCCCTCGCTCCAGACTTCTCCCTCGCTGTTCCCCGGAGGCTCGCCTTGGCATCGAACACCGCGGTACGCACCGTCTACCGGCTGACTGGTGTCGCACCCACCCCTGAGGTCATGTTGGACGTCCTTGACCCGGAGCTTCTGGACAGGCTCGGCGCCAATCTGCACTTCCCCGAAGCACTCGGAGTTCCGGCCGTGTACATCACCTGCGGAATGGAACTCACCGAGGCCCCGTGGTGCGACCCCATGGCACGCACCACCGGTGTCACGGTTACCGAGAGCGTCCGCCGCACCGCCGCCGTCCTTCTGCTCGCTGTCGATGGCACGGTGTACGCCATAGGCTGCGACCAGGGGTACCGGCTGATCCCCGACCACCTCAAGGACAAGCGCTTCGGCCTCTCCTTCGCCATCCGGCAGATGGATCCGAACATGATCCGCGGGGCGGTCTCAAGGTCCCTCGGACAGGCACGCACCGACATCTCCCTGGTTCCGAGTGGTGCCCCGGTCCCGATGCTCGGCATCCGTGACCACTCGCGTGTCGTTCGCAGCCTGGGCGGATACCTCGACGACCTGCCGCTCACCCGCTCGCGGTACACGCGTGGAAGGGCGGTCAGCGCCCAGGGCGGATGCGGACTGAGGATCGCGCTGGGGATCGAACCGGAGGCTCTGCTCTCCGACTTACGGACCATCGCCAGGATCTGCCGCGAGGACATCCCGCACCAGGAACTGGAGTTCGTCGACCACATCGTCCCGGTCACAGATCCGACGGTCCTCGACGCCCTTGAGCGGGAGCTGGACGACCGTCTCGGCCGGCCCGCCGACGGACGGATCTCCTCCATCGTCCCCTCCGATCACCATGCGGCGTACACGGAGGCCACCGCGTACATGACCCGGATCAACAGCACCGACGCCCGGCGCTCCGACGACTTCGACCTCGGCTACGTACTCATGCGGGCCCGGCTCGCGCCGCCCGGACGACGCCTCAAGGTGCTGCGCGAGGGGACGGTGACCCTTGCCAGGGACCGCCGGGCAGCCACCGTCGACACACTCGCCATCACCAGCGCACTGGCCTGGCTGGAGGTCGGCTCCTCGCTGGGCTCCAGGCGGTTCTTCCTCCTGGAGGGCGAGTGGTACGAAGGCGGGGCCGTATATGTGGCGGAGAGCCGGGCCACGGTGGCGGCCCTGTTCCCTCCCACTCCCTCCGTCTCGCTGCCCGCCTGGCTCGACGGTGAGTCCGAGAACGCGTACAACAACAGGGTGGCCGATGAGCGGCCGGGCTGGCTCTGTCTCGACACCAAGAACGTCACCAATCCCCTCCGGCCCAGGGATCAGGTCGAGATCTGCGACCTGCTCATGCCCGACGGCACCCTGGTCCTCGTCAAACGCGCTGGCGGTTCCGGTCCGCTGAGCCACCTGTTCAGCCAGGCCAGGGTGGCGGTGGAACTCCTCCAGGAGTCCGCCCGGGTCCGAGCGGACTTCACTGCGAAGGTCACCCGGCTCAGCGGAGGCACGTACGCGCTTCCCGACGATTTCACGCCCAGGCGGATCGTCCTTGCCATGCTGCTCAAGAACCGCGAGAGTCTGACCCCGGAGTCCGTCTTCGGCTTCTCCCAGATCACTCTGGCCCAGACCGCGAAGGCCCTGGCAGCACGAGGGGTGGCTGTCGAGGTCATCGGAATCCCGGAACGCGACGCTGACGCGCTTCCCCTGTCTTCGTGTCATGTGGGGATCGGTGCGGGGATCCCCTGCTGAGCGTCCCAGGCGTCGGTTCGTCGAGATGACAGCCGTGGCGTCCGGAGAGACCGGCGGCACGTTCGCCGCCCTCAGTCGTCCTCGAGGCCGCGGCCAACCTGCTGGCCCGCAAGCCCGGTCGGCCTCCCCGGCTGATCCTCACCCGGGTAGGGCTTCTGCACGCCGTCCCCGTTGCCGGGCAGCGCGCACACGCGGGCGGGAGTCGCGTCCGTTCACCGCGGTGTGGGGTGTTCCGGTCAACGCTGGTGGCCGACGTCGCGGGCGAGGTCCAGGCCGAGGACGCGGTCGAGATGGGCGAAGGTCTCGAACCTGGCGCCGGCCGGCACC
This sequence comes from Streptomyces sp. NPDC093149, assembly GCF_044754145.1. Lineage (NCBI taxonomy): Bacteria > Bacillati > Actinomycetota > Actinomycetes > Kitasatosporales > Streptomycetaceae > Streptomyces > Streptomyces sp. NPDC093149. Next base: position 94,187 of record NZ_JBIVON010000016.1, read on the forward strand.
TCGGACCGTTCCGCCACATCGGCCAGCAGATCCAGGACGGCGGCGACACCGAGGTCGTCGGCGAGCGCCGCGTGCGACTCCCGCAGCAGTTCGGCGGGGATCGGCCTGGACGGCTCCTGTGCCCAGTCCGCCACCTGTCGGCGCCACCGTCGCAGGGTCTGCCGGGCGTCGGCCAGCGCTTCGCCGGTGACCGTCAGCGGGGCGTCGTAGGGGCGGCCGAGCAACAGCAGACGTACCGCCAGTGGATCGGCGGCCTCCGGCGCGGACGCGTCCGGGAGGTCCGGGGCGAGGAGGTGGCCGGGGTCGGGGGCGCCCTCCTCCGGGAGGGCCGTGCCGACCTCCCCCACCTCCATCCGGACCCCGCCCGTGGCGTCGCCGGTGTCTGCGCCCCGGGCTGCCACGTGCACGTCGGCGGGGCCGCCGAGTGCCGCGTCGGGACGATGGGCTCCGACGACCACCGGCGGATGGATGCCGAGCACCGTCATCACACGTTCGAGCGCCAGTTTCTGATCATGCGTCAGTTCCGGTGTGGTGAGGACCGTGACGACCTGCAGACCGTTCAGCTCCGCGGTGCGCGCCAGTACGTCACCGATCAGCGGGACCCGCAGGTGCACCGGGCCGATCCCGGTACCGACGGCGGCCGGCAGATGGACGCAGCTGCGCAGGAGGCGGCGCGGTGCCGCGGGGATCTCCACGAGGTGGCCGGTGCGGGTGTCGGTGATACGGAGCATGATGCGGAGGCTAGTCCGGGGTGCCACCGACACGTGGGAGAAACCGGGCGGGGCGGTGGTGTCGCGGAACACCGAGCAGCGGGACGGGGCGGGGGCGGCGGGCTTGTGCCGCTTCGGCGCGCGGTGTCACCGGCACGTCCCGGCGGGGCAGTGGCTACGGCGCCGGGAACGGCCGGCGTCCGAGGAATGCCACGAGCCGGTCGACGGCCGAGGCGTCCTCGCCGACGGGATGGGCCGGGCCGAACGGCATGTTCTCGCCCCGGTACTGCGGCTGCAGTGTGGCCTCCGCGCGGGCCAGGACTTCTGCCGCTTCCTGATCGGTGTAGGGGATCGGCTGCCCGGTGGCGACCGCCAGGTCCCAGCCGTGGGTCAGGTACTCCATGACGGTCATGTTGAACACGGTTTCGCCCGGCATGCTGCCGCCCAAGGCCGTGACCCGGCGGTCGAAGCCGTACGTCTCCCATCCGGCGACGACACCGGCCGCTGCGGTACGGAACTCGCGGGCGGGGTCGGCGCCGCATCGGTGGTTCGCCGCGTCGGCGTCGTGGGACCGGCCCTGGGCGCCGGCCTCGAACACGAGCAGCCATCCGACGATGTGTTGGATCAGCGCCTCGACGTCGTAGTCGTCGCACGGCGTCGGAAGGCTCAGCTGGTCCGCCCCGACTCCCTCGATGATGTCTCCGGTCCTGGACAGCACACCCGAAAGAAGGTCGACTTCACTCATGGACGGAGTCTGGACGCCGCTCAGGGATGCGGTCTTGAAGAAACGCGACACCACGGCCTCGTCGTCGTGGTTCCGTCGGCCGGAAGATCCTTGACCAGGAGCGGTGATCAGGCCTGCTCCGAACGAAAGGCCTTGGCGGCCGGCCACGAAAGGTCTCAGAGGGCGTTGAGTGAGGCTATGTCCGTTTCGTCGTTGCACGTTCGTGTGGGGTCTTCGGGAACCGGTGGCGGTTGAGGCGTCCTCGGTGGTGCGCTGGCGCGGTGAGTGAGCGCAAGGCGTATCCGAGTGACGTGTCCGACGCGCAGTGGTCGCTGATCGAGCCGATCCTGCTGGCCTGGAAGGCCGCGCATCCGTCGAGCTCGGGGCATTCCGGCAGCTACGAGTACCGGGAGATCGTGAACGCGATCTTCTACCAGAACCGGACCGGGTGTCAGTGGGCCTATCTGCCTCACGACCTGCCGCCGAGCTCTGCGACGTACTACTACTTCCAGACCTGGCGCAAGGACGGCACCGACCAGGCGATCCATGACATCCTGCGTGCCCAGGTCCGGGCCGCGGCGGGCCGCGCCGAGGATCCGTCGCTGGTGTCGATGGACACCCAGAGCAACCACGCGGCGGTGCACGTCCCGGCCGCCACGACAGGCAAGGATGCGAATAAGAAGGTTTCAGGTCGGAAGCGTGGCCTGGCCGTGGATGTCATAGGGCTGATCATCGCGGTCGTCGTGGTGGCGGCCTGCGTCCACGACAACGCCATCGGCAAGCAGCTGCTGGACAAGGTCGCGCAGGCCGGGACCGTGCAGACCGCCCTGGTCGACCAGGGCTTCAAGTCCAGCGTGGTCGATCACGGCGCCGACCTGGGCATCAAGGTGGAGATCGTCAAACGCAGCCCCGACGACGTCGGGTTCGTCCCGCAGGCTAAACGCTGGGTATCCGAGCAGGTCAACGGCATCCTGATGTTGCACCGTCGCCTGGTCCGCGACTACGAGGCACTGCCGGCCAACGCCGAGTCCCGCGTGTACTGGGCGATAACGACGAACATGTCCCGCAGGCTGACCAAGGAGTCGACGCCGACCTGGCGCGGAGCGTAGGAGGACCCGCCGATGTCACGCACCGCACTGGAGAGGATCTCCGACCGGGAACAGGCGATCGGCGACATCACCGAGCAGCTGTCCGCCGAGGTCAGCCAGCTCACCGCCCGCCTGGCCGAACTCGACGCGGAACGCGCCGACCTGGCGGTCGCCCGCAAAGTCATCCTGTCCCTCGGCGACGACGAGCCCACCGGCGACCGGATGCCGGGCCTGCCCGACAACCCGATCTACCAGCACATCCTCACCGCGCTCATCGACGCCGCAGCCCCGCAACGCTGCCGCGACCCGTGCCGCACCCTGGCCACCGGCACCGAGCCCACGCACATCTCCGGCATGCGCAACAAGCTCAAGCGTCTGACCAGCGCCGGCCTCGTCGTCGAGACCGAGCTCGATACCCCAGTTGGTGGACGCCTACTATCGTGGAATCTGCGCAGGACAGGACGGGCTAGGGGGAACCTTGTATTACAGCGGCTTGGGGCTCGACCGGGTTGGCGGCCGGCGTACCGACTCGGAGTGGGTCGCCGGGCTGTTGACGAGCCCCAGTACCCAGGTGATTCCCTTGTGGCGGGACCACTGTCTGGTCCGCGACGACAGGCCCATCCGGCTGCCGCTGGCCGAGGCGCGGGGCATCCTCGACGCCGCCGACGACCAGGTGTTGCTCGGCCTGGACGGAGAGGCCGCGGTGTTCGCGGCCGACGTGTCCCGCGTCGACCGGTCCAACGCCGTCGAACTGGCCACCGCGGACACGGTGCTGGAGGTGCGAGCCATGGTTCCCACCATCACGCCGGACGAGGCGGGCCTGCTCGCGTATGCCCGTGGAATCCTGCACTGGAACCGAAATCAGCGGTTCTGCGGCGCGTGCGGCGGTCCGGCCGTCCCCAGCAACGGTGGCCACCTGCGGACCTGTCAGGACTGCGGAAAGCTGCTCTTCCCGCGGATCGAACCGGCCGTGATTGTGCTGGTCGAACTACCCGGCACGCCTCGGCGCTGCCTGCTCGGCCGGCACGCGGGATCCGGTCCGGACCGCTTCAGCACGCTGGCTGGGTTCGCCGAGATCGGGGAGAGCCTCGAGGACACGGTGCGCCGCGAGGTCGCCGAAGAGGCCGGTGTCGCGGTGGGGACGATCACCTATCAGGGATCCCAGTCGTGGCCGTTCCCATCCGGGATGATGATCGGGTTCCGCGCCGAGGCCGTTTCCGACCGGATCGACGTGGACAACGTGGAGGTGGTGGAGGCACGTTGGTTCACGGCGGCCGAACTTCGGTCGCGAATTACGGACTCCGCTGTCGGCGGGCCCTACCGGGTCGACTCGATCGGCAAGGTGCTCATCGACCAGTGGCTGGCCGACGTGGAGTGAGTCAGCTTGCCACACTGTTGGGGGGAATGTGACCAAAACAATGACGACCGATTCTCGCGTGTTTGCGGTTGGGGCCGCGGATCCACGGGCGGCGGCGGAATACTTCCACAATTTGCGATTGGCCTGCGAGACCGACCCGTTCGACGTTCATCATGACATTGGTGCAGACGCGGGCGGTTTTGTCCTGGTCGACGCCCGCTCCCGCGCGGCGTTCGAGGTCCCTCGGCGACGACGAGCCCACCGGCGACCGGATGCCGGGCCTGCCCGACAACCCGATCTACCAGCACATCCTCGCCGCGCTCATCGACGCCGCAGCCCCGCAACGCTGCCGCGACCTGTGCCGCACCCTGGCCACCGGCACCGAGCCCACGCACATCTCCGGCATGCGCAACAAGCTCAAGCGTCTGACCAGCGCCGGCCTCGTCGTCGAGACCGAGCCCGGACTGTTCGCAATCCCCACACCCAGAACAGCCGATTGATCGCGTGACCTGCCCACACACCGTCACAACGACGAAACGGGCATAGCCTCACTCAACGCCCTCTCAGGGCGCGAAAGGTCTCAGGGCGCCGCGAAAGGTCTCAGTTCTCCTCGGTCAGTTGCTCGTCCAGTTCGTCGAAGAGCAGTTCGCCGTGGTCGATCTGCCCGGTCCGGTAGGCGGATCGCGCCACCAGGTGGGCGGCGACCGGACCGGTCATCATCTGGAAGAAGCCGATCAGCGCGAGGGTGGCGAGATCCATGCCGCTGCGCAGCCGCAGGGCCACCCCGCCGAGCACGAGGAGCATGCCGAGGGTCTGCGGCTTGGTGGCGGCATGGCTGCGGGACAGCACGTCCGGCAGCCTCAGCATCCCGATCACCCCGAGCAGACAGATGGCCGCGCCGATGAGGACCAGTACCGCACCGGCCGTGTCGAGGATCTGGAGCCAGAGCTTCACCGCCCCTCTCCCCCGGTGCCGGCGCGTCCGTCGTCCCTCCCGATCGCCTCCGTACCGTGCCGCGATGCCGGCCGGTCGCGCACAGCGATGAATCGGGCGATGCCCACCGACCCCGTGAACCCGAGGAAGGCCAGCACCAGCATGATCGGAAAATAGAACGGGTCACGCGCGAAGGCGGACTTGGCGCCGAGGCCCGCGATGATGAGGGCGGCGCACACGTCCAGTGAGATGGCCCGGTCCAGCATGGAGGGGCCCCACCAGATCCGGGCGAGAAGCCCCGCTCCGGCGACGACGATCACCACGACGGCCGCGGTGAGCAGCACCCGGTCGATGGTTTCCGGCCCGCTCATGCCCGCTCTCCTCTCTCGTGCCCGACCGGTGGAGGTGGTTCGGCGACGCGGGCGATCTCGTCCGGGGTGCCGAAGGCTCGGACGATCAGCCGTTCGAGCCGCCAGACGGAGCGCCGCGCCGCGTCGAGCGCGGCGGGTCTGTCCGCGTCGAGGACGTGCAGGAAGAGGGTGGCCGTGTAGCGGCGCACCTCGACGATCGATCCGCCGGGGACGTTCGACACGGCGACGGCGGTGGCCGCGAGCATCAGGTCGGAACGGCAGCGCAACGGTACGGCGATGACCGCGGCCCGGTGCGGATGGTCGACGAAGATCTGCCGCGTGACCCGTACGCCCGAGGTGTACATGTCGTAGAGCAGATAGCCGGCGAGCAGCAGGATGCCCCAGGGGTGCAGACGGAGCCCGAGGTCGACCCGGGGCAGCGGGAAGGCCAGGCAGACGGCCACCGCGACGACCGCGCCGGTCAGTACGTTGGCCCAGTGGAGGCCGGACCAGAGCAGTACCCAGATGAACGTGAGCCAGGCGATCAGCGGGAGGTCCAGGACGCGTCGCCGCCGACCGCCGAACTCACAGCTGAAGGGCGGCAGGTCCTTGTTCCGGAAGGACAGTCTGATGCGGCGTTTCACCGGCCGAGCACCGCCTCGACATAGGGGGTACGTGCGATGAGTTCGGCGGCCGCCCGGTCGGTGTAGGACGTCAGCGGTCCGCCGAGGACGGTGAAGGCGAGTCCGAGCACGACGGTCGCCGCGGTGGCCGCGGTCATCAGCCGCGGGAGCTGCGTCGTGGTGGTGACGGCGTGCCCGTGCAGGGTGGCCGCCACCGCGCGCCCGGCGGGCTGATGGCGGGGGCGGACCGGTTCGTCGCCGCTTCCGCGGATGTGGTCGGGGCCCTCGTCGGCATCGTTGTCCTCCTCCTCGGAGTCCGACTCCAGGACGGTGCCGTACGCGACCTGCCCAGGGGGCGCGGCCCGCCAGAACGCCAGGTTCCAGACCTTGGCCGTCACGTACAGGGTGAGGAGGCTGGTCACGGCCGATCCGACGACGAGGATCCATGCCCAGACACCGCCGTCGGCGACACCGGCCCGCATCAGTGCGAGCTTGCCGATGAATCCGGACAGTGGCGGGATACCGGCCAGATTCATGGCGGGCACGAAGAAGAGGGTGGCGAGCAGCGGGGCGGCCTTGGCCAGTCCGCCGATCCGGGTGAGTTCGGTGGTGCCGCCCCGGCGCTCGATCAGCCCGGCCACCAGGAAGAGCGTGGTCTGGACGGTGATGTGGTGGGCGACGTACACGATCGCGCCCCCGTACGCGTCCCGGGTGGCGAGGCCGATGCCGAAGACCATGAAGCCGATGTGGCTGATGAGGGTGAAGGAGAGCAGTCGCTTCAGGTCGGTCTGGGCGACGGCTCCGAGGATGCCGATCACCATCGAGGCGAGCGCGGCGGCCATCAGCAGGTCGCCGAGCCGGTTTCCCGGGAAGAGCAGGGTCTCCGTGCGCAGCATGCAGTAGACACCGACTTTGGTGAGCAGACCGGCGAAGACCGCGGTGACGGGGGCGGGCGCGGTCGGATAGGAGTCGGGGAGCCAGGCGGCGAGCGGGAAGACGGCGGCCTTGATGGCGAAGACGGTGAGCAGTATCGCCTGGATCAGGGTCTGTACCCCGAGCGGGAGTTCGGCGAGCCGGCCGGCCAGCTGGGCGAAGTTGGCGGTGCCCGTGGCCGCGTACGTCATGGCGATGGCGGTGAGGAACAGCATGGACGAGAACAACGAGATGATCACGTAGGTGGAGCCCGCGCGGACGCGGGGTCCGGTGCCGCCGAGGGTGAGCAGGACGAAGCTGGCGACCAGCATGATCTCGAAGCCGACGTAGAGGTTGACGAGGTCACCGGAGAGGAAGGTGCAGGAGACCCCGGCGACCAGGATCAGGTACGCGGGGTGGAAGACCGCCACGGGTGTCTCCTCGTCCCGGTCCGCCATGCCCTGGCCGAGGGAGTAGATCAGCACGCAGAGCGTGACGGCCGAGGAGACCGACAGCATCAGCCCGGACAGCCGGTCGGCGACCAGCGTGATGCCGAGCGGTGGGGCGAAGTCGCCGAGGTGGACGGTGAGCGGGCCGCGGGTGTCGGCGACGACCATCAGCGTGAGGGAGAGCCCGAGCACGGCCGTGAGCACGGCGACGCTGACGAAGCGCTGGACCTGCTTGAGCCGGGTACCGACGGCGAGGCTCAGGCCGGTGGCGCAGAGCGGCAGCAGTACCGGCAGGGGGACGAGTGCGTTCATCCGGCGGCTCCCGGGTCGGCGTCGGCATGGGCCTGCTTCTGTGCGTAGTCCTCGAGGTCCGCGCCCAGTACGTCGTGCCAGAGGTCCCCGGTGGCGTACCTGCCGCGGGCCTGGAGGGCGCGGTCGGCGCGCAGCCTGGCCCGCAGGCGGCGGCGCTCCTCGCGGTAGCGGGCACGGTCCTCCTCCGTGACGTCGGGGGCGGCGCGGTAGCGCTCGCGCAGTTCGTCCCGCTCCCCCAGCACCTCGGAGCGCAGTGCGATGCGGCGGTCCTCGTCGTCGTCGTGGACCTCGTCGGTGCCGGTGAGCTGGTGACTGCGGTAGGCCATGGCGAGGAGGAACGCCGTGGTGGCGAGGGTGATGACGATCGCGGTGAGCGCGATGGCCTGGGGCAGGGGGTCGGTGACCCGGTGCAACGGAACGCCGTAGAGCAGCGGTTCCCGGCCGGCCGACCCGGTCGCGGCGAGGACGAGCAGGTTGATGCCGTTGCTCGCGATCACGGCGCCGAGCAGGATGCGGGTGAGGGGCCGGGTGAGCATGAGGATGCCGCCGACCGCGCACAGTACCGCGGCGGTTGCCAGGAGCGAGGCGCTGACCGTCATCCGGGGGTGCCTCCCGTCCCGGGTTCCGCTCCGGGTGGGGTGCGGGGGCTCGTCGCGGCGGCCCTTTCGAACGCCGCCCGCTCGATCTGCCGGTCGATCTTGGCACCGAGCGCGCGCACGATGTCCAGCACCACGCCCAGGACCAGGAGATAGACCCCGAAGTCGAAGAGGATCGGGGTGCCCAGGTGGTATTCACCGATCAGCGGCAGTCGGCCGTGGTGGGTCCAGGCGTGCAGGACCGTTCCCTCGGAGAGGCCGAGCAGGGCGACGCCGGTGGAGATGAACAGCCCGAGTCCGGTGAAGAGTCCGGGCTGCAGGGGTGCGGCCTCGGCGAGTTCGAATCGGCCGCCCGCCAGGTAGCGGGTGATCAGGGCCAGCCCGGCGACGAGCCCGCCGACGAAGCCGCCGCCCGGCATGTTCTCGGCGCAGAACAGCAGATAGACGGAGAGGACCAGGACCGGGTGGAACAGCAGCCGGGCCACGACCTCGAAGACGATCGAGCGGTGCTCGGGCGCGAGCGTGGAGCCTGCCGCGAGCCAGCCGCGCTCCGGCGCCCCTTCGTCACCGTGCGGCAGCCCCGTCATCTCGGGCCCCGCCAACGACCACGCGGTACGTCCCCGGACCTCCTCCCGCAGCGACTCCCCCTCGGTGCGGCGGTGCAGATAGATCAGACTCGTCACGCCGATCGCGGCGGCGGCGAGCACGGCGGACTCCCCCATCGTGTCCCAGGCGCGCAGATCGACCAGGATGGTCGCCACCACGTCCTTGAGGCCGTGGTGGGAGACCTCCTCGACCATGGCCGCGCCGGCCGGCGGTGCCGTACGGGCGGCCGCCGCGACCCACACCACCACGCCGAGCGTCGCCGCCGCGGCCAGCGCCACCGGGATGCGCAGGGCACGCCGCCGGGTGCTGACCGACTCCTGGAAGCGCACCGGCATCCGCCGCAGCACCAGCACGAACACGATCATCGACACGGTCTCGACACAGAACTGGGTGAGCGCCAGGTCCGGGCCGCCCTGGACGACGAAGAGCAGCGCGGCCCCGTATCCGGTCAGTCCCGCCAGGACCACGGCTTTCATACGGCGGCTGACAGTGAGACAGAGCAGGGCGGCCGTGCAGGTCAGCACGGCGACGGCGCCCTGGAGCGGGACGTCCCAGGCTCGCGGGACGACGGCGGCGCGCCAGGGCTGGTCCACCCCCAGGACGGTCAGCTGACCGACGAGCATGACGAGGAGGGTGGTGGCGAGGTAGACGGAGAGCGAGCCGCGCTGGACGAACCCGGTGAGCTGGAGGGAGAGCCGTTCAAGGCCGAGCAGCAGGTGTCCGAAGACGCTGTCGGCGGTCGGCCACGCGATCCGCCGGGAGAGCCGGGTCACGGTGGCGCGCCCGGCGAAGAGCACCGCACCACCCGCCAGGGCGACGGCCGAGAGCAGCAGGGCGGTACCGAATCCGTGCCAGAGCGACAGGTGGTACGGATGCGCGGACGGGGGAAACGTGTCGGCGTACGCGCTGAGCAGCCGGTCGACCCGTCCGACGCCCGGTCCGAGCACCAGCCCGCAGACCGCGAGCACGGCGGGCGGCGCGAGGAACGCCGCGCCGACCCGGTGCACGGGGGTGTCCTCGACCCCGGGTTTGCGGGCGAAGGCGCCCCAGACGAACCGTACGGTGTACGCGACGGTCAGCGCGGACCCGGCGACCGTGACGCCCAGTGCCCAGCGGTCCGCGGTGTCGCCCTGCAGCAGCGCCTCGAACGCGGACTCCTTGGCGGCGAATCCGAGCAGCGGGGGCAGGGCGGCCATGGACGCCGCGGCGAGCACCGCGACCGCGCAGACGTACGGCAGTGCCCGGCCGACGCCGGAGAGTCTGCGCAGGTCCCGGGTGCCGGCCGCGTGGTCGACGATGCCGGTGACGAGGAACAACGGTGCCTTGAACAGGGCGTGAGAGAGGATCATGACCGCGGCGGCCAGTGCCGTGTCCCGGTTGCCGACCCCTGCGAGCAGGGTGAGGAAGCCGAGCTGACTGACGGTTCCGTAGGCGAGGACCAGCTTGAGGTCGTTGAGGCGCAACGCGCGCCAGCCGCCGAGCAGCATGGTGGCGGCGCCGAGGACGATCACGACGGGTCGCCAGACCGGCACGTCGGCGAAGGCCGGGGCGAGCCGGGCGACCAGATAGACACCGGCCTTGACCATCGCGGCGGCGTGCAGATAGGCGCTGACGGGCGTGGGCGCGGCCATGGCGTTCGGCAGCCAGAGGCTGAACGGCCAGATCGCCGACTTCGACAGGGCGCCGCACAGGATCAGCACCACCGCGACGGAGACGGCGAGGCTCGCCGCGGGCGGGTCGGCGAGGATGGCGGAGATCCGGTAGGTGCCCGCCGACCGACCGATGATCAGAAAGCCGACGAACATCGCCAGACCGCCGAGGGTGGTCACCGTGAGGGCCTGGAGCGCGGAGCGGCGGCTGTGCTTCCGCTCGCTGTCGTACCCGATCAGCAGGTACGAGAAGACCGTGGTCAGCTCCCAGAACACATAGAGCGAGATCAGGTCGTCGGCGAGGACCAGGGCGAGCATGGCGCCCGCGAACGCGAGGAGGTTCCCGGCGAAGCCGGCCAGTTGCGGGGTCCGGTCGGTGAAGTACGAGGCGCAGTAGAGCAGGACCAGCGTGCCGATTCCGGCCGCGAGCAGCACCATCAGCTCGGCGAGCGCGTCGAGCCGCAGATCGACGGTGACGTCGTACGCCGGCATCCACTGCCACGACCAGGTGACCGAGCCGCCGGACGCGGCGGTGTTCCACTGGGTGGCCGCCCACGCGGTGGCGGCGGCCGGTGGCAGCGCGAGCACGACGAAGGCGCGCCTGCCCAGAGCCCGTACCAGCGGGCGCGCACAGGCGGCCAGGACGAAATGGCAGACGATGAGCGCGGTCATACGGGCCCGGGGGGGACCTCGCGCCCGCCCGGGACGGGCGTCCGGGGCCTGGGCGATGCATCACGGGCAAAGGGCACTAAATACAGATATATCCCCGATCGCGCTTCACCCTTACGGCACGCCGCGCTCCGCCCGGGGCGATGGGATCACTTGTGCTCGCCGCAGGGCGCGGGGGCGGGCCGGTACCCGCCGGCGACCTTTCTCGGCTGGTTCGCGGCTCCTTGCGAACGACTCAAGCATCCCGCGCGATCACCGGTCTGCTACTCGAACCGGCCCGAACCATCCCGAACCGGTCACCTCCGGTGCTCGGCGGCGGAGATGCAGTTGATCGGTGCTGCGCTTGTGAGCCCACTTTCTTGCCATTCTTGCAGTGCACCTAATATCAATGTGCCAAAGTTCTCACCTGATTTGACCAGTCGTGAGGCTGGCACCATCCTGAAGGAGCACGCACTGCGCACGCGCGCCTCACGGCGGACCAAGTCGACCACCATGTCGCTGCGGACAGCCCTGCTCGTACTGGCCATCGTTCCCGGCGTCACACTGACCGCCTTCTGGGCCGACGTCAGTGGTCAGACCCTGCTGGACTTCCAGCGTCAGGCGGCCCAGGGAGAGTTGGGCCGGAAAGCGGGTCAGCCCTCCAACATCGTGTATTACAACCTGCAGGAGGAACGTCGGCTCAGCGCCGAAGCGCTTGCCCGGCACGAGGGCGCCACCGACGCGCTGAAGAAGCAGCGCAGGGTGACCGACAAGGCGATCGAGAGTTTCCAGTCGCTCTCCGACGTGGCGGCCGACGCCGCCCCCGCCGAGGTCCGTGACGCAGTCGCCGAGGCCCGCAAGGAGATCAATCAGCTGCCCGCCCAGCGCGCCCTCGTCAACGAGGGCGGCAACGACCAGCAACAGGTCGTTTATCGCTACTACACGGACCTGATCGCGGTCGACCTCCAGCTCTTCACGGCGCTCAGCCATGGCTACGACGGCGAGGTCACCTCGCTGGCACAGCCGCTGGCCGACCTGTTCTGGACCAAGGAGATGATCTCCCGTTCGGATGCTCTGCTGGCGCGCGGCTGGTCGAAGGGGAAACTGAGCACCGAGGACCTGAAGCAGGTTCGAGAGGCTGTTTCCGGCCAGTCGCTCCAGTACTCCACCAAGGTCGTCCCCTTCCTGCCGCCGGGCGAGAAGGCCATGTGGGAGAAGATCACCCGCAGTCCGGCCTGGAAGACCAAGACGCGGGTGGAGAACGAGGTGCTGCACCCGGCCGACGCCGAGGGCGGGTTCGTCGCCGTCGACGCCGACGAGAAGACCTGGCGCGGCGCGATGGACGAGGTCGGTCCGCAGATGGAAAAGCTCATGGAGCACACCACCGCTCTCGTGGTCGAGGAGGGCGAGAGCAATGTGAACTCGCTGCTGCTCAAGATGGTGCTGACCACGGTGATCAGCCTGGTCGCCGTGATCGTGGTCATCTGGACCACCTGGCGCCTCACCCGTAGCCTCCGCCGCCGGATCGGCAGCCTGCAGGAACGGGCAGAGGAGCTGGAGAAGGCCCTTCCCGATGTCGTCGAGCGCCTCGGCCGGGGAGAGCGCATCGATGTCGAGGCCGAGGCCCGCGCCATCGAGCACGACAGCAAGGGCAACAGGAACGACGAGCTGGGCCGGCTCGGCAACGCGCTGAATCTGGCGCGTACCAGTGCACTGGCGGCGGCCGTCAAACAGGCCGACCAGCACCGCGGCTTCGAGCGGCTGCTCCAGCGCATCGCGCGCCGCACCCAGCAGTTGATCGGTCAGCAGCTCAAGAAGCTGGACGAGCTGGAGCGCAAGCACGAGGACCCCGAGGTGCTGGACGGCCTCTTCGACCTCGACCACCTCACCGCCCGACTGCGGCGGTACGAGGAGAACCTGGTGATTCTCGCGGGCGGTTCCCCGCACCGGCGCTGGCGCAGGCCGGTTCCGCTGCTGGACGTGATGCGCTCCGCCCAGGGTGAAGTACAGGACTACCGGCGTGTGGCGCTGGACCTCGACGGCAACCCCTGGCTGGCGGAGCGTGCCGTGGGCCCGCTCTCCCACGTGCTCGCCGAGCTCATCGAGAACGGGCTGAGCTTCTCCCGGCCACCGAGCCCGGTGGAGGTCAGGGCCGCCAGGGTGAGCCGCGGTCTGATCATCGAGGTCGAGGACCGTGGCCTCGGGATGGAGGAGGATCAGCTGGCCGCTGCCAACGAGCTGATGGTCCGGCCGCCCCGGATGGACATCCTCGCCCACTCCGACGACATCCGTCTCGGTCTCTATGTGATCGCACGGCTCGCGGTCCAGCACGGCCTGCGGGTGGAGTTCCGCTCCTCGGTGTACGGCGGTACCCGGGTGGTCGTGCTCGTCCCCGACGAGCTCACCGTCTCCGCACCGGGGACCGGCCCGGTCGGTGTGCCGGCCCCCGCCGTGCCCGCCGCCCCCGCGACCCCCACGCCCGCCGCCGCCTCCGACGACGACGGTGCACTGCCCACCCGCGTCCAGGGGCAGGCACTGGCCGGAGTCACCGCGCTGAACACGGCAGGCGCGCCCGACTCCGCCCCGGAGCAGCCGTACTCGGCGCCGGAGCGGGAAGAGCGGTACCAGGCGCACCAGGAGTGCCAGTCCGAGGACGCGCTCCCGGGCAGCCAGGAACAGCCCTACGCGGCACCGGAGAACACGACGGGGGTGTGGGACGAGCCCTACGGGGCGCCTGCGAGCCCGTACGCCGCGCACGAGGCCCCGTACGGCCCGACCGAGCAGCCGTACATGACGGCCGCCGGCCAGTACCCCGTGGACCAGCCGCCGTACGCGGCGACCGATGAGCCGTATCCGGCCACGCAGCAGCCGTACCCCTCCGGCGTCGAGGCGGACCACCCCGGGCCCCGGCACTCCGTACCGGACACCGCCCGCCCCGCGCAGCTGACGGTGTCCGTACCCGACCACTCGGCCCCGCCGGAGCCGGACGCCGTCCGCACGCAGAACCGGTCCGACCGGCCCGCCCCCGCCGCGCCCGGCACGGAACCCCCGCTGCCGCGCCGGGTACGGCAGGCCAACCTGGCAGACGAACTGCGGCGCGACCCGGCCGCCCGGTCCGCCGAGCCCAAGCCGCCGAGCCGGTACGAGAACCCGCTGCTGCGACCGGCCCCGCGACGGGCCGGAGCCGCGATCGGGGCGTTCCAGCGTCGGTCCCGCGCAGCCCGTGCGACCGACGAGGCGCCGACACAGCCCGCACCGCCAGCCACCCCCCTTCCCACGAGAGAAGAACGGTCATGACACGCACAACTGCAACCCATCAGGATCTCGACTGGCTGCTCGACGGCCTGGTGGACTCGGTGGCCGAGACCCGCAACGCCGTCCTGCTCTCCGACGACGGTCTGGTGGTGAGCCATTCGCGCACCATCGAGCGTGCGGACGCCGAGCGGCTGGCCGCCATCTGCACCGGCCAGCAGAGCCTGGCCCGCGGCGTCGGACAGCTCTTCGACGGCGGCGGCGTACACCAGGTGATCGTCGAGCTGGCGGACCTCTGGCTCTTCATCATCTCGGCCGGCCAGGGTACCCACCTGGCCGTCGTCGCCTCCCAGGAGGTGGACGCCGAGGTCATGTCGCTCGCCATGCACAACCTCGTCCAGCAGGTCGGCCAGAAGCTCGGCACCCCGGCCCGCACCGAGTTCGACGCCTTCGGCCCCGGAGACGGGCAGCGCGCATGACCCCGTACTGGGAGGACGAGGCCGAGGAGGACGGGGCGGGCACCATGGTGCGCCCGTACACCATCACCCGCGGCCGGACCGCTCCCGAGCGGGACGACTTCACCCTCATCACCGTGCTCACCACCACACAGGACCCACGGGACGAGCAGGGTGCGCCGGTCCTGCCGGGGAAGCTCCAGCCCGAGCACCGGCTGATCCTTGAGCGCTGCCGCCGCCCGTCCGCGGTCGCCGAGGTATCGAGCGGCCTCGGCCTCCCGGTGTCGGTGACCAAGATCCTGCTGGCCGACCTCGTCGCCCAGGGCCTGCTGCTGGCCCGTGCCCCGCTCTCGGTGGCGCGGGTGGCCGGCGGGGTCGACATGGGCCTGCTGGCCACCGTTCGTGACGGACTCCGGAGACTCTGAACCAAGATGACAAGCAGTCAGGCGGCCCCCGCCGCCGTCAAGATCCTCGTCGCCGGAGGTTTCGGCGTCGGCAAGACCACCATGGTGGGCGCGGTCAGCGAGGTCGCCCCGCTGCGTACCGAGGAGTACCTGACCAAGGCCAGCATCGGTGTCGACGACCTGGCCGGTGTCGGCGGCAAGGACACCACGACCGTAGCGCTGGACTTCGGCCGGATCACGGTCAGTCCCGAGCTGGTGGTCTACCTCTTCGGCACCCCCGGCCAGGAACGCTTCTGGTTCATGTGGAACGACCTCGTCCACGGGGCGCTCGGCGGTGTCGTGATCGCCGACACGCGCAGGCTGGAGACGAGCTTCGCCTCGATCGACTTCTACGAGAGCCGGGACATCCCGTTCGTGGTCGCGATCAACTGCTTCCACGGCCACAACACCCGTACGCCGGACGAGATCAGGGCCGCTCTCGACCTCGATCCCCATGTGCCGCTGCTGATCGGCGACGTCCGCGAGCGGCCGTTCGGCCGGGACGTGCTGCTGGCCCTGGTGGACCATCTGATGAGCCTGCCCGTAGCGGCCGGCTGACCCCTCGTACCCCTTACCTTTCTCGCTCTGGAGAGATCTGAGATGGCATCACCTCTGCGCGTCCTGGTTCACGGCGGCGGCATCGGCGGGCTCACGCTCGCCACCGCGCTGGCCCGGCGCGGCCACACCGTCGAGGTCGCCGAGCTCCGCGACGAGCTGGAGGCGCTGGGCGTCGGCATCATCCAGCCGTCCAACGCCCTCCATGTCATGCGGGAGATCGGGGTCCTCGACGACTGCCTCAAGGCGGGCTTCGAGTGGGAGATCCTGACCATCGCCGACCCGGCCGGCGCCACACTCGCCGAGATACCGCAGCCCCGCATGGGCGACGCCCCCTCCAACAACGGCATCCCGCGCCCCGCCCTGGCCCGGCTGCTGAACGACGCCGCCGTCGCCGCCGGGGCCGTGATCCGCTTCGGGACCACCATCACCGAGCTGGCCGACGACGGCTCGGGGGTGGACGTCACTCTCTCCGACGGCTCCACCGGCCGCTGGGACCTGGTGGTCGGCTTCGACGGCATCGGTTCGCCGCTGCGCACCCGCCTGTACGGGGACCGCTACACGCCCGAGTACACCGGCTTCGCCAACTGGCGGGTGACGGTGCCCCGGCAGTCCCGGGTGCGGGGAGTCGTGATGGGCACGGCGGGCAAGGAAGCCAAGGCGTTGCTCACCCCGATCACCGAGGAACTGATGTACCTGGGCGCGGTGTTCGCGGAGCGGGAGGACTTCCGGCCGGACCCGGAGCGGGCCCACGAGCAGCTCACGGAGCGGCTGGCGATGTTCTCCGGGCCGGTCGCCGAGGCACTCGCCACCGTCACCGACCCGGCCGCGGTGGTCTACTCGCGGATCTCCCAGGTGACGGTCGAGGAGCCGTGGCACGTGGGCCGGGTCGTGCTGGCCGGTGACGCCGCGCACGCCTCCACGCCGCACATCGCGCAGGGGGCGGCGATGGCCGTCGAGGACGCGCTGGTGCTCGCCGAGTCGCTCGACGCCGAGGCGGACGTGGCCGAGGCCCTCGAGGCGTGGGAGGCCCGCCGCCGCCCCCGTGCCATGTGGGTACAGGCCATGTCGCGTGCGGTGCTCAAGCAGGAGACGGGCATCGAAACCACGCCCGAGGAGGACGAACTGCTGAAGGTCGGTATTCCGGGCGCGGCGCATGTGCTGGTGAAGCCGTACTGATCCGCGCGGAGCCGGACGTGCCGGGCACGGTGTGCCCGCCCGGCACGTCTGGCGCGTTCACGGCAGTACCGCCACCCCGTCGATCTCGACCAGTGCCTGCTCGTCCCAGAGCCTCACCACCCCGATGACCGCCATCGCCGGATAGTCGCGGCCCGCCAGCCGCCGCCAGATCCGGCCCAGTTCACCGGCCCGGGCCCGGTAGTCGGCCACATCGGTGGCGTACACGGTGACGCGGACCAGGTCCGCCGGGGCGCCGCCCGCCGCGCGCAGGGCGGTGAACAGATTGGTGAGCGCCGTCGCGAACTGCTCGGGCAGTCCGTCGCCGACGACCTTGCCGTCCGCGTCGAGGGCGGTCTGCCCGGCCAGGAAGACCAGTTGGCCGCCGGTGGCCGTGACGGCGTGCGAGAAGCCCGTGGGCGGTGAGAGTTCGGCGGGGTTGATCCGGTGGACCGGACTCATGCGGACGCCTCCCGGTTCGCGTACAGCTCCTTGGCGATGATCGTGCGCTGGACCTCGCTGGCGCCCTCGTAGATCCGTGGGGCGCGGACCTCCCGGTAGAGGTGCTCCAGGAGGTGGCCGCGGCGCAGGGCACGGGCGCCGTGCAGTTGGACGGCGGTGTCGACGACGTACTGCGCGGTCTCGGTGGCGTACAGCTTCGCCATGGCCGCGCGGCACGGTACGCCGGACTCGCCCGCGTCGTAGGCCGCGGCGGACGCGTACACCAGCAGCCGGGCGGCCTCGGTGCGGGTGGCCATCTCGGCGACCTGGTGGGAGACGGCCTGAAGGTCCTTCAGCGGGCCGCCGAACGCGGTGCGTCCGGCGGTGTGCGCCACGGTGGCGTCGAGGGCGGCGCGGGCCATGCCGACGGCGAAGGCGCCGACGCTGGGACGGAAGAGATTGAGGGTGTCCATGGCGACCCGGAAGCCCCGGTCCGGTTCGCCGAGCACATCGTCGGGCGTGACCGGGACACCGTCGAACTCCAGGGCCCCGATGGGGTGCGGCGAGAGCATGTCGATGGCGGTGCCGGTCAGCCCGGGGCGGTCGGCGGGGACCAGGAACGCGGTGACGCCGCGGGAGCCGGCGCCCCGGGTCGTACGGGCGAAGACGGTGTAGAAGTCGGCCTCCGGCGCGTTGGAGATCCAGCATTTCTGGCCGGTCAGCCGCCATCCGTCAGGGGAGGGTTCGGCGTTCAGGGCGAGGGCCGCCGCGTCGGAGCCCGCGCCCGGTTCGCTGAGCGCGAAGGCGGCGACGGCGCGGCCGGCCCGCACCTCGGGGAGCCAGCGTTCGCGATGGGCCGGGGTACCCGCGCGGACCACAGGGTGGGTGCCGAGTCCCTGGAGGGCGAGCGCGGTCTCGGCCTCCGTGCAGCCGCGGGCCAGGGACTCGCGGAGCAGACAGAGGCCGAGGGCGCCGGAGTTCAGCATCCGGTCGAGGAGGCCCGATTCGCCGAGTGCGGTGATCAGGGGGCGGTTGACGTGGCCGGGGTCGCCTTTTTCGGCGAGGGGGCGCAATTGCTGCTCGGCAAGGACTCTCAGCTCCTCGCACCAGGCGGTTTGTGCCGGATCGAGCGAGAATGCCGTCATACCGGCGCCTCTCTTGTCGGTGTCCGAGGCGCCCGGCGGGCGCATCTCGTCTTTCTCGTCTTGGACCGACCGGCACATGGGGGGCGGCGTCACGGGGCCGGGCACGCGCATCTGCGGCGTTGTCGTCGGTCAACAACGCTCCGCGTTGCCTCCCTCCTCCGCCTTGCAGCCGCACGCACCCAGCCCCGCTCCTTCTTCCACCCCCCATGTGCCGGTCGGTCTTATCGCGAACCGTTGACTACCGTCACCCAAACGATACGCTCCGGAGGCGACAAGGGGGCGATCCTCATGGAACCGAAGACCTCAGCGCACCTCGACAGCTTCGCCAGGGAGCACCTGCCACCTCCGGACCAGTGGCCAGAACTGCTCTTCGACCTGCCCGAACTGAACTACCCGGCCCGCCTCAACTGCGCGGTCGAGCTGCTGGACCGTACGGTCGACCGCCTCGGCCCCGACCGCCCGGCCTTCCGTACTCCCGACGGCGGAGTCTGGAGCTACGGGGAGCTGCGGGACCGGGTGGACCGGATCGCCCACGTCCTCACGTCGGACCTGGGGGTCGTCCCCGGCAACCGCGTCCTGTTGCGCGGCCCCACCACACCCCACCTGGCCGCCTGCTGGCTCGCGGTGCTGAAGGCGGGCGCGATCGCCGTCACGGTGCTGGACCGGCAGCGGTCCGCCGAGCTCACCACCATCTGCTCGATCGCCCGGGTGAGCCACGCGCTGTGCGACATCCGGGCGATCGACGACCTGGTGAAGGCCCAGGTGCCGGGGCTGCGGATCACGGCGTACGGGGGTGACGCCCCGGACGATCTGCTGCGGCTGGCCGAGGCCGAGCGGGGGCCGTACCGTCCGGTGGACACGGCGGCGGATGATGTCGCGCTGATCGCGTTCACCTCGGGCACCACCGGGCGGCCCAAGGGCTGTATGCACTTCCACCGGGACGTGCTCGCCATCGCCGACACCTTCTCGCGCCATGTCCTGCGCCCGACGCCCGACGACGTGTTCGCGGGCAGTCCGCCGCTCGGCTTCACCTTCGGGCTCGGCGGTCTGGTGGTCTTCCCGCTGCGGGCCGGTGCCAGTTCCCTGCTGCTCGAACAGTCCGGCCCGGTGCAGTTGTTGCCCGCGCTCGCCGCCCACCGGGTGTCGGTGCTGTTCACCGCGCCGACCGCGTACCGGGTGATGCTCGACCACGTCGACGAGCACGATCTGACCGCGCTGCGGCGCTGTGTCTCGGCCGGCGAGAACCTCCCGGTCGCCACCTGGCGGTCCTGGTACGAGCGGACAGGTCTGCGCATCATCAACGGCATCGGTGCCACCGAGCTGCTGCACATCTTCATCTCCGCCGCCGACGACGCGATCCGCCCCGGCACCACCGGAGTTCCCGTGCCCGGCTGGCAGGCACGGGTGGTGGACGGCGAAGGCCGGCAGGTGCCGGACGGAGAGCCCGGGCTCCTCGCCGTACGCGGCCCGGTCGGCTGCCGCTATCTCGCCGACGAACGCCAGCGGGACTACGTGGCGCACGGCTGGAACATCACCGGTGACACGTATGTTCGCGACCCGGACGGCTACTTCCGTTACGTCGCCCGCGCCGACGACATGATCATCTCCTCCGGCTACAACATCGCGGGTCCCGAGGTCGAGGACGCCCTGCTGCGGCACCCCGCGGTGGCCGAGGCCGCGGTGGTGGGGCGGGCCGACGAGCTGCGCGGCCGGATCGTGGTGGCGTACGTGGTGCTGCGCGAGGGCGCGGAGCTGTCGGCCGACGAGCTGCGTGTGTACATGAAGAGCGAACTGGCCCCGCACAAGTGCCCGCGCGTCGTCGAGTTCCTGCCCGCACTGCCCCGCACCGCCACCGGGAAGCTGCAGCGTTTCCGGCTGCGGGACGGCTGAACCGGAAATGCGCGTGCCGCGCTCCCCGTGCACCCGGCAGGATGAGGCATGACCTGGACCTTCACCGATGACGTCGACGTCTTTCTCGACGCGGCCGGCGCCTCGCCGGCCGCCCGGCCCGCCGAGAACACCCTGGTGCTGACCGCCACCGCGACCCTGCGGCGCAACGGCCCGCACGCCTACGGTGACCGCGCGCCGCTGCTGGGCTGGTGGCGCGGTGCGGACGGCGAGGTCGCCGGCACTCTGGTGCAGACCCCGCCGTATCCGCCGCTGCTGGGAGCCGTCGCCCCGGAGGCCGTCGCCCCACTTGCCGCCTCGCTCCCCCTGACCAGGATCAACGCCGACCGGGCCGCCGCCGAGGCCCTGGCCGCCACCTGGCCGGGCCACCGGGTCGACCAGGAGCAGCGGCTCTACCGGCTGGGGACGCTGGTCCCGCCCTCCCCCGCGCCCTCGGGGAGGCCCAGGGCCGCCACCGCCGCCGACCGGGCCTTGCTGGTGCGCTGGCACCGGGCATTCGCCGATGAGGTCGGGCAGCCCGCCCCCCATGCCGAACGGCTGGTGGACGAGCGGACGGCGTCCGGCGGGCTGACGCTCTGGGAGGACGGCGGCGTCCCGGTGTCGATGGCGGGCGTCTCCTCGCGCATCGCGGGCACGGTGCGGATCGCGCCGGTCTACACGCCGGCCGGGCACCGTGGCCGGGGTTACGCGGCCGCCGTGACGGCGGAGGTCGGCCGGGCGGCGCGGGAGGCGGGCGTGCGGGAGGTGCTGCTCTTCACCGACCTCGCCAACCCGACGAGCAACGGCGTGTATCGGCGCATCGGCTTCCGCGCGGTCGCGGACCGGCTGCTGATCAGCTCGGCCGAGGAGCCCGTCATCCCAGGGTGAGCCGGGGCTTCGGAGCGTCCGTGCGGCCCGTCGACGGGATGCGGCTGCCCGCGCGGTAGGGGGGCGGCCAGGGTGCGCCGGGTCCGCTGTAGCCCTGTTCGGCCGCCGCGTGCAGCGTCCAGTGCGGGTCGTAGAGATGGGGACGGGCCAGGGCGCAGAGGTCGGCCCTGCCCGCGAGCAGCAGTGAATTGACGTCGTCCCAGGAGGAGATCGCCCCGACCGCGACGACGGGCACGCACAGCGTGTTGCGGATGCGGTCCGCGTACGGGGTCTGGTAGGAGCGGCCGTACTCGGGGCGCTCGTCGGGGACGACCTGACCGGTGGAGACGTCGATGGCATCGGCCCCGTGGGCGACGAAGGCACGGGCGATCTCGACGGCGTCCTCGGCGGTGGTGCCGCCCTCGGCCCAGTCCGTGGCGGAGATGCGGACGGTCATGGGGCGGTCGTCGGGCCATTCGGCGCGGACCGCGTCGAAGATTTCCAGGGGGAAGCGGAGCCGGTTGCCCAGCGACCCGCCGTACTCGTCGGAGCGGTGGTTGGTCAGGGGCGAGAGGAAGCCGGACAGCAGATAGCCGTGGGCGCAGTGGAGTTCCAGCAGGTCGAAGCCGCAGCGGTCGGCGCGCCGGGCCGCCGCGGCGAACTGTTCGCGTACGGCGTCGAGTCCGGCCCGGTCCAAGGCGTGCGGAACCTGGTTGACGCCTTCGGCGTACGGGATCGGGGAGGCGGCGGTGAGCGGCCAGTTGCCGTGGTCGAGGGGCTGGTCGATGCCCTCCCACATGAGTTTCGTGGAGCCCTTGCGTCCGGAGTGGCCGAGCTGGACGCCGATGGCCGTACCGGGGGCGCTCGCATGGACGAAATCGGTGATCCGGGTCCAGGCGGCGGCCTGTTCGGGGGTGTAGAGCCCGGTGCAGCCGGGGGTGATGCGGCCCTCGGCGCTGACGCAGACCATCTCCGTCATGACGAGCCCGGCGCCGCCGAGTGCGCGGGCGCCCAGGTGGACGAGGTGGAAGTCGCCGGGGACGCCGTCGACGGCCGAGTACATGTCCATGGCCGAGACGACGACGCGATTGCGGAGTTCGAGGCCGCGCAGCCGCAGCGGGGTGAACATCGGCGGGGTACCGGGGGCACAGCCGAACTCCTCCTCGACGGCGGCGGTGAAGGAGGCGTCGCGCAGCCGCAGGTTCTCGTGGGTGACACGGCGGCTGCGGGTGAGCAGGTTGAAGGCGAACTGGCGGGGTGGCTGGTCGACGTAGGTGCCGAGCTCCTCGAACCAGCGCAGGCTCGCCGCGGCGGCCCGCTGGGTCGATTCGACGACGGGCCGTCGCTCGGTCTCGTAGGCGGACAGCGCGCTCGGCAGGTCGGGCTGCTCCTCGATGCAGGCGGCGAGCGCGAGGGCGTCCTCGACGGCGAGTTTGGTGCCGGAGCCGATGGAGAAGTGCGCGGTGTGGGCGGCGTCACCGATCAGGACCGTGTTGCCGTGCGACCAGCGGGCGTTGACGACGGTACGGAAGGTGAGCCAGGAGGAGTTGTTGGAGCGCAGCGGACGGCCGCCGAGCGCCTCGGTGAAGATCTTGGCGCAGCGCAGCGTCGAGTGCTCCACGTCGCAGGTGTCGAGTCCGGCGGCGCGCCAGACCTCCTCCCGCATCTCGACGATGACGGTGGAGGCGTCGGCCGAGAAGGGGTAGCCGTGGAGCTGCATCACCCCGTACGCGGTCTCGGCGATCTCGAAACGGAAGGCGTCGAGGGCGAAGTCCGCGGCGAGCCAGATGTAGCGGCAGCGGTGGGTGGTGAGACGGGGGCCGAAGGTCTCGGCGTGGGCGGCGCGGGTGAGGCTGTGCACTCCGTCGGCGGCGATCACCAGGTCGTACGCGTCGGCCAGTTCCGCGGCCGGCGGGGCCTCGGTGCGGAAGCGGAGCCGCACGCCGAGGGATGCGCAGCGTTCGTGCAGGATCTCCAGGAGCCGGCGCCTGCCCAGGGCCGCGAAGCCGTGGCCGCCGGAGGTCTGGGTCACGCCGCGGTGGACGATGTCGATGTCGTCCCACCGTACGAATTCGTCCTGGAGCGCCCGGTACACGACGGGGTCGGCGTGTTCGATGCCGCCGAGGGTCTCGTCGGAGAGGACGACGCCGAAGCCGAAGGTGTCGTCGGGTGCGTTGCGCTCCCAGACGGTGATGTCGCGTTCCGGATCGAGCCGCTTGAGCAGGGCCGCGGCGTAGAGCCCACCGGGTCCGCCGCCGATGACCGCGATTCGTTTCACGCCGGTCGGCTTCGTGGGGAAGGGATGGGCGCCCGGCGCCGTCGCGGCGGTCGGTGCGGAGCCGGTGGCACTGATGTCGGGCGGCATCGCGCTACCGGCCTTGCCACTTCGGTGGCCGCTTCTCGGTGAAGGCGGCGTGGAATTCGGCGTAGTCCTCGCCGTGCATCAGCAGGGCCTGGGTCGCGGCGTCCATTTCGACCGCGGCGGCGAGCGGCATGTCGAGTTCGGCGGTGAGCAGCGCCTTGGTCTGGGCGAGGGCGAGGGCCGGTCCGTCGGCCAGTCGGCGGGCGAGCGCTGCCGCACGTGCGTCGGCCTGGCCTTCTTCGGTCAGCTCGCTGATCAGGCCGATCCGTTCCGCTTCGGGGGCGCGGACCGGTTCGCCGAGCATCAGCAGCCGGGTGGCATGGCCGAGGCCGACGACGCGCGGCAGCAGGTAGGCGGCGCCCATGTCGCCGCCGGAGAGGCCGACCTTGGTGAAGAGGAAGGCGAAGCGGGCGGACGGATCGGCGATCCGGAAGTCGGCGGCCAGTGCGAGAACCGCACCCGCGCCCGCCGCCACGCCGTGTACGGCGGCGATGACGGGGAAGGGGGTTTCACGTAGGGCCCGGACCACCTGCCCGGTCATGCGGTTGAAATCCAGGAGCTGGGCGGTGTCCATGGCGAGTGTCGCGCCGATGATGTCGTCGACATCTCCGCCGGAACAGAATCCGCGGCCCTGACCCGCGAGCACCAGGGCGCGCACGGAACGTTCGCGGGACAGTTCGGCAAGCAGGTCGCGCAGGTCGGCGTAGGCGCCGAAGGTGAGCGCGTTGAGTTTCTCCGGCCGGGCGAGCGTGACGGTGGCAACGCCGTCGTCCGTCGTCAGCCGTAGGTGACGCCAGTCATCCGTATGGGGGGCGGAGCTGGGAAACGGGCTCATGGAGGAGGCTCCCCTTCAGCCGTCGGGCTGTTACCTGCAGCCGAACTTATCACTCGTACGTGACTTCCGTCACGAGCACGCAATAGGTGGAGCGTGAGAGCGTATGCCGAACGTCCCCTTCATACCGGTCGACAGACCCTTGTCTCTGTTGTTGCACTTCGTAAGGTTGAATCCTGGAAGTACCGCCTTCCAGAAAGCCCACGATCTCCGGAACGGAAACCATGCTGTGCCCACCGATGTCCCCCTTCCCGCCTCCTGGCGGATCGCGCTACCGCACACGACGGCGGCCGTACCGGTGGCCCGCGCCCTGATCCGTACGGCGCTGGCGGACATCGAGGCACCCGCGGATTCGGACACCGCCGAGCTCCTCACCGCCGAGCTGGTCGCCAACGCGGTGGAGCACACCCGCAGCGACGAGCCCATCGAGCTGGTGGTGGAGCTGCTGCCGACCGGCTGCCAGGTGGAGGTGCACGACCGCGACCCGGCCCCGCCGGGCGATCTCTCCCACCCGGAACCGGGCAGCGTGCCGGACCCCTGGCAGGAACACGGCCGGGGTCTGCTGCTGATCCGTACCCTCAGCTCGTCCTGCGGTCACCGCACGACGGAGCAGGGCAAGGCGGTGTGGTTCACCCTGCCGTCCCGCACGCCTCAGAGCTGACCGGCCCCGTCCCGGCCCGTCCCCGCGGCGGCCAGCCGGGAGCGGTTGCGGCCGTAGCAGGTGTACACCGCGGCGCCGACTATCAGGAAGACGGCGAACTGCACCCAGGTCGTCCAGCCCGTCCCGTACATCAGATAGAGGCAGAAGCCGACGCCCAGGAGCGGGCCCAGCGGATGGAGCGGCGCCCGGAACGAGCCCCTGACCTCCGGGTTGCGGCGGCGCAGCACGATCACCGCGATGTTCACCGCGACCATGGTGGCGAGCGTGCCGATGGTCGTCAGGTTCACCACCACGTCGAGCGACGAGAAGGCCGCCGGGACCGCGAAGACGACCGCCACGATCCAGGTGTTGGCCACGGGGGTCGCCGTCCGCGGCGAGACCCGCTCGAAGACCCGCGGGATCAGACCGTCGCGGCTCATCGACATCAGGATGCGGGTCTGGCCGTACATCACCGCGAGCACGACGGACGCGATCGCGACGACCGCCCCGAAGGCGATGACCCCGCCGCCGACGGTCGAGCCGGTCACCTGATTGACGACGATGGAGAGCGCGGCAGGCTTGTCGGCGACGGCCCCCGGGCCGATGGCGCCGATGGCCGCGAGCGCGACGGCGCAGTAGAGCAGGGTGACCAGGCCGATGCAGACCATGATCGCGATCGGCACGTTCCGTCGCGGATTCTTGACCTCCTCGCCCGCGGTGGTGATGGCGTCGAAACCGATGTACGAGAAGAACGCCAGCGAGGCACCGGCAGTGACCCCGCCCGCGCCGTGGGCGACGAACGGCGTGAGATTCCCGTGCTCGAAGGCGGTGAAGGCGATGCCGCAGAACAGCATCAGAATGGTGATCTTGAGAACCGCCATCGCGGCGGTGGCCCCCGCGCTCTCGCGGACGCCGCGCACCAGCAGCGTCGCGGCCATCATGACCACCACGACGGCGGGCAGATTGATCACTCCGCCGTCGCCGGGGCCGGCCGAGAGGGCGACGGGCAGTTGGAAGCCGAAGAGGCTGTTCAGCAACTCGTTGACGTACTGGCTCCAGCCGACGGCGACCGCGGAGACCGAGACGCCGTACTCCAGCAGTAGACACCAGCCGACGAGAAACGCGACGCGCTCACCGAGCGTCGCGTAGGCGAAGGAGTACGAACTGCCGGACACCGGGATCGCGCTGCCCAGCTCGGCGAAGGAGAGCGCGGTGAAGATGCAGGTGACCGCGGCGAGCACGAAGGACAGCACGACGGCGGGGCCCGCCTCGGCGACGCTGTCGGAGAGACCGACGAAGATGCCGGTGCCGACGACGGCGCCGACACCGAAGCACACCAGCTGGAAGAGTCCCATGGTGCGCTTGAGGCCGTGCCCCTCCAGGTCGGCGCCGGACTCGGCGATCAGCTGGTGGGGGTTCTTGATGCGTGGGCCGGAGGGGCGCGGGGGGCTCGATGGGCGTAGCGGACTCACGGGACGGTCTCTTCTCTGGTGGAGCATGTGGGGGGCGCGTACCCAGGGCCTGTGGGGGACTCCGGGCGCCGGTGACGGACACGAAAATGGGGTTCGAGCGTGCGAGCTCGAACCCCACCGAAAGGCAACATATTAGACCGACCGGCACATGGGGGGGTGGAAGAAGGAGCGGGGCCGGGTGCGTGCGTCTGCAAGGCGGAGGAGGGAGGCAACGCGGAGGGGGCCCCTCCCATGCCTTTCGGGCTATGG